>NZ_FPIX01000001.1:0-722549 GCF_900119205.1 Pseudomonas sp. NFACC16-2 | reverse complement strand
CAGCAAGACGCCAGAGATGATCGAGCAAGAGTTGTGGGGCGTGTTGTTGGGCTACAACTTGTTGCGCTATCAGATGGTGGAAATGAGTCGCCACTGTCCTGGCATTTACCCGTGCGAAATGAGCTTCACCGCCTGCACTTGGGCGATTCTCGGGTTTATCAACAGCGTCTCCGCCGACCGTTCCGGGAACATCCCCAAGTATTTGGCCGAGCTTCATGCTTCAGCGCCGCACTACGTGCTGCCGCATCGACGTGAGGAGCGCGTTTATCCTCGGGCGATTCGGCTGAAATCACCGAAATATCCGATCAGAAATGGAAATGCCAGTCAGCTTAACTGACTGGCATTAGCCGGTGAGGCTGCCTTTTTTTTGCGGGTGATTCACACCGCCCTTGGTGGCGAGGGAGCTTGCTCCCGCTCGAGTGCGCAGCGCTCGCAAAAGTGCTCGACGCACCATGGAGGGGGGCTGCTTCACGCCCAGCGGGAGCAAGCTCCCTCGCCACAAGGGCTTGTCTTGGTCCGGAAAATCACCTGAGCCTCTGTGGGAGCGAGCTTGCTCGCGATAGCGCCAGCCCATTCGACACAGGATCACCCGCCGGACTGGCATCCCAAGCCATCGGCCTTATAATGCCCGCCTTTGCGTACCTCAGCAGGCTGTAATTCCTTGGCAAACATAGACAACCCGGCCGCCGAAATGGCGGCCGACGGCTTTTTCCGGATCGCCTTGGGCGTAGAATACAAAGGCTCGCGCTATCGTGGCTGGCAGCGCCAGGCTTCCGGTGTTTTGACGGTGCAGGAAACCCTCGAAAACGCCCTGTCCAAAGTCGCCGACTCGCCCGTGTCGCTGCATTGCGCCGGCCGTACCGATGCCGGCGTGCATGCCTGCGGCCAAGTGGTGCATTTCGACACCCAGGTCGAGCGTTCGATGAAGGCCTGGGTGATGGGCGCCAACATCAACTTGCCCCACGACGTCAGCGTCAGTTGGGCGAAGGTGATGCCGGCGCATTTCCATGCACGCTTCAAGGCCATCGCCCGGCGTTATCGCTACGTGATCTACAACGATCAGATCCGCCCGGCGCACCTGAACGAAGAAATCACCTGGAATCATCGCCCGCTGGACGTCGAACGCATGGCCGAAGCCGCGCAATACCTGATCGGTATCCATGATTTCAGCGCCTTCCGTGCCGGCCAGTGCCAGGCCAAATCCCCGATCAAGGAATTGCATCACCTGCGCGTGACCCGTCACGGCAAGATGATCGTGCTCGACATCCGCGCCAGCGCGTTCCTGCATCACATGGTGCGCAATATTGCTGGCGTGCTGATGACCATTGGTGCTGGCGAACGGCCAGTGGAGTGGATCAAGGAAGTGCTCGACAGTCGTGTCCGTCGCTCCGGTGGTGTCACCGCGCACCCGTTCGGCTTGTACCTGGTACAGGTCGAATATCGCGATGAATTCGAGCTGCCGGAGCGTTACATCGGGCCACATTTCCTCACGGGCTTCTCGGAACTCGACGGCTGACGCCCTCCGCAGCATTTGCTACCATCCGGGACTTTCACGGATTTGCCTGAGGTTTTACCCACCATGCCGGTCGTTCGCAGCAAGATTTGCGGGATCACCCGCGTCGAGGACGCGTTGGCGGCTGTCGAGGCCGGGGCCGATGCCATCGGGCTGGTGTTTTACGCCAAGAGCCCGCGCGCGGTGACGGTGCAGCAGGCGAGGGCGATTATCCAGGCCTTGCCGCCGTTCGTGACGCCCGTGGGCCTGTTCGTCAACGCCAGTCGTTGCGAGTTGGGCGAAATACTCGATGCGGTGCCGCTGGGCCTGTTGCAGTTTCATGGCGACGAGGCCCCCGCCGATTGCGAAGGCTGGCATCGCCCGTACATCAAGGCGTTGCGGGTCAAGGCCGGGGATGACATTGCCGCCAGTTGCGCAGCGTTCGCCAGTGCCAGCGGCATTTTGCTGGACACCTATGTGGAAGGCATTCCCGGCGGGACCGGCGAAGCGTTCGATTGGTCGCTGGTGCCCCAAGGCCTGGACAAACCGATCATCCTGGCCGGTGGCCTGACCGTGGACAACGTGGCCCAGGCCATTCGCCAGGTTCGCCCTTACGCGGTGGACGTGAGCGGAGGTGTGGAGCAGGGCAAGGGCATCAAGGACCCTGCAAAGATTCGTGCATTCATGGCCGCTGTGCGCAGCAGCCAGTCGTCAATGTGACGGCTGGCAGACTGCCGCCGTCCATACCAGCACTGTACAAAGCAGGCAGGTGCCGCCTCCGGGTGGGCCGATAGCGAAGTGGTAGCCGCCGTGCGGTTGCCGGGATGGCTGAGGAAGGTTGGGTTGCACGCAGGTCATGTTTTGCACTGACCGTGGTGGCCCTCGACTCGCCGCACAATGAATTTAGCTCAAGGGCATACGCGGGGCCGCGAACCAAAGCGTTCGGGCCGCCGGTACTGGAGAAAGAAAGCATGAGCAACTGGTTGGTAGACAAACTGATCCCTTCGATCATGCGTTCCGAGGTGAAGAAAAGCTCGGTGCCTGAAGGTCTGTGGCACAAATGTCCATCCTGCGAAGCGGTGCTGTACCGCCCCGAGCTGGAAAAGACCCTGGACGTTTGCCCCAAGTGCAACCATCACATGCGCATCAGTGCGCGTGCCCGTATCGACATTTTCCTCGATGCAGAAGGCCGTGTTGAGCTGGGTGCCGACCTGGAGCCGGTGGACCGTCTGAAATTCCGCGACGGCAAGAAGTACAAGGATCGCCTGACCGCTGCCCAGAAGCAGACCGGCGAAAAAGACGCGCTGATATCCATGAGTGGCACCTTGCTGGGCATGCCGGTGGTGGTATCGGCCTTCGAATTTTCCTTCATGGGCGGCTCCATGGGTGCCATCGTCGGTGAGCGCTTCGTTCGTGCCGCCAACTACGCTCTGGAAAACCGTTGCCCGATGATCTGCTTCGCCGCTTCCGGCGGTGCGCGGATGCAGGAAGCGCTGATCTCCCTGATGCAAATGGCCAAGACCTCCGCGGTGCTGGCGCGTCTGCGCGAGGAAGGCATTCCGTTCATCTCGGTGCTGACCGACCCGGTCTACGGTGGCGTTTCTGCCAGTCTGGCCATGTTGGGCGACGTGATCGTCGGCGAGCCGAAAGCCTTGATCGGCTTTGCCGGCCCGCGCGTGATCGAGCAGACCGTGCGTGAAAAACTGCCGGAAGGCTTCCAGCGCAGCGAGTTCCTGCTGGAGCACGGCGCCATCGACATGATCATCCATCGTCAGGAGTTGCGTCCGCGCCTGGGCAACCTGCTTGCGCAACTGATGGGGCTGCCGACGCCGAAATTCGTCGCCGCGCCGATCGAGCCGATCGTGGTTCCGCCAGTGCCCGCCGGACTATGACCCAACGCACCCTGGGCGACTGGCTTGCCTACCTCGAGCAGTTGCATCCATCGGCCATCGACATGGGGCTGGAGCGCTCGCAAGCGGTAGCGTCCCGCATGGGGCTGTCCAAGCCGGCGCCCCGGGTCATCACCGTCACTGGCACCAACGGCAAGGGTTCGACCTGTGCCTTCGTGGCTTCGCTGCTGCGGGCCCAGGGCCTGGGCGTCGGTGTCTACAGCTCGCCGCACCTGCTGCGCTACAACGAGCGGGTGCAAGTGAACGGCGTCGAAGCCACTGACGTCCAGCTGTGCGAAGCCTTTGCCGCGGTGGAAGCCGGGCGAGGCGATACAACCCTCACGTATTTCGAGATGGGCACCCTGGCAGCGTTCTGGTTGTTTGCCCGTTCCGGTCTCGATGCGGTTGTGCTGGAGGTGGGCCTGGGCGGACGGCTGGATACGGTCAACCTGGTGGACGCAGACATTGCACTGGTCACCAGCATTGGTGTGGACCATGCCGATTACCTGGGCGATACCCGCGAATCCGTGGCCTTCGAGAAGGCCGGCATCTTTCGCCAGGGTGCGCCGGCGCTTTGCGGCGATCTCAATCCCCCCCAGCCGTTGCTGGACAAGGTGCGCGAATTGAGCTGCCCGTTCTTTCTGCGCGGGCGGGATTTCGACCTGGCGATGACCGAGCAGCATTGGCAATGGCGCGGCAGCGACCTGCTGGGCAATCCAGTGGAGTTGCACGATCTGCCCTTGCTGGACCTGCCGATGGAAAACGCCGCGCTGGCGCTCCAGGCCTACCTGTTGCTGGGTTTGCCATGGGATGCCGGGCAAATCGTCCAGGCGCTGCAGGCGACCCGTGTGGTCGGGCGCCTCGATCGTCGTCAGTTCGACTGGCAAGGCAAGCATCTGAACCTGTTGCTGGATGTCGGCCATAACCCCCACGCGGCGCAGTACCTGGCCGAGCGCCTGGCACGGCGACCCGTGGTGGGGCGGCGCCTGGCGGTGTTCGGGCTGCTGGCCGACAAGGATCTGGATGGCGTTGTCGAGGCGTTGGGTGCTAGTGTCCAGCATTGGGCGGTGACGCCACTGGATTCGCCGCGATCGCGTACCGCGGCGCAGTTGCAGGAAGCCTTGCAGCGCCATGGCGCTTCAGTGCAGGCCTACGCTAGCGTGGCCGCCGCGCTGGAAGGGCAGTGCGCCCTGGCGACGGCCGATGATGAAATCCTGCTGTTCGGATCATTTTTTTGTGTTGCCGAGGCCCTTCAATGGTTGGCCCGGCGCTCCACGGAGGAGGCTGCAGATGGCATTGCTGGATAAGGCGTACAAGCAGCGCATGGTCGGGGCCTTGGTGTTGGTGGCCCTGGCGGTGATTTTCCTGCCGATGCTGTTTTCCCGTCAGGACGAGCAACGCCAGGTCACGGTCGACGCGCCGGCCGCGCCCCAGGCACCTTCGGTGCCGCCTGTGCAAGTCGAGCCAGTGGCGGTGCCCGAGCCCCAGGCATTGCCCCAGGAACCTGTCCCGAGCGACGAGGAGTTGGCCGATCAATCGGCGCCGTCGATGCCGATTGCGCCTGCACCCGCAACGCCTGCGGCTGCCGCACCGACCAAGCCGTCAGTCGCTCCGGCTCCAGCTCCCGCTCCGACCGCTCCAGCGGTCAAGCCGGCCCCAAGCCAGCCAGTTACCGCCGCCCCGACCAAGCCTGACACCACGCAAAGCCGCGTGGATGCCAATGGCCTGTCGGTCAGCTGGTCGGTGCAACTGGCCAGCCTGACCAGTCGCGAAAGTGCCGAGAACTTGCAGAAAACCCTGCGCAGCCAGGGCTACAACGCCTACATCCGTTCCGCCGATGGCAAGAACCGGGTGTTTGTCGGGCCGCTGATCGAGCGCGCCGAAGCCGATCGCCTGCGTGACCTGCTCAGCCGCCAGCAGAACCTCAAGGGTTTTGTGGTGCGCTTCCAGCCAGAGCGCGGCTGACAGCGATTTGGCTGATTTGAATTGCAGCTTACCGACAGCCCTGCGCTCTGCTAAAATGCGCCGCCTTATCCGTCTGTAGGCTGCACCGTGCCATTTACCTGGGTTGACTGGGCGATCGTTGCGATCGTCGCCATCTCCGCATTGATCAGTCTGAGTCGCGGCTTCGTCAAGGAAGCCCTCTCGCTGCTGACCTGGATCATCGCGGGAGTCGTAGCCTGGATGTTTGGTGGTTCGCTGTCCCAGTACCTCGCCGGATACATCGAAACTCCGTCGGCTCGCGTGATCGCGGGCTGTGCCATCTTGTTTATCGCCACCTTGCTGGTTGGCGCAATGATCAATTATCTGATCGGCGAACTGATTCGCGTCACCGGGCTTTCCGGGACGGACCGGTTCCTGGGCATGGCCTTTGGCGCGGCGCGTGGCGCGTTGCTGGTGGTCGTGGCCGTCGGGCTCTTGAGCCTGGGGCCGGTACAGCAGGATACGTGGTGGCAGGAGTCCCGGCTCGTGCCACAATTTCTATTGGTCGCAGACTGGTCCAAAAACCTGATCCTGGGTTGGAGTAGTCAGTGGCTTGCCAGCGGTATCAGCGTACCCGCTGAAATACCGTTCAAGGAACACCTCTTGCCAACGGCCAAAACGCCGCAGTAAGTGTTGTTCAGTTCAGATCCATTAAGTAGGGGTTGCGTCGCATGTGTGGCATCGTCGGTATCGTCGGTAAGTCGAACGTCAATCAGGCGCTGTATGACGCGCTAACCGTGCTCCAGCACCGCGGCCAGGACGCTGCCGGTATCGTGACCAGCCATGACGGCCGGTTATTCCTGCGCAAGGACAACGGCCTGGTGCGCGATGTGTTCCACCAGCGCCACATGCAGCGCCTGGTCGGTCATATGGGGATCGGCCACGTGCGCTATCCGACTGCGGGCAGCTCGACGTCGGCTGAAGCCCAGCCGTTCTACGTCAACTCGCCGTACGGCATCACCCTGGCGCACAACGGCAACCTGACCAACGTCGAGCAATTGGCCAAGGAGATCTACGAATCTGACTTGCGCCACGTGAACACCAATTCTGACTCGGAAGTGATGCTCAACGTGTTCGCCCATGAGCTGGCCCAGCGCGGCAAGCTGCAGCCGACCGAAGAAGACGTATTCGCCGCCGTGACCGACGTGCACAACCGTTGCGTCGGCGGCTACGCGGTGGTGGCAATGATCACCGGCTACGGCATCGTCGGTTTCCGCGATCCCCACGGCATCCGCCCGATCGTATTCGGCCAGCGCCACACCGACGAAGGCGTCGAATACATGATCGCCTCCGAAAGCGTGTCCCTGGACGTGCTGGGCTTCACCCTGATTCGCGACCTGGCCCCGGGCGAAGCGGTCTACATCACAGAAGACGGCAAGCTGCACACCCGTCAGTGCGCGACCAACCCGTCCTTGACCCCGTGCATCTTCGAACACGTCTACCTGGCACGTCCGGACTCGATCATCGATGGCGTCTCGGTCTACAAGGCCCGCCTGCGCATGGGTGAGAAACTCGCCGACAAGATCCTGCGCGAGCGTCCGGACCATGACATCGACGTGGTCATCCCGATCCCGGACACCAGCCGCACCGCGGCCCTGGAGCTGGCGAACCACCTGGGCGTCAAGTTCCGCGAAGGCTTCGTGAAGAACCGCTACATTGGCCGGACCTTCATCATGCCAGGCCAGGCCGCACGGAAAAAATCCGTACGCCAGAAGCTCAACGCCATCGAACTGGAGTTCCGCGGCAAGAACGTGATGCTGGTGGACGACTCCATCGTCCGTGGCACCACGTGCAAGCAGATCATTCAGATGGCCCGTGAAGCCGGCGCCAAGAACGTGTATTTCTGCTCTGCGGCCCCGGCCGTGCGCTACCCTAACGTCTACGGCATCGACATGCCGAGTGCCCATGAGCTGATCGCTCATAACCGTACCACCCAGGATGTGGCCGACCTGATCGGCGCCGACTGGCTGATCTACCAGGACCTGCCGGACCTGATCGAAGCGGTCGGTGGCGGCAAGATCAAGATCGAGCACTTCGATTGCGCGGTATTCGACGGCAAGTACGTCACCGGCGACATCGACGAGGCCTACCTGAACAAGATCGAGAACGCACGTAACGATGCGTCCAAGGCCAAGACTCAGGCGGTCAGTGCGATCATCGATCTGTACAACAATTGATTAACCAACCGGCCCTGAGGGGCCGGTTTGCGTTTAAACCGATTTCAGGAGTGACAGCATGAGTCAGGATTGGGATGCCGGTCGGCTGGACAGCGACCTTGAAGGCGTAGCGTTCGATACCCTGGCGGTTCGCGCGGGTCAGCACCGTACACCGGAAGCCGAACATGGCGATCCGATGTTTTTTACCTCCAGCTACGTGTTCCGCACCGCTGCCGATGCAGCCGCACGGTTTGCCGGCGAAGTGCCGGGCAACGTTTACTCGCGCTACACCAACCCGACCGTGCGGGCCTTCGAGGAGCGCATCGCCGCCCTGGAAGGCGCCGAGCAAGCGGTGGCCACTGCCACCGGCATGGCCGCGATCATGGCCGTGGTGATGAGCCTGTGCAGCGCTGGCGACCACGTGCTGGTGTCGCGCAGCGTCTTCGGCTCGACCATCAGCCTGTTCGAAAAGTACTTCAAGCGCTTTGGCGTGGAAGTCGATTACGTGCCCCTGGCGGACCTGTCTGCTTGGGATGCGGCAATCAAGGCCAATACCAAGCTGCTGTTCGTCGAGTCGCCTTCCAACCCTCTGGCCGAGCTGGTGGACATCGCCGCGCTGGCGGAAATCGCCCACGCCAAGGGCGCCATGCTGGTGGTCGATAACTGCTTCTGTACCCCGGCGCTGCAACAGCCACTGAAAATGGGTGCGGACGTGGTGGTGCATTCGGCCACCAAGTTCATCGACGGCCAGGGTCGCTGCATGGGCGGCGTGGTGGCCGGTCGTGGCGAACAGATGAAGGAAGTCGTGGGCTTCCTGCGTACCGCCGGGCCGACCCTCAGCCCGTTCAACGCCTGGATTTTCCTCAAGGGCCTGGAAACCCTGGGCCTGCGCATGAAAGCCCATTGCGCCAATGCCCAGGCCCTGGCCGAGTGGCTGGAGCAGCAGGATGGCATCGAGAAGGTGCATTACGCCGGCCTCAAGAGCCATCCGCAGCATGACCTGGCCTTGCGTCAGCAGCGCGGTTTCGGCGCGGTGGTGAGCTTTGAGGTCAAGGGGGGCAAGGAGGGCGCCTGGCGCTTCATCGACGCGACCCGGTTGATTTCCATCACCGCCAACCTGGGTGACAGCAAGACCACCATCACCCACCCGAGCACCACGTCCCACGGCCGCCTGTCGCCCCAGGAGCGTGAATCGGCGGGTATTCGTGACAGCTTGATCCGCGTTGCGGTGGGCCTGGAAGACGTGGCAGACCTGCAAGCCGACCTGGCCCGCGGGTTGGCGGCCTTGTGATCGAGCTGGCAACGCCACCAAGCGGCACTCATGGCCGGGTTGCCCTGGTTACGGGCGCCGCACGGGGCATCGGCCTGGGCATCGCTGCCTGGCTGATCTGTGAAGGCTGGCAGGTGGTGCTGACCGACCTGGATCGCGAACGCGGTTCCAAGGTGGCGAAGACCCTGGGCGACAATGCCTGGTTCATCGCCATGGACGTGGCGGACGAGGCACAGGTCGCCACCGGTATCGCCGAGGTGCTTGGGCAGTTCGGGCGGCTCGACGCGCTGGTGTGCAACGCGGCCATCGCCGACCCGCACAACATCACCCTGGAAAGCCTGGATCTGGCTTATTGGAATCGGGTCCTGGCGGTGAACCTGGGTGGGCCGATGCTGCTGGCCAAGCACTGCGCACCGTATCTGCGCGCTCACAACGGCGCCATCGTCAACCTGGCCTCGACCCGCGCCGCGCAATCGGAACCCGACACCGAAGCCTATGCGGCGAGCAAGGGCGGCTTGCTGGCCCTGACTCATGCCCTGGCCATCAGCCTCGGGCCGGAGATCCGGGTGAACGCCGTCAGCCCTGGCTGGATCGACGCGCGCGATCCATCACAGCGTCGTGCGCAGCCGCTGACCGATGCCGATCACGCCCAGCATCCAGCGGGCAGGGTAGGCACGGTAGAGGACGTGGCGGCAATGGTGGCGTGGCTGTTGTCGCGCAACGCCGGTTTTGTCACGGGGCAGGAGTTCGTGGTGGACGGCGGCATGACCAAGAAAATGATTTATGAGTGAGGAGCAGCTGCAAGTGGCGAGCTGCAAGCTGCAAGCGACTATGCGGTGTTGGTGCTTCTGACTTGTAGCTTGAAGCTTGCCGCTCGAAGCTGTTTTTGAAAAAAAACCAACCCTGCTATTGACTTAGCTTCGGTACCTGCGTAAATTTCGCGGCCTCAACGAAGCAAAGGGTGATTAGCTCAGCTGGGAGAGCGTCTGCCTTACAAGCAGAATGTCGGCGGTTCGATCCCGTCATCACCCACCATGTTTTACGAGAGTTTTGCGAAAGCAAGACGGAAGCTGTCAAAAGCCTCCACCGACGCGCAGCGGTAGTTCAGTCGGTTAGAATACCGGCCTGTCACGCCGGGGGTCGCGGGTTCGAGTCCCGTCCGCTGCGCCATATTTTCCGAAGCAGGTTCGCCTGGTTCGAGATCCAAGCTCAAGGGGTTGGATCAGACGAGTTAACTGGACGCAAGTCCATAGCGATACGCAGCGGTAGTTCAGTCGGTTAGAATACCGGCCTGTCACGCCGGGGGTCGCGGGTTCGAGTCCCGTCCGCTGCGCCATATCTGCTTCGAGGCCCACTGAACGCCTTGAAGCTAAGAAGAAAGCTGCAAAGCTACTTCTAGTCGATAGCAAAGACCCTGGTCGAAAGACCGGGGTTTTTTGTTTTTGTGGTTTGGGTTTTCTGTCCTTCCTCATACGCCCTTTGTCAGCTCTGGCGGCACGTTTGACGATGCATTCTTATTCAGTATGATTAACTTTAAGTCGAATCGCTGAAGAGCTGCGTAGAATCAGGCGACCTGTACTCAAGAAGACGTAACGACTTGGAGCAATCCTGACATGGCTACCACCACGAAAACCCGATCTGTCACGGCTCACGTCCCTGAGCAACTGGCCCAAAAAGTCGATTTGATGGCGGAGCGTCTGGAGCGCTCCAAAAACTGGATCGTTAAACAGGCACTGTCGGCTTGGATAGATCAGGAAGAAGAGCGTAGTCGCATGACTCATGAGGCCCTGGCTGATGTTGACGCTGGTCGGGTGATTGACCAGCAAGCTGTCCAAGCCTGGGCTGATAGCCTTAGTACCGACACTCCATTGCCGGTGCCGCGCTGATGGAATTGAAGTGGACGAGCAAGGCGCTCTCTGATATATCCCGGCTTTACGAATTTCTGGCGGCAGTGAATCAGCCTGCTGCAGCACGAACGGTGCAGCAGCTCACCGCTGCACCGATCACGTTGCTGACCAGCCCGCGTATCGGTGAACGCCTTGAAGAGTCGAGCCGCGGGATGTGCGCCGAATTCAGATCGGCCACTATGAGATGCGTTACGAAATAATAGATTCCACCGTTTACCTGCTACGCCTGTGGCATACCCGCGAGAATCGATAGCAGGGTTAACCGGCTACGGATGACGAATCGCGAGTTTCAGAACCCAAGCTTATCCCTCAACCCGTAATACCAAGCCCCCATCGCCGCAAACGGCGTGCGCAATAGCTGCCCACCAGGGAAGGGGTAGTGCGGCAGGTCCGCAAACGCATCAAAACGCTCAGCCTGACCCCGTAGCGCTTCCGCCAGGACCTTGCCCGCCAGATGCGTATACGTCACGCCATGGCCGCTGCAGCCCTGGGAATAATAAATGTTATCCCCCAGCCGCCCGACCTGTGGAAGACGCGACAGCGTCAGCAGGAAATTTCCGGTCCAGGCGTAATCGATCTTCACATCCTTGAGCTGCGGGAAGGCCTTGAGCATCTTCGGCCGAATGATCGCCTCAATGTTCGCCGGATCCCTCGCGCCATATACCACGCCGCCCCCGAAGATCAGGCGTTTGTCGCCGGTCAGCCGGTAGTAATCGAGCAGGTAGTTGCAATCTTCGACGCAATAGTCCTGGGGCAGCAGGCTATGAGCCAGTTCATCGCCCAACGGCGCGGTGGCAATCACCTGCGTACCGCAAGGCATGGACTTGGCCGCCAACTCTGGTACCAGATTGCCCAGGTAGGCGTTGCCGGCCACGATAATGAACTTGGCCCTGACCTTGCCCTGTGGTGTATGCACCACAGGGCTGGCGCCTCGTTCGATACGCACCGCAGGCGACTGTTCATAAATCACCCCGCCCAGGGACTCCACCGCCGCTGCTTCGCCCAATGCCAGGTTGAGCGGATGAATATGCCCACCGCTCATATCGAGCATGCCGCCCACATACTCCTCGCAAGCCACCACCTCGCGAATACGACGCTCGTCCAGCAACTCCAACTGGGTATGCCCGAAACGCTCCCATAAACGCTTCTGCGACTCCAGATGGCCCATCTGTTTAGCGGTGAGGGCGGCGAATACACCACCGTCCTTCAAATCACACTGAATCTGATACTTCGCCACCCGCTCACGAATGATCCGTCCGCCCTCGAACGCCATGTTGCCCAGCAACTGCGCTTGCTGAGGGCCGACGCTACGCTCGATCACATCAATATCGCGGCTATAACTGTTAACGATCTGCCCGCCGTTGCGACCCGAAGCTCCAAAGCCGACCTTCGCCGCCTCAAGCACCGTGACCTTGAAACCGTTCTCCAGCAAAAACAATGCAGAGGACAGGCCGGTGTAACCAGCGCCGATCACGCACACATCCGTCTCGACGTCATCCTGCAGGGCAGGGCGCGGAGGAACCGGGTTGGCCGACGCGGCGTAATAGGACGCTGGATAGGATGTGTTCGCCATTCTGCAACCTCTGTTTTATATTTTTTACGAATGCAGCGATCCTACCTGAGATAAAAATCGGCCGCCAGCCACCGCCAAGTCTTGGTCGCATCGGCGAAATTAAATATTTTGCATATTCATAGGGTTAGGTGAAAAAAAGGTGTTGACACCCCTCCGGAATTCCGTAGAATGCCGCCTCACAGCAGGCACGTAGCTCAGTTGGTTAGAGCACCACCTTGACATGGTGGGGGTCGTTGGTTCGAGTCCAATCGCGCCTACCAAACAAAATCCGCTCTGCTGGGCGGTCTAGAAGGGTCAACCGAGAGGTTGGCCCTTTTTTGTTGGCGTATACATAAGGACATGGTCATGCGGGTTGTCACTTCCGTCACTCTTCTTGCTTTAGCACTTGCTGGTTGCTCTGGAATACCTTCAGTTCCATACGAAGAGCCTGCTCAATCAGAGGGCGTGGCGCGTGTTCGCGTTATCACGAACTCCGATGTGTATGGAGATAGCATCGTCGGCAGTTGTGCTCCTGCTACCCGGCATAAGATGGCTGAAGCCGGACGTTTCGGACAGGACGGTACGGCGAGCATCAACTATCCGCAGTATCCCCTGAAGTCGGCGAGCATTGGCATACCGAAAAGAGTTTGGCCCAGTCTTATCCAGTACATCCCTGCAATTCGGATGGGGGAAGGGGCTTACAAAGAGGTCGTGACCGAGTATCGCGTCAGGACGGATCTGCCATTCCAGATTGCAACCCGGGGCGCGACCATTGCGGGCAATGGCAGCTCTTACCTGACCTGTGGTGGCCAGGCGCTCGTTTACAAGCTGGAACCCGGGAAAGACTACGAAGCAGTGGTAGGGGTGGATGGCAGACCAAGCAAAGATGGCGAGCCAGCGCTGATTTGCATGTTGGCGGTTCTCGAACTTACCACTTTGCCTGGCACTTCGATTGTTATTCCCCAAAAGCTGACGCATGCTGCGCCTCCGCAGGTGGTCTGCAAAAACTGATAAGTACAGCCCGCCGTCGAGCGGGTTTTGCGTCTGGCAGAAACGAGAAAGCCCCGACTTGGATCGGGGCTTTTGCGTTGCGGCGGATAACGAGAGGCATAGGCGCCTCGACAGTAATCGGGGCCTTTTCGTTTTCAGCCACGCTGGGTTTTTTGTTGCTTCAAATCCTCGTCATGAGTAGGGCCCAGGTCTTCATGTTTCAGTCTCGCAAGGCTAAAAGCGTCCCAGCCAAAGTTGCTGAGGCGTTCAGAACTTTCACTGAGCCACCAGAACTTATCGTCGTCACCGTCTAGAACTACGGTTGCGAGCTTTGGTGGAACGGCGGCGTACTCCTGTGCCAGTCCAATTGGCAGGCTCAATTCATCCAAGCCTTTATTTGCAAGATGCACGAGGTAACGGGTGGCCGTCGGCTCTTGAATTTGGCGAATCAACAATTTGGTTGGGTTTTGGCTCATTACCTTGACATCAACGTAGAGTTCAAGAGCATCCAGGGCGCGCTCGACCTGATCCATTTTGGAGGTGTGAAGAAAGTCGACCAAGCGATCGCCTTGGGCCTGATGCACACCGAGCAGTCGGCACAAGTCGGCCTTTCGCATATCTCGCTCCATCATGGTGTTCCAAAGCGCGATCTTCGCCACGGTCACCGCAGGTAGATGAACAACGTGTTCGCCTTCCAGCGGGGCGGACGCCGGCGGAATCGAGCGGCGCTCATCGACGTAGATGGAGAGGGTGGATTCAATCCCGTCCAGGGCTTCGCGGATAGCGTGCTTCCGATCATCGCCGTAGCTGTTCAGCTCTGGCAGGTCGCGGCAGAACACGGCAACGCCTGGGGCGCTAACGTCCTGTTCGAATCGGATTGGATAGTCGTACATCGTCACTCCTTGGAGGTGATAGTCCAGTGCTCAGGCGTGGTGAAAGGGCTCTTCAGAGCCCAGTTGTTTAATGATCGCCTTACCGGTCGGTTCCGGCTTTTCCTTGGAACTGTGATCCGCGAGGTAGCCTTGTTGCCGTGGGTGGACTTTGAAGTGGATTCCTTTGCCTGCTTCGAAGGCCATCCTTTGGGTCTTCAACCATTGTCTGAGCTCGCTGAGCTTCATCACTTCGCTTGGTTGTTTGGATGAGTCCACTCTACAACATTTCTGTGTTAATACAACACTTGTGTGTTATTTTGTTCGAGCAGTGCCCGGGCCATGCAGGCCACTTTTATTCTGAAAGGACGATGGACCCTACTGATCTCGGCACAGGCACAGCTACCTGGATGAACTGACGAGCAAAACGAGCATCGCGCAGACCAGCTGTTTGCAGTTGATGGATGTAAGCGGGTGCCTCTCAGCTGTGTTGCGTCGACCGGTTGAATCCACAACCCTGAACGGACATTCATCGACGTCAGTTCAGGGTCGAAAACTGCTTGCTCCGCTATTGCAGCGGAACATACACATCAGTTTGCCAGTGATCTTGCGGTGTCTCGGGATAGATGCTCAAGTAATGGAAGAACAGCGGCTGGTCACGAAGTTCCTCTCCACTGCCAGGAAGCCAATCGCGGTAAATCGGATAGATCGTTTCGCCGATGTGATCCGGTGACCCCTCATGTCGCACCACGGCACAGCGACCGCCGGGAATAACGATTTCGCGCACGCCGAACTCATTCGGCGCCACGGCCTCGTGAATCTCGCCGCAGATTGCGAAGCGGAATGCTTGCGCGGGTGTCGTATCGGGGTTGCCATAGGGAATGCCGAAGCTGCGACTCGACGCCACCGGCGACTGTCCGCTCTGCTTACGCCACTCGATGAACTTGCGCACGCTCTCATTGACGAGCCCGGCGGGCCCGCAGTGTTCAAATGCTGCGACCCTGACTTCAGGGAATTGCACGATTCGTATTTGCATGATGATAGTCCTGGAAAAATGAGGGATTGCGAACACCGCATTCCAGACCTGCCAGTTCGGCTCCTTCCTGAACGCACTCGGCGTCATACCGAACGCCCGCCTGAACGCCCTGCAAAAAGCCTCCGGACTTTCGAAGCCGGCACCGAGTGCGGCCTCCAGTACCGGGTGATCAGCAGCTGCGGCAAGGCGATGCGCCGCGCGTCGTAATCGCATCAGTTGCACATAACGTGAAACAGGCACGCCTACGAACGCGGTGAATTGTCGATGGAAGTGAAATGCCGAAAAGTTCGCCACATGGCTCAACGTATTCACCGACAGATCACCTTCGAGATTCTCATTAATGTAGGCGAGGACGGCGTTGAAGCGTTTTGCGTAAGCGAAGTTGGTCGACATGTCAGACACTGGGAAAAGGCTCCTGGAAGTACGGTCGGCAATAGAGTCGACTATAGCGACCTGAGCGCGCCTAGCCGCGTTTGCTCAAGGCACGTTTTGGGTTGGCACGTGCGATCTCTTCCAAGGCGATGTGAAGGTCGGGGGCATTTCAGGTGACCATTTCTGGCCGTTCTCTGCCGGTGCTCACTGCTTCGTTTGCTGGTCAAGTCGAATGAGAAGGGAAAAAAAGGAGAACAGGGACAGACTACGATTATGAGACCGGTCGATTTTACAAGCGAACTCAAAATCGTGGTTTGTCCCGGTGTCTAATCCGTTCGTCAGGCAGGTGAATGATTAGCTGCATGCCCAGGCTGCGCATGAAGATCAATGCCTAACGCATGAATGACCTTGAGTACGGTATCAAATCTCGGCTTTGATCCGGGTGCGAACGCCTTGTACAAGCTTTCTCGCCCCATGCCAGAGCCTTGGCGATCTGCGCCATGCCGCGGGCCTTGGCGACATAGCCGATCGCTCGGAGAAACTCCTCGCTATCACCATCAGCCAGCACTTGGGAAAGGTATTCACTGATGGCTTCGTCGCTATCGAGTAGTGCCGCCATGTCAAATGTCGTCAGGTGTTGGCTCATGTTCAAATCTCCTTTGCCAATTACGAGGACAGACCACGACCTGATGATGAGTGAACTCAAAACCGTGGTCTCTCCCCAGTCTTTGCGTAGCAGCAAAAAGGAATCAGTGGGATGTATTCGAGGGCTTGTTACGGACTGCGCGCAAACGTCGAGAGGGCGGGTACGGCACGCATAAAAAAGCCCGCGAGAGAGGCGGGCTTATTCAGGGCTGATCTTCAAAGGCAATCGGACTTGCCTATCTGAAAGTCAGTGATCGGAGCACTGCTTGAGTCATTGATTGTGTATTTGATCAAGAGCCCCGACTTCACGAACTGTCCTAGACCTTTTTCATCGCAGGATACAGAGGCCGCAAGGGCTTTTTTGTCTTTCGTAAATGCGTCGGAATCGATTTCATCTTTCGAGGTTTTTGTAAGCGTGTAGGAAATACGCATGATCCCGTCTTGATAGATCACCGAATCAAGGCGAGTGTCATCGACCGTCTTTGGGGATTGGGCATTCATGATGAGCGCGATCCCTTTAAGCTGGCGTTCTCGCTCTTCCTTTTTGTCTTCCGAAGCAGACCGTGCGTGCCAGAGTTGAAGCAGGACAAAGAGTGAGATCATTACTGAAAAAAATAGGATGGGTCCGCGGTACTGCTTCAATTGAAATATCCATGTCAAAAGGCTATCAGTTATTTGACCATGCCGTCCCTCTCATCTCAAGCTGGAAAAATGCCGATGATTCGTGTGGTTGAAAGGATCGTGGTCTGTCCCAGCGCCCGATGATCCGGGTGGCAATTGCCGGGCGCGGCAGCAGCTCGGCGAGCGGTTACCAGAAGAAATTGAGCATCGGTAATCCTGACCTGATAGCGTTGTGGGGAAGGGTCATGGATGGGAACAGCGAATGGCCAAACCATGTGTTCCGATGGCTATTCGGAATGAGGACCGCTAATGCCGTACAACTACACGAACGGCCGCTACCTGGTCTTCAAAGGCAATGGCAGCGATGGGGCACCCTTGGGCCGGATTCACCAGGACGGAAAAATTCGAAACCACTTGGGTGAGCCGCTGTACTACATAGACGTAGACGAGCGTGCGTTCTGTTCGGTCGATTTTACCTTTCAGGGTGATATACAAAAATGTCGCGGCACGTTTTATGTGCTCAGCGACAGAACGCTTTTCACATTTTCCGAGATGAAGGTTAAACCACTGGGAAACGAGACCGAGGAGCAGGCGCTGCACAGGGAGTTCAAAAAGAGGGCGCTAAGTTTGGCGGGGCAGATCGTCCAGGCGAAAAATGAGATGGCGCAGGCACGCTTAGAGATGACCTGGTCCGATTCAAACCCTTTCGGCCGTTTCCTTGCCTTTCACGAGCCGAGCCCGCAGGCAGCGAGCATCGCCAGGATGGCGTTACAGTTAGAAGGTGATCATGAGTTCAAATCGAAGTCTGTCCCCAGCTTTCTGGTTTCCGCCGATCGAGGTGGGTTGTATAGCGGCACTTACAGCAAGTCCTCGCCGTAGCTCATGCTGGGAAAGTATCCAAGCAATCTATACTCCGCGTTTTTGCCCGGACACTCGCCAAATTGATTGGGTCTTATATGAAAGAGGTAGTTTTGGCACTCTCGCTGGTCACACTGGCAGCCTGCATGCCTTATCAATCAGTGACCTCGACAGATCCAAATTGGATGCGTCTGGGTGGAGATGAGCCTGAAGGTTATCCAAGGACGTTTGTTGAGAACCTGAGCGGCAATTGCGCTCTGGTTACCGAGTCATGGTCTGAGGGAAGAATCAATGGTCGTCTTCTGTGGACCAAGAAGCAATCTCGAAAGGCTGTTACCTGCCCATAGGCGCCTGTATAAGGGCTGATTTCGCGCCGGTAAGAAGGGACAAACCCACGATTTTGAGACCGTCAGATTAATGCACGCACCTGGCCCGTCCTTGGCTCGTAGCAGCGAAGTAATGGTGCTAAATTCTGCGCGTCCAGCATGTGAGCCCATCGGGCTCGGCGGGATATTTAACGTCTCTCTCAACTGATTTTGTGGATATGGAAATTCAATGAACACATCCAAGCTTTCGATTGCGCTGTCCTGTGCTGTTGCTGTTTTGATGTTGAGCGGATGCGCTGCTTCTGTAAAAAGCGGCGGAACTGAAACGCTCGTCATTCAGGAGTCAGCCAAGCAGAACCTGGTCGTAAACTTTCAGGGCAATAGCAAGGTTCAACAAAACGAGGACTGGCCTCGCTTGAAGCAAGAGTGGAATGACGCCCTGCAAGTCGAAGCGACTCGCGCCGGCTACAGCCTTAAAGACGCTCAGGCATCAAGCCTCGACGGCAAGGACGGTGTCGGTATCAAGATCAACGTCACCAATTTCCGTTACCTGACCCCAGGTGCTCGCTACGGAGCCGGGGTCATGGTGGGAAATGCGTGGGTCAATTCCAGTGCGGACTACTCAGACTTGAAATCGGGCCGCCTGATTGGAACTCGCACCTATGACACGTCGTCGTCGGCTTGGGAAGGTGTCATGTCGGCTATGACCAAAGAGCAGGTTCAGGCTATTTCTCAGAAAATCATCAGTGATATCAAGAGCGCAAAAGCCAAGTAATGCGATCCTGGCTAATCAGCGGCGATGACCGGGGCGGTGTCAATCTGATGCACGCCGCTGTTGATCTTTCGGAAAGCGGATAGGTAACAGGGAAAACGGGGACAGGTCACGATTATGAGATTCAGATGAATTCAAAATCGTGGTCTGTTCTAGTTTTTAGTGCGTGGCTAGTCCTCTATTCTAGTTTTTCAATGTCTCCGTTTGAAGTTTTGAAGTAGCTTATTATGTCTTTCGGTTGCAAGCCGGAGATTATTTTCATATCGTTGAGGCTGTTGAAATGAAAAAGCTTTAGCTCTTCTGCGTATGTGGCGACAATGGTTTCGTCATTTTCAAGGTGGCATACATACATGTTGTGAAATGGGGGGCGCGTTTCGGGCCAGTCATGGGGCTTGGTGGTGGTGGATGGTATTGGGCCAGCGAACGTTTGATTGTTTCCTGATTTGAAGTCTTCAGTTAGATTTCCTGTATAGAATTCTAGGTGGCCGATAACGTACTCTATTTTTCGAGTGCGAGGTGATGCGGACGGAAAGTGATAAAAGTCATTAAAGTCTCGGACTAGACAAGAGTCCGTGTCGCTGTAGTTTCTTGCGGCCTGGTTCCCCTTGAAAACTTTCCATGATTCCCAGTAGGTTATAGTTTTGTTTGGGGTTTTTTCTATAAAAATTTTGTCTACCAATGAGAATTCTCTTGTTGTAATGGTGACTTTTTGTACTAGATATCCATCTGATGTGGGGTTGTTAATGGCAAATGAGCATTTCCAACTTACATCTCTTCCTTGTGTTCTGCTAGGCAAGTCCAGAGAAACTATTGCGATTCTAGGTTTGTCTTTCATCAATTCCATATGTGCGATCTCCAGGAGGTATTACTTTTCGGACCTCAAGAACCTTAGCTGACTCATGGTTGAACGCCTGATCACCGGTGGAGTAGACCAAGGCTCCAGTATGATCGATACCACGACAGGTCACGAACGCTGGTGTCTTGTGAGAGTGGTCCTTAGCTATCCAACTCTCCGAACTGGGAGCATAGCTGCGTATGGAAAAATCGTAAGGCTGCGATCGTGGGGCGAGCCGATTGCAAGTGAGCTCAAAATTGTGGTGTGTTCCCAGTTTTCTTTTTTGCTCTAAACCTTGTCGCCCAGTCTTGTACCGAGAGCGCGAACGGTTGGCCGTTAGCCGGGTCTGGACACCTGCGTAGTGGTCTGGCGTGTGATGTAATCGCGTCGAAGCTGATGAAACAACGGGCCCGAGGAAGGTTAATCAATGCCAAAGAAACAGCAGGAAAGCAAAGCAGCGACGGCTGCTGACATTGAGCGCTCTATCCAGGCACTGAACAAGATGGCTGAACGCCTCTGGGGCGATGGTCGGGAGGCTGAGGCGAAAGCCCTGCTCGATGCCTTGGATGCTTTAAACAGGGCGCTCGATAGGATCAGGATTGGGGAGAGCCGCAGGGTTCTTCATTGAAGTGCGAAGGAAAATGGGACAGGCACGATATGAAACGGGCCGATTGCAAGGGGCTAGAACCGTGGTCTGTCCCCCAGTTCCATCCCCTCCAACCACTGGGCTTTTGTCCTTGGTGGATGCCTGGCCAGTCTGTTGGCGTTTCATCAAGCCCATGCAAGTCGTGATATCGTTCTGCTACTTAGCAATGGAGGCAAGCGATGAAAGTCGATAATTGGCAAGGCTGGGAACCCGAGTGGCTTAGGCTGACTGAGCATTTCCTCAATGCACCGGCGGCACCCGGCGCCTACATAATCTGTGCAGACCACGAGATTCGCCGGGCTGTCGGTTCCGACGAGCACGGTATCTTGACTATTGGCGAATCGGACAATTTACGGCGGCGTCTTGCTGCGTTTGTGCGCTGCGCAAGGAATCCCGGAGTCTCAGGGCATATGGCGGGCTGGCGGTTTAATTACGCCTCTTTCGAAACCGTTTTCCCTTTGGACACACTTTGGGTTAGCTGGTGTCCGACTCTCGATAAGACAGCCGCCTATGCAAAAGAAGGGGAGATGTTGGCCCTCTATTTGGCCCAGCATTTCGAGCTGCCTCCTCTCAACTACAAATTTAACTGGCCAAAGCTGGAAGTGGCAGTGCTTTAGCCCCAGGGGAAAGCGGGAGAAAACCACGATTATGGGACGGACTGATTTACAGATAAACTCAACATCGTGGATTGTCACCGGTTTCTAGGCGTCGACCTACCTTTGGCACGCAAAGAAAAGCCCGACTGGGGAGGCCGGGCTGAAAGGGTTTCACTAGGAGCTGAGATGACCATAGGCGCTCGGCTGTGAAAGGGATGTGAAAAATTGCGTTCAGTACGAGTTTTAAAATCGTGGTGCCCCTGGTTCCATTAAAGAAATGTTGATCCAGCTGTCGACGTGGCGAGCGAGTGAGATCGACCAATCGCTGCCGCATAACCGGCTACCGCCTACACTGGATTAGCTCATTAATCGAAGGACATGGAATGCTCATCGTCTTCAGCGGCCTTCCCGGCACCGGAAAAACGACTATCGCCAATGATCTCGCCGCTACGACAGGCGCTGTGTACCTGCGGATCGATACGATTGAACAGGCGATTCGAAACTCGGGTGTTCTTGCGCAAGATGTGGGGTGCAGTGGTTACATGGTCGCCAATGCGCTTGCCCTGAGCAACCTTCGTTTGGGGCGGACAGTCATCGTTGATTGTGTCAATCCCGTCCTCGAAAGCCGAGTCGCGTGGAGCGAAATCGCCTCACAGGCGGGTATTCGATTGGCAAATATCCAAGTGGTTTGCTCCGATAAACATGAGCATCAGCGCCGGGTCGAAACACGGATGGTTGATATTCCCGGCCTGACTCCACCAACTTGGCAGTCTGTGCTGGATCATGAATATGAGCCGTGGGATGAAGCTCCGTTTTGCATAGACACAGCCTCGACCTCTCCGGTGCAAGCGGTCTCGATGATCATCAACCGATTTTTGTCCAGTGAGTAGCATCCCTGTGCCGCTCGGATACAAATGATGGGCGAGCCTATGCAATACCCAGTTGAGAACAACATGAAAGTTCGAAAAGCCTTACTAGCCGATGCAGAATCGGTGTCCAAACTCCTAGGCCAGTTAGGCTACCAAGCCTCGCCAAAGCTAATCCGAGATAAGCTTGAGGCTTTAGAACTTAGCGGTCGCGATACCGTGCTGCTGGCACAAGACGGTAAAAATATTGTCGGCGTCATAAGCTTGCACGTACTTGAGCTGTTTCATCAGTCGGGTAGGCTCGGACGCATTACCTCCCTTGTCATCAATGAAGACTTTCGAGGGCGGGGAGTGGGGGCAATGCTTGTTTCCGCTGCTGACGCGTTTTTTACAGAGCAACTTTGCGTACGGGCTGAGGTGACTAGCAGTGACCACCGAATACAGGCTCACACTTTTTATCAGCAGCAAGGTTATGTGGTCGACGAGCGTCGTTTTGTCAAACGGTATGATTCTTCCGGGGCATAGTAAAAATTGGGGAAAGACCACGATTATGAGCCGGGCTGGTAACAGGTGAGCTCAAATCGTGGCCTGTCCCCGGTTCTACCCCGAGGCTGCAAGCGTCCCGATTCGTGGGGACGTAGGCAGAACTAATTCAACCAATACTCCGTCCCAACAACCACTCACTAAACCCCCGAACCGCCGCCTGCCGCTCCCGCCCTGGCACGCACACCACGGTATACCGCGCACCCGCCAAGCGAACCTCAGGGCGATATTCAACCAGCTCCCCACGCGCAACAGCCTCAGCAACCAATACATTGCTGGCAAGCACCAGCCCGTGCCCGGCGATCGCCGCCTGCAGGGCGTGTTGTTCCTCGTCATAACGCCGAAAACGCGCGTTCTCCAGCCAGCCTAGGGTGCCGGCCTTGGCACACCATGCAGGCCAGTCGACTGCAACGTTTGCGCTGCTCAGCCATGGCACGTCGATCAGTTCGACGGGTGAGCCCGCCGCGGGTGGTTGCCAACCGGGGCGGCAATAAACGCCAAAGTGCTCATCCAACAGAGGCTGTTCAAACAGCTGTGGGGCCGGCCTGAAGAGGGCGCGGATCGCCAGGTCGATGCTGGCGTCACGCTGCAGGTCGACCACGTCGTTGCTGGTATGCAGCCTGACGTCGATCTCCGGGTACAACCGATGAAAATCCCCGAGCCGCGGTATCAGCCACAGGCTGGCGAATGCCGGCGTCGTGCTCACCACCAGAGACTGTGCCGCACAAGGTGGTGACAGCACCTGCAGGCCATGTTGGATATCAAGCAGGGCGCGGTGCATGAACGGGTGAAGGCGCTCGCCATCGGCGCTCAGGCGCACGTTTTGGCTGGAGCGTTCGAACAGTCGCACGCCAAGGAAGGCTTCAAGACTTTTGACTTGATGGGAGATCGCCGCCGGGCTGACATTCAGTTCCAGGGCTGCTGCCTTGAAGCTGCCTAGCCGTGCGGCAGACTCAAAGCCACGCAAGGCGGTGAGGGGCAGTTTGGCGAACATGGGCGGGTAGGTTACTCAGGTTGAGCGTGGCTCAATTTAGCTCAATTGTGCGCGAGGGCTCAACTTGCCAGGCTGGGGTCTTCCAAACCGGCTCAGGAGCCCAGCGATGCAAGGTACGCCCCGTAAAATCCTCCAGGCCATCCTCTACGAAGCCGGTGGCGTGCTGTTCGTGGCACCGGCGCTGGCGCTGACTTACGGTCAAGGCATGGGTTATTCAACCCTGCTGTCGCTGGTGATTTCCGCCGTCGCGCTGGCCTGGAACATGCTTTTCAACGGCCTGTTCGAGTGGTGGGAGCGCCGCCAACCCAGTCGCCATCGTAACTGGCAGCGGCGACTACTCCATTCTCTGGGATTTGAAGGCGGCTTGACGTTGATTCTTACCCCGGTGATTGGCGCGTGGTTGGGCATCAGCCTGTGGTTGGCGCTGGTGACCAATCTGGGGTTGTTTGTATTTTTCTTTTTTTACGCACTGGTTTTTCAATGGATGTTCGATCGAGTGTTCGATGTTCCGCTTTCTGCGCAGACCGATCAGGGGTCTGCGTCCAGCGCCCGCTGAGTCAGTTGCACGACGTGACATTGCGCCTGGTTGTTGCTGATCGTCAGTCATAACCGGGTGCCGATGCTAAAAAACTCATCCAGAAGCCGATAAAAATAAATTCTATCCCGATCAACCTCGATCACTCCATATCGCCGCAGAAACGGCGCTACCCATTGTTCTCCCAATCCCTCGGCAATGTCCCGAGTTGCCAGCGCCAGGTCTTGGTATCGATGCGTGTAACGGGGTGGTGGTTGATTCGTCCTGGGGGGCACCGCAGCTCCTTGGAAGGTCTGGGTCGACCGTCATGAAACCACACATTGGCCCGCCGTGGCAGGGTGTCATTGGTCGGCGACTCGTCTAGACCGGGGGTTTATGCCGGGTCAAGGGTTGCCACTCAGGTTGTTGGCGACTACCCTGAAAATGTTTGGATTGTTACGAGTAAATTCAAGCGTGGCAATTTTCGGTCAACCGACTTAAGGATGAGGTGAACACAATGTTTTCTCATGAAGGTGCTGCAATAGAGGTGCTGCTATTCATTTTTGGCTTTGCCGGGTTTGCCTTGGCACTGTGGTTTGTTCACGCCTATTTTGAGCGAAAGACTAGAAATGGTGTAAAAAAACAACATTCAGCTCATCGGGGCAGTTAAGCATCGGCTGATGCTGCTTCCCAAGAATTTTTAATCCCCAGAAACAACAAGCCCGCACACTCTTGATGAGGCGCGGGCTCTCGATGATCCAAGCCTGCAATCAGAGACGCATGCCTTTGAACGGGTTCCAGCCTTGCTCGCCTTTCACTTCCTTGAGGTAGTAGGCGTAGTTGGCCATGAGTGCGTACATCATCGACATGGCGATGCTCAGGCCTGTACTCAACGGCCGCGGAAACTCCATGCCGAGGATCGCGAAAATCACGCTCAATGCGATATTGATCGCCAGGAAAATACCCAGCAGGGCGAGGTTTTTCTTCCAGAGGCCGAGGACGAACAGGTAGATAGGGCCAAAGAAAAACGCAATCACGTTAGCGTTGATGAGGATTTTCTTCTTGACGCCTGGCAGCGTCTTGACGGCTTCCTTGTAGCGCGGGTCGTTTGGTGCGCCATAGGTTTCAAAGAAGTCAAAGCGTTCCTGCCACTTGGCGCTGTATTTACCCGTGCTTTGTACTTGTTCAGTTGTGCTCATTTTGCAAGGCTCCTGCTTTCCATTAGTAATTTTTCTTTCTTCCAAGAAATCCTGTGCTCTGTTTCTAGCGCATTGATTGCTTTGATCTTTGACGAAGGGCGCGAGTGAGTCGCCTGAGGTGTTTATTTTGCCGTTTTATGGGCCTTGGTGTGGAACATTCCGCACTGGCCGCTGGAACGGTCGCCTGGTCTGTGACGTGCTTCACCCTATTTTTTCAATGGGCCCCCCGGTGTTGCTGAATCCGGATCGGGAGCAGCAGGTCGAGAACAGAGCAGCATAGTTAGACGGTTGACCTTCAGGAGCGGCTGACGCTGTCACCGTAGACACGGATCATGTCCAGCAGGTTCTTGACCCGCAACGGCAGGTTGCCGGCTGGATAGACCGCATGCATGCGCGGATCTTCACCCGTGCTGGAGGTCAGCTTGTACTTGGGGAACACCCGCGCCAGGCGTCCCGCAGCCACTTCCGGCTCCGCCAGCCAGTCGGCCAGGCGGGCAATCCCGGCACCGGCCAGCGCAGCCTGGAATACCGCCGCGCCGGAACTGAAGCGAAACTTGGGGTGTACGCGAAAGCTGCCGGCCTGGCCCGGCCCACGAAAATTCCATTCCTTGAGAATCCGCGGCGCCGTGTGCAGGATTAATGCGTGCTGTTCCAGCGCCTCGATGGACGCCGGCTGTCCGCATCGCTCCAGGTAGCCAGGGCTGGCATAGAGGTAGCGCGAATAGCTCCACAGCGGGTAGCCGATCAGGTCGCTGGATTGTGGGAAGGCGCCGCGAATCGAAAAGTCCAGCTTGCCCTCGACCGGATCGACCGCCGCATCGGTAAAGATCACATCCACGCTGACATCGGGATAACGCTGGCTGTACTGGGTGATCAACCCGGGGACCACCGTGTGGGCCAAGGATTCCGGTGCGGAAAAGCGGATCCAGCCGGTGGCCAGGCCGCTAAGCCCGGCCAGGTCCTCGTCCGCCTCACGTTGCAGATCGAGCATTCTGTGGGCGTGGGGCAGTAGCCGCTCGCCGGCCTCGGTCAGCGTCACGGCATTGGCCGAGCGATTGAACAGCTTGACCCCGCTGCGTTCTTCCAGCCCTTGAATGACGCGGGTCAGCGAGCTGGGGGAGCGCCCCAGGCTGCGGGCTGCGACGACAAAGCTGCGCTTGCGGGCCACCGTCGCAAAGGCTTCAAGATCAGCCAACATATCCAGTGCCACCGGCTACCTCATTGCACTTTTCACAATATGACATTGCAACACAAAAAAGCCCCTTCCGTTAGCCTTCCCGCTCTCAGCACAAGGACGTAGGTAGACAGGAGCGATGGATATGTCAACGCTGGATGAAACGCTCAGAAAAGCAACCGCCCTTGCGGGCGAAGCGACCCACGAATGGCTGGTGCCAAAAGCGCCCCTCTCGACAGAACAGCCTTTGGTCGAATTACAGCTTTCCTACGAAGAAAAAAGAAAACTCCACAACGAACTCAGGCATTTCGCGATCGGCGACAGCGCCAGCGGCCTGCGGCAGATGCCGGCCCTCGGACGCTGCCTGGAACAACTGCTGGCTCCGGAAAAATCCCGCTTGCTGCGTGATTTCCAGCACTGCGACGAGGTGGCGCTGGTGATCCGTGGCCTGCCGGTCGACGCGCAGTTGCCGGCGACGCCCTACGGTGGCAACCCGGATATCGCCGAACTGCCGGTGGTCGCCGGGGCGATCCTCGCGGTACTCGCCGTGCTCGGCACCTGCCCGGTGGGCTACCAGGGCGAGAGCGAGGACAGCATATTTCGCCATGTCTCGCCCAAGCAGCAGCGGGAAACCGAGAGGAGTTCTTACGGCTCGCGCCTGGACCTGGGCATGCATGTCGACAATCCACACCTGCCGCTCAGTTGCGAGGCCGTGCAGCAGTTGTCAGCCTGCCCCGAGTACCTGAGCCTGACCGGCTTGCGCTGCGAGCTGACGGTGCCGACGCGGATCGTCGCGATTGCCGATGTGCTCAACATGCTGCCGGACTTCGTCGAGCAGGAGCTGCTGCGCCCGAGCTTTTCGGTCCGCCGACCGGACTCGTTCGCTCGCCAGGACACGGTCCTGGAACATGTCCCGCTGCTCTACCGGCCCGGCAGCGGCGGCCTCCACTGCCGCTACAACATGGCCAGCGTCAGCGCTCACTGCGAGCACTCGCGGCTGGCCCTGCAACTGTTCGCCGCCGCCGCCAATCACCCCGACGTGGTCCGCTCGGTACTGCTGCAGCCCGGTGACATGCTGATCTTCAAGAACCAGCAGACCCTGCACGCGCGCGATGGCTTTGCGCCGCGCTACGACGGCCTGGACCGCTGGATGCTGCGGGTCTTCGGCGTCAACGACCGCAAGCGCCTGCTCCCGCTCTCGACCACCCACCCCTTTATCGCCAGAGCCTGATCCAATGTTCGATATCGTCCTGCTATGTGTCTTCGCCTTCGCCGCCGGCCTGATCGATGCGGCCGTCGGCGGCGGTGGCCTGATCCAGATCCCGGCACTGTTCAATGTGCTGCCCGGCGCCCAGCCCGCGGCCCTGCTCGGCACCAACAAGGTCGCGGCGGCCTGCGGCACGGCCTTTGCTGCGCGCTCGTTCGTGCGCAAGGTGGTGATCGACTGGAGCCTGGTGGTTCCTGCCGCCGGCGCGGCCTTTGTCATGGCCTTCGCTGGCGCGGCGACGGTATCGCTCGTGCCGCAGGCCGTGATGCGCCCGGCGGTATTGGTGCTAATCGTGCTGATGGCGATCTACACCTTCTGGAAAAAGGACTTCGGCAGCCTGCACAAGCCCATGCGCATCGGCACCAAGGAGAAGCTGCTGGCGGTATTGGTCGGTGGCGCCATCGGTTTCTACGACGGGTTGTTCGGACCGGGCACCGGCAGCTTCCTGATCTTCCTGTTCATTCGCTGCTTCGCCTTCGACTTCCTGCACGCCTCGGCGTCGGCCAAGCTGGTGAATATCGCCACCAATGTCGCGGCGCTGCTGTTCTTTATCCCGAGCGGCAACGTGCTCTACTTGGTAGCGCTGCCGATGGCGCTGTTCAATATCCTCGGCGCGCTGACCGGCACCTGGCTGGCGGTGCGCAAGGGTGTGCCCTTTGTCCGCGCGTTGTTCCTGGTGCTGCTGGTGATTCTGATCAGCAAGCTGTCCTATGACCTGATCTCGGTGGGTTGAGTTGCCCATAGCCCCGCCAAAAAGTGTTCGGCAAGCAGATTCAGCCCCATACTCTCGGTTTTTGCATCGCAGATATTCAGAAGAGGCCCTGTCTTGTCGAATGTTGAACCCCACTTGCACGCGCTGACGTTGAATCACATCTATGACGGTTTCAAACAGCTGATCCCAATCTCTCTTTTCGTCGTCGTGTTCGGCGTTGCTTTCGGCCTGGCGGCTGCGCAAACGGGCTTGAGTGATACGTCAGCCGTGCTCATGAGCACGTTGGTTTTTGCCGGCGCTTCTCAATTTGCCGCACTGGATCTATGGGGACAGCAAGTGCCGGTCGTTCCGCTGATGATCACCGTCTTCGCTATCAACGCCCGGCACTTGTTGATGGGCGCGACGCTGTACCCGTGGCTGCGAGAGCTGCCCGTTGCCAAACGCTACGGTGTCATGCTGGTTGTTTCTGACGCCAACTGGGCCATGGCGATGCAGGCGCTCAGTCGTGGCAAGCCGGGGCTCGGGCTTTTATTCGGCGGCGGCATCGCGCTCTGGGTCGCGTGGATCCTGGGCAGTTGGCTGGGACTTCATTTCGGCAGCGCCATTGAGAACCCGGTCAGTTTCGGGCTCGATATGGTGATGGGCTGTTTCTTGTTGGCGATGGTCGTGGGCGGGAAGAAAAACCTGCGCATGTTCATTATCTGGACCGTGGCGGCCTGCTCATCGCTGTTGGCTTACTGGTACTTGCCGGCGAACAGTCATGTCGTGGTCGGCGCTTTGGCGGGGGGCATTCTGGGCGCGCTGTGGATGGAGAAAACACAATGAGCATTGAAACGGCGGGTTACGGCACGCTGATTGTCATATTGATAATGGCCGCGGTGACATTGGCGACTCGGTGGGGCGGTGTTTTCGTGATGTCGTTCGTGCCGATCAACTATCGGGTGCAACAATTCATCACGGCCATGTCCGGTTCGGTGTTGGTGGCGGTGTTGGCGCCGCTGGCGGTTAAAGGTGATAACGGCGCACGCCTGGCTTTGCTGACCACGGCAATCGTCATGCTGATACTGAAAAAACCGTTGCCGGCAATTGCGGCCGGCATACTTGCAGCGGCTTTAGCCAGGCAGTTCTGAACGGTCGAGTCGCCCGCGAACAAGCGAGCGACGAAACCCCCTCAACACCCAGGTCAAAAACTCAGCGCCGCCGCTTCCCCAAACGAGTGATCCTGTACACCCGTCATAAAGTGCAGCGACATCTCTTGTGGCGCCTCGATGGGTGGAATTTCAAAACTCCCCACCACCTGCCCCTGAAGCGCACTCAGCCGTATCGACTCTTCTTCCTTTAACTTTGCCATTCTCGCGTGATTCGCTGCGATTTCGTTGAGAGTTGACACGGTACATCTCCGTTTGCTGACCAAGCATTGATTAATTTGCCGCCGCGTCAGAATTACGTCGTTCTTGGCTGCTGAGACAGGCCCGTGCAAGCCCTGAGCCAGACGTGGCCGCCTGTTGGCCCCGCCACTGGACAGGTGACGAATGGCGGGGCAGACGTGCATTGACGCCAGCAACGTTGCAACCATGCCTCAACAATAAGTCACTGATAATACAAACCGCTCCCCGGCAGGGTCAGTCGGTCTCGGCGCTGTAGATGCTTGACCGGTGTGTCGAATACCTGTGCACCACAACCACCCCGGCTCCGATCAGGCTGGTGGCAACCGCCAGCAGCAGAATCACCTGCTGCGTTCCAATAGGCGCGGCCAACACCGCGACCAGTAGGCCAGCGAGCGGTTGCGACAGGTTGTTGAGCAACGTGATGACGCCGACGGTCTTGCCGAAGTCCTGGGGCGGAATGACTTGCTGGCGGAGGGTGCGGAAGTAGACGTTGAACATTTTGTCGAAACCGACAATCAGCAAGAAACCGACGACGTAGCCCCCTGTGTTCGGGCTGAGTGCAGTGATGAAGGCGCCGACGGCAATCAGCGTGTAGGAGAGGGCGCCCAGCAGTTTCAAGGGCAGGGTCAGTCGGGCGAGGAGGAACAGAATGAGGATGGTGGTCACGGCGCCGGCTGCCTGTAAGCCTGCGTAGTCATCCTTGCCGGCACCGTAATGGCCGATGACCATGGCCGCTGAGGTGGCGAGGGTGACGCCGATGATCAGGTTGACGCCCACTGCCAGGCTGATGATCTTTTTCAGTTCTGCCAGGTTGCGGATGTGGCCGAAGGCAATGCGCAGCGGGTTCAGCCAGAGGTCATGATGCTGCTCGAAGGTTTCCAGGGTGACTGAACTGACGCGTTGCCAATACAGCATTGCCAGGTCTGCCAGCAGGAACAGCCCGGCAATCGCTAGCACCACCCAGTGCCACGCCCACACCTCAAGCAGCAGCGCAGCGATCAGCGGGCCCAGCACCAAGCCGGTCTGGTCGGCGATTTGCGAGTAGGACAGGGTCTTGGTGTAGGTGTAGTGCTTGAAGATGTACGGCATCACCACTTCGCGGGCCATGATGCCCTGGGTGGTCAGCACGCCGCACAGGGCCGAGAGTGCGACGATCCAATAGATCCCGCCGAAGACGCCATGGAGCACGACCGCCACCGCGCAGGCGACGGCGCGATAGACCTGGCTGATGTGCAGGATGCGAATCGGCGAGAACTTGTCGCACAGCGCGCCGCAGATCGGGAACGACAGGTAGCGTGGCAAGGACTCGACGAAGAACGCCAGGCCTGCCCAGGAGACGCTGTTGGTGGTCTGGAAAACAATCAGCGGGACGATGAACAGCAAAATCTGGTCGGCCAACCGGGAGAGGAACATCGAGACGAAAAAAGCCAGGTAATCCTTGCGCATGAAACTCCTTGATGGCGGTGTTCAGGTGTATCCGGTCCAGGCAAGCGGCGCGCAGTGTGATATGGAACTAATATCACCGTTAGTCTCTATACCTTTACAGGGGACATCCCTTTTTTGAGAGAACTGTCATGTTCAAATCGCGCTCGTTGATTGCTGCAGTGACGTGTTTCGCCCTGGCGGCTGGCCCAGGCATTGTTGTCGCGGACCCGGGCAACGGCAAGGGGAATGCTCAATTCGATCAAGGTCCTGGCCACGGGCAGGGAGGCAAAGGCGGGCAAGGCAACAAGGGCGGTCAAGGCAATCCCGGCAACAAGGGCAACCAGGGCGGCAAAGGCAACCAAGGTGGCGGCGGCGGCGATTGGCATAACGGCCCGAGCCTCGACCGCAGCGGCATCCTGGGTGTGATTGGCGGCTATCGCGATTACTGGAGCCCCGGCCCGGCGTTGCCGCCAGGCATCCAGAAAAACCTGGCCCGAGGCAAGCCGTTGCCCCCCGGCATCGCCAAGAAGCTTGATGGCCGGCTGCTGGGGCGGTTGCCGCACTATGACGGTTATGAATGGCAGCAGGTCGGCACGGACCTGATCCTGGTGGCGATCGCCACTGGCATCATCTATGAAGTGCTCAATGGCGCGTTCGACTGACCCGGTGTTCCAACTCAATGGCAACCTCTTCGCAGTGGTGCCAGTCAGTGGAACGAACCTCTTGTGGGAGCGAGCTTGCTCGCGATGGCGTCGTTTCAGTCACTTCATCATTGGCTGAACTGACGCTATCGCGAGCAAGCTCCCACAGTTTCGCGGGTATTCACCACTAACCCCTTGTGGGACAGGGTTTCGTATCAGCTTTCAAGTTGCCGCAGCCGTTTGTACAAGGTATTGCGGCTGACGCCCAGCCGTCGCGCCAGGTGTGAAATGTTCCCGCCCACTGCCTGCAACTGACGGTTCAGGTCCTCGGCATCGTTCAGGTCCACCGTCAGCGGCTCAGGCGTTTCCACCGGTTCCATTTCAAGGTCGACAAAGAAGTCGTCGGGCAGGTGTTCCGGGCGGATCGGCTGTTCCTCGGCCATTGCCAGGGCCACTTGCAGCACGCTGCTGACCTGTCGCAGGTTGCCCGGCCATGGATGGCGTTCGAACAGGTCCAGTACCTCGCGGCTCAGGCCGGCCCATTGGGTCGGTTCGCGGTGGTGTTCCCAGAGGCGTTTGAACAGGGCCTGTTTGTCGCTGCGTTCGCGCAGCGGTGGCAGCTCCAGGGTCAGGCCGCCGATGCGGTAGTACAAGTCTTCGCGAAACCGCCCCAGTTGCACCTGTTCACGCAGCGAGCGGTTGGTGGCGGAAATGATGCGGATATCCACCGGGAACAGCTCGGCGCTGCCCACCGGTTGCACGCAACGTTCCTGCAAGACCCGCAGCAGCCGGGCCTGGGTTGGCAGGGGCATGTCGCCGATCTCGTCGAGGAACAACGTACCCCGGTCGGCCTTGCGGATCAGGCCGATGCTGCCTTTCTGGTTGGCGCCGGTGAAGGCGCCTTTTTCGTAGCCGAACAGTTCCGACTCCACCAACTCGGCGGGGATCGCTGCGCAGTTGACGGCAATGAACGGCTGCTTGCAGCGTGAACTGGCCTGGTGCAGTGCTTTGACGAAGACTTCCTTGCCGACACCGGTCTCGCCGTGGATCAGCAGCGGAATGTCCTTCTCCAGCAAGCGCTCGGCCTGGCGCACGGCTTTCTCCACGCGGCTGTCACCGAAGTGCAGGGTGTTGAGGCTGATGGCGTTGCTGGCGGGGGCCGGCGCAGGTGCTGTTTCGGTGAACACGCGAGCCTTGATCGACACCTGGCTCGGGCGCCGGAGCAAGCACTGGAACCGGTTGCTACCGGATGCTTGCAGGGCGAACGGCAGGCCGTCGGGCTGGTTCAGCAGTTCCAGCAGCGAGACCTTGAACAGGCTTTCGATGCTGACCCGCGACAGGCTCAGGCCCAGCAGGTTGTCGGCCCGACGGTTGGCGGACAGGACCTGGCCGCTCTCATCGAAAATCAGCAGTCCGGCCCATTGGCTGTCAAGGTTGTTCAGGCCGGTGTTGAAGGTCAGTTGGAAGTGTTCACCGCGAAACAGGTTGAGGATCAGCCGGTTCTCCACGGTCTGGCTCATCATCTTGACCATGCCCAGGGTGTGGGAGGGCGGCAGGTAGCTGTCGCTGGAGACGTCCAGCACGGCGATGACCTTGCGCTCGGCATCGAAGATCGGCGCGGCGGAGCCGGTCATGAAGCGATTGGCCTTGAGGAAGTGTTCATCGTGTTCGATGTGCACCGCCTGTTCGCAGGCCAGCGCGGTGCCGATGGCGTTGGTGCCGGTGCAGCGCTCCATCCAGCTCGCCCCGGCGCTGAAGCCATGGGCCAGTTTCGGTTCGATGAAGCGCTGGGTGCCCCAGGAGGTCAGCACTTGGCCCTGGTTGTCGGCCAGCATGATCAGGCAGTTGGAGTTGCTCAGGATGTTTTCGTAGTACGGCAAGACTTCCTGGTGAGTGGTCTGCACCAGCGAATGCTGGCTCTCCAGCAACTGGGCGATGCCTTGGGCGGGCAACTGGTCGAAGGCCGGCACGCTTTGATGGTTCAGGCCGAAGGCGCGGCAACGGGACCAGGAGGCCTGGATGATGGCCTCGTGGGACAAGGCTGGAGCAGGTGCGGCCATGGGGCACTCTCGCAGGAGCTGTTTTTATTGTTGTGGCAAGTCTCGCACAGACGCCTTGTGCTGGGGCAGGCCTGAATACCACTTCATACACAAACCCTTGTGGGAGCGAGCAAGCTCCCACAAGGGCATGGCCAGGCTAGCCGAAAACGTTCTTTCAGTGTTGTTCAAAATTGTTCATTGTCAACCCGCACGTTGTTCAATTGTTCATTTCTGATTGTTCACTTGTGTTCATCAACGAACGTCTTTTTCCAGTGGATAAATGGAAATTTCTTTCAGATCAATGGTTTGTAATTTCTGGCACGGCTTTCGCTTTCTAACTCGGGTCGCTTGACTCCAATAATAAAAAGGCCGAGCCATGTCATTAAAGCTTGAGCACATCTGTCGCACCGTCGAAGGCCAGACCTGGATCGACGATGCCAATCTGAGTTTCGAACCCGGATCCTTCAACGTCCTGTTGGGCCGTACGCTGTCCGGCAAGACCAGTCTCATGCGCCTGATGGCCGGTCTGGACAAACCCGACAGCGGCCGCATCCTGATGAACGGCGTCGACGTCACCAACCGCCCGGTGCGGCTGCGCAATGTGTCGATGGTTTACCAGCAGTTCATCAACTACCCGACCATGACTGTTTTCGAAAACATCGCCTCGCCGTTGCGCCAGGCCGGTGTGTCCAACGAGGTGATCCAGAGCAAGGTGCTGGAAACCGCCAGGATGCTACGCATCGAGAAATTCCTGCAGCGCCATCCGCTGGAATTGTCCGGCGGCCAGCAGCAGCGCACGGCCATGGCCCGGGCCTTGGTCAAGGACGCCGAACTGATCCTGTTCGACGAGCCACTGGTGAACCTGGACTACAAGCTGCGTGAAGAGCTGCGCCAGGAAATGCGCGAGCTGTTCCAGGCTCGCCATACCATCGCTGTCTACGCGACCACCGAGCCCAACGAGGCGTTGGCCCTGGGGGGCACCACCACGATCCTGCATGAGGGCCGGGTGATCCAGAGCGGCAAATCGTCCTCTGTGTATCACCAGCCGCAAACCGTGCTGGCCGCCGAATTGTTCTCCGAACCACCGATCAACCTCATGCCGGGTCGTATCGCCGGCAACGAAGTCAGCTTCGCCAATTTCGTGCACTTTCCGTTGAACGTCGACCTGCGCCCGGTGGGCGAGGGTGAGTTCCGTTTCGGCGTGCGCCCCAGCCATATTTCCCTGGTGCCGAGCAATGACGACGACCTCGAAATGGCGGTGACCGTCGAGGTGGCCGAGATCAGTGGCTCGGAGACCTTCCTGCACGTGCGCAATGAACATTTCCTGCTGGTGCTGCACTTGCCAGGGGTGCATGAGTACGACGTGGATGCGCCGATCCGCATCTACATCCCGACCCATAAACTGTTTGTCTTCGACGCCCAGGGCAAGTTGGTCCAAGCCCCAGGGCAGCGTATCGCGAGGGTTGCCTGATGGCCGAAATTCGTTTGCAGAACCTCGCCCACAGCTACACCAGCACTCCGGCGGGCCCCGAGGACTACGCGATCCGCGAGATGAACCACATCTGGGAGCAGGGCGGCGCCTATGCGCTGCTCGGACCTTCGGGCTGCGGCAAGTCCACGTTGCTCAACATCATTTCCGGATTGCTCAGCCCTTCCGAAGGGCAGGTGATGTTCGACAGCAAGATCGTCAACGAGCTGACCCCGGAGCGGCGCAACATCGCCCAGGTGTTCCAGTTCCCGGTGGTGTACGACACCATGACCGTGTTCGACAACCTGGCGTTCCCGCTGCGTAACCAGGGCATGGCCGAGGCCAGGATCCACACCAAGGTCCAGGAAATCGCCGAGGTCCTGGACCTGCAGAGCCTGCTGGACAAAAAGGCCCGCAACCTCACCGCCGATGAGAAGCAGAAAGTCTCCATGGGCCGCGGGCTGGTGCGTGACGATGTGTCGGCGATCCTGTTCGACGAGCCACTGACCGTGATCGACCCGCACCTGAAATGGAAACTGCGGCGCAAGCTCAAGCAGATTCATGAGCAGTTCAACATCACCATGGTCTACGTCACCCACGACCAGTTGGAAGCCTCGACGTTCGCCGACAAGATCGCGGTGATGTACGGCGGCCAGATCGTGCAGTTCGGCACGCCCCGGGATTTGTTCGAGCGCCCGAGCCACACCTTTGTCGGCTACTTCATCGGCAGCCCGGGGATGAACCTGATCGAGGTCACGGCACAGCCCGGTGGCGTCGGCTTCGCCTCGACGCACTTGCCGCTGTCGGAAACCTTGCAAAGCCGGGTCGCCGAAGCCGAAGGCAAAAGCCTGAAGGTCGGTATCCGCCCCGAGTTCGTGCATGTCTGGGATGGCCCTTACGACGACGCGATGCGGGCTGACGTGGTCCACGTCGAAGACCTGGGCACCTACAAGATCCTGACCCTCAACCTCGATGGCGTACCGCTGAAAGTACGGCTGGCCGAAGACAAGCCCGTGCCTGAAGGTACGGCGTACATCAGTTTTCCGGGCCAATGGCTGATGGTCTATGCCGATGAGTATTTGCTGGAACCGTTGAGCGAGGTGCAGCCATGAACAAGGTGCAGAACAACAAGGCGTGGTGGCTGGTATTGCCGGTGTTCCTACTGGTGGCCTTCAGTGCCGTGATCCCGATGATGACGGTGGTCAACTATTCGGTGCAGGACATCTTCGACCAGTCCAGCCGCTACTTCGTCGGGGCCGACTGGTACAAGCAGGTGCTGCTCGATCCGCGGCTGCATGACTCGCTGCTGCGCCAGTTCATCTACTCGGCGTGCGTGCTGCTGATTGAAATCCCCCTGGGCATCGCCATCGCCCTGACCATGCCGACCAAGGGCAAATGGTCGTCCCTGGTATTGATCATCCTCGCGATCCCACTGCTGATCCCGTGGAACGTGGTGGGCACCATCTGGCAGATTTTCGGTCGCGCCGACATCGGTTTGCTGGGCTCGACCCTCAACGGCCTGGGCATCAACTACAACTATGCGGCCAACACCATGGACGCCTGGGTCACCGTGCTGGTGATGGATGTCTGGCACTGGACTTCGCTGGTGGCGCTGCTGTGCTACTCGGGTCTGCGGGCGATTCCCGACGTTTACTACCAGGCCGCGCGGATCGACCGGGCCTCCAGCTGGGCGGTGTTCCGGCACATCCAGTTGCCGAAGATGAAGAGCGTGTTGCTGATCGCCGTGATGCTGCGTTTCATGGACAGTTTCATGATCTACACCGAGCCGTTCGTACTCACCGGCGGCGGGCCGGGCAATGCCACCACGTTCCTCAGCCAGACCCTGACGCAGATGGCTATCGGCCAATTCGACCTGGGCCCGGCGGCGGCGTTTTCCCTGGTGTACTTCCTGATCATTCTGTTGGTGTCCTGGCTGTTCTACACCGCCATGACGCACTCCGACGCCAACCGTTGAGGCCCGCACGATGAGCAAGAGAAAGCTGATACCCCTGCTGATCTACATCCTGTTCCTGCTGGTGCCCATCTACTGGCTGCTGAACATGTCGTTCAAGAGCAACACCGAAATCCTCGGCAGCCTGACCCTGTGGCCCCAGGATTTCACGTTCCACAACTACAAGGTGATCTTCACTGACCCGAGCTGGTACACCGGTTACCTCAACTCGCTGTACTACGTGAGCCTGAACACGGTGATTTCCCTGTGCGTCGCGTTGCCGGCGGCCTATGCGTTTTCCCGTTACCGATTCCTGGGTGACAAGCACCTGTTCTTCTGGCTGCTGACTAACCGCATGGCTCCTCCGGCGGTGTTCCTGTTGCCGTTCTTCCAGCTGTATTCGTCCATCGGGTTGTTCGATACCCACATCGCCGTGGCCCTGGCCCACTGCCTGTTCAACGTGCCATTGGCGGTGTGGATCCTCGAAGGGTTCATGTCCGGGGTGCCGAAAGAAATTGACGAGACCGCCTACATTGACGGCTACAGTTTCCCCAAGTTCTTCACCAAGATATTCATTCCGTTGATCGGCTCCGGCATCGGGGTCACGGCATTCTTCTGCTTCATGTTTTCCTGGGTCGAGCTGTTGCTGGCTCGGACGTTGACCTCGGTGAATGCCAAGCCGATCGCGGCGGTCATGACCCGTACGGTGTCGGCGTCCGGTATCGACTGGGGCGTGCTGGCGGCGGCGGGGGTGTTGACCATCCTGCCGGGCATGCTGGTGATCTGGTTCGTTCGCAACCACGTGGCCAAGGGCTTCGCCCTGGGCCGGGTCTGAGGAGTCGATGATGGAATGGATGAACTGGACCGCGCCCACGGCGGTATTTTTCGGGGTTATCGCCTTATTTCTGGCAGGCATGACCACTTGGGAGTTGCGTTCGCCGAGCATCCCTCGGCGTGGTTTCCTGCCGATTACCACGACCCGTGGCGATCGGTTGTTTATCGGTCTTCTCGGTAGCGCCTACCTGCACCTGCTGGTAATCGGCGCCACCGACTGGAGCATCTGGATAGCGTTCGCGCTGTCTTGGGTGTGGCTGTTGGCAGTGATGCGGTGGGGCTAGTCGCGAAGGTTCGCCGATCAGGCTCTTAAACCCAAACAGGAGGTCTCTATGTTCAATAAAAACAATAAGCTGCGACATAGCGTTTCATTGGCAGCCATGCTGGCACTCAGCGGGCTGAGTGCTGCGGCCTGGGCCGACGCCTATGAAGACGCCGCTAAAAAATGGATCGGCAGTGAATTCAAGCCGTCTACCTTGACAGCCGAGCAGCAGCTTGAAGAACTCAAATGGTTCATCAAGGCATCCGAGCCGTTTCGCGGTATGAAGATCAACGTGGTGTCGGAAACCCTCACCACTCACGAATACGAGTCCAAGGTACTGGCCAAGGCCTTCACCGAAATCACTGGGATCCAGTTGACCCACGACCTGCTGCAAGAAGGCGACGTCGTGGAAAAGATGCAGACGGTGATGCAGTCGGACAAGAACATCTATGACGGCTGGGTCAACGATTCGGACCTGATTGGTACGCACTTTCGCTACGGCAAGACCGAATCGATCACCGACCTGATGGCCAACGAAGGCAAGGCTTACACTTCGCCAACCCTGGACATCAAGGACTTCATCGGCATTTCCTTCACCACTGCGCCGGACGGCAAGATCTATCAGCTGCCCGACCAGCAATTCGCCAACTTGTACTGGTTCCGTGCCGACTGGTTCGAGCGCCCGGAGCTGAAGGCCAAGTTCAAGGAAAAATACGGCTACGAGCTGGGTGTACCGGTGAACTGGTCGGCCTATGAAGACATCGCAAAGTTCTTCTCCGAAGACGTCAAGGAAATCGACGGCAAGCGTATCTACGGTCACATGGACTATGGCAAGAAAGACCCCTCCCTGGGCTGGCGCTTCACCGATGCCTGGTTCTCCATGGCTGGCGGCGGCGACAAGGGCCTGCCCAACGGTCTGCCGGTGGACGAGTGGGGTATTCGCGTCGAAGACTGCCATCCGGTCGGCTCCAGTGTCACCCGTGGCGGTGATACCAACGGCCCTGCAGCGGTGTTCGCCACCACCAAGTACGTGGACTGGCTGAAGAAGTACGCGCCGCCGGAAGCGGCAGGCATGACCTTCTCCGAGTCTGGTCCGGTACCGTCCCAAGGCAACATCGCCCAGCAGATTTTCTGGTACACCGCGTTTACCGCCGACATGACCAAGCCGGGCCTGCCGGTGGTGAACGCCGATGGCACGCCGAAATGGCGCATGGCGCCTTCGCCGCGTGGTCCGTATTGGGAGCAGGGCATGAAGCTGGGGTATCAGGACGTGGGGTCTTGGACATTCATGAAGTCCACGCCGGAGAAACAGAAACTCGCGGCCTGGCTCTATGCGCAGTTCGTGACGTCCAAGACCGTGTCGCTGAAGAAGACCATCGTTGGCCTGACGCCGATTCGTGAGTCGGACATCAACTCCCAGGCGATGACCGACCTGGCGCCGAAACTCGGTGGCCTGGTGGAGTTCTACCGCAGCCCGGCCCGCGTGCAATGGACCCCGACCGGGACCAACGTGCCGGACTATCCACGCCTGGCTCAGCTGTGGTGGAGCCACATCGCCGAAGCCGCCAGTGGCGAGAAGACCCCGCAGCAGGCCCTCGATGGCTTGGCCAAGGACCAGGATGCGATCATGACGCGCCTGGAACGCTCCAAGGCCCAAGCCACCTGCGCCCCGAAAATGAACCCCGAGCGCGACGCGCAATACTGGTTCGACCAACCGGGCGCACCGAAGCCGAAACTGGCGAACGAGAAGCCTAAAGGTGAAACAGTGAGCTACACCGAGCTGTTGAAATCGTGGGAGGCAGCACGCAAGTAAAACCCCAAGCGTGAAAACGAACGGCACCGAAAGGTGCCGTTTTTTTTGCGTGCGCTTGCACCGCTTTCGCGAGCAAGCTCGCTCCCACAATTTTTCCGCGTCGCTCACAGACCTCGCATGCGCCACAAATCCCCTGTGGGAGCGAGCTTGCTCGCGAAGGCGGCGGGTCAGCTTGCCGCGAGGGAGTGATCAACCCGCTTTGGCCGGGCTGGCCAAGGCGTTTCCGGCCACGGGCGATGGTGGGCTTTTCATCAGGGCATTCAATGCCTGCCGGTAGTTTTTGCCCGCCAGGCTCATGCTGTTGTTATGCGTCGCCCCCGGCACCAGCAGCAGGCGCTTGGGCTCCCGGGCGGCGTTGAACAGTTGCTCGCTGAAGCGCGGCGGGACGTAACGATCGGCAGAGCCATGGACCACCAGCAGCGGCATGTTGATCTCGCCGATTTTGTCGATGGAGTCGAATTTCTGCGACAACAGCCAGCGCACCGGCAGGGACGTATTTGCCATCGCGGTGGCGACATCGCCCAGGGAGGTGAACGTGGATTCGATGATCAGGCCGCGGACCTGGGCCGCGCCATTCTTCGCGGCCTCCTGGCCCAACTGCGCAGCGAGGTCCACCGCGACGGCACCGCCCAGAGAATGACCGTAGATCAGCCGCAGGGCCGGGTCCGGTTGCAGTACCTTGAGGCGTTCCCAAGCGATGCGTGCATCCTCATAGACGCTGGCTTCCGACGGCAGATCCCCATGGCTTTTGCCAAAGCCACGATAATCGATAGCCAGCACCGAATAACCCAGCGCCCTCAGTTGCTGGATACGAAACAACTGGCCGGTCAAATTCCAACGCACACCGTGCAAGTACAGGATCGCCGGTGCGTTCTTGCGTTCGGCCGGCCACCACCAGCCGTGGATATTTTCCCCGGCCTTGAAACTCTTGGGCTTGAGATCGAATTCCTGTACACCGCTCGGCAAACCACTGAACCAGGTCGCCGTGCCCGGCTCGATCCGAAAGACCAGCTCCCGTTCCTTGTGCTGTAACACAGCGCAGCCCACCGGCAGGCCGAGCACTAATGCGCCCATGCACAGCCAGGCCAACCAGCGGCGTTTCAGGCCAGAAAGTAAGAGTGAAGACATCGATGCCATTCGCTAGTCGAAACCGAAGATGCCTTGTAGCAGATTCTCTGAAAACGGCGCAGGGATTTTCGACTGTCATTCGTCTGAAGCGCGCTTTTAGACCCTGGAAAATCCCTCTCCGTGCCTCGCTGGCGCGGGGGGGCTGCGCTGACTGAGCATCTAGTGGGTAGGGAGTGAATCCCCTCCCTACCATCAAGCCTCTATGGCAGAGGGGTCATTACGCCTCCTCAAACTGAACCAGCTCAAATGCCCGTTCAGTGTTGCCATACCCCACCTTCGGCACCCCCGCCAGTCGCTGATTCAGCACCTGGGTCAACGAGCAGCCAGGAGCCAGGTAGGTGTCGCCGAAATCACCATCCAATTGCACTGGATGAACAATCACTTCCAGCAAACCATGGTCCGGTGCCGCGGCGTGCTGCAAGTCGGTTGGCGTGCACACATAGTCGGCCGTCGAGCCGCATAAACGACGCAGGCGGCGGTTGAGCAAAGTCTTGAAGATGCGCTTGGGGAGATTCAGGTTGGCTCCGAGGTTGCGCGCCAGGCGAATGGGTACATCTTGCCGCGCAGCGAAGCGCGCCACCAATGCTCCGATGGGCCAGATGTTATGTACGTGCTGATGGGAGTCGAGGTGGCTTGGGCGCAGTCCGTGGTCCAGGCAGCGTTGCCATTGCGCCTGGAGTTCGTCCTGTATGGCGGCGCGGTCCTTTGAGCCCAGGTGCAGGCAATAGCGGGACAGGCTGAAGTTGAACTGGCCGTCCGCATCGCAAAACGCCGGGCGTGATTGTATGGCCTGGCTCAACGGCTGCCCATGGCTGAGATTGAAATGCAGGCCGATGCGCCCTTTGAGCCGGTGCTGTCGGGCCAATACACAGGCTTGTTCGAAGCCGGGCGTATTGGCCATGAGGGTGGCGGAACTGATCAGCCCTGCTTCGAAGGCTCTAACGATGGTCGCGTTTTCGCTGAAGCACAACCCGAAGTCGTCAGCGTTGATGATCACTTGGCGGGGCATGTGAGTTCTCCTGTTCCTTGGGGATAGAGGATGAATCTGTCGCCGTTTTTTTGGGGGGTGGGTGTTTACGAAGCCAGGGTTTAAGACTTTTCCAGAGTCGCAAGGCGAGCCCGAGGATCAGGCCATCGGGTTGCCAGGAATAAAAACTCCAACGCCAGTGCTCCAGTTGTCCGGTCATGCGTTCGTGCAATTGATGGCTGGAATTATCGAGACTGACCCGTGACGCATCGATCCACCGCCAGTTTTCGTCCAGTCCCCAGCGAATCCACTCTTCGAGCAATACCCGGCCGCTGCCCAGGTCGGCGTGCTGCGGCAGGAACGCCAGGTTGTAATCATACAATCGGCCTTGGTCCAGCAGGCCGAGGCGATAGCTGATGCATTCACCGTTCAGCTCCAACAGCACCACCCGCACCAGGCCCTGGGCGGCGAGGGCGGTGAAGGCATGGGTCATCCATTGCCGGCGCCTGGGGTCGGCGAAGATGCCGACGCCTCCCTCGCCTTTCCAGCTGGCGGCCTCGACGTCGGCCAGGGCTCGCAACAGCTGTCCCATGCTGATGGCGTCCGGCGTCACTCGACGGATTTCGGCACCGCAAGCGGCGATCCGTTTGCGCGCCCGACGCAGCTTGTAGCGTGGATCGCCAGAGACTTCCTGATGATCACTGTCGCTGATCAAGTGCACCGGAACCCTGCAACTGAGCCGCCGCTCCCCGGTGGAGCTCAGTGCCATCCAGGCGCTAAGGACGCTTTGCTCACCAACCGGATCCACCACTTCATTGAGTTGCAACATCGCGTGGGGCACCTGCTGACGGATCTGCATCAGCGCCTGGCCCATGCCTTCGGCATCCAGGCGCACCAGCAGGGCGATGCGGTCGGCCAAGGGGTAACCCAAGTGATGCAACACCCGGAACCGCAGTCCGCCGATACGCTCACGTCCCGAAAGCAGGGGTAGGCATAGCAACAAATCCTGATCCTGCCAGCCCAGTAACACATGCAATTGCTGATCAGGCAACAGGGCAAATTCCGCTGCTTGCAGCCAGGCCAGGGTGTTGAACGGTGTTGCGTCGGCCACCTGGGTTCGCAGCCGTTCATAAGCTGATACAGGAAACTCCGCCGCGCCCAGGGAGCGATACCATTGGAACCGGATGGTCATGGAGGTCAGGCCGCCGCAGTGGATGGAACCGGTTTGGCCGGTTTACGAAAAGAGTCCAGGACCGAGCCGGTGTAAAACGTGTCACGGAAGAACCGCCAGCGGCCGAACAAGCAATGCATATGGGTGATCTGGCCGCGCTCCTGATAGTCCATGCGTAGGTGCAGCTTGACGGCTGGAATGTTGCTCAGCTCGAAGACGTCGACCACTTTGTTGCAACCCTTCTCGGCCATGGCTTTCCACAGATCCAGCTGGAAATCCACCGACAGCTGGGTCCCCCAGTAAGCGCGGTACAGCTCACCACCGAATTCGAAGAACTCACCCGGTTTGACCGGGAACCAGCAGCGAAAGAAATGGCGGTCGAAATAGTCCCGTGTACTGCCCCAGATGAAAGCGACGGTGTCGCCCTTGTCGTCCAGGTACATGAGCCCGGTGTGGCCTTCGGCAGCCAGTTCGCGCATGGTCTCGACGCGGTCGCCAAAGTACGTGGCGAAGGCATCGGCATTTCGGGTGGTAATAATTTCCCGGCGCAACGGCGTATAGGGCCTGAGGTTGTTGGGCCGTATCGGGCTGACCAGATCGCGTTCCATCCACACCAGCTGTTCGTGGAAATACAGGTAGTGTCTGCACAGCTGATTCAGAACGGCGCGCAGACCTTTTTTCCGAATTTGATCACGCAATTTTTGCAGAACGTTCATGGAGCCTCCTGGCGGGGGGCAGGTTGGGGAAAGACCCCATCGCGAGCTTGCTCGCGATGGGAGGTTAAATCGCCATGCACATCAGGCTGGGGCAGCCGATGCACGCGGCGGGGTCGGTTTACGAAAAGCGTCCAGTACCGAGCCGCGGTAGAACGTGTCGCGGAAAAACCGCCAGCGACCGAACAGGCGATACACGTGGGTGATCTTGCCGCGCTCCTGGAAGCCCATGCGCAGGTGCATCTTGATCGCCTGGATGTTTTGCAAATCGCAGACATCGACCATGGTGTTGCAACCGTGGTCTGCCATGACTTTCCACACTTCCAACTGCATGTCCGCGGATATAGTGGTACCCCAGTACTCACGGATCGCCTCGCCACCGAATTGAAAATATTCGCCAGGCTTGATCGGAAAATTGCAGCGATAGAAATGACGGTCGAAATAGTCCCGTGTACTGGCCCAAGCGAAACCCACTGTGTCGCCCTGCGCATCCAGGTACATCAAGCCTATGTAACCTTCGGCCGCCAGCTCGCGCATGGTTTCGACGCGGTCGCCGAAGTGCCGGGCAAAAGCATCGGCATTGCTGACCGTGATGAACTCCAGGCGCATCGGTGGGTAGGGTTTGAGGTTATGCGGGGGAAGTGGGGTCCGCACATCGTGTTCCAGCCACACCAGTCGGGTGTGGAAAAACACGTAGCGCCTGAACAGTTGTTTGAGGACGGCACGCAGGCCTTTTTTCTGAATGCCGTCACGTAATGCTTGCAGAACGCTCATGGTGCCTCCTGACGGGTGGCGGGTTGGGGAAAAGAGAGGGCGGTCCAGCCCAGGGCAAACACGGTTTCTCCTGGCAGGAGAAAACGGATCTGCCCGGCCTCGCAGTTGAACGGGGCGCTGCGGCTCTGGTTGTCGGGGCCGAAATACACCAGCGCTGCTTGCGCCAGGGGGCAGGACGCGGCGTCCAGGCTGACCTGTTGCGGGCGCGTGCTTTTGTTCACGCCCAGCAGGCTGCGCCTCGCGTCGGTGGCCATGGCCAACACGTCGACTTCGAAGGCGTCGTTATCCAGGCGTAGCACCTGGTTGAGCCAATGCTGTTGGATGAACTGCTGGGCCAGACCCACCGGCTTGAGTTCCAAGCGCTGGCCGTCCAGTACTCGCACCATGCCTTTGGGGTATTCAGGTTCGTCGGCGAGCATGAACCAGTTGAGCATGTCCAACCAGCCGTCGGCCGAGGCGTTGATGACCACGGACGTCCACCACAAGGCGGCGTAGTGGGTTTCCTGGTCGTAGGGGCTCAGGCTCGAGCCGCTGGACATGTTGGTCTGGTCCAGCAGCAAGGCCTTGTTCGGCCGGCCCTTGCTGTCCAGGCCCACCAGGTCAGCGGCTAGGCGCACGCTGTTGCGATAGACCCGGGTCGCCAGCAGGTCGCGGATCATCCATTCATGCCAGGCCAGGGCGTCGATCTGGTCACCGTATTTGGCCAGCAAGCGCCGCGCCCAATCGATCCCGCGCCGCTCAGCGGCGTTTTCCGCCAACGGACCATTGGTGAACCGGGAGCTGGCCGGTATGGCTATGCGCACCCCGGCATGGGCGTTGGCGGGGATAGCGCGAACCTGATTGGCCATGCTCTCGAACACCTGCTGGTAGCTGGCGAAATCCGGGTAGTTGAGGTTCGGCTCATCGGCGAAACTGAGGTAGTGGATGCCTTTGCCGCCCAAGGCGCGGGTTGCCTTGAGCCAGGCTTGCAAACCGTTGTTGCTGACGCGGTCGGCCTGCAGGTCGGCCTTGCGCGCGCTACCGGCCAGCAGGGTGATGTCCCGGGTGATGCCGAAGCGGTCCTGGTACAGGCGCCGAAACTGATTTTCATAGTCCGGCCTGTCTGCGGTGATGTCGACCAGGCTGTAGTAGCTGGCGGCCTGGGGCTTGAGGGCTTCGATCACCGGGTAGGCCGATGGCGGAGGCATGACGTAGGGCAGGTAGACCCCCAGTTTCGGGGTTGTTCCCAGGACATCGCCATAGAGTTTCAGGCGCACCTGCCCCGGATCTTGGCGCAGCGGTTGCAGATGCTCTGGGTCCTGGGCGAACAGGTTCGCCGTGCCATCCAGCCAGAATGCCGCCTTGCCGTTGCCCTGCAATTGCAGGCGCCAGGTTTGCTCGACATTGGCGACGGGCAGGGCGATTTGATCGAACTGCCCATAGGCCGGATACGGCTTGAGGTTCAATTGCACCTGTTTGCCATCGGTGACGCGCCGGGCGTGCAGGCTGCGCACGCCGCCATGGAACTTACCCGCCAGCACGGCCTGTTCGCCGGGGGCGACCTTGAAATACAACTCATCGCCGTCGTGGGTTTCGGCGTTGAAATGCACCTTGGCCGGAGCGAACAGCGCCCGGGTATGGGCGTCGTGTTCGACGGTGTAGCGGCGGAAACTGTAGCCGGGAATTTCCAGGCGATAGCTGGCGGCCCCCGGCAGCAAAGGCCACTGCTGCTCGCCACGTTCCTGGGCGGGCTTGATCAGGCGTTCACCCACCAGACGCCCTTGGCCGTTGAGCAGGTACAGGTATTCTGTGTTGGCGTCGGCCTGCCAGGCGGGTACCCAGCGCACGGTCACTTGGTCCGGTTGATCGGTTTGCAGGTACAGGCTGCCGTCGCGAATGCCGGTCCATTGCATGGCCGCGCCATGGGCCAACAAGGCCAGGCTCCAGAGGCACAGGCCGGCGCTCACTTTCCACCCATGCAGCACCGGCGCCATCGCGAGCAGGCTCGCGATGGCGGTTTGGCGGGCAACCATGCTCATGCCGATTTCCCCAGCAGCATCTGACGCATCGGCAGCAAGTCGCTGGGCAGGATGATCAGTGTCTGCCACAGCGCCACGCCGCTGAGGCGGCAGTACATCGCCAGCAGTGCCAGGGTCACGCCCAGGTAGGCGATTGACGACGCGGCGGCGGCTCCGACGATGCCGTAGCGGGGAATCAGGATCAGGTTCAGCGCCAGATTCAGCAGCGCGCCCACGCCCATCAACAGCGACACCGTACCTGGGCGGTCCTTGCCCAGCAGATCCAGACGCAAGATGCTCGCGTAGCAAAGCCCGAACAGGCCTGGCAGCAATGCCAGCAAGGCGGGATACGCCGGCTGGTAGGCGGCGCCGAACAAGGTGACGATCAGCCATTGGCCAATCAGCGCCATGCTCAGGCAAGCGCCGAGCATCACCGTGGCGGTCAGGCGCAGGGCCAGGGGGGTCAGGCGCTGCATGTCACTGTCTTGTTGCAGCAGGCGTTTCATCAGCGGCGTGGTGACGGCTTCCGGCACGATCAGCAGCAATTCGGCGGCGGCGCTGGCCATGGCGTAGTGACCCAGGGCCGTGCTGCCCAGCAGGGCACCGATGAACAGGAAGTCCGAGCGCAGCAGCACTTGCTGGAACAGCAGGTCCGGGTGGCTGCGGGCGCCGTAGCGCAGCAGTTCGTTCTGATGGGTGCGATCCCAGCGCAGGGTCACCACATGATCGCGGCGCAACCACATCCAACCGGCCAGCACCACCAGGCTCAGGCCCGCCAGCCAACTGATCAGCGCCGCTTCCAGGGCCGCATCTTTCCACATCCAGAACAACACCAGGAACAGCACCAGTGGCGCCAGGGATTCCATCAGGCGCAAGGCATTGAAGGCGCCCACGCCACCGGAGGCGTTGTGCAGCGTCAGCAGACCACTCTTGAGCACGGTCAACGGCACGGCCAGCAACAGCAGCCAGGCGAGCAGTCCCAGTTGCGTGGTGATGTCCAGTTCGCCGCCGAACTCGCGCACCAACGCCACCACCAGCAAGGTCAGCAAGCCGGCCAACAGGCAGCCGAAGACCAGCACCTGGCTGAGCAACAACCCCATCGAGCGCTGCTGCGCCGCCTGATAACCCACGGCGGAATTCAGGCCACCGCTGGTGGCGGCGCTGATCAGGTCCGGCAGGGTGCTGAGCAAGGCAAACAACCCGCGTTCGCTGGGCCCGAGAATCCGTGCCAGCAACACGTTGCGCAGCAGGCGCAGGCCGATCATCGCCAGGCGAGTGCCCATGCTCATTGCCAGGTGCTTGAGGTAGTGGGCGCGGCTCATGGGCGTGTCCCTCGGCGAATCCGCCAGGCCAGTAATTCGGGATGATGGGCATTGCGTTGGCTGACGCCGAAGCGCGGCAGATTCAATGGGTCGCCGTCGTGGCGATACAGCCCCGTCTCGGTGCCCAGAGCGAACGCAAAGCCGTGGGCCGCCACGTGCTGGCGTACGCGCTCATCGTTATCCCCGTTGGGGTAGCAATACACCGGCAGCGGTTGAGCGCAGCCGTTTTCCAGGGCGATCCGGCTGCGGGCCAGTTCTTCGTGCAGACGCTGGTCGTTCAGCCCGGTGAGAATTGTGTGGCTGGCGCCATGGGGACCGAAGCGGATCAGCCCCGAGTCTTCCAGCATGCGCACCTGAGACCAGTCCAGGGCCTGGGGTTGTGAACCCGGCGGGCAGGCTTGGGTGAGGTCGCTCAAGACCCGCGGCTCGAGGCTCTTGAGGCTTTGCAAATAGTGCAGCAGCGACAGGCTGCGCCGCTCGACATCCAAGTCGTCGAGCATCACCGGCAACGGGCGGCCGGCGTGTTGCAAGTGCTCGATCAGCGAGTGTCGCGCCACCTGGCCGTGGCTGCCCCACAACGTTTCGCCGATGCTTTCCCACCAGAAGTGCTGGCGACTGCCGATGAAATCGGTGGAGAGGAAAATACTCGCCGGCACCTGGTATTGGCGCAGCAACGGAAAGGCATTCATGGCGTTGTCGCGCCAACCGTCGTCGAAGGTCAGGGCCACTCGCGGACGGTTCGGAACGTTTTCGGGATCGGCCAGCAACAAGGTCATCAGCGGCACGCACTCGAAATGCCGTAGCAGCCAGATCAGCAAATGTTCAAACGCTTCGGGCCCCACGCACAGTTCGTTGCGGTGGGGCAGTTCGGCGGCGCGGTCGTTGTTCAATACACGATGGAGCATCAGGATCACGCCGGCGCCACGCAGGGGGTGGCGGCCCAGGGACGTGTTCAGGTACAGCCAGCCGCCGGTGCGCTTGAAGACTTGTTTGATTGACATGGGCCGTCCTCTTCAGCGGTTCTGTTCGGGGTTCCACTGGCTGTAGCGCTGGCCTCGCAGGAACTGCCAGAGCCCGATGCTCATGCCCGCCAGCGTCACCAGCACGAATGCGGCCAGGCGAAAGGGCCGGGGCAGGCGGTGGCGCGCGTCCATCAACCCGATCAGCGCCATGGCATAACCGAGCAATTGCGCCACCAGGCTCAGGCGATAGAACGGATGGTCGTTCCACAGCCAGGCATTGCTCAGCAAGAGCGGCAGCAGCAACACCGGCGCCAGGCGGCGGATCAACTTGTGGCTGATCAACCCGATGGCGTAGAGCCCATGGCGCAGTGGGTTGAGCAGTTCCCGGCGCTGAGCCAGGCTCTGCAACCCGCCAACGGTGACCCGCTGGCGCCGGCGAAATTGCTTGTCGGCTTCGTCCACGCCCTGGTCGGTCACCCGGGCCATGGGGGCGTAGACGATGGACTTGCCGGCAGCTGGCGCGCAGGTGCTGAGGAAAAAGTCATCGTTGACCTGGGCCGGTATCGGTTGGAACAGCACCCGGCGCAGGGCCAATAGCGCGCCGTCGGCCGAGACCATGCAACCGGTGCGACTCTCCACCCGACGCAACCAGCCTTCGTAATGGCGATACAGGCTGTCGCCCAGGCTCAGGCCCTTGCCCGGCACCGGGATTTCCATGTGCCCGGCACAGGCGCCGACTTCCGGATCGCCCAAGGGCGCCAGCAGATGGCTGAGGGTGTCGTTGGCCCATTGGTTATCGGCGTCGGTGAACACCAGGATCTCGCCGCTGCTGTGGGCGACACCGGTATTGAGGGCGGCGGCTTTGCCCTGGCGCGGCAGGTCAAGCACGGTGATGCGCGGGTCGATCACCTTGCGTGCGCAGGCCACCGTGTCGTCGGTGGAGCCGTCGCTGGCGAGGATGATTCGCAATGAACGGGCCCGATAATCCTGGGCCAGCAAGGTGCGCAACTTTTCCTCGATGTGCCGCGCCTCGTTGTGGGCGGCAATGACGATGCTCACGTCCATCGGAAGCGCCTTGGCGTAGCGCCGCACCGGAAACAGCGGCGCCAGCAGGCTCAACATCAAGGGATAACCGAGGTAGGCGTACACCGGCAGCAACAGGCACGACCAGTAAATGAATTCAGCCACGGGCAGGTCTCCTGGCATTCCAATGACACAGATTGAGCAGCAGTGCGGCGCCGGTCAGGTGCAGGCGCACCCCATGCAAGGCCCATAGCTGAAGTGTCAGGCGCAGATCACGCCGACTCTGGCGCAGGCTGAGGAACAAGGCCGGCAGCGAGGTGATCAGCAACAGCGTCAGCGCCAGGTGCAACTGCCCCTGGAGCAACGCGAGCACCGCCAGCAGGTCCAAGCCCCAGGCGCCGATGGACAACGCCGGGAAGCGCAACAGGCGCAGGCTCGGACCATGGCTGCGCAGCAGCTGCAAATGACTGCCCTGGCGCCACAGTTCCTTGCTCATCCACTCGCGCCAACTGCCTTCGTAGCCCCAGTGCAGGGCGACGCTTTCGTTGACCAGCAGCAATTGCGCGTCGGCCTGGCGCAGGCGCCAGGAGAAGTCCTTGTCTTCACCGGTGCGCAGGCTCTCGTCGAAGCCGCCGACCCGTTCGAACCAACGGCGGCGCATCAACAAGTTGGCACTGGGCAGCCACTGCACCCGATGCAGGAGGCGTGATGCCGGGCGTTGACTGCGGCGCTGCCAGGCTTCGGCGAACCACGGTGCCTGCCGGGGCGTGTCCAGGTCCAGGCCCAGCACATCGCCCTGGTGGCCTTCGAGCTCCAGCAACAGCTTGAGCCAGTCGGCCGGCATTTCGATGTCGGCGTCGATGAACGCCAGCCAGTCGCCGCTGGCGACGGCGGCGCCGCGGTTGCGCAGGGCGCCGATGTGCACGCCGGGCATGATCAACACCCGTGCCCCCAACTCGTTGGCGATGCGCGGGCCATGGTCGTCGGAGCCGTTGTCCACCACGATCAATTCGCACTCCAGCCGCGCCTGGCGCGCGGCTTCCTGCGCAGCCAACAGCGTACGGCCGATGTGACGCGCCTCGTTGTACATCGGGATCACAATGCTGACCCGGCTCATGGGCGAGCCTCCTGCGGCGCGGCCTGCTCAGCGTCGTAGCGCAACACACTGGTGAGGGCGAGCATGATCCACAGCAACTTGTGGTTCGGCGCACTGAGGAACATCAGGAACAATGCCAGCGAGAGAAAACTCGTGCCCAGGTGCGTCAGCAGGTCCGCCTGCGCCCAGTCCCGGCGTTGCAGCCAGAGGCGTCGGGCGTGTAGCAGGTTGTACAGGCCAAGGCCAATCATGCCGACGAACATCAGCCCGCCCGGAACGCCGATTTCGCTGAAGATTTCCAGGTAGGTGTTATGGGCCCGGCGATACAGGTCCCCCAGCTTGCGGTTGGCCGAGAACGCCTTGGCATAGCCGGTGGGCGCGTAGTGCAGGGGGAAGGTTCCGGGCCCTGACCCGAGTATCGGGTTCTCGCGGATCATCTGGCTGCCGACCAGGATGTACGAGGCGCGGCGGCCCAGGGATTCGTCCTTGTGGGCGTTGACGCCGGCGCTGAGTATGCTCAACGACTGGATGCGTGCCACGTAGCCGGCGGGCATCACCGCGACCGCCACGGGAATCAACAACGCCAGCCCGAGCATGGCGAAGCCCAGGTGCCGCGGACGGATGCGCGGCAGCTGCGCACGATAGTGGTACAAGCCGATCACCAGACTGAGCAACAGCACCACCAGTCCGGAACGCGACTCGGTCTTGGTCATGCCGCCCAGCAACAGGATAACCCCCCCGCTCCAGAACAATCGGTGCAACAGGTTCGGACTGCGCAGTACCAGCCACAAGGCCAGCGGTACGGTGAACGCAATCAACAGCGCAAAGGCGTTGGGGTCTTCCAGCAGGCCGGAAGCGCGGCCCTGATCCTGATATTTGGCCGAGAACATCGCGAGCACGCACGTGGTGCAGACGCTCACCGTCATCAGGCGGGCAAACAGATCCAGGTTCAGTTCACGACCGATCAGCAAGGTGATCACGAATAGAATCAGCCCCACCGTCAGCTCTCGCAGATGGGTCAGGGACAGGTCCATGCTTTCCGAGATCAACAGGCTCAGGCCATACAGCGCCATGAAGCCGATCAGCGGCTTCCAGATATTGCTGCGCAAGCGTGTCGCGGGAATCTGGTGCAAGGCCAGTTGCAACATCAGAATCAGGATCAGCGCCAAGCCAAAGAATTTGCTGCCGGAAAACGCGTTGTCCTTGAACAGGCCTTCGAACGGAACCAGCGCGGCAATACCTAGCAAACCCCAGCCGGGCTTGCGGTACAGCACGGCGACGCCGACCAGGCCGAGCACTGCGCCTGGTGCCAGGAACGGATAAGGGCTGGCCAGCAACGCCAGGGACACAAGACCCAGCAGGCCGATGATCGAGAGCGGGACAATCATGAGCGAGCCTCCCGTGCCGTGCGGATGTAAAGCTGCGACCAGCGTTCGGCCAGCGTGCGCAGGTCGTAGCGGTCCTGTTGGGTGCGGCGCGCGTTGTCGGCCAGGATCCGCGCCAGGGGCGGTTCGCTGAACAGCGTTTCGATCTGCGCCGCCAGTTCCGCGCTGTTGGCCGGTGCCGCGAGCAGGCCGTTATGACGGTCCTGCAATACGTCGGGAATGCCGCCGACGCCGAACGCCACCACCGGCACGCCGGCCTGCATGGCTTCGAGCAGAATCATCGGGGTGCCTTCGGTGCGCGAGCTGATCACCAGGGCGTCGAGGCGACTCCACCAGGCGTTCATGTCCGTCTGGTAGCCCGGCAATTCGATACGCGTGGGCAGTCCGGCGTCGGTGATGCGCTTGAGCAGCGCCTGGCGTTCCGGGCCGTCGCCGAGCATCACCGCGTGTAGCGACGCATGCTTCTGGCACAGCGGAATCATGGCGTCGAGAAACAGGTCAGGGCCTTTCTCGCTGCTCAAGCGGCCGACGTAGCCGACCCGCCAGCGTTGCTTGTCGGCGCGATGGGCCAGCGACGTGCTGGCCGCTGGCAGGCCGTTGGGAATGACGTCGAGTTTTTCCGCCTGCACGCTGGCCCGGCGATGCAGCGTGGCGATGCTCTCGGCCACGCAGACGACCCGCTTGACCGAGGCGGTGCGGCACAGTTGCAGGCTCAGCCAGGTATAGAAGCGCTGCTTGGGGCTCCGTGGGGTGAAGCCATGCTGGGTAATCACCAGCGGCAGGCCCAGCAGCGTGGCGGCGGACCAGCCGAACAACAGCCCCTTGAAGTTGTGGGTGTTGATCAGCGGCCGCTCGTCCCGGCGCTGGCGCAAGTGCTGCAACAACTCGGCCCAACTGGCGCAATGACGGCAATCGACCCCGGCCTGGCGAAAACGCTTGATCAAGGTGGGTGGCGCCGCGAGGAACAGCACCTGGTGCTGCCCAGGCGTCGCCAGGCAATGATCGAGCAGCATCCGCTCGGCCCCATAGAAGCCGCCGCTGTCGAGCAGATGAATGATCGACAGGGGACTGCTGTGGCGGGTCGGGCCGAACGGCGCGTTCAATTTCGCACCCAATGGACAAGGCTGGGCAGGCTCCAGTTGCGGTGCGGGTTGACCTTGTCGGGGGACTGTTCGTTGATCACCAACAGTACCGGCACATCCAATTGTTGGGTGATTTGCGCTGGATGCTTGAAGCGATGGTCGAAGAACTCACGCACATAGACCAGGGCGATCGCCAGCAGCAGGCCGGTGAACATGCCGAAGACAATGATCAGCATCGGCTTGGGAAAGGCCGCAGCGGTCGGTTCGAACGGCGGGCTCAGGACCCGGGCGTTGGACAGGTCATTGTCCAGCGAGCGCGCGGTGCTGGCTTCGGCGAAGCGCTGGGCGTAGGTGGAGAAGGCCGCATGCAAGGCGTTGATCTCGGTGTCCATCTGCCGCAGCTTGCTTTGAGTTTCCTGCAACTGATGGATGCGCTCCTTGAAGGCGGCGATGCGTTCGACTTTCTGATTGATCACCGAACTGACCACCGCCAGATCGGTGGTGCGTTCCTGGATCCGGTTGTTGACCACTTTCAGGAACTGCTGGCGCGTGCGGACGATCTGTTCCCGGGCCAGCAGCATCGGTTCGCTGCTGGGCTGGAAGATCGCCAGGTCATTCATGTAGCGGCTGACCTGGCTGGTCAGTTGCTCGCCCAGTTGTTTGATCTCCCGGTCCTCGAAGGCAATGTTGTCCACGGTGGTGGTGAAGGTGAACGGGAAGGTGTAGTCGTTGAACCGCGAGCTATTCGCCGCCGCCAGACTGGTCTTGAGGTAATCGAGCCAGCGTTGGCTTTGCAGCAGGCGATCCTGGTACAGGTTCAGGGCCTGTTCTTCGGTGTTGATGGCGTTCAGGCGGAAGGTGATTTCTTCCTTGGGATCGGACGAGCCGATGTTTTCCAACAGCCCCAGCCGAGTACCTTCCAGGCCGTCGAGGCGGGTCTGGTATTGGGCTTTCTTCTGCTCATAGAAGGTCTGCGGCAGTTCGATCGATTGCAGGTCCTGGCGGCTGCTGAGGTAGTTCTGCAGCAGTTGCGCCACGAACCGGGTGCCCTGGGCCGGGTCGCCGAAACTGTAGACGATGGAGATGACGTTGGAGCCGGGCAGGGTCTCGATCTTCAGGTTTTCGATGGCCTCGTCGGTCAGCGTATCGAGCACGGTGTCGCGCACCGGATCGACCTCCAGCCCCAGGCCGTCGCGCAACGGGTTGATGACGTACTCGCGCAGGGGCTGGGTGATGTAACGCTTGAAGGGATCGCTCACCCATTTGTTGAAGATGCCCGGGCTGGGCGTGTATTCGCCCTGGTCGCGCAGGGTGCTGATGGTCTGCCGGATCAACGCCGGCGAGCGCAGGATATTGCTTTCGGTTTCCATGTCCGCCAGGGACGGCGGGATGAAGGTGGCGTTTTCCTGGTTCAGCGACGTGGTGGCGTCACCCTGGGAGAGTTTTTTCGACTGGACGATCACCTGGGCGGTGATATCGAAGCTCTGCTTGAGCATCAACGGCAGCACCAGGGCGATCACGGCGAAAATCAGGAAGATACGCTTCACCCACTGTTTGTTGGCGAAGAAGATCCTGAAGAACTCGTGCAGATAGTTTTCCTTGGGGTTCATGATCGGTCACCTGGGTCAGTTGCTGTCGCTGCTTTTGTTGTCGAGGCGGTAGCCGAGGCTGACGCCAACGCCCTGGAACAGCACCACGTCGGCCAGTTGCCGGGCCATTTCACCGGCTTTGGCCAGGCCGGTCTTGGGCACGTACAGCATGTCTTCCGGCTGCAGGTAGGCGATCTGCGAGGCATCGCCACTCAGGGCTTTTTCCACGTCGTAGTGGCGGGCTTCGACCTGGTTGCCGTTGCGCCGCATGATCACCACCGAATCGAGCCGGGCCTTGACGTTGGTGCCACGAGCCAGGGTCAGGGCCTCGAGGACTGAGATCGGCCGGCGGATCGGGTAGGAACCAGGCTGCGCCACCTCACCGAGGACATAGATCTCGTTGCCGGCGGTGGACTTGAGCAGCACGTCGACGGTCATGTGGCCTGGCAACTGGGCGTAGCGCTCGTTGAGGAAGGTTTCCAGTTGGGTCACGGTCATGCCTTGCAGTGGCACGGCACCGATTTCCGGGAAGCTTGCGTAACCATCCCGGCCCACGATGATCTCCCGGCTCATGCCAGTGGCCGGGTGGGTCAGGGTGTTGCGCAGGTTTGTCTCGCTGCTCAGCGGGCTGGTCACCATTACCGTCAATTGGTTGCGATTGGGCTGGAACAGCATCTTCTGGTCATAGGCACGCTGGACCGCCAGGCGGGCTTCGTCGGTGGTCAGGCCGGCGACTTTCACTGAGGTGTTGGCCCCTGGCAGTTCGATGCTGCCGTCGGGCATCACCTGTTGCGTGCCGTTGAGCTGGCTGGCGGCGGTGAAGTTCAGGGCCACCTGGTCGCCCGGCTGCACCCGATAGGCCTGGGGCCCGGTGGTGCTGATGTGGAAGATCACATCCAGCACGTCCTGAGGCCGCAGGGTCTGTTCGACCTTGGGCATGTCGGTGGCCTGGGCGTTGGCCGGTGCGGCCGTGAGGATCTGCACCGGCATCGAGCGGGTATCGCTGGTGCTGGAGCAACCGGCAAGCGGCAGCAACAGCAGGACAAGCATTCTGGCGTTCATCTCGTCATCCTTTTGCGGGCTTACAGGTTGTTGTAGAGCCATTTGGGCATGTAGTACTTGCGGCGATTGAACACGCTGCCGACCACTTTCGCGCCGGCTTGGGACAGGCGCTGGCGGGCGGCCTGGGCCACTTCCCAGCGGGTGTCTTCACCGCGCACCACCAGCACCACGCCGTCGACCTGGGTGCTGAGCACCAGTGTGTCGCTGGCCGAATACACCGCGTCGGCGTCGATCACCACGAAGCGGTATTGCGCCGCCAGTTGCCTGAACAGTGGGCGCAGTCGCTCGGGGCTCAAGCGTTCGGCATTGCGGCCCAGGCGACCGTGGGGCAGTACGTCGAAGGGCAGGCTGGACGCCTGCACCACGCAGTCTTGCAACAAGGGTGGGGCGAGACTGTTGAACAGCAGGTCGGTAAAACCGCGCTCCTTGTGCAACGCCAGTTGCTGGCTGAGGTTATGGGGCGACTGGCTGGCGTCCACCAGCAGTACGCGACCGTTGCTCATCTGCGCCAGTTGAGCGGCCAGCGCCATCGCGCTGGTGCTGGTGCCGGTGCCGGTGTTGGCGGACGTCAAGAGCAGGATCCGCAGGGAAGGGTCGAGCACGGTCGAGGTCAGGTTGGTCTCGCTCGGGCTGGCTATGGTCAGGATATTGGTTGAACCGTCCATTTAACTCGCTCCGTGGCCGCTGAATACTTTGAAGGGGGTAATCATCAGGATCTTCAAATCCAGCCACAGGCTTTGTTCAGCGATATAGCTGAGGTCCAATTCCACACGCTGGTCGAAGTCGATATTGCTGCGCCCGGAGATCTGCCAAAGGCCGGTCATGCCGGGGTAGATGCTCAGGCGCACAAGATGGTTGTCCTTGTAGCGATAGGCGTTGAACGAGGTTGGCCGGGGGCCCACCAGGCGCATGTCGCCGGTCACTACATTGATCAGGTTCGGTAGTTCGTCGAGGCTGCTGCGTCGCAGGAACCGGCCGATGGGCGTGATGCGCGGATCGTTGTCGATCTTGAAGTCGATGGCATCGGCACCGTGTTTGTTGAGGTGGCGCAGCGACTCCTTGAGCGCCTCGGCGTCGGCCACCATGGTGCGGAACTTGTACATGCCGAAGACTCGGCCGCGATACCCGGTGCGCTTTTGCACGAACAGCACGGGACCGGGGCTGGAGAACTTGACCAGCAGCGCCAGGCCCAGCAGCAGCGGGCATAACAGCAGCAGGATCGCCAGTGCGCCGAGGCAGGCCACCACGCGATTGGTGTGCGAGACCGTCCAGGGCCGGCCGCCGTCGCGACCGGTCAACCAACCTCGACCCTGGCGGTGGATGGCCGCGTCCAGGCGCCTGCGGTGGTCGGGATCGACACGCTTGTCGCGTCCAGGGGCGTTGATCTCGATGACTTGCTCATGTCGGGTCATGGATTCCTCCGCTGAGGTTGGGCCGCAAGCGTTCAGTCGCGAGCGGTGCGTGGGCAGGCCGTGCGTAGTAATCGAGGAACCACTGGATGAAGCGGCCCAGGCCGTCGTCCAGTTCGATACACGGCTTGAAACCGGTGGCCCGTGCCAGGTCGCTGGCATCGGCGCAGGTGTTGAGCACATCTCCTGCTTGCAGGGGTAGCAGTTCGATGCGGGCGGTTTGTCTCAGGTGCTTTTCCAAAAGTGCGACATAGGTGCGCAGCGCTACCGGGTGCTGCCCGCCGATGTTGTAGATCCGCCAGGGCGCACGGCTGGTGGCCGGGTCCGGTTGTTCGTGATCCAACAGGGGCGTGACTTGGGGCGCACGGTCGAGCAGGCGGGCGATGCTTTCGACGATGTCGTCGATGTAGGTGAAATCGCGTTGGTGCTCGCCGTGATTGAACAGTTGCAGCACACGGTCTTCGACGATGGCGCGGGCAAACTGGATCGGCGACATGTCTGGCCGGCCCCAAGGGCCGTACACCGTGAAGAAGCGCAGGCCGGTGCAGGGAATACCGAACAGGTGGCTATAGCTGTGGGCCATCAGTTCGTTGGCTTTTTTGCTGGCCGCGTACAGCGACAGCGGATGGTCGACGTTGTCCTGCACCGAATAAGGCGTGCGCGAATTGGCGCCGTATACCGAGCTTGAGGAGGCGTAGATCAGGTGCTTGACCGGATAGCGGCGGCAGTTTTCCAGGATGTTCAGGAACCCGGTGATGTTGCTGTCGACATAGGCCTGTGGTTTTTCCAGCGAGTAGCGCACGCCCGCTTGGGCGGCAAGGTGAATCACTACGTCCGGGCGCCGGGCCTGGAACAGTTCATCGATGGCCGGCGCGTCGACCAGATCGATCCGCGCCAGGGGAAATTCGCCGGCCTGCTCGTTCACCCAGGTCACGCGGTCGTGCTTGAGCTGCGGGTCGTAGTAGTCGTTGAAATTGTCCAGCCCGCACACCCGATGGCCGTCGCGCAGCAGTCGCAGCACGACGTGGGCGCCGATGAAGCCGGCCGCGCCGGTGACCAGGATGTTCATGCTTGCGGCCCGGGTAGCGGGGAGCCCGGCACGGTGTGCCGCAGCCCGATACCGCGATACAGCAGTCCGGCGGCGGCCGGGTGTTCGGGGTTGTACAGGTTGCGGCCATCGATGATCACCCGGGCGCGCAACTTGCTGGCCAGCAGGTCGAAGTCCACCACGCGAAAATTCTTCCACTCGGTGCAGATCACCAGGGCGTCGGCGTCTTCCAGGGTGTCGTCGCGGGTGGCGCAGAGGTTCAGGTCCTTGCGATAGCCGTAGAGGCGCCGGCATTCGGACATCGCTTCCGGGTCATAGGCGTGGACGCGGGCGCCTTCGCGCCACAGCGCTTCCATGAGGTAGCGGCTGGGGGCTTCGCGCATGTCATCGGTGTTGGGCTTGAATGCCAGGCCCCAGATGGCAATCGATTTGCCGGCCAGGCCCTCCTGGAATTGCGTTGCCAGTTTCTCGAAGAGGATGTGCCGCTGGCTGTCGTTGACGTCGGTGACGCTGCGCAACAAGCGCAGTGGCATGCCGCTTTGTTCGGCGGTGTGCAGCAAGGCCCGCAGGTCCTTGGGAAAGCACGAGCCGCCAAAACCACAGCCGGGGTAAATGAAGTGGTAACCGATGCGTGGGTCCGAGCCGATGCCTTTGCGCACGGCTTCGATGTCGGCGCCCAGCCGTTCGGTGAGGTTGGCCAGTTCGTTCATGAAGCTGATGCGGGTGGCGAGCATGGCATTGGCGGCGTACTTGGTCAGTTCGGCGCTGCGGTTGTCCATGAACATCAGTTTTTCGTGGTTGCGGCAAAAGGGCGCGTAGAGCTCCGTCATCTGGTCGCGGGCCAGCGGGTCGGCGGTGCCGATGATGATCCGGTCGGGGCGCATGCAATCGGCCAGCGCACTGCCTTCCTTGAGGAACTCGGGGTTGGACACCACGCGCACGTTCAACTGTTTCAGGCCCCGCCGCGCCAACGCCTGGCGGGCGCATTCGGCCACCTTGTCGGCCGTGCCCACCGGCACCGTGGACTTGATGACCAGGGTGCGGTCGCTGTCCATGAAGTCGGTGATTTGCCGGGTGACGGCCAGCACATGGCTCAGGTCTGCCGAGCCGTCTTCATCGGCGGGGGTGCCGACGGCGATGAAAATCAGCTCGCCATGGTTGACTGCGTCACTGGCCTGGGAACTGAACGACAAGCGTCCTTCCTTGATGTTGTCTTCGAGCAAGCTGGACAGCCCCGGCTCGCTGATGGTCGGTACGGCCTGTTGCAGTTGCCGGATTTTGTTCGGGTCGATATCGATGCACAAAACGCGGTGTCCGACGTCGGCCATGGCGGCGGCCTGGATCAGCCCGACATACCCCGTACCAAATACGCTCACGTCCATTTTTGGCGCGCCTCGCAAACCGAATGATGTAACTCGGATGAAACTGTTTAGAGGGGTATAGCGCAGCTTCAGAAAAGCGTGTCAGCAAAATGACAGTTGTCAGTGTTGGCAATTCAAGTGAAATCGGGCCTTTTGATATCAAGTCCTTGACTGTCTTAATAAAGTGGCTGTTTTATTGGGCTTTACGGGAATTTGACAAAGCGATAAACGGTAGTAATCCATAGATTTTTACATTTTGTGATGCGTTTTCGTGTCATTTTTGGGGTAACTTTTTTTTGACGCGTGGTTCGGATGAAGCATTCCTTGCGCTTTGAAAATCGGCTGCTAACGTGCAGGAACGAAGTGCTTTTGACACAGCTATCTGGTCGAGAAAAACATGGCCCGTTACCTCAAGGAACTGCTGCTGGTCCTGTACCTGCTCAAGGGATACGACTATTACCTCGACCGTCTCAGCGCGTTGGGCCTGGGGGGCGCAACGTTGCTGTTCGGCGCCATGTTCACGGTGCTGGTGCTGGCGCTGTGGATGAGTGCCTACATACGCCAGGCCCTGGTAAGGCATGTGTTTGCCTTGGCGATGTTTGTTTCAGCGGTGTTTTTCGAGGTGTACACCCGGGTCACGGACAGTTACCTGACCTATAGCCAGTTCGTTTCGCTGGTGTACTCGGGGGGATTTATCCAGGAGGCGGCTTATCAGTACCGCGACGTGATTATCAGCGCGGTGATCAGCGGCTTGCTGCTGTTATTCGGCATCGCGCTAAAGCCTCGGCGGTCGGTGCGGTTGCCCGGGTATCTGCCGATAGCGGCGCCGGTGCTGGGCGTGTTGTTGCTCAGTGGCGTGTTGTTCGTGCGGGCGGGCGAGGGCGCGCGCGGCCTGCCGGTGATGTACACGCCGTTGGCCTATTTGAATCTGTTTGCCTACGAGTCCTTGCACAACACCATCGGTCCCCGGGAGCCGGTCACCCTGGCGCGACGGTCGTCTTCGATCGAGCAGGATATCGTGCTGATCATCGATGAAAGCATTGGCGGCAATTACCTGGATATCAACACGCCATTCGGCGTGCACACCGGGCTCAAGACGCCGCCCGAGGGCGTGGAGATCTTCAATTTCGGTTATGCGGCCTCCATCGCCAATTGCAGCGCCGACACCAACGTCACCCTGCGCTATGGCGGCACGCGCGCCGACTACATACGTATCAACAGCACCCGGCCGTCGATCTGGCAATACGCCAAAAAGGCGGGGTTGCGTACCGTCTACATCGACGCCCAACGCACTGGTGGCTACCTGCAAAACCTGATGACCGAGCTGGAAAAACAGGACATTGACGAATTCGTCCAATTCGACCAGGCCAGCGTGCGCGACCGCGACATGGCGGCTGCGGCGAAGTTGATCGAACTGCTGGGCGATAACCAGGCCGAACTGGTGGTGATCAACAAGGTGGGGGCGCATTTCCCGGTACACGACAAATACCCCGACGACTTCATGAACTACCGCCCGGCCTTGCCGCGAGGGCAGTTCCAGGATGTGGCCGACACCGGTAGCCGCGATGGCTTCAACGGCCAGAAAGATGACTGGTTGCTGTATCGCAATGCTTACCAGAACACCTTGCTGTGGAACGTCGGCGAGTTCTTCAAGCGCATCTTCCAGCAGGCCGATTTGAGCCATGCCGTGCTGATCTATACCTCCGACCACGGCCAGGACCTGCACGAGCGCGGCAACCCCGGGCTCAACACCCATTGCGGCGGTGACCCGGTGGCGGAGGAGGGGTTGGTGCCGTTGGTAGTGATCCAGGGCAGCCAACTGCACACCCTTGATTGGCGTGATGCCTGGGCCCGGAACAAGGACCGTTCGAGCCACTACAACATCTTCCCGACGTTGTTGCAGTTGATGGGTTACGACCCGGCCGGGGTTGAATCGGCCTATGGGAAATCCCTGAGCCAACCAACCGATGATGATTTCACTTTCAACTATCGCTTCAATGCGCGGTTGGGGGCAAAACCGGCTTGGAAACACATCGACTTGGGCGACATCGTGACACCGCAGTCCGGCCAGGTTGAGATGGCGGTAGGGCATTGACTGGAGTTGAGTTCTTGTTGATTGAGTACATATCCATTGCTGCGGTAACGGCCACTTAGGGTTTCGCCCTGACGGCGACTCACTTTTTTTCAAACGCCAAAAAAAGTAAGCAAAAAAGGCTTGCCCCACCACTCGGCACCTCGCTTAGGCTCGGTGTGCCCTCACTCCGGCATTGCTCCGTGGGCCGCCGCGAAGGGCCATCCATGGCCCAGCGCGGCTATCCCGGCATCCATGCCGGGATGCCCACTGCGCAATGCCTGCGTTCGGCCATCGTGGTTAACGGGGCGCCGAGATCAAAATCCAAAGCAACAGCAACAGCAACAGCAACAGCGAGGAAAATGCCGGCATCTATGTGGCTGAGCCACCGCTATCGCGAGCAAGCTCGCTCCCACATTGGATCTTCAGCAGCCACAAACTTTATGTACACCGCAGCCCCTTTGTGGGAGCGAGCTTGCTCGCGATGAGGCCGGCACATTCAACATCACTGCAAACTGATCTACCGCCTTCGCGAGCAAGCCCGCTCCCACAGGGGAAACGCGGTCCCACCAAGAACCAGGTCGGCTATCAGGCCGCCTCGTGGCGGACGTTGATCTCGGGCGCCCCGTTAACCACGATGGCCGAACGCAGGCATTGTGCAGTGGGCAACCCGGCATGGATGCCGGGTTAGCCGCGCTGGGCCATGGATGGCCCTTCGCGGCGGCCCACGGAGCAATGCCTTCGTTCAGGCATGCCGAGCCTAGGCGAGGCACCGAGTGGTGGGGCAGAAGCGCTTTGGTTACTTTCGCGCTTTTCGAAAGTGACCCGCCGTCAGGGCGGAACCCTAAGCGGCCGTTACCGCAGAAATGGATATACACCCCACCCCGACGAGCGATGAGAAAACCCGTGGGTGAGGACCGTCCCTCAACTCCGCTATCCTGACCCTCACGTTCATCCATCGAGCCTTTTCATGCTTGAAGTCCGCGACGTCTTTAAAAGCTACCCCACGCCCCAAGGCCCGTTGCCGGTGCTGCAGGGTATCGACCTGGCCCTGATGCCTGGCAGCAGTCTGGCGCTGATGGGGGAGTCGGGCAGTGGCAAGAGCACCCTGCTGCACCTGGTCGCTGGGCTGGACAAGGTCGATCGCGGCAGCATTCGCAGTGGCGAGTATCGGCTCGATGGCATGAGTGAAAGCCAGTTGGCGAATTGGCGACGCACGGAAATCGGCCTGGTGTTCCAGCAGTTCAACCTCATCAGCAGCTTGTCGGTGGAGGACAACCTGGCGTTCCAGGCGCGTCTGTGCGGCCGTCATGACGCAGCGTGGCAAGCCCATCTGGTGCAGCGGCTCGGGCTTTCAGGGCTGTTGCGGCGTTATCCCGAGCAACTGTCCGGCGGCCAGCAACAGCGGGTGGCGCTGGGGCGGGCATTGGCTTCGCGACCGCCCTTGTTGCTGGCCGATGAACCCACCGGCAGCCTCGACGAAGCCACCAGCGACGAAGTCCTGCAACTGCTACTGGAACTGCTGGAGGGCAGCCCCACCAGCCTGCTGATGGTGACCCACAGCCCACGGGTGGCAGCTCGCCTGGCCCAGCGCGTGGTATTGCACGGCGGACAGTTGGCGCAGGTGACCCAGGGGTGATGATTTTTCGCCAGACCCTCAAGGCCCTGCTCAGCCATTGGCGCCAACACCCGGTGCAATTCTTCAGCGTGCTGACCGGCCTGTGGCTGGCAACCAGCCTGCTCACCGGTGTGCAAGCGCTGAACAGTCAGGCCCGGGACAGCTACGCTCGGGCCAGCCAACTGATCGGCGGCGAACCCCAGGCCAGCCTCAGTGCTCCCGGTGGTGGCACCTTCCCCCAGCAATGGTTTGTCGAGCTGCGGCGCCAGGGCTGGCCGGTGTCGCCAGTGTTGCAAGCTCGGGTGCTGCTCAAGGACCACGAGGATCAGCGCCTGCAACTGATGGGCATCGACCCGGTGTCGCTGCCGCCCGGTGCCGCGCTGGCGGGGCAGGCGCGGGAGATGACAGAGGTGGTGGCGTTCTTTACCGACCCCGGCCGCACCTGGATCGCCCCGCAAACCTTGCAAGCCCTTGGGCTGACCGAGGGCGACCGCCCCCGGAGCGTCGATGGGCAAACCCTGCCGCCGTTGCATGCCCAGGAGGACATGGCGCCGGGCGTGCTGTTGATGGACATCGGTTTTGCCCAACAGGTACTCGGGGTGCCGGAGCAACTGTCGCGACTGTTGCTGCCCGCCACGTTCAGTGCCGCATTACCGGAAGCGTTCAACGGTCGCCTGCAACTCAAGCACGCCGATGAAGAAAACAACCTGTCGCGCCTGACCGAAAGCTTTCACCTGAACCTCGATGCCTTGGGGTTTTTATCCTTCGTGGTGGGACTGTTCATCGTTCACGCGGCCATCGGCCTGGCCCTGGAACAACGCCGCAGTCTGTTGCGGACCCTGCGCGCCTGTGGTGTCAGTGCGCGGGTGCTGGTCACCAGCCTGACCATCGAGCTGGGCGCGTTGGCCTTGCTGGGCGGGATCGCCGGGGTGCTCAGCGGCTATTGGCTGGCGAGCCTGTTGTTGCCCGATGTCGCGGCGAGCCTGAGAGGTTTGTATGGCGCCGAAGTGGCCGGGCACTTGAACCTCAGCCCGTGGTGGTGGTTCAGCGGTGTCGGTCTGAGTCTGCTCGGTGCGCTGCTGGCCGGGGCTGACAGTCTTTTGCGGGCGGCGCGCCTGCCCTTGCTGGCGCTGGCCAACCCCCAGGCCTGGCATCAGGCCCATGCCCGATGGCTGCGACGCCAGGGTTGGGTGGCGACGGTGGCGGCATTGATTGCCGCATCGGCGTTGATCTGGGGCGACAGCCTGGCCAGTGGTTTTGTCCTGATGACCGCCTTGTTGCTGGGCGCGGCGCTGGCCTTGCCGGTGTTGCTCAACAGCGCGCTGAAGCGGTTGTCGAGGCGCAGCCGCTCGGTGCTCGGGCAATGGTTTCTTGCCGATTGCCGCCAGCAATTGCCGACGTTGAGCCTGGCGCTGATGGCTTTGTTGCTGGCGCTGGCGGCCAATATCGGCGCTGGCAGCATGACCGCCGGCTTTCGTCAGACCTTCAGCAACTGGCTCGAGCAACGGTTGACCGCCGAGTTGTACATCAACCCGCAGACCCCGGCCCAGGCGGACGAACTGCACGCCTGGCTCAAGCAACAACCGGCAATCACTGCCGTCGTTCCCCTCTGGCAAGTCTCGGCCCCGTTGCAGGGCTGGCCGACGGATATCCACGGCATCATCGATCACCCCCACTATCGACAACATTGGCCGCTGTTGGAATCGGCCGGCGACAAGCCGTGGGAGCAACTGGCCGCCGCCGACACCCTCATGCTCAGCGAACAACTGGCACGGCGTCTCAAGGTGAGTATCGGCGATCAGTTGACCCTGCCGACACCCCAGGGGCCATGGGCGTTGCGCATCGTTGGCATCTACGCCGACTACGGCAATCCCAAGGGCCATGTGCTGGTCAACGTCGATCACTTGCTGGCGCACTGGCCGAACCTGACGCCGAACCGTTTCAACCTGCGCATCGAACCGTCCGCGATCCCGGCGCTACTGACAGCGTTGCAAGACCGGTTCAGCCTGGATGACAGCCGCATCGTCGACCAGGCCCGGCTCAAGGGCTGGTCGACCCAAGTGTTCGAACGCACCTTCGCTGCCACCGCTGCCCTCAACAGCCTGACCCTGGCGGTGGCCGGGGTGGCGTTGTTCATCAGTCTGCTGACCCAGAGCCAGAGTCGCCTCGCTCAGTTGGCACCGCTGTGGGCGCTGGGGGTGACACGTCGGCAGTTGATGCTGCTCAACCTCGGCCAGACCTGGCTGCTGGCGCTGCTGACCTTGGTCCTGGCATTGCCGCTGGGCATCGCCCTGGCCTGGTGCCTGGACACAGTGATCAACGTGCAGGCTTTCGGTTGGCGCTTGCCACTGCGGGTGTTCCCGTTGCAATTGGTGCAGTTGCTGGCCCTGGCGACGCTCGCCACGCTGCTGGCATCGGCCTGGCCGCTGTATGCGTTGTACCGCACGCAGCCGGCGGATTTGCTGAGGACCTTTGCCCATGAAGATTAGAGTCGGCGTGTTGTTGCTGCTGGCGTTGCTCAGCGGTTGTGATGACTCCGCGCCAGCGCAAAAGGGCTTTGCCGGCCTCGGTGACCAGGCTGTGGCCTTCACTCCGGTGGTGCCTGGGCGGGTATTCAGTTTCCCCGCCGACCACGGGACTCATGAAGGTTTTCGTATCGAGTGGTGGTACGTCACCGCCAATCTCAAGGATGCCCAGGGGCGTGAGTTCGGCGTGCAATGGACGTTGTTTCGCAGCGCCTTGAATGCCGCGCCCCAGGCCGGTGGCTGGCGCAACCAGACGATCTGGCTCGGCCACGCGGCGGTCACATCCGCCACCGTGCACCATGCCGCCGAGCGTTATGCACGTGGCGGGGTGGGGCAGGCCGGGGTACGGACGACACCCTTCGAGGCCTGGATCGACGACTGGCGCTTCGGCACTCGAACGACGGGCGTCGACCCGCTGGCGGATATGCAATTGCAGGCCCGGGACCCGCGCTTCAGCTATGCATTGCGGCTCACTTCGACCCGTCCGTTGGTATTGCAGGGCGACCACGGTTTCAGCCAGAAATCCGAACAGGGGCAGGCGTCGTACTACTACAGCCAGCCGTTCTTCCGGGCCAGCGGTGAATTGGAAATCGATGGCCAGCGTTACGCGGTCAGCGGTCCGGCCTGGCTCGACCGCGAATGGAGCAGCCAGCCCCTGAGTGCAAACCAGACTGGCTGGGACTGGTTTTCCCTGCACTTGGACAACGGCGAGCACCTGATGCTCTACCGCATGCGCCACAAGGACGGCGCGCCGTATCTCACGGGCACCTGGATCGACGCCCAGGGCCACGCGCAAACCCTGCGCGCCGGGGAGATCAGCCTGGCGCCACTGGACAGCGCCAAGGTCGCCGGGCGGTCGATGCCGGTGCGCTGGTCGATCAAGATCCCTGCCAGGCAGCTCGACGTGACGACCCAACCCTTGAACCCCAACGCCTGGATGAACCTGCAGATTCCTTATTGGGAAGGGCCGGTGCGATTGAACGGTAGCCACGTCGGCAACGGCTACCTGGAAATGACCGGCTACTGAGAATCGCCGGAACTCCCCACGAATCTCAGCCCTCATACCTTATGAATGCCTCGCAGGAGCCCGTCATGAGCGATGACCTCAAACCCCCGTCGCTGGCCGATTGGCAGCGGCTGTTCGACGACAAGGCTTATTGGCAACAATCACCCGACGTTCATTTCACCGAACTGATGCGGGTGGCCGATGATCTGTTTGGCCAGGGAGCTATCGACCTGGCGCAGTGGCAGGCGCTGAAGACCAAGGCTGAGCAACTGCACCAGCGCTCCCCCGATGCCAATGTCGCTGAAGAAGTCGCCGACCCTGATGCTTGATTGCCAGGCTTGAACAACCAAGGAGTTCGCCATGAACCACCGTTCCGATCAAACGCCGCACAACCCTGACGAGCCGGCGATGCCTGGCGAAGTGGAACGCGACAACGACGCCTTGCGCCCCAACGATCCCGCCAAGCGCAAACAGCAGCAGGGGGATGCGGGAGCAGGAGAGACCGATGCGCAGAAAACTGGCCGGCGTGGTTGAGGTGGCGCATCAAGGATGAATAATTATTTAAATGGACTCGCGGAAATATCCTGCAAGTTCCACTAATATTGTGCCGTTCGCCCAGTGTCAGGCTCTTTACCAGTGCATGGATTGCCGAGGCCGTCGCACTGGGCGAACACCTCTGAGGGAAAATATCCCTGTTTACTTCAATGCACATCGGCCAGCAGACCTGGCCGGTGCATTGACGAGTGCGCGGACTTAACCAGCGGCCGGTGCACGCCAGTCATCGACGCCCAGCGTGCTGCAGGCTATGTGATTCCAGGTGATCTTGCGGTACGAGAAGTGCACATCTTGCAAGTGAGTGAAATGTGAATTTGCCGGGTCTTGGCAGTTGAGCATGTAGTCCTTGATTTCGACGATAATCGCGTCCTCCAGCGTAGTGGTGTAGTAATGCTCTTGGGTTCCGGAGGCTGAAGTGCGGTACCACTTGATTTCAACTTTGGCCAGGGTTTCGCCGCGGCACAGGACTTCCTGCAGCATCGGTGAGGTTCTGTCAAAGACTTTAGTGATGACTAAGGGTTGGTGTATGCGTTGACCAGTTGGCTGACCGGACTGGGGGTCTCGTGGAATGGTCACCTGATGCTGGAAACCTTGCACCATGATTTCGTCTTTATGACCTTCCTGATAAATGTTACCCACCGAGTCGGCGGTAAACGCCTTCTCGGTCAGTAATATTTGATGGTTGTCTGTAATGGTCATGTACGCGGGGGTAGCCAATGGATGCTCTCCTTCCTGGATAACGATGGGGCCTGGGACTGGAGTCGTCCGAGGTGGCCTGACGATTATCAAGAGCTATGCCATTTTTAAAAAAACTATAAATATCAATAGGTTGATCTCGTATCGGGCTGATCCTTCCTCCAAACAGACCAGAAAGCGCTCAAAGACTTGCTCGGCCCATTGCAGTGCCTCGCGGTTCCACCAGGCACCGCGATGCCCGGGTCGGCAGGCCAAGAAAGGCGCGCCGCGTGCATGCCTCTCAGGCAGTTTTTTGCCGTTTTGTCCTTCGGCTTATTCCTACACGCCCAATGCAGCCCTGCACTCATCGATGGATCGCTGTTGTGTCTGGGCGTACAGCTCCAACTCATCGATGGTCGCCCGCCCCAGCGCTGCTTCAAAGGCGTGGCGATTGGACTGTCCGGCGTAGTGGCTCTGGGCAGCATCGCCAAGGTTCGACTGGAAAATGCCGGCGGCGCTGACCGGCAGGAAGTCTTCGTACACCAAGGGTTCGGCACGCAGGTATTGCTGCTCCAACAGGCGTTCCAGCGAGGCCGTGCGCTCGACGCTGCCCTTGGCGGCGAGGCCCTTGGGCGTCACGAAATAACGGAAGTACGCCAGTGCTTCTCGACGCAGCTCATCGTGGTTGTCGGGGAATTGGGCAAAGTGTTCGCTCATCAGCGTGTTGTAGCGTTCGGCGTTGGCCTCGTTGGGGAAATCCCCCAACGCATCCCGCGCAGCGTTGAGCAATCGATCGTAGAGTGCACGACCCTTGGGCGTGAGCGCGGCGCCGCGTTGCTCGATTTCGCCAAAGCGAGCGCTGTGGCTGCCTTGGGATTGTGATTGATCGGTGAAGCTGACCGGCTCATCGAGGGCCTTGAAGCTGGTCTGGCGCAGCAGGATCGGGCATTGGCGGCGAGGCGGGCCTTCGATCACCGCTTTGGGCGTGATGCCGTGCACGGGCATCCGGGCCTGGACGATGTCGATGTCCAGGGTGCGCGGTGTCAGGTGATTGATGTGTGGGCCCTTGAAGGCCACCACATCGGCGATCAACCGATGTTGGGCGCTCAGTTGCCGGTACTGCTCGGCGGTGACCGTGGCGCTGTGGTGCCAGCGAAAGGTTTCCAGGGCTTGTAGGACGAAGTCCTCAGCCTGGGACTCGCTCAGGCCACCCTGGTATTCGGCCTGCTCGATGAGCTCAAGGGCCCTGGGGGTGAAGATCTGCCGTTTATCCAATACCGATTCGGCAAAGGCCCGAAGCTCGGCGTTCTCGATCAGTTCCAGGCGCAGTAGCGAGGTAAACACCCGGAACGGGCTGACCTGCAACGCGCTTTCGTGCACGGCGCGGAAGGCGGTGGAATGCACCGGCACCCCGGCAGGCGTGAGGTCGTAGTAGCCCACCGGCTGCATGCCCATGACCGCGAACAGACGCCCCAGGGTCGCCAGCTCGGCGGCGGTGCCGACGCGGATCGCGCCGTGGCGTTCCAGGTCCAGGCGTTCGAGTTCGCCGGTGCTGCGCAGGTGTGCGGCCAGGATCGGGTCTTCGGCCAGCACCTGGGCGTTGGTGTGCTCCACCAGCTTCATCAGGGCGCCATACAGCGGCACCTCGTCGCGGTACATGTCGGACATCGCTCTAGAGAAGCGTTGGCGGATCAGGTCGGGGCTGACGAAGCTCATCGTAAGAATTCCTGGCGAGGGCTGTGGGAAAGTTGGACGAAAGATCGCAGCCTTCGCCGGCCCCGGCAAACGAAGAATCTTCAGGACTTCATTCTGCCAGGGACTGATCCACCAGCTCGATCCAGTGCCGCACGGGCGTGCGACCGGCGCCGTCGAGGTGGTTCTGGCAGCCGACGTTGGCGGTGACGATCAGCTCCGGCTGGCCACTTTCCAGCGCATTGAGGCGGTTGTCGCGCAATTGCCGCGCCAGGGCGGGCTGGGTCAGCGAATAGGTGCCGGCCGAGCCGCAACACAAATGGCCGTCTGGCACCTCGGTGAGGTTGAAACCCAGCCGCGTCAGCAGCGCCTCGATGCTGCCGCCGAGTTTCTGCGCGTGCTGCAAGGTGCAGGGGCAATGCACGGCAATGCGCTGGTTCCTGGCCGCGCAGATCTGTTCCAGCGGTTCGTTGCCGAGCACTTGCACCAGGTCCAGTGCCCGTTCACTCACCTGCTTGGCCTTGGCGGCATAGGCAGGGTCGTGCTCCAGCAGGTGCCCGTAGTCCTTGATGAAGGCGCCGCAGCCGCTGGCGGTCTGGACGATGGCTTCAGCACCGTTTTCCAGGTGCGGCCACCAGGCGTCGATGTTCTGTCGGGCGCGGTCCAGTCCTGTAGCCTGAGCATCGAGGTGATACTCCAGCGCACCGCAGCAGCCGGCCTGCGCACAGGGGATCACGCTGATGCCGAGTCGATCCAGTACCCGCGCTGCCGAGGCATTGGTGTTGGGCGACAGGCCCGGCTGCACGCAACCTTCGAGCATCAACACCGTACGCCGATGTCGCAGAGGCGGGCGCTCGCCGCGAGACGGGGAAGGGCGGGGCAACTTGGCGGTCAGGTTCGCCGGCAGCAACGGACGGAAGACCGCGCCAAGGCGCAGCAGGGCCTTGAACCGCTCGGGGCTGGCGGCCAGGCTGCGCAACCCCAGGCGCAGCGCACGTTGGTCGGCGGGGCGCGGTACGGCGTGATCGACCACCGCCCGGCCGATGTCCAGCAGGTTGTGGTAATCCACGCCGGATGGGCAGGTGGTCTCGCAGTTGCGACACGACAGGCAGCGATCCAGGTGCAGCTGGGTGCTGGCTGTCGCCGGCTGGCCTTCGAGCACTTGCTTGATCAGGTAGATGCGTCCGCGTGGGCCGTCCAGTTCATCGCCGAGCAATTGGTAAGTGGGGCAGGTGGCGTTGCAGAAGCCGCAATGCACGCAACTGCGCAGGATCCGTTCGGCTTCTTCGGCGCGGGGCAGTTTTTTGCTTTCCTCACTGAACCGAGTCTGCATAGTTAGTGTCCTGTATCACAAATGCTGTTCCTTTTTGACGGCGTCTGTTGTCGTCATGCTGCGTTGCCGCTCCTCGCCATAGCGGGCTATGACTCGTCGCGGCGCCTTGCCTGACGACAACAGCCACTCGTCAAAAAAGGAACGCATTTGCGACACAGGGCACTAAAGCTCCGGGTACATCCGACCAGGGTTGAACAGTCCCAGGGGATCGAGCTGGGCCTTGAGTTGCCGGTGATAGCGCAGCAGCGCCGGGGCCAGTGGCTGGAACGGTGTGTCGCTGGCACCCTGACGATAGCAGGTGGCATGGCCGCCGACTTCATGGGCCAAGGCCTGCACCGTGTCGGCCTCGGTTTTCAACCAGCGTTGGGCGCCGGCCCAGTCGATCAGTTGCGCGCCCGGCAGGGTGAGCGGCCCGGTATGGTTGGGCAACGACAGGCGCCACAGCGGCAAGCCTTCATCGAAGAACGCCAACTGATGTTCATTGAGTGCCGTCCAGTATTGATCGTCGATCACCTCGCCACCAAAACGCTGATGAGCGGCGCTGACCGAGCCTTCGCCACCCTCCAGGCGCAGGTGCAGACAGTCGCCGTCATGGCTGGCGGCGCTGATGGGCAGAGGCTGACGGTCCCATTCGGCGAGTTTTTCCAGGGCCTCGGTGCTGTCCAGTTCCAGGCGGATACTCAGGCTGTGACGGGGTTTGGGCAAGACCTTCAAGGAGACTTCGGTGATGACCCCCAGGCAACCGAAACTGCCGGCCAACAGGCGCGACAGATCGTAGCCGGCGACGTTTTTCATCACCTCGCCGCCGAAACGCAACAGCGTGCCGTGGCCACTGATCAGGCGCGTGCCCAGGACGAAGTCGCGCACCGAACCGGCCCATGGACGACGCGGCCCCGACAGCCCGGCGGCGACCATGCCGCCGACCGTCGCGTCATCGCCAAAGGCTGGCGGTTCGCAGGGCAGCCGTTGCCCGGCGGCGTCGAGGGCGGCAAGCAGTTCCCGCAGCGGGGTGCCGGCCCGGGCCGTGATGACCAGTTCGGTGGGGTCGTAGTGGACGATGCCACGATGCACGCGGGTGTCCAGCACTTCGCCAGCCACTTCGCGCCCCAGGAAGGCCTTGCTGTTCGACCCCTGGATACGCAGCGGCGTGGCGTTGGCCCGGGCGCGATTGACCTGTTCGAGCAGCAGGTCGCTGGCGTCCTGGTCGGCTTCGCGGCTCATCAGAAACGCTCCAGTTCAGGAAACGGCAGTTGCCCGCCATGGATGTGCATGGCACCGAATTCGGCGCAGCGGTGCAGGGTGGGGATGTTCTTGCCGGGGTTGAGCAGGCCTTGGGGATCGAACGCGGCTTTTACCGCGTGGAACAGGTTCAGTTCTGCGCTGTTGAATTGCGTGCACATCTGATTGATTTTTTCCCGGCCCACACCGTGCTCGCCGGTGATGCTGCCGCCCACCTGGACACACAGTTCGAGGATTTTCCCGCCCAGGGTTTCGGCGCGCTCCAGTTCGCCGGGCTGGTTGGCATCGAACAGGATCAGCGGGTGCATGTTGCCGTCGCCGGCGTGAAAGACGTTGGCGACGCGCAGGCCATGCTCGGCACCGAGGCTGGCGATGCGCTGCAGTACCTCGGGCAAGGCGCGTCGGGGGATGGTGCCGTCCATGCAGTAATAATCCGGCGCCAGGCGACCCACCGCCGGGAAGGCGTTCTTGCGCCCGGCCCAGAACCGCAGCCGCTCGGCCTCGTCCCGCGCCTGGCGCACCTCGGTGGCCCCGGCCTGCTCCAACACCTGACGGACCCGTTCGCAGTCGTCATGGACATCGGCCTCGACCCCGTCCAGTTCGCACAGCAGGATCGCTTCGGCGTCCACCGGATAGCCGGCGTGGATGAAGTCCTCGGCGGCGCGGATCGCCAGGTTGTCCATCATTTCCAGGCCACCGGGAATGATGCCGGCGGCGATGATGTCGGCCACCGCTCGCCCGGCCTTGTCCACCGAATCGAAACTGGCCAGCAGCACCTTGGCGACCTGGGGCCGGGGCAACAGCTTGACCGTCACTTCGGTGATCACCCCGAGCAAGCCTTCGGAGCCGGTGAACAGCGCCAGCAGGTCCAGGCCCGGCGAGTCCAGGGCTTCACTGCCCAGGGTCAGGCGTTCGCCTTCGATGGTGAGGATTTCCAGCTTCAGCAGGTTGTGCACCGTCAGGCCGTACTTGAGGCAGTGCACGCCGCCGGCATTTTCCGCGACATTGCCACCAATGGAACAGGCGATTTGCGACGAGGGGTCCGGCGCGTAATACAGCCCGAACGGTGCCGCCGCCTGGGAAATCGCCAGGTTGCGCACACCCGGCTGAAGCCGCGCGGTGCGGGCGTCGGGGTCGATGTGCAGGATCTGGTTGAACCGCGCCATCACCAGCAATACGCCGCTTTCCAGGGGCAGGGCGCCACCGGACAGACCGGTCCCGGCCCCCCTGGCGACCACGGGCACATCCAGCCCATGGCAGAGCTTGAGCAGCGCCTGCACCTGCTCGACGCGCCTGGGCAATGCCACCAGCAGGGGCGTGGTGCGGTAGGCCGACAAGCCATCGCATTCATAGGGCTTGAGGTCTTCCTCCTGGTGCAGGATGTCCAGGTCCGGAATCTGTGCCTGCAAGGCTTGACGCAGGGCCTGTTTGTCCACCTTGGGCAAGGGGCCATCGAGGTGTTCGTCGTAGAGGATGTTCATGAAGTCGATACCTCTGAGTCGGCTCGCTCCCACAGGGGTTTCATTTTGTTTTATACATTGCCGTCACTGCCCCAACCCCTTGAGAAATTCCCGATACAGCGCCGCGGTTTTCCCCGGTCGCTCGACCATGGGCATGTGGCCGATACCGTCCCAGATTTCCACCCGCAAATCGGCAATGCCCTTGCTCCACACCGGCACGCTGCTGACGTCGATCAGACGGTCCTTGCGCCCCCAGAGTAGCAGCGAAGGGGCGCGGATGTCGGCCAGGTGCGGTTCCATCGGTGGGCTGGCGCGAAAATCGACGAAGATCTCCGCCAGTTCATCGCGGCGCTGTTCGTAACGTTCGGCCATTGCCGCCAGCACCACGCTGGGCACCCAGGGCGGGGAGGCCATGGTCATTGCGTAGAACGGCGCGAAATCGTCCCGCGAGTCGACGAGGAACGGGTTATGCCCGGCGGCCAGGTGGCGTTCCATGTCGCTGGCCTGGGGGGCGGTGACACCGGCCGGATCGATCAGCGCCAGGGTGAGCACGCGCTCGGGCGACGTGGCCGCCAGCCATGCGGCGAGGTAACCGCCCATGGAATTGCCGATCACATGGACCTTGTCCAGGCCGCAGGCGTCGAGCAACTCGATGACCCGCCGGGCCTGGGTCGGGATGTCATAGCCGCCGCCGGCCTTGAAGCCGGTTTCGCCATGGCCGGCCAGGTCGGGCACCACTACCCGGTAGTCGCCGACAAAATGCCGGGCGAAGCGTAGCCAGAGATTCTTGTCGGCGCTATAGCCATGCAGCATCAGGATGCTGCCGGACGCTTCATAGGGCCCGCCTTGCCAGGTCGAGACGGTCATCTCGCTGATGGGGACGGTGATCTTGTGCAACCGGTAGAGACGTGCCTCCAGCGCCATGCCCATGTCGTACAGCACATGGCCGATGCCTGGATACGTCAACCAGCTCCAGGCGATAAACACGGCAAGGACTACCCACAACACCAACATGTTTTGCCCTCCATGGGTCAGGAAAGAATGTGATCGGCCAGTCTGAGCCGACGGGTCAGATACTCTTAAGTGAAGCTGAAACCCGAGGACATCGCGATGACATGGCGCATTTGCTTTGCTACTTGCTATGACAGCCGCCGGATGACTCATGTATAGCCAAAATCCGCGGCAGGGCCCGACATTTGAAGGCGAATAAATAGCCCTTCATTCAGTGGTGGCTATTTGATGCTGCCCTGATAGACTCCAAGCTACCCCCCGTCCCAATGACTTGGGAAACCCGCGGTGCAGAGGTTCCTATGCAAAAAACGGGAAAAAAGGGACGGACGCTGGCCAGGAGGCTTTATATATCGCGCATTCTGGGCCTGACGCTGGGGTTGCTGCTGGTGAGTGCTGCCATCTTTCCTCTCGAACCGGCGTCGTGGGTCTGGGGTTTCATGCTGTTCAATGGCCTGCTCTGGCCACACTTGTCCTACTGGTGGGCCCGGCGTAGCTCGATGCCCTACCACGCCGAACACCTCAATTTATTGATCGATGCGGTGCTTGGCGGCTTCTGGGTCGCGGCAATGCAGTTCAACCCGCTGCCCGCGGCCGTCACGCTGGCGATGATGGCGATGAACAATGTCGCCATCGGTGGCCTGCGTTTCCTGCTCATTGGAGCCTTGGCCCAAGTGGCCGGCATTGTCGTGGGCGTGCTGATCTTCCCGCTTGCCAGCGTGCCCATGACCAGCCCGGCGCAGATCTATGCGTGTTTGCCGTTGCTGTGCCTGTATCCGATGGCGCTGGGTTGGTTCTGCTATCGCCAGGCCTACACCCTGGGCCGGCAAAAGCGCGAATTGCTGGCCCTGAGTCGCACCGACAGCCTGACCGGCCTGCTTAACCATGGCGCCTGGAAAGATCGCCTCAACGAGGAGTTCCAGCGCTGCCAGCGTCACCCGAATGACGGGGCAGGGCGCGGCGCGATTGCGCTGATCGACATCGATCACTTCAAGGCCATCAATGACACCTATGGCCATGTCGCCGGCGACGTCGTGCTGCGCCAGCTTGGCAAGATGCTCAAGCAAAACCTGCGCGCCGCCGATGTGGTCGGGCGTTATGGCGGGGACGAGTTCTGTGTGATCCTGCCGGACCTGACGCTTCACAACGCCGTGCAGGCCATGGACGGGTTGCGCGAGCGCTTCGCGACGCTCAGCTATGAACAGAACCCGGCGCTGAAGGTGAGCCTGAGTATTGGCCTGGCGGCCTTCAACCCGGCTTATGGCGATGCCACCCATTGGCTCAATGATGCCGACCAGGCGCTTTACGAGGCCAAGACCGGCGGGCGCGACCGAGTCACTTGTTTCCGGCATCGGCAGGTGTCGGAGGAATCGGTCATGTCTCCCTGAGGTGGCCACCTGCGGTCTAGAGCCTTGACCCATTGTCGGGTAGGGTGCCTATGGCACTCTTTCGATACGGAACAAGGATGAAATCATGAGGATGACCGCTCTTCGCTCCCGTCTGGCCGTCAGTCTTGGCCTGAGCCTGGCCCTCGGCGCCTTCGCCCCCGGTGCTTTCGCACAGCCCCATCAACAAGTCCTGAGCGACGCCGAACAGTACAAGGGCGAGGCCCTGAAACTGCTCGAGCGGTTGGTGAACATCGACTCTGGCTCAGGCTATGTACCAGGGTTGACCCAGGTCGGTGATATTGCGATCGATGAGTTGACAAAGTTGGGCGCCACCATCGAAAAGGTGCCTAACTCGGACGGTACCCAGCACATCCTGGCGACCCTCAAGGGCACCGGCAAGGCAAAAATCCTGCTGATGGCCCATATGGACACGGTGTTCAAGGAAGGCTCGGCCGCCGAGCGTCCCTTCCACATCAAGGATGGCCGGGCCTATGGACCGGGGGTGATGGATGACAAGGGCGGCATCGTCGCCGGGATCTACGCCTTGAAGGTGCTCGAGAACCTGGACTTCAAGCACTACGCGCAGATTACTTTCCTGCTCGACGCCAGCGAAGAAACCGGCTCGGATGCCGCCACTGACCTGATCAAGAAAACCGCCAAGGCCCATGACGTGACCCTCAACCTGGAACCGGGTCGTCCGGCCGATGGCTTGGTGGTGTGGCGCAAGGGCAGTGCCACGGCGCTGGTGGAGGTCAAGGGCAAGGCGTCCCACGCCGGTGTCGCACCGGAACTGGGGCGCAATGCGGCGATGGAAGCCGCGCACCAGATTCTGCAACTGGGCAAGCTTGGCGACGCGGAAAAGAAAACCACCATCAACTTCACGGTGATCAAGGCTGGTGACCGGACCAACGTGATCCCCGACCAGGCGAGCGCCAAGGCGGATGTGCGGGCGGCGGTGCCGGAAGAGTTCGACCGCATCGAAAAAGACCTGGCCCGCGTGTCGCAAGACAAATTGATCGCCGACACCGAAGTCACCACCAGCCTCAAGCGCGGCCTGCCACCGATGCCGCAGACAGCGGAGTCGGATCGTTTGATGGCCATGGCCCAACGCATCTATGGCGAACTGGGGCGCAAACTGACTGAAGAAGGCAGCGGCGGCGCGGCGGATGCCAGCCTGTCGGCCGGGGTCGGCACGCCGACGCTGGATGGTTTTGGCATCGTCGGTGGCAACATCCATACGCCGGAGGAATACGCCGAAGTCGAGAGCGTGGTGCCAAGGATTTATTTGTTGTCGCGGATGATCATGGAGTTGGCGGGGCGGTAAAGCGCTATGTCGTCCTGTAGGAGCTGCAGCGGCTAGCGCGCTTCGATCGTTCCCACGCTCCGCGTGGTAATGCCGCCAGGGACGCTCCGCGTTCCGCTTCTGGAAGGTGACACAGAGCGTGGGAATGATCAATTGGTGGATGCCCAGAGCAATGTGGTGCCTTGAGCCTTCCAGGTCGAAGGCCAGGTCGCTGAGCGTGGCGCTGGCCTAAGCCAGAGTTTCGCTGAGGTTGGCGAGTAGGGAATCGGTGTCGACACCGTTGATGACAGTGAAGAGTTGGCCGGGATCAGCCTCGGTTTCGATCGTTCCCACGCTCCTGCGTGGTAATGCCGCCAGGGACGCTCCGCGTTCCGCTTCTGGAAGGTGACGCAGAGCGTCACGGGATGCATCCCACGCAGAGCGTGGCAACGATCAATGGGGTGGGGCGGCTAGCGCGGTTCGACGTTGTGCCCGACCCTAAGGCGTACAAGCCGGCGGATTCTGACGTAGTTGTAGGTAATGGCGCAAGGCGACGGAGCTTGGTCCTACATCGAAATCAGCGGGATAAACACACGGCTCTTGTGGCGAGTGAGCTTGCTCCCGCTCGGCTGCGAAACAGTCGTAAAACCGGTGATGCGGTCCACCTGAAAGACCGCGTCAGTCCATTTTGGGGCGGCTTCGCCACCCAGCGGGAGCAAGCTCCCTCGCCACGGGAATGAAGTTTGCCGTGGGAGAGGTGTCCGGCCTTTGGACCCTAGTGAACCCAAACCTCCACCCGCCGATTCCTGATCCTTCCTTCATCTTCACTATTGGCCGCCACCGGCATCAGCGCGCCGAAGCCGCGCACTTCCCGCAAGGTCACGCCGTACTTGACCAGTTCACGTCGTACCGCCATGGCCCGCAGTTTGGACAGAAGATCCGCCCGCGCCGGGTCGTCCTTGGCGTCGCCGAAACCCACCAGCGTCACGCGGCGCTCGGTCTTGCCGTGTTTCTGGATGTAATCGAGCACCCGGCCCAGGTCCTGGTGGGCCTTGTTGTCGAGGCTGGCGCTGCCTTCTTCGAAGCGGAAATTCACCGTCAGGCGCTGGGCATGGCGGCTCAGGGCCTGGTAACCCTCGGGCATCAATGCATTCGGCGTGACGGCCATGGCCTGGACGGTTTGGGCGATGAACCCGTTGGCCGCGACGATGGCCTGGCCTTTGTCGCTTTGGGTGAACTCGACCAGTGCCGTGGCCCACGGGTTGGTTTCCCGGGGAGGTAAATAGAAGAACAGCCGGCGGGACAAGGGGTAGTCCTCGGTGGCGATCAGGTGGTTCAGCGGCAACATCGGTTGAGAATCACCGTCGGCAATCGCCAAGGCTTTGGCCTGGCGTACGTAAGGCAAACCGATGAAACCGATGCCTTGCGGGTCTTGGCTGACGGCGTCGGACAACTGTTCGCTGGATTCGAAGCGTCGCGCTGTGGGATCCAGCCGCTTACCGTGTCGGCCAAGCACCAATTCCTTGAAGGTATCGTAGGTGCCAGATTGTTCATCCCGGGCATACAGATGAATCGGCCCGCCAACGCCGCCCACCGCTTCCCAGATCTTTGCCTCGCCGCTGAATATTCGTGCCAGTTGCACGGTGTCGAGCTGACGCAACGGGTTTTGCGGATGAAGAATAATCGCCAGTCCATCGATCGCGATGACCTGCTCGGCCGTTGGACTTTTCAGATCGCCGAGGGACGATAATTCCTTCCGCTCGCTGTCCTTGATCGGCCGGGAAGAGGCCGCCAGGTCGGCGCTGGCCTGCTTGAGGGCGGCGAAACCGGTGCTCGAACCATGGGCCGCGATGTCGACTTCCACCCGTCGGCCATCGGCGCTCAGGCCGACGATGCGCTGCTCGTTGTCGCGCCCGGTGATTTCGCTGCTGACCTTGAGCAGGCCCTGATCTTCCAGACCAAAGCCGGCCCCAGCGCCGCGCCGATGGTATTGGAGCCTTGGAGGCGCAAGGCTGGGCCCTGTTCGGGAATGGGCAAATGGCCGGCCCATGCCAAGAACGGCAGCCAGAGGCCCATGAAAACCACAACACACAGCCGCATGCCGGCACCTTCTGAACCTGAGGAAGTGCCGGAAGATTAAGTCAGTCAGGTTACTGAAAGGTGACAGGGGGGCGACGGAGTACCCAAATACAATGTGGGAGCGAGCTTGCTCGCGATGACGGCGGCACATTCAAGACCAATGTGACGGCTGGACCGCTATCGCGAGCAAGCTCGCTCCCACAGGGGACTCGATCAGCTCAACTGCAACCAGATCGGCGCATGGTCCGACGGTTTTTCCATGCCCCGCAGTTCGTAGTCCACGCCGGCATCCTTGACCCGTGGCAGCAGGCCGTGGGAGGTGAGGATCAGGTCGATGCGCAGGCCGCGCTTGGGCTCGTCCTCGAAACCGCGGCTGCGGTAGTCGAACCAGCTGAAGCGGTCGGTGACGTCCGGGTTCAGGTGGCGGAAGCTGTCCACCAGGCCCCAGTTCTTCAGGCGCGCCATCCATTCGCGTTCTTCCGGCAGGAAGCTGCATTTGCCGGTTTTCAGCCAGCGCTTCATGTTGTCCGGGCCGATGCCGATGTCGCAGTCTTCCGGGGAGATGTTCACGTCACCCATCACCACCACCGGCTGATCGTTGCTGAAGCGGCTTTCCAGCAGTTGCTGCAAATCGCTGTAGAAACGTTCCTTGGCCGGGAATTTGGTCGGGTGGTCGCGGCTTTCACCTTGTGGGAAATAACCGTTCATGATGGTCACCGGCACGCCGTTGGCATCGGCGAAGGTGCCCCAGATGAAGCGTCGCTGGGCGTCCTCGTCGTCGCCCTCGAAGCCCTTGTACAGGCTCAGTGGCGCCTGGCGGGAGAGCAGGGCGACGCCGTAGTGGCCCTTTTGCCCGTGGTAATGCACGTGGTAGCCCAGGGCCTGCACCTCGGCCAGGGGAAATTGTTCGTCGTGGACCTTGGTTTCCTGCAGCCCGATCACGTCCGGCTGGTGCTTCTCGATCAGCGCCGCCAACTGATGGGGACGGGCGCGCAGCCCGTTGATGTTGAAGGAGACGATCTTCATGGTCGGCTGTCCTGGCAAAACTGCGATGCTAGCTGACATGTGGGAAGGGAGCCAGCGTGGCAGTAGGACAAATGCGCTGCTAATGTCTTTTGCGTGTAGGAACGATCACGACCCTATCGGGTTCGTACTCAATAAGAGCAGGGCCTCACCGAGCCTCGCCCCAGGAGATCCAACGCCATGCCCGAAACTGCAACCGCCATCGCCGACATCCATATGCTCGACAGTGGTTATTCCCGTGAAGCCCGTTCGTTGCTGTATCAGGCTTATCGCCACGAGCCGACCTTCAGCTACCTGTTCGAATCCGAGCGTCCCGGTTATGAACAGCGGGTACGGGCCACGGTGCGCGAGCTGGTCAAGCAGCATTTTCTCCAGGATTTGCCGGCCATCGGCTTGCTGGTCAACGACCGCCTGATCGGCATCGCCCTGATCGCTCCGCCGCAGCGGCGCCTGGGCATCACCGAAAGCTGGGCCTGGCGCCTGCGCATGGTCTTGAGCACTGGTTTTCGTTGCACCCGGCGCTACCTGGAATACCACGCGGCGGTGCTGGCCTGCCTGCCGTCGGATGCGGTCCATGTATTGCCTCTGCTGGGCGTGCACCCACAGTTCCAGGGCAAGCATTTCGGTGAACAGTTGCTCGAGGCGGTGCATAACTGGTGTGCGGTGGACGAGCATTCCCAGGGTGTGGTGCTGGACACCGGCAACCCACGTTACCTTGAGTTTTATAAACGCCAGGGTTATGAGGAAATCGGCGAAGTGGCGGTAGGACCGATCCGCGAGCATGTGTTCTTCCACGCCAACCCTCAGGTTCTGCAAAGCGCAACGGCATAGTCGGCCGAACTTTTGCGAAATGTCCGGCTCTATCAAGCACCTACGCTCGTGATAGCATCCGCGCCATGAACCTCCCAGGAAGAATGACCAGTGGCGCGCTCTTGCTGTCCCTCAGCTGCGTGGCGCTGGCAAACAGTGAATTGGAAGTACGGGTCAAGCCGTCCGACGATGAACTCAAGGCCAACGTAGAAGGTTACATCGGCGGTGTGGGTGATCGTGATGAGGAGGCCTTGCTGCGCTTCAGCCGTGGTGCCGAGGAGCAGGCGCGCAAGGCCGCCCAGGCGCTGGGCTACTACCAGCCGCAGATCGACAGCGAGGTCAAGGGCGGCAAGGACCCACGCCTGGTGCTGACCATCGACCCCGGCGAGCCTGTGCATTTGCGCAACGTCACCGTGCGCATTGACGGGCCGGCGGCATCGCTCAAAGCCTTTCGCGTACCCAGCAACGCCGCCCTCAAGCCCGGCGCGGTGCTCAACCATGGTCGCTACGAAGACGCCAAGCGAATCATCCAGAACCAGGCCTCGCGTTATGGTTTTTTCAGTGGGCGCTTCACTCGGCAGAAGCTGTTGGTTGACCCCCAGGCGGGCATCGCCGACATCGAACTGATTTACGACAGCGGCCCGCGCTATGCCTTGGGCCCGGTGAGTTTTGAGGGCGACACGCCGTTCGACGAAGACCTGCTGCAGCGCATGGTGCCGTTCAAGGCCGGCACGGCGTACGACTCCGAACTCATTGCAGAGCTCAACCAGGCCCTGCAATCGAGCGGTTATTTCGAAGGCGTCCGGGTGGATGCCGCACCGACGGCGGCCACCGACAACGTGATCCCGGTGGCGGTCAAGCTTGATACGCGCAAGCCGCGCACCATGGGCCTGGGCCTGGGGTTTTCCACCGATGTCGGCCCACGGGTCAAAGCCAACTGGACGCGCCACTGGGTCAACCCCCAGGGCCACAGTTATGGCTGGGAAGCGGAAGTGTCGGCGCCCCGGCAGAACGTCGGCTTGTGGTACGACGTGCCGCTGGATCCGCCGCTGACTGACAAGATACGTTACGCCGGTGGTTATCAATATGAAGAACTGGCCGGCACCGACAGCCTCAGCAAACTGCTCACCGTGGGCCCGGAATGGCACAGCAAGTTGCCCAGCGGCTGGCAGCGGGTGGTATCGCTCAAGTGGCAGCGCGAGGAATATCGCCTCGGCGACGATGCGGGCCTGAGCACATTGCTGATGCCGGGCCTCAGCTATTCCTACCTGCGCAGCGACAACCGCATCGATCCACACAACGGTTACCGCTTGCAGTTCGACACCAAGGTCGCCAAGGAAGGGCTCGGCTCGGACAACAATCTTTTATACGGCACCGCCATGGTCAAGGGCCTGACCACGGTGTTCGACAAGCATCGCTTGCTGGCGCGGGCGCAGATCGGCGGCAGCGCCACCAATGGCTACAAATCCATCCCGCCGTCCCTGCGTTTTTTTGCCGGTGGCGACCAGAGCGTGCGGGGTTATGACTACCAGAGCCTGTCGCCGGAAAATTCCGAAGGCGACCGTATCGGTGGTCGCTACATGGTCGCCGGCAGCCTTGAGTATCAATATTCCATCGCGGAAAAATGGCGAGTGGCGACGTTCATCGACCAAGGCAACTCTTTCAACAGCCTGGAACTGCCGAGCCTCAAGACCGGCGTGGGTGTCGGCGTGCGCTGGGTTTCGCCGGTGGGTCCGATCCGCCTCGACCTGGCCCATGCGATGGACGACGACGGCGGCATCCGCTTGCATTTTTCCATGGGGCCTGAGCTGTGACGCGTGGTTTGAAGATAACGCTGCTGGCGCTCGCCGGGGTGCTGGTGGCGGTCGTGCTGGCCTTGAGCGTGGTGCTGGGCACGGCATTCGGCAGCCGTTGGGCCCTTGGCCTGGTGCCAGGGCTGACCGTGGAGAACTTCCAGGGCCGGCTGGGCGGGCAGTGGAGCGCCGATCTCGTGCTGTGGCAGCAGGACGCCAGTCGGGTGGAGGTGGATCGGCTGATATTCGCCTGGTCGCCGCTGTGCCTGGCGCGCATGACCCTGTGCATCGAACAGCTCAAGGCCGACCAGGTCGCCTTGCAATTGCCTGCCTCTGCCGATGAACCGGGTAGCGGCCCGATCAGCTTGCCGGACCTGGACTTGCCGCTCGCCATCGAACTGGGCGATGTGCAGGTCGGCAGCCTGTCGTTCAACGGCAGCGAGCAGCTCAAGGGGCTGCAATTGGTTGCCCATTGGACCGCCGAGGGCATGCAGATCGATTCGGTGCAATTACAGCGCGATGAACTGAGCCTGAAACTCTCCGGCCTGCTGAAACCGGGCGGCGACTGGCCGTTGCGCGCCGAGGGCCGGTTGACCTTGCCGGCGCCGGGCAGCACGCCCTGGGCGCTGGACCTGAAAGTCGACGGCAACCTGCTCAAGACCCTCAACCTCAAGGCCGACAGCCGCGGTTACCTGCAAGGCCAATTGAGCGGTGAACTGCAACCGCTGGCGGACAACCTGCCCGCCAAGGTGCGCATCAGCGCCGACGGCTTCAAGGCCAGTGCCGATCTGCCGGACACGTTGTTGCTCAATCAGCTGGAATTGACCGGCGAAGGCGATCTGAAAAACGGCTATCAACTGCTCGGCAAAGCGACGCTGCCCGCCGAAAAAGGGTCGGTGGCGTTGTTGCTGCAAGGCACGGTGGACGCCAATGGCGCGCAGATCGCCGGCCTGGATCTGGATGCCGGTGCTCAGCAAAGCCTGAAACTCAGCGGCCAACTGGACTGGCGCGAAGGTCTGCGCGCCGAAGCGAAGGTTGCCTGGCTGGATTTCCCCTGGCATCGCCTTTATCCGCTGATCGATGAGCCACAGGTGACGCTGCGCAGCTTTGATGGCGAAGTCTCTTACACCGATGGCCAATACCTGGGCAACTTCCAGGCCGCGCTGGACGGACCCGCCGGGGCATTCAGCCTGGGCAGCCCGTTCAGCGGCGACCTGACGCAAATCCATTTGCCGCAGCTCAAGCTCGCGGCGGGGCAGGGCAAGGCCGAAGGGCACCTGAGCCTGCAATTTGCCGATGACATCGCCTGGGATACAGCGCTGCAACTGTCGGCCATCAACCCGGCGTATTGGCTTGGCGAACTGCCCGGGACCCTGGCTGGGCCGTTGCGCAGCAAAGGGACGATGAAGAACGACCGCCTCGATCTCGACGCGGACCTGGACCTCAAGGGCAAACTGCGTGGCCAGCCAGCGGTGCTCCAGGCCAAGGCCAGCGGCGCTGGCGAGCAGTGGATGCTCAGCGCGCTGGACATTCGCCTGGGGGATAACCGCATTAACGGCAGTGCCAGCCTGCAAGAGAAACTGACCGGCCAGATCGACATCAAGCTCGCACGCCTGGCTCAACTCTGGCCGCAATTGCGCGGCCAAGTCGTTGGCCGTGTCGACGTGGCCGGCACGCTCAAGGCCCCCCAAGGCAAGCTCGGCCTGCAAGGCACGCAACTGGCCTTCCAGGACAACCGCCTGCAAAGCCTGAACCTGGACGCGACCCTCGACAGCGCCCAGCGCGGCAAGCTCGACCTCAAGGCCAGCGGCATCCGCGTCGGCGAAACGTCACTGGGCGTGCTGACGGTCAGCGGCCAGGGCGATATCAAACAGCAGAAGCTCAACCTGGACCTGCAAGGGCCGCAGCTCGACACGACCCTGGCCCTCGATGGCGCGCTCGACCAGGGCAACTGGCGCGGGCGCCTGGCCAGCGGCGACGTGCAAGCCGGCGGCCAAGCCTGGCGGCTGCAAGCCCCGGCGAAACTGGAGCGCCTGGCCGATGGCACGCTCAACGTCGGCGCTCATTGCTGGCGTTCCTTTGATGCCAGCCTGTGCGGTGAAGACCAGCGGCTGATGCCGGAGCCTAAGCTGCGCTATCACCTCAAGCAATTCCCCATCGAAAGCCTGGCCCAGTGGATGCCCAAGGATTTTGCCTGGCAGGGCCGGCTCAACGCGGATCTGCAATTGGACCTGCCGGCCAGCGGCCCGAACGGCCGGGTCCTGGTGGACGCCAGCGGCGGTACTTTACGGATCCGGGACAAGGAGGGCGATAAGGCGCAATGGCTGGACTTCCCGTACCAGACCCTCACGCTCAACAGCCGCCTGACCCCCAAGCGCATCGACACCGACCTGAATTTCGCCGGCGCCAGGCTCGGCGAACTGATGCTCCAGGCACAAATCAACCCCATGCCGGCCAGCAAACCCATCAGCGGCTCGTTCCGCCTGACCGGCCTGGACCTGTCCGTGGCCCGGCCATTCGTGCCGATGGTGGAAACCCTCACCGGTCACCTGAACGGCAGCGGGACCTTGTCCGGTGGTTTGCTCGCGCCCCAGGTCAACGGCAACCTGGTGCTCAGCGACGGCGAAGTGTCTGGCCCGGAACTGCCGGTCAGCCTCGAAGCCTTGCAGATGCGGGCAACGATTACCGGCGAAGCGGTACAGCTCAATGGCAATTGGAAAAGTGGCAAGAGCGGGCAGGGCAGCCTGAACGGCAACATCGGCTGGGCCGACGCCCTGACCATGAACCTGGCCCTCAAGGGCTCGCAACTGCCGGTCACCGTCGAGCCTTATGCGGTGCTCGACGTGGCGCCCGACCTCAACATCACCCTGCACGGTGAGCAGCTTGCCATTGTCGGTAAGGTCCTGGTGCCCAAAGGCGAGATCACCATTCGCGAACTGCCGCCGTCCACCGTCAAGGTGTCGGATGACACGGTGGTCGTCGGCCACCAGATCGAAGAGGACAAGGCACCGCTGGCCATGGCGATGGACATCGACGTGATCGTCGGCCAGGACAAACTCGCGTTCTCGGGATTCGGCCTGACCGCCAACGTGCAGGGCCAGGTCCACATCGGCGACAACATGGACACCCGCGGCGAGCTCTGGCTCAGCGACGGTCGTTATCGGGCCTACGGGCAACGGCTGACGGTGCGACGGGCGAGGTTGTTGTTCGCCGGGCCTATCGACCAGCCCTACCTGGACATCGAAGCGATCCGCCAGACCGACGACGTGATCGCCGGCATCCGCTTGAGCGGCAGCGCCGAGCAACCGACCACGCAAATCTTCTCGGAACCGGCCATGAGCCAGGAGCAGGCATTGTCCTACTTGGTGCTGGGCCGGCCACTGAGCACCACCGGCGAGGACAACAATATGCTCGCCCAGGCGGCGTTGGGCCTGGGGTTGATGGGCAGCTCGGGCGTGACCACCAGCCTGGCCAATAACCTGGGGATCGAGGATTTCCAGCTCGACACCCAGGGCAGCGGCAATGCCACCAGCGTGGTCGCCAGCGGCAACCTGTCGGAAAAACTCAGCCTGCGCTACGGCGTTGGCGTGTTCGAACCGGCCAACACCATCGCCCTGCGCTACAAGCTCAGCAAGAAGGTCTACCTCGAAGCCGCAAGCGGCGTCGCCAGCTCGCTGGACATCTTCTACAAGCGCGATTTCTAACCTTTCCCCAACCCCTGTGGGAGCGAGCTTGCTCGCGATAGCGGTATGACATTCAACCCCTTCGTTGATTGACACACCGCTATCGCGAGCAAGCTGCTCCCACATTTGTCTTCCCACAGGTTTATCTGCGTTTTGGCTGTCAGTGCATAGCAAGCTAACTATTTAATTGACATTTGCTGCCTAAGCAGTAATATCTCGACATACATTCACTGCCTAGGCAGCAAACGGTGGTCAGATGAAGCATTTCACCCCAGACAACTTTCACAATTGCCATCTCGGCATGCTGCTCGGCCGTACCGCGCTGCTCAAGGACCGGATCATCGACACGCATATGGAACCCGTCGGCATCACCGCCGCGCAGTTCAAGGTGTTGATCATCATGGCCCAGTACGGCATCGAGACGCCGGCCGAGCTGTGTCGCTACCTGTCCCTGGACAGCGGCTCGATGACGCGGATGCTCGATCGCCTGGAGCAGAAAGGTTTCCTGGCCCGTGAACGCTCCGCCCAGGACCGCCGGCAAGTGCGCCTGGTGCTGACCGAAGCCGGCCAGGCCCTTGCCGATCGCCTGCCGTTTATCGGTGCCGAGGCCATGAACCAGTTGGCCAGCGCCATCAGCCCCGAGGAGCTGCAAACCCTCGAACAGATCCTCAAGAAAATTCTGCTCGCCGCCGGTGACCCCATCACCGTGTCGCGAATGGGGGAAAAATGAAGTGTAAAACCTTGCGTACCCGATTAAGCCTGGTGGTCTTGGCCATGAGCCTGGCGGGTTGTGCCAGCTACAGGGGCCTGAAGACCGAAGGCGTCAGCTTGGAGGCCCAGAGCCTCAAGGCCGGGCAGTCCCTGAATGGCGTCACGCTGTCGCAGGCAGCGTGGCCGAAAAGCGATTGGTGGAAGAGCCTCGGCGACCCGCAACTCGACGGCCTGATCCGTGAAGCCCTGCGCGATAGCCCGGATATGCAGATCGCCAGCGCCCGGGTGCATCAGGCCAGTGCCGCGGCCTATGCTGCCAACGCGGCGCGCCTGCCGACCCTCGATGCCAGCGGCGGCGCCAGCCGTTCGCGCCTGTCCCGTGACCAGGACCCGCAAGGGCAGGGCGGGGCGTACAGTACCCTGCGCACGTTAGGCGTGGACTTCAATTACACCTTCGACCTCTGGGGTGGCCAGCGTGCCGCCTGGGAAGCCGCCCTCGGCCAGGCCCGCGCCGCCGAGATCGATCGCCAGGCCGCGCAACTGACCCTGGCCGCCGACGTGGCCCGGGCCTACAGCGACCTGGGCCAGGCCCACATTATTTATGACCTGGCCTCCGAAGACCTCAAGCGCACCCGGCAGATGCTCGACCTGGGCAAGCGCCGCCTCACTGCCGGGATCGACAGCGAATATCAGTTCCAACAGACCGAAAGCCTGGAGGCCAGCGCCGACGCCACCCTGATCGACGCAGAGAAACGCCTGCAAAGCGCCAAGATCGCCCTGGCGGTGTTGCTGGGCAAAGGTCCGGACCGCGGCAATGAAATCCCCCGGCCCAACGTGCTGCAAGCCAGCGCGGTCGCCTTGCCGTCGAACCTGCCGGCCGAGTTGCTGGGGCGTCGTCCGGACCTGGTCGCGGCACGCTGGCGGGTCGAGGCGGCGAGTAAGAACATCGAGGCCGGCAAGACCAATTTCTACCCCAATCTCAACTTGAGCGCAGCCGCCGGAACCCGGTCGTTGCTGGGCGATGCGATGTTCGGCTCGGCCAGCCGCTTCTTCAATGTGGCGCCGACGGTGTCGCTGCCGATCTTCGATGGCGGCCGCTTGCGGGCGGACCTGGATGCCCGGGACGCCGATTACGACCTGGCGGTGGCGCAATACAACAAGAGCCTGGTCACGGCCCTTGGGGATGTCAGCGACACCATCAACCAATTGCGTGACATCGCTCGCCAGATCGGCGCCCAGCAACATGCCACCGATATCGCACAGAGCTCCTACGACACGGTGGTCCAGCGCTACGGCTCGGGCATCGGGAATTACCTGGACGTGCTGAGCATCGAGCAGCAATTGCTCCAGGCCCAGCGCCAACTGGCGAACCTGAATGCCGAGCAGATCGATTTGTCGATCCAACTGATGCAGGCCCTGGGCGGCGGTTTCGAGGCCCAGACCCTGGCGGCGGCCACCCCGGCCGCTACCACGCCAAATAACTGATTCGAGGTACTTGTCATGGCGACTGCCGAAACGACTCAATCCGAACATGCGCAAGATGGCAATCCACGCAAGCGCAAGGTCATGCTGCTGACACTGACGCTGCTGGTCATTCTTTCGGGCCTGGGCGTCTGGGCCTGGCACGAACTGTATGGTCGCTGGAGCGAAAGCACTGACGATGCCTATGTGAACGGCAACGTGGTGGAAATCACGCCGCTGGTCACCGGCACCGTGGTGAGCATCGGGGCCGACGACGGCGACCTGGTGCGTGAGGGCCAGGTGCTGGTGCAGTTCGACCCGAACGACGCCGAAGTCGGGCTGCAAAGTGCCCAGGCCAACCTGGCGCGGACCGTGCGCCAGGTGCGTGGCTTGTACAGCAACGTCGATGGCATGCGCGCGCAGGTCAATGCGCAAGAGGCCGAAGTGCAGAAGGCCCAGGAAAACTACAGCCGACGCAAGAACCTGGCGGCCGGCGGGGCGATTTCCAAGGAGGAACTGTCTCACGCCCGGGATGACCTGACCTCGGCGCAGAACGCCTTGGCCAATGCCCGGCAACAGCTCAAGACCACCAGCGCCTTGGTGGACGATACCGTGGTGTCGTCCCATCCCGACGTGCAGTCCGCCGCCGCGCAGTTGCGCCAGGCCTTCCTGGCCAACGCCCGCAGTACTTTGATCGCACCCGTCACCGGCTATGTCGCCAAGCGCACCGTGCAACTCGGCCAACGGGTGCAGCCGGGCACGGCGTTGATGGCGGTGATCCCGCTGGATCAGCTGTGGATCGACGCCAACTTCAAGGAAACCCAACTGCGCGACATGCGCATCGGCCAACCGGTGGAGATCGAAGCCGACCTGTACGGCAGCGATGTGAAGTACAGCGGCACCATCGACAGCCTTGGCGCCGGGACCGGCAGCGCGTTTGCCTTGCTACCGGCGCAGAACGCCACCGGTAACTGGATCAAGATCGTCCAGCGGGTGCCGGTGCGCATTCACATCAATGCCCAGGAACTGGCCAAGCATCCGCTGCGCATTGGCCTGTCGACCCTGGTCAACGTCGACCTGCACGACCAGAGCGGCCCGGTACTGGCCCAGCAGCCACCGCAGAAAGCCTCGTTCAGTACCCAGGTCTACGATCAGCAGCTGACCGACGCCGACGCGATGATCGCGCGCCTGATCCACGACAACAGTGCGGCTGCGAGCAAGACCGCGCAGCGCTGACGAACCTGTGGCGAGGGGATTTATCCCCGTCGGGCTGCGAAGCAGCCCCTAAACCTGCGGCTCGGAGTGTCAGGGTTAACGCTTCTATCAGACAGGGCCGATTCGCAGCCCAGCGGGGATAAATCCCCTCGCCACAGGGGTTAACCGTGTTCCTGGTTCATGCAGGGCTGAGTCCGGTCCTCTCTGGCTTGCCCGCGATTTCGCCACCTTCGCTTCATAGGATTTCGCAATGAGCAATAACGCGTCTTTCACGCCGCCCAGCCTGTTGCTCAGCACCATCGGGCTGTCGCTGGCGACGTTCATGCAAGTGCTCGACACCACCATTGCCAACGTCGCCTTGCCGACTATTTCCGGCAACCTGGGCGTCAGCTCGGAGCAGGGCACCTGGGTGATCACCTCGTTCGCGGTGAGCAACGCCATTGCCTTGCCGCTTACTGGCTGGCTGAGCCGGCGGTTTGGCGAGGTGAAGCTGTTTTTGTGGGCGACGATGCTGTTCGTGCTCGCGTCGTTCTTGTGTGGTATTTCCACCTCGATGCCGGAGCTGATTGGCTTTCGCGTACTTCAGGGGCTGGTGGCCGGGCCGTTGTACCCGATGACCCAGACCCTGCTGATTGCCGTCTACCCACCGGCCAGGCGCGGCATGGCCCTGGCGTTGCTGGCGATGGTCACGGTGGTGGCGCCGATTGCCGGGCCGATCCTCGGCGGCTGGATCACCGACAGCTACAGCTGGCCGTGGATCTTCTTCATCAACGTGCCCATCGGCGTCTTCGCCGCGCTCGTGGTGCAACAGCAGCTCAAGGCGCGGCCGGTGGTCACCAGCCATCAACCGATGGATTACGTGGGGTTGATCACGTTAATCATCGGCGTCGGCGCGCTCCAGGTGATTCTCGACAAAGGCAATGACCTGGACTGGTTCGAATCGAACTTCATCATCATCGGTGCGCTGATTTCGATCATTGCCCTGGCGGTGTTCGTGATCTGGGAAATGACCGACCGCCACCCGGTGGTCAATCTCCGCCTGTTCGCCTATCGCAACTTTCGCATCGGCACCATTGTGCTGGTGGGGGGCTACGCCGGGTTCTTCGGCATCAACCTGATCCTGCCGCAGTGGTTGCAGACCCAGATGGGCTACACCGCCACCTGGGCCGGGCTGGCGGTGGCCCCCATCGGCATCCTGCCGGTGCTGATGTCGCCCTTCGTCGGCAAGTACGCCCACCGGTTCGACCTGCGCGTATTGGCCGGGCTGGCGTTCCTGGCCATCGGCCTGAGCTGCTTCATGCGCGCCGGGTTCACCAACGAGGTGGATTTCCAGCACATTGCCTTGGTGCAATTGTTCATGGGCATCGGTGTGGCGCTGTTTTTCATGCCGACCTTGAGCATCCTGATGTCGGACCTGCCGCCGCACCAGATCGCCGACGGTGCGGGCCTGGCGACGTTCTTGCGGACCTTGGGCGGCAGCTTTGCCGCGTCCCTGACCACCTGGATCTGGATCCGCCGGGCCGACCTGCACCATGCCTACCTGAGCGAAAGCATCAGCACCTTCGAGCCGGCCACCCGCGAGGCCCTCAACCAGCTTGGCGGCGCGAGCACACCGGCCTATGCCCGGCTTGACCAGGTCCTTACCAGCCAGGCGTACATGCTCTCCACCGTGGATTACTTCACGCTGTTGGGCTGGGCCTTCATGGGCTTGATCGTGCTGGTGTGGCTGGCAAAGCCGCCGTTTGCGGCGAAGGCTGGGCCGGCTTCGGCGGGTCACTGATCACGAAGTGAAGTGCAGTGTATGGGCATGCTGTTCACTTGAAATTCACCCGAATCCCTGTGGCGAGGGAGCTTGCTCCCGCTTGAGTGCGAAGCACTCATACAAAAAAGGGGCTGCTGCGCAGCCCAGCGGGAGCAAGCTCCCTCACCACAGGGGGGATTCAGGTTGGGTGAGGCGCAGGCAGCAGCGGCGGCGGGGCGAACCCAAACGGCGCCAACGCAAACCCTTGTTCATCCACCTGCAACGCCCAGCCTTGCTTGTCCCAATCCCCCAGCACGATGCGCCGGGCGGCGTGTTCGCCCAGTTGCAGCTTGTGGATGGCGGGGCGGTGGGTGTGGCCGTGGATCAAGGTCTTCACGCCGTATTGCTGCATGATCCGCGGGATCTCTTCGGGCGTGACGTCGACGATGTCATTGGCTTTCATGCGTGTCTGCGTGCGGCTTTCGCTGCGCAGTTTGCGCGCCAGTTTCTGGCGACTGCCCAGGGGCAGGTGCCGCAGGACGAACAGCGTGAGTGGGTTGCGCAGCCAGCGCCGCAGCTTCATGTAGCCTTCGTCGCGGGTGCAGAGGCTGTCGCCGTGCATCAGCAGCACCGCCTCGCCATTGAACTGCACGACACTCGGGTCCTTGAGCAGGGTGCAGCCGGCCGCTTTGCAAAAGGCCTGCCCCAGCATGAAGTCGCGATTGCCGTGCATCAGGAAGATGGCCGTGCCACTGTCGCTCAATTCGCGCAGGGCCTGGCAGATGGAACGCTGGAACGGCGTCATGGCATCGTCGCCGATCCAGGCTTCGAAAAAGTCGCCCAGGATGTACAACGCTTGCGCCGAGCGGGCGCGGGTGGCGAGTAAATCCAGAAACGCCCGGGTGATGTCCGGGCGCTCCTCTTCCAGATGCAAATCTGAAATCAGCAGTATCACTCAATGATCTCGGCTTTCTCGATGATCACGTCTTCTGCCGGGACGTCCTGGTGGCCAGCCTTGGACGTGGTGGAAACGCCCTTGATGCTGTCGACCACGTCGGTGCCTTCGATCACTTCACCGAACACGGCATAGCCCCAGCCCTGTACGGTCTTGGCGCTGTGGTTCAGGAAGCTGTTGTCAGCCACGTTGATGAAGAACTGCGCGGAGGCCGAATGCGGCTCCATGGTGCGGGCCATGGCAATGCTGTACTTCTTGTTCGGCAGGCCGTTGTCGGCTTCGTTCTGGATGCTTGGGCGCTTGTCTTTCTTTTCCTTCATGCCCGGCTCGAAACCGCCGCCCTGGATCATGAAGTTGCCGATGACGCGGTGGAAGACGGTGTTGGTGTAGTGACCGGCCTGGACATACTCGATGAAGTTGGCGACGGTCAGCGGCGCCTTTTCTTTGTTCAGTTGCAGAACGATGTCACCGTGGTTGGTGGTCAGTTTGACTTTGCTCATGGTCGGTACTCTTTCAAGGAATTCGTGGGTTTCGGGGCTTCACTGCCCGCAACCGGTCTGGCTGTAATCGGCCAGGCAGGGCAGTTTAGCGTGCCGGGCACGAATTTCGAGGCTGTTTTTTATCAGGCCGTCGATTAAATTCAATCGTTTGCCGCCCTGGCCTGTCAGGTGCTTGACAGCATCGGCTATGATACGGGCTTTGATTTATCAGGCCGCACCCGGCCGCGCACTTGTCTGTTCAAGGATCCTATGAGCAAGCCCACTGTCGACCCTACCTCGAATTCCAAGACCGGCCCGGCCGTGCCGGTCAATTTCCTGCGCCCGATCATCCAGGCGGACCTGGACTCGGGTAAGCACACACAGATCGTCACTCGCTTCCCACCAGAGCCCAACGGCTACCTGCACATCGGCCATGCCAAGTCGATCTGCGTGAATTTCGGCCTGGCCCAGGAGTTCGGCGGCGTCACGCACCTGCGTTTCGACGACACCAACCCGGCCAAGGAAGACCAGGAATACATCGACGCGATCGAAAGCGACGTCAAGTGGCTGGGTTTCCAATGGTCCGGTGAGGTGCGCTACGCCTCGCAATATTTCGACCAGTTGCACGACTGGGCCGTGGAACTGATCAAGGCCGGCAACGCCTATGTGTGCGACCTGACCCCCGAGCAGGCCAAGGAATACCGTGGCAGCCTGACCGAGCCGGGCAAGAACAGTCCGTTCCGTGATCGCAGCGTGGAAGAGAACCTCGACCTGTTCGCCCGTATGCGCGCCGGTGAGTTCCCGGACGGCGCTCGGGTGCTGCGCGCCAAGATCGACATGGCTTCGCCGAACATGAACCTGCGCGACCCGATCATGTACCGCATTCGTCACGCCCATCACCACCAGACTGGCGACAAATGGTGCATCTACCCCAACTATGACTTCACCCACGGCCAGTCGGACGCCATCGAAGGCATCACTCATTCGATCTGCACCCTGGAGTTCGAAAGCCATCGTCCGTTGTACGAGTGGTTCCTCGAGCACCTGCCGGTGCCGGCCACCCCGCGCCAGTACGAATTCAGCCGCCTGAACCTGAACTACACCATCACCAGCAAGCGCAAGCTCAAGCAACTGGTGGACGAGAAGCACGTCAACGGCTGGGACGACCCGCGCATGTCGACGCTGTCGGGCTTCCGTCGTCGCGGCTACACGCCGGCGTCGATCCGCAACTTCTGCGAGATGATCGGCACCAACCGTTCCGACGGTGTGGTCGATTTCGGCATGCTCGAGTTCAGCATCCGTCAGGATCTGGATGCGAATGCCCCGCGCGCCATGTGCGTGTTGCGTCCGTTGAAGGTCGTGATCACCAACTACCCGCAAGACCAGGTCGAAAACCTCGAACTGCCGCGTCATCCGCAAAAAGAAGAACTCGGCGTGCGCAAACTGCCGTTCGCCCGTGAAATCTACATCGACCACGATGACTTCATGGAAGAGCCGCCAAAAGGCTACAAGCGCCTGGAGCCGAATGGCGAAGTGCGTCTGCGCGGCAGCTACGTGATCCGTGCCGACGAAGCGATCAAGGACGCCGACGGCAACATCGTCGAGCTGCGTTGCTCCTACGATCCCGACACCCTGGGCAAGAATCCGGAAGGTCGCAAGGTCAAGGGCGTGATCCACTGGGTGCCGGCCGCCGCCAGCGTCGAGTGCGAAGTGCGTCTGTACGATCGCCTGTTCCGCTCTCCGAATCCGGAGAAGGCCGAAGACAGCGCGAGTTTCCTGGACAACATCAACCCTGACTCACTGCAAGTGCTGACCGGTTGTCGTGCTGAACCCTCGTTGGGCAATGCACAGCCGGAAGACCGTTTCCAGTTCGAGCGCGAAGGCTACTTCGTCGCGGATATCAAGGACTCGAAACCAGGTCAGCCGGTATTCAACCGTACCGTGACCCTGCGTGATTCGTGGGGCCAGTGATCAAGTCTTAAGGAAACACCGTGCTTACGATCTACAACACGCTCACCAAGAGCAAAGAAGTCTTCAAGCCGCTGGATGGCAACAAGGTCCGCATGTACGTCTGCGGCATGACCGTGTACGACTACTGCCACATTGGTCACGGTCGCAGCATGGTCGCCTTCGACCTGGTGACCCGCTGGCTGCGGTTCAGCGGTTATGACCTGACCTACGTGCGCAACATCACCGACATCGAAGACAAGATCATCAACCGTGCCCGCGAAAACGGCGAGCCCTACGATGCGCTGACCGAGCGCATGATCAAGGCCATGCACGAGGATGAGGCGCGCCTCAATATCCTCAAGCCGGACCTGGAGCCCCGTGCCACGGACCACATCCCTGGCATGCTGAGCATGATCCAGACCTTGATCGACAAGGGCTACGCCTACGCACCGGGCAATGGCGACGTGTACTACCGCGTCGCCAGGTTCATGGGCTACGGCAAGTTGTCGCGCAAGAAGATCGAAGACCTGCGTATCGGCGCGCGTATCGAAGTCGACGAGTCGAAAGAAGACCCGCTGGACTTCGTGCTGTGGAAGGGCGCCAAGCCGGGTGAGCCGAGTTGGGAGTCGCCGTGGGGCGCCGGGCGTCCGGGCTGGCACATCGAATGCTCGGTGATGTCCACCTGCTGCCTGGGCGAGACCTTCGACATTCATGGTGGCGGCAGCGACCTGGAGTTCCCGCACCACGAAAACGAAATCGCCCAGAGCGAAGCGGCCACCGGCAAGACCTACGCCAATGCGTGGATGCATTGCGGCATGATCCGGATCAACGGCGAGAAGATGTCCAAGTCCTTGAACAACTTCTTTACCATCCGCGACGTGCTCGACAAATACCACCCGGAAGTCGTGCGTTACCTGTTGGTGTCGAGCCACTACCGCAGCGCCATCAACTACTCGGAAGACAACCTCAAGGACGCCAAGGGTGCCCTGGAGCGTTTCTATCACGCGTTGAAGGGGCTGCCGAGCGTGCCGGCCGCCGGTGGCGAAGCGTTCGTGGCACGGTTTACCGAAGTGATGAACGACGACTTCGGCACGCCGGAAGCGTGCGCGGTGCTGTTCGAGATGGTGCGTGAGATCAACCGCCTGCGTGAGAGCGATCTCAATGCCGCGGCCGGTCTGGCGGCTCGCCTGAAAGAACTGGCCAGTGTACTGGGTGTGTTGCAGCTCGAAGCCGATGACTTCCTGCAGGCCGGTGCCGAAGGCCGCGTGGACGCCGCCGAAGTCGAGACGTTGATCCAGGCGCGCCTGACTGCACGCGCCAACAAGGATTGGGCCGAATCCGACCGCATCCGCGACCAGCTCACCGCCATGGGCGTGGTGCTGGAAGACGGCAAGGGCGGGACGACCTGGCGCCTGGCGGACTAGATCTTCTAAAGCTCGCCGTACCCCTGTGGGAGCGAGCTTGCTCGCGATAGCGTCGGATCAGTCAACAATCATGTTGGCTGAAAGATCGCCATCGCGAGCAAGCTCGCTCCCACAATTTTTTGTGCTCAGCCTGGCAATCATTCCTTTATGAGCTAGTACTGTCAGGTCGATTCGACGTTCTCTGACAGGGCTCTTCCATGTTGGCTCATTGGTCTCTGGCGGCAATACATCTTTTGGCGTTCGCCCTCGGGTTCTGGGCGGTGCTCACGCGCGGCACGGCGCTACGACGCCTGGCGGGTGGTGTGGATGCGGTGCCTAATGTGTTGATGGCGGATAACGTGTGGGGGGTGTCGGCGCTGGTGCTGCTGGTGACCGGTGGGATGCGCGCTTTCGCGGGGTACGAAAAGGGCACGGATTATTACCTGCACCAACCGCTGTTTCACCTGAAGATGACTTTGTTCCTGCTGATCCTGTTGCTTGAGATCGCGCCAATGATCGCCCTGATCAAATGGCGGATGGCACTGGGCAAAGGGGCTGCGATCGATCCCTCGAAAGCCGGCCGGTTTGCACGGATCAGTCACATCGAAGCTTTGTTGCTGATCCTGATGGTGATTGCCGCCACGGGCATGGCGCGCGGCGTGAGCCTGGGTTGACCGACCGCGAACGCCTGCTTCGTCATCATTAAAACGAAACGTCTGACAGCCATGCTAAGCGCCATGTCATTAGTATCGGTTCAACGGGCTGGACGAAAAAAGATGGGGGCAGGGTGAGGTACGGTCGACCAGAATCTTTAGCCAGCCATTGCGACGATGCAAACGGGCTGGCTACGGACTGCAGCAAGGCTCAGGGAGTTTGCGGTTTGTCAGGGGCGGTAAGGCCTGCCTGAATACGCTGATAAATCTCTTCACGATGCACCGCAACGTTTTTCGGGGCGTTGATGCCGATCCGGACTTGTTGGCCGCTAACGCCCAGAATGGTGATCGTGATGTCGTCACCAATGTTTATGCTTTCACCGACTTTGCGGGTGAGTATCAGCATGGTGTTCTCCTTGATTACTTTATAGGGCACCTGATTCAGACAGTGCAGATGTCGGTACTGCTTATAGATTAGTGCTAAGTGTCACAATGTGGGTGCCTCTTTCTGACGCGCAGACGCAGCATTAATTCCCAGGGTGCGACTATACAGAGACGCCGGGCAGGATTCTCGTGTTTTGAGCACTGTTTGCGGCGATCTTGAGGGGCACGGGTGCTAAAATCCGTGCCTCATGTCTTCCGGGGGAAACGTTGTGCGCAAATTGGCTTGGGTTATTGCGGTATTGGTGCTGGCAGGATGCGGTGAAGGGCGTGACGTCGAAGCACCGAAGCCCAAACCCGTAGCGACCTCCGCACCGGCCGCCGCTGCCGCGCCGCAGTGGGCCGTCGAGGTTCGTGGCCAGACGCCGCAGGCGGTCAGCGACCTGACCGGCTGGCTCATCGAACACAGCTTCATGTCGAACGTGGTGCGGGAGAACGGCAAGGAGCGCGTCCTGGTCGGTCCTTTCAGTTCCAAGGCTGAGGCCGAAGCCAAGCAGGAACAGGTGGCGGCTGCCCTGGTCCGGGCGAAAAAACGCAACATCGAGACGTTGGTGGTGGATTGCCCGACGGCCCAATAATCGGGCGACCCAAAAAAGTCAGCCAAGCCACAAAACCTGTGGGAGCGAGCTGTTCACGAGTGCGAGGTCAGCCGCAGGCCTTCATGTCCACCGGCCCCACGAACTCGTTGCCACGGCCCATGACGCACGCCACGCTCTGGTTGCGCTGACGCTCCCAGCTTTCGACCGGGTAGGTCTTGTCCCAGGCTTCATACAGGCGCCGGTCCTGTTTCGAGAGGCGCAGGCCGTATTGTTTGCTCATGTAGAAATAGGTCCGGGCGATCATGCCCCGGATAGAAGGGCGGGGCATGACCTTCTTGGCCTTGAAGTCCACTTGGGTCAGGCATGAGCCGTACTGGCCCTTCTGCACCGGCAACCAGCCAAAACTGAAATTGCTGCGATCACCATTCACTTCCCCGATGCTCGGCACCAGGTTGTGCAGGTCGGCCTCGGCCCGTTGATAGACCGGGTCATAGCGGGTGCAGTTCTTGCGACCACCTTGTTGCCAGCATTGACGCTGATGGCCGATCTGCCAGGCCGGGACAATATGCTCCCACTCGATGCGAGCGGCGCGGCTGGCATTCTTGCGCGGTACATAACCGCAGGCTGCCAGGTTCACGCGATTGCCAGTGTATTTACAGCCACAGTAGAACTCGGTGGATTGTGGTGCGTAGAGTTTCCAGGCGACTTTCTTGGCTTCGTTGAAGGTGCGCGGCGCACCGGCTTGTGCGCCCATCGCGATAAACACAAGCAAAAAAGCTAAACAGCGAACACTCATCAGGCTCAATCTTCCTTCGGCACAACCCAGAAAACCTGCACACCGCCATCATCGCGATAGGCGAGGGTCACGTTGTCGTTCTCGTCGATTTCTTCCAACAGGCGCTCCCACTCATCCACCGGCTCGTCAGGCAGACGGAAGATCAGGGCGGCCTTGGCTTTTTGCGCGGTGGGGGCGTTGATGATTTTCGAGACCCGGAGGCCGAGTCGCGTATAGGAATCTAAAGGGGTAGTTGCAGCGGAGGGGGTGGCCACAGGATTATCCTTATTAAGCTGTACGGGCATACAGTATTTAACCGTAGGCATTTACGCAACTACTTAAAATTCAAGAAAATCGTCTGACAGCACTTTTTTCGTTTTGATGTAGGAAAAAGGAATTTTTTATCGGCTTGCGTAAACAGGTTGTCACCCGCTCAAGGTGGCGAAGCTATTGACTGATTTCATCGGGCGCTAAAGAAAGTGCTTCGGCGGGCGATGTCCTTCGTAGGAATCCCCCTCTATGGAGTTTTGACATGTCGTTTTCCATCGGCTTTCCCAATGCGGCAGCGGTGACCATTGGCGGAAAATCCGCCGGCACCCTGAAGGCTTTGAGCGAGGCAGAAGACCAGGCCGCCGATGAGGCCCTGGGTGCAACGCAAGACTCGGGCAAGGTCCGCACGGGCATGGGCGCTGGCGCTGAAGCAGCCGACCAGGCGCAGGAGGGCGGCAGCAGCCAGAGCGTGGCCGTCCAGGTGCTGCTCAAGCGGATGCAAGAGCTTCAGCAGCAGCTCAGGGAGCAGCAACAACAACTGGCCGCCGCCCAGGCGCGCGACTATGCCACAGAGGAAGCCAGGACCTCGGCGGTCATGGCCATCCAGGGGCAGATCGCCGACACCAGTGGCGCTTTGCTGGAAGTCACTGGTCACTTGGTCACGGAGTTGTCCAAGGGCAGCGGTTCGGGTTCGGTGGTCAATACGACGGCCTGAGCTTCTACGTTGAGCCTCGACGTTGCGGATCAAACCGCAACGTTGACAAATCTGCGAAGCCTTACCATAGTTCACTTCACGCAAACGTTTGCGCGGCGTTCCGTGCATTGATTTGCTCACAATAATCATAAGATCGGAGTGAACCCATGAAGTTGCCATTCGCTGGACGCCTTCTCGCTGTTGCCATGCTCGCGACCGCATCCGCTGCGCTGCCTATCACCTCGGCATTCGCCCAGACCGCAGAAAAGCCCAAGGTCGCCCTGGTCATGAAATCCCTGGCCAACGAATTCTTCCTGACCATGGAAGACGGCGCCAAGGCTTATCAGAAGGAACACTCCGCCGATTTCGACCTGATCTCCAACGGGATCAAGGATGAAACCGACACCGCCAACCAGATCCGCATCGTCGAGCAGATGATCGTGTCCAAGGTCGATGCCCTGATCATCGCGCCAGCGGATTCCAAGGCCATGGTGCCGGTGATCAAGAAAGCCGTGGATGCTGGCATCACGGTGATCAACATCGATAACCAGCTCGATCCGGCCGTGGTCAAGAGCAAGAACATCAACGTGCCGTTCGTAGGCCCGGACAACCGCAAAGGCGCGCGCCTGGTGGGCGAGTACCTGGCCAAGCAGCTCAAGGCCGGTGACGAAGTCGGCATCATCGAAGGCGTGTCCACTACGACCAATGCCCAGGCACGCACCGCAGGCTTCAAGGATGCAATGGAAGCGGCGCAGGTCAAGGTCGTTTCCCTGCAATCGGGTGACTGGGAAATCAACAAGGGCAACCAGGTTGCCGCGTCGATGCTCAGCGAATACCCGAATATCAAGGCACTGCTGGCCGGTAACGACAGCATGGCGGTCGGCGCCGTATCGGCCGTGCGCGCGGCGGGCAAGGCGGGCAAGGTGCAGGTGGTCGGCTACGACAACATCAACGCCATCAAGCCAATGCTCAAGGACGGTCGTGTCCTGGCGACGGCCGACCAGTTCGCCGCCAAGCAGGCTGTGTTCGGCATCGAAACAGCGCTGAAGATCCTCAAGGGCGAAAAAGTCGACAGCGGTACCAACGGCGTTATCGAAACTCCGGTCGAGCTGGTGACCAAGCCGTAATCCTGGCGACACAACGGTGCTCGCCCGTCCGGGCGAGCGCATTGGAGAGTTTGTTATGTCCGTTCGCGACCCGAACGCTGTCCTGTGCGTCAGCGGTATCGGCAAGACCTATGCCCAGCCGGTACTGACCGATATCAACCTGACGTTGATGCGCGGTGAAGTGCTGGCGCTGACCGGCGAAAATGGCGCCGGCAAAAGCACCTTGTCCAAGATCATCGGCGGGTTGGTGACGCCGACGACCGGGCAGATGCAATTTCAGGGGCAGGATTATCATCCTGGCAGCCGGACCCAGGCTGAAGAGCTGGGCGTGCGCATGGTGATGCAGGAGCTCAACCTGCTGCCGACCCTGTCCGTGGCCGAGAACCTGTTCCTCGACAACCTGCCCAATCACGGCGGCTGGATCAGCCGCAAGCAATTGCGCAAGGCGGCCATCGAGGCCATGGCCCAGGTGGGGCTCGACGCAATCGATCCTGACACGTTGGTCGGCGAACTGGGGATCGGTCACCAGCAGATGGTCGAGATCGCCCGCAACCTGATTGGCGATTGCCATGTGCTGATTCTCGATGAGCCGACCGCCATGCTGACGGCCCGCGAAGTCGAGATGCTCTTTGAACAGATCACGCGTCTGCAGGCTCGCGGCGTGTCGATCATCTACATTTCCCATCGCCTCGAAGAACTGGCGCGGGTCGCCCAGCGCATTGCCGTACTGCGTGATGGCAACCTGGTCTGCGTCGAGCCGATGGCCAACTACAACAGCGAGCAACTGGTGACCCTGATGGTCGGCCGGGAGCTGGGTGAGCATATCGACCTGGGTCCACGCCAGATCGGCGCGCCGGCGCTGACGGTTAAAGGCCTGACACGTTCCGACAAGGTCCGCGACGTCTCCTTCGAAGTGCGCAGTGGCGAGATCTTCGGCATCTCCGGCCTGATCGGGGCAGGGCGCACCGAACTGTTGCGGCTGATCTTCGGTGCCGATACCGCTGACAGTGGCACGGTGGCGCTGGGTTCGCCGGCCCAGGTCGTGAGCATTCGCTCCCCGGCCGATGCGGTGGCCCATGGCATTGCGCTGATCACCGAAGACCGCAAGGGTGAGGGCCTGCTGTTGACCCAATCCATCGCCGCCAACATTGCCCTGGGCAACATGCCGGAGATTTCCAGCGCCGGCCTGGTCAATGGCGATGCCGAACTGGCCTTGGCACAGCGGCAGGTCGGCGCCATGCGCATCCGCAGTTCCAGCCCGACCCAGTTGGTGTCCGAGCTGTCGGGCGGTAACCAGCAGAAAGTGGTCATCGGGCGTTGGCTCGAACGCGATTGCGCGGTCATGTTGTTCGATGAGCCGACCCGTGGCATCGACGTCGGCGCCAAATTCGACATTTATGCGCTGCTCGGCGAGCTGACTCGCCAGGGCAAGGCGCTGGTCGTGGTGTCCAGCGACCTGCGGGAGCTGATGTTGATCTGCGACCGGATCGGCGTGCTGTCCGCCGGGCGCCTGATCGACACCTTCGAGCGCGACAGTTGGACCCAGGATGACTTGCTTGCCGCCGCATTCGCCGGCTACCAGAAACGTGATGCGTTGCTCAACGAAGCAGCGCCTAGGGATCTTTCATGAAAACCGCATCTGCCGTCGGCAAATCGAGTGGCAACTTCTATGGCCTCGGCACCTACCTGGGCCTGGCCGGCGCGCTGCTGGCCATGATCGCGCTGTTCTCGGCGCTGAGCAGCCATTTCCTGTCTTATGACACCTTCAGTACCTTGGCCAACCAGATTCCCGACCTGATGGTGTTGGCGGTCGGCATGACGTTCATCCTGATCATCGGCGGCATCGACCTGTCGGTTGGGTCTGTGCTGGCCCTGGCGGCCTCGACGGTCAGCGTGGCCGTGCTCGGCTGGGGCTGGAGCGTCTGGCCCTCGGCCTTGCTCGGCATGGCCGTGGCGGCGCTGGCGGGTACGGTCACCGGTTCGATCACCGTTGCCTGGCGGATTCCATCGTTCATCGTCTCCCTCGGCGTGCTGGAAATGGCCCGGGGCCTGGCGTACCAGATGACTGGGTCCCGGACCGCCTACATCGGCGACTCGTTCGCCTGGCTGTCCAACCCTATCGCCTTTGGCATCTCGCCTTCGTTCATCATCGCCTTGCTGGTGATCTTCATTGCCCAGGCGGTGCTGACCCGCACGGTGTTCGGTCGCTACCTGATCGGCATCGGCACCAATGAAGAAGCCGTGCGCCTGGCCGGTATCAATCCAAAGCCCTACAAGATCCTGGTGTTCAGCCTGATGGGCTTGCTGGCCGGTGTGGCCGCGCTGTTCCAGATTTCGCGCCTGGAAGCGGCGGATCCGAACGCCGGTTCAGGGCTTGAGCTGCAAGTCATCGCTGCCGTGGTCATCGGTGGTACCAGCCTGATGGGGGGCCGCGGTTCGGTCATCAGCACCTTCTTTGGCGTGCTGATCATCTCCGTGCTGGCGGCGGGCCTGGCGCAGATCGGCGCCACTGAGCCAACCAAGCGCATCATTACCGGTGCGGTGATCGTGGTGGCGGTCGTGCTCGATACCTATCGCAGCCAGCGCGCCAGTCGGCGGGGCTGAACCATGGCGACGATCAAGGATGTAGCAGCGCTCGCCGGGATTTCCTACACCACCGTGTCCCACGTGGTGAACAAGACGCGGCCGGTCAGCGAGGAAGTGCGGCTCAAGGTCGAGGCGGCCATCGAGCGCCTGGACTACGTGCCGAGCGCCGTGGCCCGGTCGCTCAAGGCCAAGACCACGGCGACCATCGGCCTGCTGGTGCCCAACAGCCTCAATCCTTACTTTGCCGAGTTGGCCCGGGGGATCGAGGACTACTGTGAGCGCAACGGCTATTGCGTGATTCTGTGCAACTCCGACGACAACCCGGACAAGCAACGCAGCTACCTGCGGGTGCTGCTGGAAAAACGCATCGACGGCCTGATTTTCGCGTCCGCCGGCGGTGATGTCGGCCTGGCCGAGGGGCTGTCCAACGTGCGCACGCCCATGGTGATCGTCGACCGTGGGCTCGAGGGTGTCGACGCAGACCTGGTGCGCATCGATCATGAATACGGTGCGTACCTGGCGACCCGGCACCTGCTTGAGCTGGGTCACCGCGATATCGCCTTCATCGGTGGCCCGGCCAATACCAGCGTGGCGCAAATGCGCTTGGCCGGTTACTGCCGTGCGCTGAAAGAGGCCGGGATCGAGCTGCCTGTCGAGCGTATGCTCGAGAGCGATTTCACCAGTACCGGCGGCTACCGCGCCGCTGCGCAGCTGCTTGAACAGCAGCCACCGAGCGCGATTTTTGCGGCCAACGACATGATCGGTATCGGTGTGCTGCGCGCCGCGGCTGAACGCAATGTGCGCGTGCCCAGCGAACTGTCGGTCATCGGTTTCGATGACATCCAGATGAGCCGTTATGTCTACCCGGCATTGACCACGGTAGGGCAGTCGATCCTGCAGCTCGGCGAGATGGCGGCCGAAGTGCTGCTGCGACGAATTGCGACGCCGGGCCTTGCCACCGAGCAGCGGATCGTGACGCCAAGTATTGTCCTGCGAGAGTCGACTGCGCCGCTGTCCGGCACATTCGCCCAATACCGCTGAACCGAATTGATGAGTAGTGATGTATGCCAGCAAAAGTAGTGGTAATAGGCAGCCTGAACATGGACCTGGTGACCCGGGCGCCGCGTCTGCCGCGTGGTGGTGAAACACTGATCGGCGAGTCCTTCTCCACCATCCCGGGCGGCAAGGGTGCCAACCAGGCGGTGGCCGCCGCGCGCCTGGGCGCCGAGGTATCGATGGTCGGTTGCGTGGGCAATGATGCCTACGGCGAACAATTGCGTGGCGGGCTGTTGGCCGAGGGCATCGACTGCCAAGCGGTCAGCGTGGTGGAGGGGGCCAGCGGCGTGGCGCTGATCGTCGTCGACGACAATAGCCAGAATGCGATCGTTATCGTTGCCGGTGCCAACGGTGCGCTCACCGCCGAGGTCCTGGACAGTGTCGATGAAGTGCTGCAAAGCGCCGATGTCATCATCTGCCAGCTCGAAGTGCCGGATGCCACCGTCGGCCATGCCCTCAAGCGCGCACGTGAGCTGGGCAAAATCGTCATCCTCAACCCGGCGCCGGCTTCCCATACGTTGCCCGCCGACTGGTACGCCTGCATCGACTACCTGGTTCCCAATGAAAGCGAAGCAGCGGTGCTGAGCGGGCTGGCGGTGGATTCCCTGGAAACCGCAGAGGCCGCCGCCGCGCATCTGATCGCCGCCGGTGCCGGCAAGGTGATCGTCACCTTGGGGGCCCAGGGGCTGATGTTCGCCAACGGCGCCAGCTTCGAACACTTCCCGGCCCCGCGGGTCAAGGCAGTGGACACCACGGCGGCCGGAGACACCTTTGTCGGCGGCTTCGCGGCAGCCCTGGCGAGCGGCAAAAGCGAGGTCGATGCGATTCGTTTCGGCCAGGCCGCCGCCGCGCTGTCGGTCACCCGCCCGGGCGCGCAGCCTTCAATCCCCACGTTGTTGGAAGTACAGGCTTTCAAATCATGAAAAAGACGCCGTTGTTGAATGTGGCACTGTCACGACTGATCGCTTCCCTGGGCCATGGCGACAAGGTGGTCATCGGTGATGCCGGCCTGCCTGTGCCGCCTCAGGTCGAATTGATCGACCTGGCCCTGACCCATGGCATTCCTGACTTTGTCAGCACCTTGAAGGTGGTGCTCAGCGAAATGCAGGTGGAAAGCCATGTCCTGGCCGAGGAGATCCTCGACAAACAACCGTCGGCGCTGACGACCCTGGAAGCGCTGCATGCCGAGGGTGCGCTGGGCGAGCGAGCGCTGGTCAGCCATGAGCAATTCAAGGTCATCAGCCGACAGGCACGGGCGATCATTCGCACAGGCGAATGTTCGCCGTACTGCAATATCGTGCTGGTCGCTGGAGTGACGTTCTAACCCTGTTCAACCCTGCACAAGGAGTGCGCCATGCACCGCTATGCTGAGAAAATGCATCAACTGATCCGGAGTCTGCTGCTTTTGTCACTGATCACCGCTACGAGCGCCCAGGCGGCGGAAAAAATCGACCTGATCATCGACACCGACCCAGGGGCCGATGACGTGGTTGCGCTGTTGTTCGCCCTGGCGTCGCCCGAGGAGTTGCATATTCGTGCGCTGACCACTGTCGCCGGCAATGTGCGCCTGGACAAGACCTCTCGCAACGCTCGCCTGGCCCGGGAATGGGCGGGGCGCGAAGACGTGCCTGTGTATGCCGGTGCGCCGAAACCGTTGATGCGCACGCCGATCTACGCGGAAAACATCCATGGCAAGGAAGGCCTGTCGGGTGTCACCGTACACGAGCCGAAGAAGGGCTTGGCCGAAGGCAATGCCGTCAACTACCTGATCGACACGTTGAAAGCGGCCAAGCCCCACAGCATCACCATTGCCATGCTTGGCCCGCAGACCAACCTGGCCCTGGCGCTGGTGCAGGAGCCTGATATCGTCCAGGGCATCAAGGAAGTGGTGATCATGGGCGGTGCGCACTTCAACGGCGGCAATATCACGCCGGTGGCCGAGTTCAATCTGTTCGCCGATCCGCAGGCGGCCGAGGTGGTGGCCAAGAGCGGTGTGAAACTGACCTACCTGCCGTTGGACGTGACCCACAAGATCCTCACCAGCGAGGCGCGCCTGAAGCAGATCGCGGCGCTGAACAACAATGCCAGCAAGCTGGTGGGCGATATCCTCAACGAATACGTCAAGGGCGACATGGAGCACTACGGCATGACGGGCGGGCCGGTGCATGACGCGACGGTGATCGCCTATCTGCTCAAGCCGCAGTTGTTCACTGGTCGTTCGGTCAATGTTGTGGTGGACAGTCGCGAGGGCCCGACGTTCGGGCAGACCATCGTCGATTGGTACGATGGCCTGAAAGCGCCGAAGAACGCGTTCTGGGTGGAAAACGGTGATGCCCAGGGCTTCTTCGATCTGCTGACCGAGCGCCTGGCGCGCCTCAAGTAACCCGCCTGCTATATGCGCCCGCAGGTGGGCCTGCGGGTGCGTGAGCATCAGTCCACGGCGTCGACGACGCTCGGATAGCGCTCGAATGCCTGCTGGATGAAGTTGCGGGCGACCTCCGTCCCCAGTTCCCTCACCAGCAATTCTATGCCGATGATTGCCAGCTCCTCGGGACTGCTCGGGCTATAGGAGCTATGGCCCTCCGACCATTTGGCATTGATGGTGGCTTCGATGCTGACGGTGCTCATGGTAGGGCTCGCGAGTTGGAGGGCTGTAAGTGGAGTTAAGCATTTTTGCCCCCGGTTTGGCACTGCGACTTAGGCATTGGAGGAGGGCTGTGCGACACTCTTTTTTTTGTTTTTAAAGGAGCCCCGCCGTGCAGATCGATTTGAACGCTCCGGATGGCCTGACCCTTGAGGCGGTTCGTCAATTGCTGGCCTCGGCCAGTGATGACGAGCATACCCAGCTGCGCGTGACCAAGGGCGGTATCGCCTATTTGTCCTCGGGTGTGGTCGGTGGCGCTGACATCGATGGTTTGCTGTTTCGGCTCGAAACCTGGGCGAAGGGCTCGGGATACGTCGGGCGGGTTGCGGCCAGCGACGAGGTCTGGGTCATGCAGATCTACAATGCGCTGAAGGATAACTGGCCCAATCCTCCGTTCGATTACATCGACGTTTATTGAGCGGTGTTCATATCCAGTCACGATTCATGTCTGAATAGCCGTGGCGGCTCAGGCAAACTGCCGGTTTTCCGGATGAGCCAGGCCGACGGCTGTGGTGTTGAAACCTAGCGCCGTTTGGGTTGTCGCACGCTCTCTGTTTATCTATCGAAAAAAGGAGGCTTCATGCCTTGGAAGCTCGCGTCATTGAGTACTCTGTTGGCCGCCGTGGTCTTGAGCGGTTGCAGCAGCACCTCGGAATCGACTCCCGAACCCGTGGCGACCGAGACCGGTCACGGCCGTTGCGAAGCGAAGGGCGCCGAGTTCGCCATTGGCAAGCAGGCCTCGCCACAATTGCTGGAGCAGGCTCGTACCCGTGCCGGCGCGCAGATTGCCCGAATCCTCAAGCCCAACGACATGGTGACGCTTGAGTACCGCTCCGATCGCCTGAATCTCAATACCGATGCCAACCTGGTGGTCAACCGGGTGAACTGCGGTTGACCGGCGGTTTTCTACCGCCCATAAAAAACCCCGTCACATGGACGGGGTTTTTTTAGTGCGCCAAGAAATTACTCTGGGCGAACCTGTGCAGCTTGCATACCCTTTTGGCCTTTCTCAGCCACGAAGGAAACGGTCTGGCCTTCTTTCAGGCTTTTGAAACCGTCGCTTTCGATAGCTTTGAAGTGTACGAACAGGTCGTCACCGCCACCTTGAGGAGTGATGAAGCCGAAGCCTTTTTCATCGTTGAACCATTTAACGGTGCCGGTTTGGCGATTAGACATGGTGTATCTCCAAGAAACATATATTTTCAGTGTACTGTGCTGCTCAGGCCAACTGGGCACACCCGGGTATCATAGTCGAAATGTTCGATTTGGGACCCCCCCAGACGCGCTGTTTGCCAATCAGTCGTGTTTACTTTACCGCCTTTACCCGCTGAAAGGCCCGGTTTTAAAGGCTTTCAGCCAAAAGTAAAGACGATAAAAAAAGCTGTAAAACCTGAATAAATCGTCCGAAAAAGCCTGAAATCAGTATTTTTCATCCCTGCCGGGCTCGTTCAGGAAGCCTGCTTTCTCACTTTTTCGCCTTGTTGTCAGCCTTGCATTTTGCGATCTGGCCCAGTGCCTTTTGCTGCAGTTCCGGGGTGGCCTTGTTATCCATCAAGGCCTGGATGTCCGAGGCTGGATAGGACTTGATCGCATCGGCGCCACAGGCGCAATGAGCCTTGGCAGCGGCCGGGCCGATCTGGGGTGTTGCCGCCTCCGTGCATTGGGCCATGTATTTTTCGCGCTCGCCTTTGGGCCAGTCGGCATGGGCGGTCAGTGGAAGCAGCAGGGCGAGTGGGGCGACTACTGCAAACAGTGTATTGAGACGCATGCGAAGATGCTCCTTTCGGGTCGATGTCTTGATATCTGAGGCGTTGCGCTCGGTTCAGTTCAGCACTCTGGCATAAAAACCGTGGATTTACGCCTGCTTCAATTCGAGCGCGGCGATGACCGTTCATCTGTGCTAGCATGCCGGGCTCGGGTATTTCCAGGCTGCGGATGACAACTCGTCCCGGCGGCAAATGTTCGAAATAACCCTGATTTGAATCCCAGTCACTCTGGTTCGGTTTTCCCGGTTGGCCGCAAGGCTCCTGCCGCTGTAAGGCAGGCGTTCGTCATTGAATGGCCTGGACTGGATCTTGTACTGGCTCATCCCAACCCACGTGACCTTTGGTAGGGGTCACCACTAGGAGAGGAGGCGCCATGCCAACTATTACTCTTCCCGACGGCAGTCAACGTTCATTCGATCACCCGGTTTCCGTAGCCGAGGTCGCCGCATCCATCGGCGCGGGACTGGCCAAGGCCACCCTGGCCGGCAAGGTCAACGGCAAACTGGTCGACGCCAGTGACGTCATCGACAGCGACGCCACGCTGCAAATCATCACGCCAAAGGATGAAGAGGGGCTGGAGATCATTCGCCACTCTTGCGCGCACCTGGTCGGCCACGCGGTCAAGCAGCTGTACCCGAGCGCGAAGATGGTCATCGGGCCGGTCATCGACGAAGGCTTCTATTACGACATCGCCTTCGAGCGTCCTTTCACGCCGGAAGACATGGCGGCCATCGAACAGCGCATGCAGCAGCTGATCGAGAAGGATTACGACGTCATCAAGAAAGTCACCCCGCGCGCCGAAGTCATCGAAGTCTTCAAGGCCCGTGGCGAGGACTACAAGCTGCGTCTGGTGGAAGACATGCCGGACGAGCAGGCCATGGGCCTGTACTACCACGAAGAATACGTCGACATGTGCCGTGGCCCGCACGTGCCGAACACGCGTTTCCTCAAATCCTTCAAGCTGACCAAGCTGTCCGGCGCCTACTGGCGTGGCGATGCGAAGAACGAGCAGTTGCAACGCGTCTATGGCACTGCCTGGGCTGACAAGAAGCAACTGGCAGCCTACATCCAGCGTATCGAAGAAGCCGAGAAACGCGACCATCGCAAGATCGGCAAGCGCCTGGGCCTGTTCCACACCCAGGAAGAATCCCCGGGCATGGTGTTCTGGCACCCGAACGGCTGGACCCTGTACCAGGTGCTCGAGCAGTACATGCGCCAGGTCCAGCGTGAAAACGGCTACCTCGAGATCAAGACGCCTCAAGTGGTGGACCGCAGCCTGTGGGAGAAATCCGGGCACTGGGCCAACTACGCCGACAACATGTTCACCACCCAGTCGGAAAACCGCGACTACGCCATCAAGCCGATGAACTGCCCTTGCCACGTGCAGGTGTTCAACCAGGGCCTGAAAAGCTACCGCGAGTTGCCGATGCGCCTGGCCGAGTTCGGTGCCTGCCACCGTAACGAGCCTTCGGGTGCGCTGCACGGCATCATGCGCGTGCGTGCGTTCACCCAGGACGATGCGCACATCTTCTGTACCGAAGAGCAGATGCAGGCCGAATCCGCCGCCTTCATCAAGCTGACCATGGACGTCTACCGCGACTTCGGCTTCACCGAAGTCGAAATGAAGCTGTCCACTCGTCCGGAAAAGCGCGTTGGCTCCGACGAACTGTGGGATCGCGCCGAAGCAGCCCTGGCGGCAGCCCTCGATAGCGCGGGCCTGGCGTACGACCTGCAGCCGGGTGAGGGGGCCTTCTACGGTCCGAAGATCGAGTTCTCGCTGAAAGATTGCCTCGGTCGCGTCTGGCAGTGTGGTACCCTGCAGCTCGATTTCAACCTGCCGATCCGTCTGGGCGCCGAATACGTGTCCGAAGACAACAGTCGCAAGCACCCGGTCATGCTTCACCGCGCGATCCTCGGCTCCTTCGAGCGTTTTGTCGGGATCCTGATCGAGCACTACGAGGGTGCGTTCCCCGCGTGGCTGGCGCCGACCCAGGCAGTGATCATGAATATCACTGATAAACAGGCAGATTTTGCCGCCGAAGTCGAAAAAACTCTCAACCAAAGCGGATTTCGTGCCAAGTCCGACTTGAGAAATGAAAAGATCGGCTTTAAAATCCGCGAGCATACTTTGCTCAAGGTTCCCTTTCTCTTGGTTATTGGAGATCGGGAGGTCGAGATGCAGACTGTCGCTGTGCGTACTCGTGAAGGTGCTGACCTGGGCTCGATGCCCGTCGCCGAATTCGCTGAGTTCCTCGCGCAAGCGGTTTCCCGGCGTGGTCGCCCAGATTTGGAGTAATTATTATTAAGCGTGAAATGAGACAAGATAAACGAGCTGCACCGAAAGCCCCGATCAACGAGAATATCTCGGCACGCGAGGTTCGGTTAATTGGCGCTGACGGCGAGCAGATTGGCATCGTCTCGATTGATGAAGCGCTTCGTATTGCTGAAGAAGCCAAGCTTGATCTGGTAGAAATTTCCGCAGACGCAGTCCCACCGGTTTGCCGGGTGATGGACTACGGCAAGTCGATCTTCGAAAAGAAGAAGCAGATTGCCGCGGCGAAGAAAAACCAGAAGCAGATTCAGGTAAAAGAAATCAAGTTTCGTCCAGGGACGGAGGAAGGGGATTACCAGGTAAAACTGCGCAACCTGGTACGTTTCCTGAGTGACGGGGACAGGGCCAAGGTATCCTTGCGATTCCGCGGCCGTGAGATGGCCCACCAGGAGCTGGGGATGGAACTCCTCAAGCGGGTTGAACAAGACCTGCTCGAGTACGGTTCGGTCGAACAGCATCCTAAGATGGAAGGACGCCAGCTGATCATGGTCATCGCCCCGAAAAAGAAGAAGTAATCACCAGGGCACGGCAGGCCTTGCGATTATGTTTATCAACTGAATGCGGAGTATCCGAACATGCCAAAGATGAAAACCAAAAGTGGTGCTGCTAAGCGGTTTCTGAAAACTGCTAACGGTATCAAGCACAAGCACGCTTTCAAGAGCCACATCCTGACCAAAATGTCGACCAAGCGTAAGCGTCAACTGCGCGGTAGCAGCTTGCTGCATCCGTCTGACGTGGCAAAAGTCGAGCGCATGCTGCGCCTTCGTTAATTTTTGGATCAAGAATAGAGGAAGTAACTCATGGCTCGTGTAAAGCGTGGCGTCATTGCCCGTAAGCGTCACAAGAAAATTATGAAACTTGCTAAAGGCTACTACGGTGCGCGTTCCCGCGTATTCCGTGTTGCCAAGCAAGCCGTAATCAAGGCAGGCCAATACGCCTACCGTGACCGTCGTCAGAAAAAACGTCAGTTCCGCGCTCTGTGGATCGCTCGTATCAACGCTGGTGCTCGTGTTAACGGTCTGTCCTACAGCCGTTTCATTGCCGGCCTGAAAAAAGCGTCCATCGAGATCGACCGTAAGGTTCTGGCTGATCTGGCAGTGAACGAAAAAGCGGCGTTTGCTGCGATTGTCGAGAAAGCTAAAGCCACCTTGGCTTAAGTACCCCCGACAGTCACCAGGGCTCACCTCTGTGGGCTCGGGTGTTAAACGTCATAAATAGGGGAAGAGCCTTAAAGCTCTTCCCCTATTTTGTATCTGGAGTCTGTACATGGAAAACCTGGATGCGCTGGTCGCTCAAGCACTAGAGGCTGTGCGAAGCGCTGAAGATATCAATGCCCTGGAGCAAATCCGGGTTCTGTACCTTGGCAAGAAGGGCGAGTTGACCCAGGTGATGAAGACCCTGGGGAACCTGCCTGCCGAAGAGCGTCCGCAGGTCGGTGCGCTGATCAACGTTGCCAAGGAACGTGTCACAGAGGTCCTTAACGCGCGCAAGGCGTTGTTCGAGGAGGCGGATCTGGCTGCCAAACTCGCCGCCGAGTCCATCGACGTGACCCTGCCTGGCCGTGGCCAGACTTCCGGTGGCCTGCATCCGGTGACCCGGACCCTGGAACGCATCGAGCAGTTCTTCACCCACATCGGCTACGGCATTGCCGAAGGTCCTGAGGTCGAAGACGACTACCACAACTTCGAGGCGCTCAACATCCCAGGCCATCACCCGGCCCGGTCGATGCATGACACCTTCTATTTCAATGCGAACATGCTGTTGCGCACCCATACCTCGCCGGTACAGGTTCGCACCATGGAATCGCAGCAGCCGCCGATCCGCATCGTCTGCCCAGGCCGTGTGTACCGCAGCGACTCCGATATCACCCACTCGCCGATGTTCCACCAGGTCGAAGGCCTGCTGGTCGATCGCGACATCAATTTCGCCGACCTTAAAGGCACGATCGAAGAGTTCCTGCGGGTGTTCTTCGAAAAAGAACTGGCGGTGCGTTTCCGCCCTTCGTACTTCCCGTTCACCGAGCCTTCCGCTGAAGTCGACATGGAATGCGTGATGTGCAGCGGCAAAGGCTGCCGTGTCTGCAAGCAGACTGGCTGGCTGGAAGTGATGGGCTGCGGGATGGTTCACCCGAACGTGCTGCGTATGTCCGGTATCGATCCGGAAGAATTCTCGGGTTTTGCTTTCGGCATGGGCGCCGAGCGCCTGGCCATGCTGCGTTACGGTGTGAATGACTTGCGCCTGTTCTTCGACAACGACTTGCGGTTCCTTGCGCAATTTCGCTAGGCCGCAGTCCGTAACGAATCTATTGGGAGAGCAGGATGAAATTCAGTGAACAATGGCTGCGCGGCTGGGTAAGCCCGCAGGTAAGCCAGGACGAGCTGGTTGCTCGCCTGTCGATGGCCGGCCTCGAGGTCGATAGCGTCACGCCGGCTGCCGGTGATTTCAGCGGTGTGGTAGTGGGCGAGGTGCTGGGCACCGAGCAGCACCCGGACGCTGACAAATTGCGGGTTTGCCAGGTCAGCAATGGCGCGGAGACCTTCCAGGTGGTCTGCGGCGCGCCCAACGTGCGCCCGGGCCTGAAGATCCCGTTCGCCATGATTGGTGCCGAGCTGCCGGGCGACTTCAAGATCAAGAAAGCCAAGCTGCGTGGCGTCGAGTCCAACGGCATGCTGTGCTCCCAGGCCGAACTGAAGATCGGCGAGGGCAACGATGGCCTGATGGAACTGCCGGCTGATGCGCCGGTGGGCCAGGACATCCGTGAGTACCTGGGGCTGGACGATGCGAGCATCGAGGTCGACCTGACGCCGAACCGTGGCGACTGCCTGTCCCTGGCCGGCCTGGCCCGGGAAGTCGGCGCGCTGTATGCCGTCCCCGTGACGCGTCCGGTGGTCGCGGCCGTGCCAGCGGTTCATGATGAGGTGCGTTCGGTTGAAGTCCTCGCGCCAGCGGCGTGCCCACGTTACCTGGGCCGCGTGATCCGTAACGTCGACCTGTCCAAGCCAACACCGCTGTGGATGGTCGAGCGCCTGCGCCGTGCCGACGTGCGCAGCATCGACGCCGCCGTCGACATCACCAACTACGTGATGCTGGAGCTGGGTCAACCGCTGCACGCGTTCGATCTCGCCGAAATCAACGGCGGTATCCGCGTGCGCATGGCCGAAGAGGGCGAGAAGCTGGTCCTGCTCGACGGCCAGGAAGTGACCTTGCGCAGCGATACACTGGTGATTGCCGACCATTCCCGCGCCTTGGCGATTGCCGGCGTAATGGGTGGCGAGCACAGCGGCGTTTCCACCACGACCCGTGACGTATTCCTTGAAAGCGCGTTCTTCGACCAGATCGCAGTGGCTGGCAAGGCGCGCTCCTATGGGCTGCACACCGATGCCTCGCACCGTTACGAGCGTGGCGTGGACTGGCAGCTGGCCCGTGAAGCCATGGAGCGCGCCACTGGCCTGCTGCTGGACATCACTGGTGGCGAAGCCGGTCCGATCATCGAGACCGTCAGCGAACAGCACCTGCCGAAGATCGCTCCGATCACTCTGCGTGCCCAACGCATCACCCAGATGCTGGGTATGGAAATGGACGCTGCCGAAGTCGAGCGCCTGCTCAGTGCCCTGGGCCTGAACATCAGCGCCGATGGGGCAGGGCAGTGGCGTGTCGAAGTGCCAAGCCATCGCTTCGATATCAGTCTGGAAGTCGACCTGATCGAAGAGCTGGCTCGCCTGTATGGCTACAACCGCCTGCCGGTTCGCTACCCGCAAGCACGCCTGGCCCCACAGGCCAAGGCTGAAGCTCGCAGCGACCTGCCGGAACTGCGCCGCCTGCTGGTGGCCCGTGGTTATCAGGAAGCGATCACCTACAGCTTCATCGATCCGCGTCAGTTCGAGCTGTTCAATCCGGGTGTCGAGCCGCTGTTGCTGGCCAACCCGATCTCCAACGACATGGCGGCCATGCGCTCGTCGCTTTGGCCTGGTTTGGTCAAATCGCTGCAGCACAACCTGAACCGTCAACAGGATCGCGTGCGTCTGTTCGAAAGCGGCCTGCGCTTTGTCGGGCAACTGGACGGCTTGAAGCAAGAGTCGATGCTGGCCGGTGTGGTCTGCGGCAGTCGCTTGCCGGAAGGCTGGGCGCAAGGTCGCGATGGCGTCGATTTCTTCGACGTCAAGGCTGACGTGGAAGCGGTGCTCGGCTTCGCCGGTGCGCTCGACGCGTTCACTTTCGTGCCGGGCAAGCATCCAGCGCTGCATCCTGGGCAGACCGCACGCATCGAGCGAGACGGACGTGAAGTCGGCTATGTCGGTGCCATTCACCCTGAACTGTCGAAAACCCTGGGCCTTGATCGTCCGGTCTTCGTTTTCGAGCTGGTTCTGGCTGAAGTCGCCCAGGGGAAAATGCCGAAATTCCAGGAGTTATCGCGCTTTCCTGAAGTGCGTCGTGACCTGGCGTTGCTGGCCGATCGCGACGTTGCATCCAGCGCCGTGCTGGAGGTAATCCGTGAAAATGCAGGCGAATGGCTGACGGACCTCAGGCTATTTGACGTGTATCAGGGTAAAGGCATTGATCCGCATAGAAAAAGCCTTGCAGTTGGCTTGACCTGGCAGCATCCATCGCGCACTCTTAATGACGATGAGGTGAATACCGCAACGCAGAACATCCTCACCTCGCTCGAAAACAGGTTGAACGCCACGTTAAGGAAGTGACGTATGGGGGCTCTGACGAAAGCTGAGATGGCGGAACGTCTGTATGAGGAGCTGGGCCTGAATAAACGGGAGGCCAAAGAATTGGTCGAACTGTTTTTCGAAGAAATCAGGCACGCTTTGGAAGACAACGAGCAGGTCAAATTGTCCGGTTTCGGCAATTTCGACCTTCGGGACAAACGCCAGCGGCCTGGCCGCAATCCGAAAACGGGAGAAGAAATCCCGATCACGGCTCGCCGTGTGGTCACCTTTCGTCCAGGGCAGAAGTTGAAGGCCCGAGTTGAGGCTTATGCTGGAACCAAGTCATAACGACGAACTACCCGTCATCCCGGGCAAACGCTACTTCACCATTGGTGAAGTCAGCGAGCTGTGTGCGGTAAAGCCGCACGTGCTGCGCTATTGGGAGCAGGAGTTTCCTCAACTCAACCCGGTCAAGCGCCGCGGAAACCGCCGGTATTATCAGCGACAAGACGTGCTGATGATCCGGCAGATCCGCGCGCTGCTGTATGACCAGGGGTTCACCATCGGCGGTGCGCGCCTGCGCCTCTCCGGTGATGAGGCCAAAGACGATACAACCCAGTACAAACAGATGATCCGCCAGATGATCGCCGAGCTTGAAGATGTACTGGTGGTGCTCAAGAAATAAATTTCTGCTTTTAAATACTTCCAGTTTTCAAAAGCTTGCGATATATTCCTGAGCGTTCCGTTGAGAAGCGGAACAAGATTCACGCCTAGTCGGGGCGTAGCGCAGTCCGGTAGCGCACTAGCATGGGGTGCTAGGGGTCGAGTGTTCGAATCACTCCGTCCCGACCATATTCTTCAAAGGGTTGCGAGATTTTATCTCGCGACCCTTTTTTATGTGCGCCCGGCATGGGCGCAATCTTGTGGGTGAAAGTCCCACCGTAAGCTGACCACAGCGAACGAAGTGAAGCGCAACTGCATGAGGGCGACCGAGTGTGGGGAGGAAGCGTGGATCGAAGCCATGAGCCGATGTACAAGAACCGGATAGAAGGCGAAGCCGATCAGGGCGAGCGGGCATAAAACCGCGAAGTTCTTGTGGTCAAGGATCAGGCTGCGTAAATCCGGCGGTTGTGTGGTGAAGGATTGCGTTCTTACCTGGGGAGATCTCGCCTTGTGCCTGAAAGGGCGACGGTGCAAGCCGGAGCGAGAAGTCAGCAGAGGCCGTAGTAGTCTTTTCTTTGACGAAGGGCCGAACGAGAGAAAGCGTCATAGGCCATGTTGATGCGAAAGATCGGAAGTTAGATGCCTGCCAAACGTAGGGCGGATGTGAGGACGCAAGCGGTGAAACCGTGAGAGTTCCCATCAGCGACGAGGTCAATCGTCCGCAAAATGAAACCGACAACGCAGGGCAAGGGCTGCTGGAACGGGCCTTTGCGAGAGAAAACCTGAAGCGGGCATGGAAGCGGGTCAAGGCCAACAAGGGAGCAGCGGGCGTCGATGGTCTGGACATTGAACAGACTGCCAAACATCTGCTCAGCCGATGGCCGACGATTTGTGAACAGCTTCTTTCAGGCGTCTACCGGCCCAGTCCGGTAAAACGTGTGGTAATCCCCAAGCCTGACGGTGGCGAGCGCGAGTTAGGTATCTTCTTCAAGTCCACGTTTTGCGCGCCCGGCGTGGAGCGTAAGCGCACCAACCAGGCTGCGGTGGCTACGTGGGGCTTGGAAGGGGGGACTCGCTTTTAGCGAAAGCGTCTATGCAGCTCTTCGCAAAGAAGTAATAAGGACATTGCGTGCTACAAAAAGTGATTCTGCTGATTCTGATCGCCAGCTTGAGCGGTTGCATGGCCACCGCGATGCGGATGGATTACGACAAACACCGATGCCCCTATATAGGCCTGCGCTTTGACTGGTGGCTGATGGGCACGTCCAAAGGAAAGCTGATCCCTTTCTTGCTTATCGACGCACCGTTCTCACTGGTGGTCGATACCGTATTCTTCCCCTTCGAATATCAGTACAGCTGCAACCTATAAGTGACAGGGATTCTTACGTGTCGGGGGATTTGTGGTTACTGTTGGCGTTGGTTCGCGGCAAGGCCTGTCCGCGAACCCGGATTCAGGCATAGCGCTTTTCTAAAGTAGAGGGATCCTCATGAAAGCCGTAGTTTACGAAGCCTTCTCCCAACCCCCACGTTTGATGACTGTCGAAGACCCGACCCCCGAGCGTCACGGTGTGGTGGTTCAGGTCCTTGGCACGGGCGTCTGCCGAAGCGACTGGCATGGCTGGAAAGGTCACGACCCTGACATTCGACTGCCCCATGTGCCCGGTCACGAATTGGCAGGGATCGTGGCTGAGGTCGGTAAAGATGTCACAAGATGGAAGGTGGGCGATCGCATCACCGTGCCTTTTGTCGGCGGCTGCGGCGCGTGTCCGGAATGCAATAGCGGCAACCAGCAGGTGTGCCACAGCCAGTTTCAGCCGGGTTTCACCCATTGGGGCTCTTTCGCCGAGTATGTGGGGATTCACAAGGCGGATTTGAACCTGGTTGCGTTGCCGGAAAACATGGACTTCGCCACGGCGGCGAGCCTGGGCTGTCGTTTCGTCACCTCGTTCCGCGCGGTTGTCGATCAAGGCAGGGTCTCGGCGGGGCAGTGGGTGGCGGTTCATGGCTGTGGTGGCGTGGGGCTGTCCGCGGTGATGATCGCCCACGCTATCGGGGCGAACGTCATCGCCATCGATATCTGCGACGATAAGCTCAAGCTTGCCCAGTCGCTCGGTGCCGTCGCGACGGTCAACGCAAGCCGGGTGGCGGATGTCACCGAGGCGGTACTCGAGATTACGAAGGGCGGCGCTCACGTTTCGCTGGATGCCCTGGGTCATCCAACGACCTGCTTCAACTCCATCAATAATCTGAGACGGCGCGGCAGGCATGTCCAGGTCGGTTTGATGCTGGCGGACCACAGCACGCCCTCGATCCCAATGAGCAAGGTCATTGCCTACGAGCTGGATATCTGTGGCAGCCATGGCATGCAGGCTCACCGTTACGGTGCGATGATGGAGATGATCACGTCCGGCAAGCTGGCGCCTGAAAAACTGGTAGGTAAGACCATCAGCCTTGAGCAATCGATTGATGCGCTCATGAACATGGACCGGTTTGACACCGCAGGCGTTACGGTTGTGACGCAGTTCTAAACGCTTGCCGCCGGCTGGCCGAGCGATTCCCGATACTGCGTTTCATCGACCTCGCTCAGCGTCGCATAACCGTCGTAACGGTAGAACCGATGCCTGTCACGGGCGTAGCGGTCATTCAGAAATTCGAGGGTGGCCAGGTCGATTCGCTTGGCGCTCAGCGGGCGTCGGTGGCAGAACAACTTGCGCGTGCCCAGTTGCAAAAAGTCAGGGTGGGGCACGTGGACCTCATCGGGACCGAACGCCACGTCCAGCGGCTTGCCTTCCGAGAAGATCAGCGTAGGGCTGATGGCATAGGTGCCGAGCATGCGGGTGTCCGAGGGATGTAGCCGCTTTTTCGCCTCGCCGTAGTAATACACCGCATCCCGATCCTTGGCCCAGCCATGCCCGCAGGATTCGAAAGAGGCCGCTTGTGCCTTACGAATCGGTTCCGGGGGATGGTAAAAAATCCGGTGGCAGAACACCGTCTTGCCGTCGGTCAGGTAGGGTGGGCCGAGTGAGCGAAAATGTTCCGCCGCTTCCGGGGAAAAACGTTCGGGTACTTCCGTGTCGGCGTTATGGAATGGGATCAGATACAAGCCGTTGGCATCGCCGCACAGATGCGTGTCCAGCAATTTGAAACTCGCTGCGTCCAGCCCGTTGATCACGCGTCCATGGAAATACACCTGGTCGCCTAGCTCAAAACCGAGACCGATGGCCTGTAGCGGCAGCGTTTCCGTGTGCGTTTGTGCGGCTTCAGGCCGTGCCTGCAAGCAGTGCCACCAATAACCTTCCAACTGCGGATGGGCTTCGAAGTAAGGCGCCCATGCCGCTTGCATGGCCGCATCGATGATGCCGCCAGAGCCCAGCGGGCCGTGCTTGTCACCTGCCAGCACGGGCGAGTAATCCTGGTCATGGCGATAGAGTTGGGTCACGACGAAGCTATCCACGTCGACATCGAGGCGTTTCTGGCGCCTGTAGACGTGTTGGTGATCACGGTAATAATCGAACCCCAAATGACGAAAACTCGGGCCATGGGCATCGCGCAGGCGGGTCCCGGCGGCGTAGACGTACTGGTCGTCCACGGCAAAATACTCATCCTCGTATTCGCTGGCGCTGACCACGCGACCGCCTTCATCGAACGCCGGCTGCCAGCATTGGAGCAGGTGGAAGTCGCCCACGTAGCGAATGGTTTTTCCGGTCAGGTAATAGGCGCGTTGCTTGTCCTTGGCGTAGCGTTCGTTAAGCACGGTGAAGGTCGCCAGGTCGGCATTGTCGATGCGGTAGAAGTACTCATAGGAAATGCTCGAACCTTGCTGCGCTTGCACGATGATCGACTGCCCATCGGTGCCCCAGCGTTGGGCGAGCATCTGGAAATCGTCCGGGGTGGCGACCGGCAGCGGCGTGCCGTCCTTCTGGTGCAGGGGCTTGAAGCCCCTATAGACTTGATCGTCGATCACTCGATAGGACGGGTGGTTGCAATACCGCACCCGCGCCGTGGCGCTGGCGATAATGTGCCCCTGCAAAAAGAGATGCGCACCGTCGCAGAACAGGGCGGACGCTGAAGTCACCGAGGCTGGGGACGAGGCCAGCAGGGCCAGCCTGTCGGGTCGCGCCTCGTGGATTTGGGTGATCGCGCACTCGCCGAACCAATAGGCACCGGTTGCGTCACGCCAGTACTGGTGACCGAGGCTTTCCAGGCCGTTGTCGAAGCGAAACGGCAGGGCCTGCAGCGCGTGGTAGCCATGGCGCTCCCGGTAGGCCGGAAGCAGGTAGTAATCACGCAGGGCGTCGCGCAAGACCCAAGGGTTGCGTCGATGCCGCCAAACCGGCTGACCGGCCAGCAAGGGTGAGGGCGGATAGTGCCCAGCGCTGGCACATTGTGCCAACTCGCCGGGTCGTGTGCCTTGAGGGTTGAGCATGATGTACACATCAGGCACTTGCCCATCGCCCAGCAGCACACCGTCCATGAATGCGAAGCCTTGATGCCATTCAAGGTTCAGCGGTTCCCAGTCAGCCTTATCCGTCCCTGTGATTGTCATTTATTGCGATCTGCTCTCCAGGTAGGTGGGACACCAAGTCAAAGATCGTCGCCGCCACGCTCAAAAAATGAACTTGAACAGCGCAATCACCACGATCAGGCCAATCAGGAAAATGATACCTACGGTGCCGCCAAGGAATTTCAACATAAGAACGCTCTCATCGGATGGGCTTAATCGTCTAGACCGCCACCGATAGCGCTCGTTTCGTCGAATATTCATGGGCGATGATCAATGGACCGCAAAGGACCTTGGCACCGGCACATGCTCGAATTTGGAAATGGTCTTGATCCAGTAGCGGCGATAGTCCGTCTGGTCCGGCGCCAGCGGCTTGTGGCCGGACCATGGGTGTTTCTCCTTCAGGCTGGCGCGGTACGCTTCCCATTCTTTCTGCTCGGCCACTTCCCGGGCTTTGCTCCGGTCGTCGAACCAGCCCAGGACGTAAGCTTCGCCCTGGTCCGTGCCGTGCGCTATCAGCAAATAAATCTCTGTCATGACTGACCTACCGTTCTGTCCTGCGCCCCAGTTGCGGGGTCTTACCCTGGGTATCGGCCGTTATTGGCCGTTTTTGAGATTGATCGCAGAAAAACGCTGAGCCCAAAGGTGCGCCTGACGAAATTGATGAACAGTCGAGCGGTCGCTTTGGCTGGCGAGTGCTTCCATGGCGGTTTTACCCAGATCGGTGCCTTCATCCACGATCCAGACCCCCGGTTCTCGGTCGCGCAGGGCCATTTCACCGAAGCGAGTGGAGATGACGGGCAGGCCGAGGGCGCGGTACTCGTAGTATTTGATCGGGTCGACCGAGGCGGTCAGGCGGTTGAGCTTGAACGGGATCAGGCCCACCGAAAACGTTGCCATGGCTGCGATTGCACCGGCGTGGGAGCACTCGGGGAGCAGCTCGATGTTGGCGGGCAATACGCAAGGCGGTGGTGTGAAGAGGGGGCCGATCAGCCGGATCTGGTTTCCAGGATTGGCCTGCGCCAGCGCGATGACCAGCTCCCAATCGAACCAACGCCCCAGCGTGCCAACGTAGCCGAGTACCTGCTGTTTGACACCGAAGTCCAGGCTTTCGATCGGCGCCAGTGCATGCATGTCACAGGCATTGAGGGCCAGTTCTACCTGGTCGGTCATACCCAGGAGTCTGTCGCGAAGCGGGCTGGAGGACGCCAGTACTGTGCCCACCTGTCCAATGAGCTGCGCCTGGCGACGTTCCATGGACCTGCGTGACAGGCCCTGATAAAAGGCCGGGAAATCATCCATGGCATCGTAGACGGCACGGCTGCCAGGGATGAGGGCGAGCAGTTGCAGGGCCAGTTCGGAAGGTTTTCCGACACAGATCATGCAGGGCTCTTGCGCGGAAAATGCCACGGCCTCGTTGAGCAGGTTGCGCCACAGTCGCTTGAGCAGCAACGCCGCGCCCGGAATGGGCTCGATGGGTAAGCTCCGGGGTTTGCAGACCTGCAACCAGGGTGGAACGGCGACGCTTTGCTGATCGGCAACAGGCGGTTTGCGCTTGAAATCGTTCAGCGTGGGTAAACGCGTCGGGTACGGATCGATCCAGAGTACTGGCGCCCCGGTCTGCTGGTGATACCCGTTGACGAAGTGATGGGGGCGCTGGCTGAAGCTGGCCCAAGGCACCGGGGACAGGTAGATCATGCGCATGGCTGCAAATGCTGCCTGAGAACGTCGACGATGCGCGCGGCGGCCTTGCCGTCACCATAGGGGGAAACTCCACGCGCCATGCCCTGGTAAGCCTGTGGGTCATCGAGCAGGCGCTGTGCCTGTTCGACGATGGTGTCCCGGTTGGCGCCCACCAGCTTGACCACGCCGAGCTCGACGGCCTCCGGGCGTTCGGTTTCCTCCCGCAATACCAGCACGGGTTTGCCCAGGGCCGGGGCTTCTTCCTGCACGCCCCCGGAGTCACTGATGATCAGGTAAGAACGCTTCATTGCCGCGATAAACGGTGCGTAATCCAGCGGTGCGCAGAGGAGGATGTTCGGCGTCTGGCCGAGCAATCGGTGCGCGACATCCTTGACGTTCGGGTTGGGATGGACGGGGTAGAGGATCTGGATGCCTGGGTTGCGCTCGGCCAGGTCCTTGAGGGCCTGGCAGATATCCTGGAACGGTTCGCCGAAGTTTTCCCGCCGATGGGCGGTCACCAGCACCAGGCGTTTGCTGGCGTCCAGTGGGATAGCCAAGGCGGAGTCTTGTGCGGCTGTCATCAACAAGGCATCGATCACGGTATTGCCAGTCAGGGTGATATCCCTGGCGGCGACACCCTCGCGCAGCAAGTTGTCCACGGCCTGCTGGGTCGGCGCGAAATGCCAGCGAGCCAGTTTGCCGGCGATCACCCGGTTGGCTTCTTCGGGGAACGGATTGCCTAGGTCCCCGGTACGCAGGCCGGCTTCAACATGGCCAAAGGGAATCCGCAGGTGGAAACACGCCAGTGCGGCGCACATGACCGTGGTCGTGTCGCCTTGAGCCAGTACGACGTCCGGTTTCTCGGCTTGCAGTACCCCGTCGAGTTCAAGCAGCAAGCGTGAGGTCAGCGCCGTCAATGACTGGTTGGGGCGCATGATGTCCAGGTCCAGATCGGCGGTGATTGCGAAGCCCTCAAGCACCTGGTCCAGCAAGCCTCGGTGCTGGGCGGTGGCGAGCACCCGACAAACGATATTGTCTTGGGCCTGGAGCGCCTTGATCACAGGGGCCATTTTGATGGCCTCCGGACGCGTACCGACGATGCAGAGTACCTTGCGTGTCATGCCTTGTGATTCCCTATCGTTGTTACGAGTGAACGGGCTATTCGGTCCGCGTTGGCCATGAGAGTCAGCGTGTGGGATTTCTCGGTCAGGCTGGGCAGGCAGGCGCCGTCGACAATATGCACGCCGCCAAGGCCCGCGATTTCGCCGAGGCGATCGGTCTGCCCGATCCTGGGCGCCGAGTGCATGGGCAGGGTGCCCGCATAATGGATATCCGCCCCCGGCCTGCCGACCGTGAAGCTCATGGGCATCAATAGCGCGCCCATTTTCCAATAGATCCGCCGCAGCTTTGCCTCGGCGGTCTTCATGAGGCCGGGAAGCTCCGGATGCTCGTGGCCGTTGATGCTCAACGAACCGTCAGGGCGCAAGACCGCCGTGTTGTGAGACAAGTGCCCGGGCAGGAAGATATTCCCGACGACGCAGGCGCTGAGCAGGTTTTTCAGCAGTTCGATGCTGTAGCGTTTGCTCATGGGGATCCGGCTGACAAATTCGGTCATCGGCAAGCCTGTGGTGCTGAACGTCGAACCGAAAGCAGTGGTACTGGCCGTCAGCGCCAGGACGAACGATAGCTGGCCCAGGCCAAATGTCGACACCCTTGGGGTTCCGAGCATTTTTGGCAGCCACAGCAGGAAGGCGGCCGTCGGCGATGACAGCAGCGGGATCGGGGACGAATGGTTCAGGCCCTTGAGGGCGAGCCGGGTCGTGGCCAGGGTGCCCGTTGCCAGCAGCAGGCGCGTACCGCAGAAGCGCCGGGCGCAGCGATGATCGGTGATCGCCCATGCACCGTCCAGTTTCTGCAGATCCTCCACGAGAAAGTCCTGGACGTGCTGGAACCCAGGGTATTGCTTGAGTTTTTGCAGCTCTTGCGAGGCGCTGTACAAGGCCTGGTTCTGACAGCCCCACAAGCAGTTTCCAGACAGGTCGCAGGCCTTGCGCTCGTCCAGCGGCTGGCTCAAGACGGCGACCCTGGAGCGGCCAAGGCGAAACCCCAGTTCGGGAAACGCCGATCGGCGCCGGGTGTATTGATCGAGCAGGCGCTGGTGCAGTGTGTCCAATGGCAGGGGCGGTTGCGACCACTCATCGAGACCGAAGTAGCTTGAGAGATCATCGTCGATCCGGCCACTGATACCGATCCGGCGAGTTACCGTTTCATAGGACGCCTGCATCTCGGAGTAATCGATGGGCAGCCCGGCAAAGTCGCTGGCCCCGAGCGTTGCCACGCCGCAGCCCCAGGCATTGGACAGGCCTCCGGTGGCCAGTGAACCGATGCCGATAAAGTTGTCGGTCTCGATGCGATTGCGGGCGCTGAACCCTTCGAAAACATGGGCGTGGGTCGGCGTCTTCAGCTTGGGCGATACCGCGTCCAGTTGGCTCAAGGCGTGGAAGTTTTCGCCGATCGTCCATTTCCACTGATGCTCGTCGTTTGCCCTGGCGCTGAGAAATGGACGCGTCGGCGCTGTCACTGAGCCTGTATCGGCTTGGGCATCGACCATCAGGACTTTCAGGCCCGCCTTGACCAGCGGATAGGCTGCCGAAGTCCCGGCCGGACCGCTGCCGACAATGATCACATCAAATTCAGGCTTCACGGTGGGCTTCACTTCCATGCAACAGTTGGCGGGCAAAGGGGCGGCCTAACAGCGCCGCTATCTTCCACGCCAGCGCTTTGACCGAGGTGAGTCCCAGCGCAACCAGCGTGGCGACCAGGCTGCGCGGCTGTTGGGCGCCGAGAAACACTTGCGCGCCCTGGGGGCAGGCTTCGGCTATACCGAGTGCAACCTGCAGGCGCCAGGACAGTTCCTGGCCGCCGGGCTTGTGCAGGACACCGGGATTGTCCAGAAGCGCCAGGAGTATCGGCCAGCGCATCAGCAAGGGTGAATGAATGATGGGTCGGGTTTTACCCGCACGTTGCAATGCCCTGGCGTAACGACTGACCAGGCTTTTTTGCGGCGGGCGTTTGAGCAGGTAGTGCAGGAGGATTGCGGCTTCTTGCAGAAGACCGCGACGTTGCCCATGGCCGGAGCGATGCATGCCGTGGGCAAGGGGGCGCAACTGGATGCCGAGTTTTTGCAGGGACTGCGCGCTGTCCATGGGCGGCAGGTGGATGAGGGAAAAAATCCGCGCCAGGCCCCATTTCGCGCTCAAGGAGCGTCCGAGTGACAGGCGCAATAGCCTGAGCAATGCCACCGGCAGAGGGACTGGCAGGCGAGCGGCACGCACCCGGTGCGCGGCAATCGACATCAGGAAGCTGCCAAAGGCAATCGGCTGCACGGCGCCCAGATTGAGGATCTCGGCGTCAAGGTCATCCCGCTCGACGACCGCTAAGATCGAGGCTGCCAAGTCGTCGACATGAATAGGTTGCACGCCAGGCGCCGGCATCAGGATCGGAACGAACGGGCTGCGGCGCACCAACCCTGACAACAAGCCAAAGAGCCCGCGTTCGGGGCCACCATACACTTGGCCAGGACGGATCACGGTGCCCCCGGCGGCCAATACGTGCTGCTCGATACGCCACTTTGTCCGGCCATAAGCGCCAGGGGCCGTGGCCATGGCGGTTTGACTGGAGATGAAGATGAACCTGGCCGAGCCTTGTTGGGCGCAACGGATCAGTGCCTCGGCCGCCTTGACTTCGTCGTCCGTGTTGGTGGGGGATGTCGATGTGTCGGCCGCCAAGTGGATCAACACCTGGGTACCCGCCGGGCACTCGGGCGCCGGGCCCTGCAGGTCATAAGGGAGCCAGGTATAGGTGGCGGGACACGGCTGGCGCGTGGCGCAAATGACCTCGTGTCCGCTGGCCGCCGCGAGGGCTGACAAGCGTTGTCCGATGTAGCCTGTCGCGCCGGTAATCAGTAGCTTCATCGTCATGCGCCTTCGGCGCGGTCAGTGGGAGCAGGCGGGTGCGCAGCGCAATGGAACACGAACAGTTTGCTGATCCAGTAAGTCAGCACCACGCAGGCCACATCGCAGACAAATTTCAACAGGGCAGGGCTGTTGACGAAGTACAGCCCCACGCTGAACAGCGCCGAAGCGAGCGGAATATTGACGGCAAGCAACGAGAAATAGCGCATCGCTTGAACCTTGCTGCTGCCCCCGGTCGACTGGAACGTGAAGTGCCGATGCAAAAAGAACGCGAACACACCGGCGACGCCTTTACCGACGATGTTGGCCAGGACGGGTTGATCGTTGGACAAGGCCATCAATAGCAAGAAAGTCCCCATGTCCAGCGCATAGGCCACGAGTTGGATGATGCCGTACCTGATAAAGGTCAAGACGTCCTCCGGATGACCACGATGTGGTGCAGCGCCAATACCCGTCTCAACGGATACAACAGTTTTTCAACGACCTTTAGCACAGAGATCAGCGCGTCGGGCAGCAACTGGCGAAAGTTCAAGCCGCCGGAAATCAGGTAGCGCAGATAGTTGCCGCAGATTTCCTGGTGGACGATTTCCAGGCCCGGGTGCTTGCGCTCGAACGCCTGCCTGTCGCGAACGAAGACGATGTAGCTGAGGGCTTGATTGGCACCGTTCATGGGCCCGCTCGACGGTGTTTCCCAGGATGGGAAGTGCATGTCGAAGCCTTCGGACTTGAACAGGCGTTTATAGAGAAAAGCGGCAAAGGGGCCGTGGAAGGGTTCGATCAAAATGGCGCCGCCGCCGATCTTGAGGGTTCTTTCCAGCTCCGTGAAGAAGCGATCGGGATGAGGGAAGTGGTGAAAACAGTTCTGAGCGTAAAAGGCCCTGACCGAGTGATCGTCCAGGCTCATTGCCTCGGCATTGAGCGCCATGTCCAGTTGCTCGGTGGCGACAATGTCCGTGGCCAATACGTCAGGGTATGAGTGACGCATGGGGGCGATGCCTGCCCCCAACTCCACCTCAAGACCTTCGACCTTGAAATAGTGGTCCGCCAGGCGATGAAACGCGTGGTGGAACTCCACGAAGACTTCCCGAAGCATCCGCTTGCGCTCAAGCACTTTGCCGTGAAGTTCCAGGCGTTCGCTGCCATCGACATCCAATGCCTTGAGCGACGGGTCCGATAAAAAATCTCTCAGCGCTTTAATGAGTTTTCTTCCCGCAATGACGTTGCTTTAACACGCCTGGATTGCCGTGGCCGGCTGGGCACCGAGGCGATGTCGTAACCGAGGAACGCCATGATCAGCTGCAACCCCATGAGCATGGGCAGTGCGCTGAGCATCACCGTGCCGGCGGGAGTCGCGATGCCATTCTGCGCCGATTCATACCAGTGGTAACTGCCGAAGAAGACGCCGAACAAGAACATGACAATCCCGATCGGCAGCTCGATCGAGGCCAGGGACATGTCGCGAAGATAATAGTTGTAGAGCACGCGCTTGGTGAAATTGCGCAGGTGTTTGAACAGGAACTCGCCAACGATCTTCGAGATCTTGAGGTGGCTGACTTCGTTGCCGTATCGGGCTTCCATCGGAATATCCACCACGACGGCGCGCACGGTGTTCAGGCGGAACAGAATGTCGGTCTCGAAAAAGTAGCGTTGGCTGACCTTGTCCAGGGGTAAAAGCCTGGCGACGTCGCGGTGAATCGCCGTGTAGCCGTTGGTGGGGTCGAACAGATCCCAATAACCCGTCGACAGTTTGGCCATCAGCGACAACACGGCGTTGCCAAAAAGGCGCAGCCGCGGCATCGATTGGACCTCTTCCAGATCGAAAAACCGATTGCCCTTGGTGTAGTCGGCTTCTCCCGCCAGGATCGGCTCGATGAACAGCGGGATCAGGGTCGGGTCCATCTGGCCGTCCCCATCGACTTTGACGATGATACGCGCACCGTCGGCGAGGGCGGCTCGATAGCCGGTCATGACCGCACCGCCCACGCCTTGGTTGACCTCATGGGGCAGCACCTTGACCCGGGGGTCGTGACAGGAAGCCAGGACATGCCCGCCGGAACCGTCCGGGCAGGCATCGTCGATGACGTAGATGCGCCAGACCTCCGGCCCTATGGCCGCTATGACGGCGTCTATATGAGCGGTAACCCGATAGCTGGGGATGACGACGGCGACGCGTTGTTCGTCCGTGAAAAGCGCTGTTTTTGAGTTCATCGATATCGCCCGCTATTGCCTGAATGAAAGTGACTTGAACTCCAGGGGGATGTCGGTGTGCCCGGACGCATAAATGATCACGGACGTGGCATTCGCGGGGGCAACGACGCTCATCTCATGGGTCTCCCATTGCGTGGTGCAGTCAAACGTTTCGATGCTGGTGGTAATGAAGCTGCCTTGGTCGTCCATCCAATTGGCCTGGATTCTTCCGGCGGTGGCCGTCGTTGCGCAACGTGCGGACACGCTGTTGATGTACGTCAGCCCCGGCGTCACTTCGACCCGCTGTGTGGTCGGTGTCTTGACGTTGACGGTCAGGATCTTGCGCGACGCGTCATAGGTCGAGGGTGACGTCAGGCTCCAGCCCTCGAGGCTGGACAGCGCTGGGTTGAGCAGGTGTTCGTAGTGCGTGACATTGAGCTTGCGCAGGTCCAGGTCACCCAGTCTGGCATACGACGTGGACACCGTGAGCAGCCGATCGAGTGGCGCCTGGTGAAGGGACTTGAGGTCGATCACCAGCCAGCTCACCTGGCGCCGGCGCAAGCGTTGGGCAAGTTCTGATGGCGAGGTCGCCGCGTCGAATTCGTTTTTCCACTTCAGGTTGTACCACGACGCGTAGAGGGCATCGCCATGTAAACCCGCCATCAAGGGCGACGCAAAGACCGCCACGGGCTGATGTCCGGTATTCAAGGCGTTGACGGTGTCGACCATTTTTCGAATGGGCAGGCGCTCCGATAGATAGGCATCCCGACCGGCCTGGCTCAACAGCGCAGAGGGTTTGATGTCGCCATAGTAAGTTGCGGCCTGGATGAAACGGGTATTGGTCAGGACCAGCACGGCACCGGCGACGATGGCGAGGCTGCGCGGGAAGATCCTGGCGTCGGAAAAGGGCAGGGACAGGATCACTGAGAACAGCGCGAAGGAGGGGAACACATAACGCAGGTAGGCCGTTGAGTGGAACGTCATGAACATCGCGCCGGCACCGACCAGGAGGATGCACAGGGCTTTTTTGTTGCCGCTCACCAGCACGGCGACGGCGGCCGTGGGCAGCAACAGCCATTGAAAGCCTGCCGCGCCGACGCGCCCCTCGATGAACTGAGGCGACTTGAAGACCATTCGATAGAGGGTGTCCCAGGTCATCCCTGTACCGAAAGCGGCCGGCGGTTCGAAATTGATGTTCGGCCAGAGTGGCGAATGGAAAATGGCATTGAAAAACGGAAACACCGGGTTACCGGTCAAGTACCCGGCAGAGACGTAAGGGGTGGCACCGGCCAGTATCAGGGCGACACTGCCCAGCAGGAGCGTCTTGACGATCCCTTGGACGGCCCAGGCCTTGTAGTGCAGCAAGAGGATCACCAGCAGGACCGGCAGGACGCTCAGGGTCACGGCCTTGGTCGCCATGGCGAAGCCCAGCAGGAGGCCCGCCAGGAGCAATTGTGACAGGCGCTCCCTGGGCTCCGGCGTAGCGCTTGAGACCTTCAGGATCGCCAGCGTCCCGGCCATCATGAAGGCGGTCCACGCCGATTCGATGTGCAGGCTGCTGCTTTCAGCGAAGGCGAGAGGCGTTGACAGAAAGATCAGGCTGGCCCAGCGGGCGCTTGTGGCGGAGCCTCCGGCCCAGAGGGTCATGTTGCGGATTTGCCACGCCAGCAGCAGGGTGGATGCGCTGTTGCTCAGGCGCGCTGCCGTTTCGCCGCCCAGCATATAGACGATGCTATAGATCCAGTCGGCCAGCATGGGCATGACCGCCCACACATAGGTGCTGGCGTCGAACGACCATTGATGCCGCTGGGCCAGGTGTGACGGGACAAAGAGGTGCATGGCCAATGCGTCATGCCCGACCTCCGGCATGAAGGCGACCAACACATAGAGGCAGGCGAAGCTGCAGATCAGTACGTCGAACCCCGTCTGGAGGGGTGTTTGCGCTGAGCGGCCGGCCCGGATTTGCCGCAACAGTTCACGGCCTATCGAGGTGACGTGTCTGCGTCCCAATACAAGCGGCAACAACAGCAGCGCGCCATACAGCCAGGGGTAGTTGATCGGCAAGTAGGCCGCCAGGCCTGTCAGCGTGCCGAACGTACCGGCTCCCACCAGCAGGTGGACGCTCCAGTCGTCCAAGGTTTCTTGCCTGAGCATCCACCTGCCGAGCACGGTCGAAGACAGTGCGAACACCGCGACGACCATCACCGGCCAAATCTGTGCGCAGGCAATGGACAGGCACGCCAGCAAACCCAGGCAAAGAATGATCGGTGGCTTGCGCGTGAAGACGGTGAGGGCGGCCAGGGCTGCCATCGACAGCAATATAGTCCGGGTGCCGCTGTTCATGGACGCCAGTTCAAGCGTCGAAAAACCATACACGCCGACCACTGCACTCGCCAGTAAAACCAACAACACCACGGCGTACTTCAGGCTGAATCTGGGCAAAATATCGTCTCGGCTAAAGGGGCAATGCTGTTCACTGGATGCTTGTTCGATTCATTGTGGCGAGGGGATAAATCCCCTCGCCACAAATTCATCTGCTGCGCATGCAAAGGGGCTGCTTATACGTCTCGGTACGTGTGCGGGACCCAGGATCCCCACTTGCTTTCGTAGATCGCCCGGTTCTTTTCGAAAAGTGCCTGTTTTTTCCTTGCGCCCAAGGTGTTGAACGAGGCGGACAGGTGGTGGTGCACAAAAACGTCTTCGGCACACGCCGCGCGCATGCCACGACGCTGCACGCGACGGCAGTAATCGTCATCCTCGAAGAACCCCAGGCCATACTCTTCGCACAGGCCACCGATTTGCTCGTAGGTCGAGCGTGGGAACATCACGCAGAAAAATGCCAGGGTGTTGATTTCGAACCACTCGCCCATACGGGCGCGGGTCATCTGCGCGGCTTCGGCGGGCATGTCTTCGATCCGGCCATAGCGGGTGCTGACTTTGGCCTCGTTGCCGATGTTGTTGGTGATCGGGCCGATGATGCCGATTTCCTTGTGGTCCTGCAGATGGCGGATCAAGCCTTTGATCCAGCCGGCGGTGACGACCGTGTCGTTGTTCAGGATGACCAGATAGTCGCCACTGGCCGCTGCGAGGCCCTGGTTGTTGCCGGCGGCGAAGCCCTTGTTGTCCGGGTTGAGGATGACGATCCGGTCCGGATGTCCCTTGGCCCAGGCGGTGAGATAGGCCGGGGTCTGGTCGCTGGAGTGGTTGTCGACGACGATGATTTCAAGGTTCGGGTATTGGCTCTGGGTCAACAGGCTGTCGAGGCAGGCCTTGGTCAATTCGAGGTTGTTGTAGGTCAGCACCACGACGCTGACTTTGGGCTGGGGCAATGTGGCGATGGCATCGCGCAGGCTGGCGGCCCGGTGCTGCCAGGTCTGGCCTCGGGCGAACGATTGACGAGCCTCCAATGTGGCGCTGGCCTCCGGCAGTGCCCCCAGGACAGCGCGCAGGGTCGAGATGAACTCAGTCGGCTCTTCAACCGCCCAGACCAGTTTGCCGAACTGGCTCAACTCCGGCAGTTTCACCGACACCACCGGTTTTCCCGCGCTCAGGTATTCATAGACCTTGACCGGGTTGGTGGCGAGGGTCAACGGCATGACCTTGAACGGTAGCAGGCAAACGTCCATGGCGTGGAGGTAGTAAGGCAGGGCGGTATACGGGACTTCACCTTCCAGGATCACATTCGGGCAGGCCTTGAAGTGTTTTTTTGCCTGGACGATATCACTGCCGATCAACAGAACCAGGTGCTGCGGGAAGGATTGGGCGACCCGCTTGACCAGGTCCAGGTCGAACCATTCGGCAATGACGCCGTAGTAACCGATGATCTTTCTGTTGGCAGGGTCCCGGTAGACCCTGTCGGGACGTCGGCTGAAGAAACTGAACTCGCAGGCGTTACGGATCACCTCGACGTTGCGGTTTTCCCGCTTGCCGTGTTGTTCGATCCAGTCGGACGTCGCCACCAGCAGATCGGCCCTGCGCATCAGGGCGATTTCCAGGTCGAGCAGTTCCTGGGCAACGTTGCCGAAACCTTCGTGATGATCCATGCAGTCATAGACCAGGGTGGCGTTGGGGACACGCCTTGCCAGCGGAAACCAGTAGGCGTGCTGGACAATGCAATCCGCGGCATCGACGTTCGCCGCTTCCAGGAGCATGGCCAGGCCTTCGCACAACTGGCGGATCACGGCCGCTGACGGCGGGGCATGATAGATGGCCGGTGCACCGCGTACCTTGAAACGGATCTGGAACAGCCGGTGGGAGCCTTCCAAAGGTTCTGCCTGGAAGCCGGGGGCCTCGTCGTCGATGAAATTGTTCGAGATATAAAAAGTCGTTTGTCCGGCCCGGGCCAATTCCTTGGCCAGGTTTTGTGGGCGTTGGATGCGAAAGTGCCAGTCAATCACGCCGAACATCAGGATCATGGGCTGCCCGAGGCTGGACGGTACGGCAACGTTTACGGGCGGTGGCAGAGTTTGCAGCGCAAAACCAGCGTCTGGCGATGATTCGCCTGGTGTTGCCTTGCCGGGTTTCAGCCAATTTCGAAGCCGACGCGCCAGTTTGCTTTTCTGCTGTGCGGTGAGGGGCAACCAGGCGTAGACCCGGCGCGATAATTTATACAATTGCTTGCGTATCGAATAACGCAGCGGTGCACGTTCGATGGCGTTGCCCCAGTCGGAAAGCTTGAACAACTCGGCTTGCTTGGCCGCCAGTTGGGCACGCAAATCCACCGCCCAATCGGAAAACACGACAGCCTCTTTTTCCTTTGCCTGGATTAATGCCTCGGCGTCCTTGAGGCGCTGTTCGGCCAGCCGCAGTCGCTCACGCAGCCGCCCGGTCTTGCCTTCTTGAAGTGACAGGCGGGTGCGAAGGGCTTTTGAATCAAGGTTCAGTTGTTTGATAAGCCGATCTCGATTCTCGATTTCCTTGACCAGTTGCAAGGCTTCAATGGATCTGGATTGTGTTGAGCGAGTCAGTTTGTCAATGCAATCAACAAGATGGTTGATCTGGTCCATGCGGTTTTCTGGTCCTTTGGTCAATACGGCAACGCATACTCGGTCTTTCAGGATCGATGTTGGCTTCAATCAACAGACAGGCCCAGGCTCCAGCCGTGCATGAATCATCATAGCGGCTGCTGGACGGGGCGCCACGCAAACAAGCGTCATATGACGTCGGCAAAGCCTTTGCGTGTCCGCTGGAACCAGGCGAACCCTGAGCAGGCAATCAGCGCGGAGATCGCCGAATAAGCGGCCAGTTGCCCCCATTGTGGCGCCTTGCCCCAAAACAGGACATCGCGAACCATTTCCACCGGCAGCGTCAGGGGGTTTGCCTGCAGGGCGACCTGGTAGCTTTGGGGCAGGGTCGAGAGAGGATAGAAAATCGGTGAGAGAAACAGCATCGCCGTGATGATAATGCCGATGAACTGGCCTATATCGCGCAGGTAGACGCTTATCGAGGCAAGAAACCAGGAGATTCCCAGCGTCAGCAGCACCAATGGGAACAGCACCACCGGTAGCAGAAGAGCGGTTACCGGAGGGGTACCGAACAGGACGATATAGAACACCAACCAGGCCAGGACGCTGACCGCCATGTGGAACAGCGCTGCGCCGAGCGACACCAGGGGCAGGGTTTCCAGTGGAAACACGATCTTCTTGACGTAGTTGGTATTGGCCAGCACCAGGCCCGGCGCACGGTTCACGCATTCGGAAAACAGGTTGAAGACCAGCAGGCCTGCGAACAGCACCAAGGCGAATTCGCTCTTGGATTCACCGCCCCCAGACCAGCGGGCCTTGAAAACGACACTGAACACGAATGTGTAGACCACCAGCATGAAAACCGGCGTGAAGAACGACCATAGAATACCGAGCATCGAGCCTTTGTAGCGACCGATGACTTCCTTGCGGATCAACACGTAGATCAAGATTCGATTGATCAGGACACTCCTGAGCATGGCAACGGGGGACGTGCTGAACGACTGCATGGGGGCTTGATCCTTAGGACAATAGCGGATGCTCCTTGAGTCGCATCCTCATGGAGTAGGCCCAGTGTAGATTCATTCGAAGTTTTTTATCCCATCTGTGCTTAACTCATCCGCAGCACCCAGCGAAGGACTGATTCAGTAACGCCGCAATAATGGCCGTGATTCATGGAAGGGTTTTATCGATGTCGTTTGAAGTGGCCATCCGCGCCGAAAACCTGAGCAAGTGTTATCAGATTTACGATGCCCCCAAGGACCGCCTGTTGCAGATGCTGGTGCGCGGCAGGAAGCGTTTCTATCGCGAGTTCTGGGCCCTGGACGATGTTTCCCTGACCATCGCAAGGGGGGAGACCGTCGGTATCATCGGCCGTAATGGCAGTGGCAAATCCACCCTGTTGCAACTGATCTGCGGAACGTTGATGCCGACCCGGGGCAGTGTCCAGGGGCAGGGGCGGATTGCGGCGTTGCTCGAGCTGGGGTCTGGTTTCAATCCGGAGTTCACCGGCCGGGAAAACGTCTATGTGAATGCGGCGGTGCTGGGCTTGAGTCGCTCGGAAATCGACGCTCACTTCGATGACATCCTCGCCTTTGCCAATATCGGCGACTTTATCGACCAGCCCACCAAAATCTATTCCAGCGGGATGCTGGTACGGCTGGCCTTCGCCGTTTCGGTCTGTGTCGAGCCCGAGATCCTGATCGTCGATGAGGCCCTTTCCGTCGGCGATGCCTCGTTTCAATTCAAATGCCTGAATCGGCTGGAGGAACTGGCTGCCAAAGGCACGACCCTGCTGTTCGTCTCCCATGACATGAGCATGGTCAAGCGCTTTTGCCATCGGGTCATCTATCTGCGCGCGGGCCGGGTCGTTGCCAGCGGTTCGCCCGATGAAATGGCCGAGCTGCATTTGCTCGACATGCGTGACGAGCAACGCCGCTGGGCCAGTGGCGGGGTCATACCGGTGACGCGCAAGTCCTTCATGGGCGGGCAGGAGGGGATGGCCTTCGGGACCGAGGAGGGGCACATCAGCGCTGCCTTTTTCACCAACACCCAGCAACTTTCCTCCAGCTACCTGTATGGCGACGACATCGAGATTCGTGCCGAGGCGTTGCTGCATGAGTCGATCACTCAACCCAACATCAGCTTCACCATCCAGGAAGCCAGGCTGCTGGTGATCGGCGGGGGCAACTTCGCACTGCAAGCAGGCCCGGCCGAGAATGGCTGGCGGCGCGGGGCGATCACGGTGCGCTTCCCGGCCAACCTCGCCGAGGGGCGCTATCATGTCACGCTCAAGCTGTTGCACGGCGTGACGGAAGACACCTCGCAACTGATCGAGAAACAGGTGGCGCCCTTGGCGTTCGACATGTTGCCGAACCACAAGCATTTTCTGGGCATGGTTGACCTGGGGTTGCAGAGGATCGACCCTCGACCAGTCGAGTCGCTTGCCAAGGCCTGCGGGACTCAAGGAGAGAAGGTCTTGACGCACCACCTGGACGAGCGCACGTGGCAGGTCGCTATATTCGGAACCTTTGATGTAGAAAACTACGGTGATCTGCTGTTTCCGATCATTGCCGAGGCGGAATTGGTCCGGCGCTTGGGTTCAGTCAACCTGCATCGGTTTTCCTATCACGGAAAAAATCGACCTGAATGGCCCTATGCGGTGACGTCTTTGACGCAGTTGCCTCATGTAGCGGCCAGCCTGGATGGCGTTTTGATCGGCGGGGGCTTCCTGATCCGGTTCGATAAAGTCGTTGCCCACGGCTATGGTCCGACAACCGCCAATATCCATCACCCCACCGGTTACTGGTTGACCCCTGCGCTTATCGCGCAGCAGCACGGGGTTCCGGTCATATGGAATGCCCCCGGGATGCATTGCAACAGTATTCCCGACTGGGCCAGGCCGTTGTTGACGATGGCCCTTGAGCAAAGCCAGTACGTGCGCGTCCGTGATGCGCTGTCGCGCGATGCCCTCGGTGCGCTCACCCCGCAGGCCGAGATCGAAGTGCTGCCCGATACCGCGTTTGGCTTGCCCCGCCTGATCGATGAGCAGCAACCCTCGGCCGAGTTCGTTCGCCTGCGTGAGCAGGCCGGGTTGAATGGGCCCTACATCGTGATCCACGCCATTCATGTGGTGGAGTCTTTTGTAAAACTGTTCGAAGACCACGCCGAGGCGTTCCAGGGCTATCAGTTTTTGGTGGTGCCGATTGGCCCTGTCCTGGGGGACGATCCGTCGGTCATTGCCGGGCGCTTGCCTGGGGCCGTCACCTTGTCGTTCTGGCCGGAACCGTTGCTGATGGCGGAAATTCTCAGCCAGGCCCAAGCGGTGATCGGCCATAGTTACCACCTGGCAATCACCGCTTTGGCGTTTGGCGTCCCGGTGTTCTGCTCGGCGGACCTGACCACGGGCAAATACACGGCGTTGGCTGGGTTCGACACACTCCACGCATTGCCGGACGTGGCGACGGTCGATCCGCAATGGTTCCTCGCGCGGGTGGGCAAGACCCGCCCATCGCCCGCGGCGCTTGCGGCGGCAGATCGGTTGGTCGAGCATTGGGACCGGGTCGCGGCGATCATTCGCCAGGGCAAAACCTCGTCCCAGCCGGTGTTGGGCGCTTTTCTACAGCATCTGCCCAATCTGCTCGAAAGCGCAGCCCAGGGGCGCGACCCATTGCCGGCTGAATGTCCGGCAAGCCCCGTCGTGGCGGAGCCTGAGGTCGTCGAACCGACGTCGGAGCCGGCAGCACAGGCGCTCGCCCAGCAGCAACGGATTGCCCAACTCAGTCAGCAACTGGCCTTCAGTGACGCCAGGATGCTTGAGTTGCAGAACTCCAATTCATTCCGAATGACCGCACCACTGCGTTCCATCGCCCGTGGTATCAGAAACCTGACAGCGAACAAGAACAGACAATGCTAGATCTCTCTCGTCTCACGCCAGCGGCGCTAAAGTCTCATCCATTCTCATGGGCTGAAATCGGCAGTCTGTATTCGGCCGGGGATGCCGCCGCGTTGGCGGCAACCTTCCCCCATGATCACTTCAAGACGGTGAGTGGCTATGGTGGTGAAAAAAACTATGACTATGAGGCACGCGCCCTGGTAGGCATGGGCAGCCATACCATCGCTTTCCCCGAAGAACTGAGCGAGGCGTGGTTGAGGCTGGCGCAGGATCTTGGCTCGGCCGGCTATCGTGAGGCCATGTCGGAGCTGACCGGGATTGATCTGCGCAGCGTGCCGATGGAGGTCAACGTTTTTCATTACGGTCCTGGCGCGAGCCTGGGGGCCCATCCAGACCTGCCCGATAAACTGGTCACCCATATCCTGTATTTCAATGAGTCCTGGGACCGCAACGACGGCGGGTGCCTGAACATCTTGCACCGTAACGATCCCACTGCCGTGGCGGCCGAGATCGAGCCCCTGGTGGGCAACTCGGCGATCCTGGTGCGTTCGGATAACTCCTGGCATGCTGTCACGCCCGTGGTGAGCGGCTGTCATTCCTCCCGCCGCAGCCTGACGGCAACGTTCTACCGACCGGGGTCCCTCAGTTCCATGTGGCCACCGGGCGACAGCACTCCACTGCATGGATACCCACGTGCTTAAGCTCGACAGCACCTTGATCGACCGCGACGCCGCCTTGGCTCAAAGAGATGCGGCCATCAATGAGCGCGATATTGCCTTGGCAAAAGTCGACTTCCTGCAAAACACCCGTTCGTGGCGTTTCACCCGACCGCTGCGTTCGCTTTTCCGGTTGATGCGTTATGGGTTTGCCGCCGCCCAGGAGTTCCCCGACACAGCCGCTGCAATCGTCTACCCGACCGCGCCGGAGCCGTTGCCGAACGTTGAGGTGGACGCTGATTTCGCCACGAAGGGACGCCTGGATATTCTCTGCTTCGCCAACATCGATTGGGCCGCACGCTTCCAGCGACCGCAGCAGTTGATGAGTCAGTTTGCGAGCAATGGTTATCGGGTGTTCTATATCGTCCCCGCCCGTGTGCCGGAACAGGGACAGCGCTATGGATTGACATCGGTGGCGCCCAATGTCTTTGAAGTGGTCCTGCAGCGCGAGGCGCAAGAGGCGTATTACGAGAAAATAGTGACGCCTGAAAATCATCAGGCGTTGCTGCGTGCCCTGGCTGCATTGGTCGCCGACATGCAGATCAGAACCGCCCTCTCGGTGGTGCATATCGCTTACTGGAGCCCCGTGGCACTCAGCCTGCGAGCCATGCATGGCTGGCGTATTCTCTATGACTGCATGGATGACTGGGATGGTTTCCCGAACATCGGCGAACAGCTGCTGAGCGAGGAAAAGACCCTGGTTGCCCAGGCGGATCTGGTGACCGTTTCCGCCGCGTTGCTTTACCACAAGTGGTGCGCCCATAACCCACGCTGCGTGCTGGTGCGAAACGCGGTGGATTTCGCTTTTTTTCGGCAGCACTGCTTTACCAATGATGTGCTGAACGGGCTTGTCGGGCCTGTCATTGGTTACTACGGTGCCCTGGCGCAATGGCTCGATTTTCCTTTGCTGGCGGCGTTGGCGGACAGGCGGCCTGAGTGGAACTTCGTCCTGGTGGGAGATGTTTTTGTCGACGATCTGGCGGGCCTTGAGCGCAAGCCCAATGTCCAGTTGTTGGGCCGCAAGCCTTATTCGCAGATGCCGCTTTACCTGGATCATTTCGATGCCTGCCTGATTCCCTTCAGGCTCTACAACGTGACGCATGCGGTCGATCCGGTGAAGTTCTACGAGTACATCAGTGCAGGCAAACCGGTGATCTCCACGCCTTTGACGGAGATGAGCATTTATAAGGACCTGCTGTACTTCGCCACCGGGGTCGATGAGTTCATCGAGCAGATCGAGTGTGCCTTGGCCGAGCGCGACCTGGCCCTGTACAAGCGACGCGTGGAGCTCGCCCGAGCGAACGACTGGAAGGATCGGTTCAATAGCATGCAACTTGCTATCGTCGGGCTGTACGAGAAAGTCTCCATCGTGCTCGTGACCTACAACAACCTCAACCTGACGATTCAATGCGTAAACAGCATTCTGCGCAATACCACCTGGCCCAATTACCAGCTCATTGTCGTCGACAACGGCTCGGAGGATGGTACGGGCGATTATCTTGAGCGCCTGCGCCAAGAGCTGCCGACCGCGAAGGTCATCCTCAACCCCGACAACCGAGGCTTCGCTGCGGCCAATAACCAGGGCTTGCGAGAAGCCGACGGTGACATCCTGCTGTTGCTCAATAACGACACGGTAGTGCCTGGCGGCTGGCTGGATCCGCTGGTCAGGCATTTGAGAGAGCCGAGTATCGGCCTGGTCGGGCCGGTCACGAATGCGGTAGGCAACGAAGCGAAAATCGAAGTCTCCTACACCGACATTCAACAGATGCAAGATTTTGCAGACCGCTACACCGAAGCCCGCAAGGGACAGACGTTCGACATCTCGATGCTGGCGATGTTTTGTGTCGCCTTTCGCCGCAGCATCCTCGAAGAGGTGGGTTATCTGGATGAAGCCTTCGGTATCGGCATGTTCGAGGACGACGACTACAGTCGTCGCGTACAGGCGGCGGGCTACCGGACGGTCTGCGCCGAAGACGCGTTTATCCATCATTATGGGCAGGCGTCGTTCAGGAAGCTGATCGCCAGTGGTGAGTACCAGGCCCTCTGGGACAAAAACCAGGCGTACTTCGAAAGCAAATGGGGGGCGTGGCAGGCCCACGTTCATCGTCACGAGCCTGGCGGGGAAACGGGGGAGAAGGCTGGGTCGCAATAAGGCCGGCACCGACACATCCAGCATCATCGCAACCATGGCAAGGCTGTTTCAGCGTCCAGGCAAATCTTCATCCATCAGATGAAACGCCCGGGGAGCAAAACCAAGCCAGTCACTGGCGTGCGAATGGTCGAACACCAGGTCCTGGTTCATCCGCCCCACCAGGGCGCTTGAAAGATGTCGGTAACGTGGCAGGCAGCGCAAAATCGAAACGCCCGCGCTGAGTGCCTTGGCGGGAAGGGACAGCGTTCGCTCCGGGCGTCCCATGGCCTGGAAGATTCGCCGCACCATCGTGTGATACGGCAAGACTTCTCCTCCTGAGAGGTTGTAGCCGCCGCTGGGCAGGCCAGGTGTACTCATGGCGGCCAGACACGCCTGGATCACGTCATCCCCATGCACTGGCTGGCGCAAACCGGTACCGCCACCGATAAGCGGGAAAAACCCGAAGCGTTGAATGAAACGTGCTATTTCCGAGATGTTCTTGTCGCGGCCAAAGCCATAGATCAGCGTCGGTCGCAGGATCACCCATTCGATTTGCCGTTCGATCGCCCACTGCTCGAGTTGTTCTTCTGCACAGATCAAGCGTTGCGCCACGTCGCGCTCCCGAGCGTCAGGCGATGCGTGCTTGGCAAAGCGGCTCGTGGAGGAGAGCACGACAACGCGTTTGACGTGAGTACTGGCAAGGCGCTCCAGGTAGTCGGGCAGCACCCAGAGGGGGGCGAAGGACAGGAAGGTGTCCAGCGCCAGTCCGTGCCAGTCGTCCGCCTTTCGCCAGGTCACTCCGGGACCGGGCACCTTGGGCAGGCTTCGAGTGAAGGCGCTCGTCGGGTGGCCGGTTTGAGCCAGCAATGGCAGGACGCGCTCGCCCAAGAGGCTGGAGCCGCCCAATATTCCTATCCGCAATTGAACGCCCTTATCGTAGATTCCATGCATTCCTGAACCGGGTGGTGGCGTGGCGAAGGATCACCAGGCCGAATCGAAACCAGACCCCGATCACCACGCTGATCCACAGGACGGTAGGGTACTTGCGGCGAAAGAACTTGCGATAGAAACGCAGGAATCCCAAGTGTTTGTGCCATTCGACGAAATAGGGACGATGACGACTGCAACCACCGGATACATGCATCACCCGGGCATCAGGTACGAACAGTACGCGCCAGCCGGCCTGATGGAAGCGCATGCACCAGTCCAGGTCTTCGCAATGAAGGAAATAGTCTTCGTCCCATAAGCCGACACTCTCGATCGCTTCGCGCTTGACCAGCATGCACGCCCCGGAGATGGCCTCAACGACAACGGGGGTGCCGGGTAGCGGCTCCTTGTGCAATAAAAAATCGGATAACAGCGATGGGAAAAGTACTGAGAGCCGCGAAAGTCCGAAAGCCCGCATGAAGGCGCGCCTGGGCGTGGGGAATACCCGGCGCCCACCAGCTTGCTCGCTGCCGTCCGGGTTGCACAGGAACCCTCCGACCATGCCGATCTCCGGCGCGCTGCGCAGTGCCAGTAGCAAGTGGTCTATGGCATCGGCGGCCAGCGAGGTGTCCGGGTTCAAGAAAAACAAGTTGGGGGCCGCTGACAGGCGGGCACCTTGGTTGCACGCCACGGCGAAGCCGAGGTTGGCGGCATTGCGTACGATTTGAAGCGCGTCGCCGGCAGCGTGGGTTCGCTCCACCAGCATCAGGCTATCGTCGTGGGAGTCGTTATCCACCACGATCACTCGGGAAGCGCCGGCGGCAAATGCCGACCCTACACACGCCAGTAAAAGCTTGCCAGCGTTGTAATTGACGATGATCACATCACACTCGCCACGCAGAGATGATGTGGCCCATTCATCCATAGCGAGCAGTTCCACTGCTTCCAACTTCATCACTCCATTGCTCAAACCTGGATACGTATGGGATCGCAACTACTCAGGTCTGTATCAAAGATAGCAGGTCCGTGCCCTGCGACCAGTTCCGGTCAGCGCTTTCAGAACATTTGCCCCAAGGAAAACTGGAATACCTGCGTATCAGGTTATCCAGCGTTCGGACCGGAAAGGCGACGTTGGCGCTCAACGGGCCCAGCGGGCTATACCAGGTCACCCCGACCCCCACCGAGCTGGCCATCTGGCTGAGATCGACCCCATCGCATCCCTGGGTGGTGCTCAGGTAGCACTTGTCGGAATAGACGCTGCCAACGTCCCAGAACACCGAGGTACGCAGTGATTTGTTGTCTTTGATGAAGGGCAGCGGGAACAGGTACTCCACGCCGCCGGTGATGAGTATGTTGCCGCCCAGTGACTCGGTGTGCCGGTCGGAGTAGTCCCCGGTTTGATGCTGTCATGTTGCACCGTCACGCCGACATTCAACCAGGAGGCTTCATTGATCGGATAGCTGAGAGAGGTGCCGGCGCCATAGCTATTGATGGAATAGTATGAATTATCGTCATTGCCATATTCGTTGTAGTCGGTGGCGTTGTAGAACGCGCTGTAACCCAGGCTCACGGCGTCCGGTGTGAAGTAGGGGTCGAAGTGCTGGGAGTGCCTGTGAGAGGAGTCCCTGTGTGAGCCGAGCTTGCTCCCACAGGGGATGTCGTGAACCCGTATGAATTGGAAACAGACTCAAGCCGCCGTCGATTTTTCCCGGCTGTCAGTCGCGGTGTCGCGGAACAGCCGAGGCGACATGCCGAACGTCGATTTGAAATGCCGGCTGAAGTGGGAGCTGCTGCCATAGCCCCAGGCGTAGGCGATTTCAGTGAGTGAGCGGTGGGCATGTTCCCGGTTGCGCAGGTCCTCGGCACAACGTGACAGGCGCCGCTGCCAGATGTATTCGCTGACACTGCACCCCAGCTCATCCTGGAAGGCGCGGTGCAGGCTGCGGACCGAGCACTGTTCGGCGTTGGCGATGCGTTCAATGCTCAGGTCGCGGTCGGCCAGGTGGCGTTCGATGTACGCCTTGAGGCGGTTCTGCTTGAAGAAGCGGAAGTCGTGTTCGAGTTGCTTTTCTTCCTGTTTGTTCTTCAGCGCGTTATCCAGCAGCCCGGTGATGCTGTCACCGATCAGCCCGGCCGAATGGTTGTTCAGCAAGGGATATTGATTGTAGGCATCGCTGATCAGGTGCATGAGCATCCGCCCCAGTCCATTGCGACCATTAAGGTGCATGTCGGCGGTTTGCGCGAACTGCCCGGAAGCCCCTTGGAACAGCAGGATGAAATGTTCGCAGCCTTGCGTGCTGGTTACGTTGAACGGTTTGCCGCAGTCGACCAGGAGTATTTCGTCAGGGGCCAGCACGCTGCTTTGCTGGCCCTGCTCGAAATGACTGACGCCGGCCACCTGCATGATCAACATGCGCGGCGTATCGAGGGCGTCGACCGCTTTGCTCAGGTGGCGCGAATATCGATGGGCGCTGGCGGTCATTCGACAGAAACGCAACTGGCCCAGGTCCCCGTACTCCAGCCGGCCCTGGAAGTTGCTGTCATGCAATGGGTCGATGAACGTCGATTCCAGCCGTTTTATATAGTCCGGCGTACGCCCCAGGTGATCGCTCATGAACTCTTTCCATTTCATCAGGCGGTCGGAGCGAACAACCTGATCGGTGGACACGCAGGCTAAATGGTTCATTTTTCGCCTCTATTTATTATTGTTTTCTGACGGATCGGGCAAAGGGGTCGATTTGCCCGATCCGGGTCTGATCAAGGGGGCCACAGATTCAGAACGGGTAGCGATGGCCTCCCGGCTGCCAGGTCACCCAATGGGCACGGGTAAACTCATCCAGGGCATAGTGACCGTTGAAGCGCCCGAGGCCGGAATTCTTTTCACCACCGAACGGGGCATTGGGTTGGTCATCGACGGTGATGTCGTTGATATGGGTCATGCCCGCCACAATGCCACGGGCGAAGTTCAAGCCACGGGCCATGTCCCGGGTGAACACGGCGCTGGACAGGCCATACTCGCTGGCGTTCGCCAACGCCAATGCATGGGTTTCGTTTTCTGCGACCAGCAGCGGCATCAGGGGGCCGAACGTTTCATCGCGGGCCAGTTCCTGATCGGCTCCCACTTCACCGAACACATGGGCAGGCAGCACCAGCCCGGATGCCGGGCCGCCGCACAGTTGCTTGAGGCCGGCACTCCGGGCGCCGTCGAGCTTGCGCAACAGGCCATCGAGCTGGCTCTGATTGACCACTGGCCCGATCACCGTGTCTGCCTTGGTCGGATCACCCGTCTTGAGGTTGCGCACGCGTTCCACCACCAGCGACGCGAAATCGGCATACAGCGAGCGGTCGACAATCACTCGGTTGACGCTCATGCAGATCTGGCCCTGGTGCAGGAAACGCCCGACCACCGCAGCGTGCGCCGCAACGTCAATGTCGGCGTCATCCAGCACCACCAGCGGCGCATTGCCGCCCAGTTCCAGGGCCACGCGCTTGATGTGTTTGCCACTGGTGGCAATACGGCCGACATTGCGTCCCACATCCGTCGAACCGGTGAAGGAAATCAGGCTCGGCACCGGGTGTTCGACAAAAGCATCGCCGATTTCCGAGCCCGCGCCGACCACCACGTTGAGCGAGCCCTCGGGGAAGCCGGCCTCTTCGAACAGGTGGGCAATCAGCAGGCCGCCGGTCACAGCTGTGTCGCTGGCGGGCTTGAGCACGATCGTGTTGCCCAGGGCGAGTGCCGGCACCACCGAGCGCATGCTCAGGTACAGCGGGAAATTCCATGGGCTGATGACGCCCACCACACCCAAGGGCTCACGGAAGACAAAGCTCTGTTCTCCGGGCTTGTAGCTGGTCAGGATCCGACCTTCGACCTGCATCGGCATCGTCGTGCATTCGCGCACCAGGTTCAGCGTGAATTGCCATTCCATGCTCGCCTTGATCCGGGTGCTGCCGGATTCGTGGATCAGCCAGTCGATGATTTCTTCGCGGCGGCTCTGGATGACCTGGGCGAGCTTTTCAAGTTGTGCGCCGCGCTGGGTGGGGTGCAGTTGTGCCCACGGTGCCTGCGCCTTTTGTGCCGCCTGATAGGCGTCGTCGAGATCGGCAATCGAGGCCAGGGGCATCTCCAGCAGTTGTTCGCCGTTGAAGGGGTTGCGGTCGTCCAGGCGGCGTGCGGAGCGCCCTGCACGCCAGGTGCCGTTGATGTATTGGTCGCCGTTGATGGCGTAGGGCGCGAGCGGTTGAGTCGTCATGGTCTTTTACCTTTGGAGGCAGGTGATCGCCTCGTTTAGAAATTAGGGGTGCAAACGCCGTTGGGAAATTGCTCAGCTCCTGATCCAGGCGCGGCCCCAGGAATTGAGTGTGTATTCCTCTTGTGCCCAGACGCCGGGCTGGCGGCTGGCATCGGTGACTTCCAGTTCAGCCGAGAACTCCAGGCGGTTGCGATCGGCATCGACCACCATGAAAAACAGGTTGTTGCCCGGCCCATGTCGGCCGGGCCCGAAGAAAATGGTGATGCGTTCCTTGGCGAAGCGATCACCCCAGTCGCGGATGTCATTCCATTCGTTGGTTTCGTAACAGTGGTGGTCCCACTCGTTTTTCGAACCGCGGAAAAACGCCAAGGTGTGGTGCTCGTCGTCCGAGCGCAGGAAGCACGTCATCAGTTGGCCGGTCTGCTCATCCACGACGTTGTCCGAAACAGTGAAGCCCACTGTGTTGACGTAGAAATCGATCATGGCTTCCAGCTCCGTGGTCTGGAATACCACGTGTTGCAAGCGGCCGGGCATGCCTTGGCCCGAGCCCTGGAGAGCGGGGTGAGCGACGCCAAATATCGTTTGCCGGCCCTGGGGATCACGGATCAGGAAGGCCCCCATTTCGAGCAGTGGCGAGTCGAGCTCTTCGATGAAACAGCCGTTGCCGAGCAGGCGAATCCGCAGTGCTTGCAGGCGAGGCTGACTGCCCAGGTCGAACGCCGCCGCGAGCAGGCCACTGTGGTCGGCGGGAGACACGAGCATGGCGCGTTGCGGGCCGCTGAGCATCCAGCTGCCGTCGGCTTGCGCCTGGCTATCCATGTCCAGCATCCGTCGATAGAAATCGATTTGGCGTTGCGCGTCCTTGCTCGCCAGGTGCAGGTAGCACAGGCGTGCAGGTGTGGAAGTCTGGAGTGTTTGCATAACCACCTCTGTGCTTGAAGGTTTAATGAAAGACGGGCGCGATGCTCGGCTCGATTGCGCTGCTGTGGGCCGCGGCGATGCCGAACAGCGACTGCAACGATTCGGCGGCCGGGGTTTCGGTGGTCCTGTCGAAAATCGCGGCGACATAGCGATCCGGGCGCAGCAGCAGGAACGGGTGTGAATCGCCCAGCAGGGTTCTGAGCTGGCCTTCACGGTCCTGGAGCACCGTGCAGCCGGGGATCGACGGCATGGCCTGGACGGACGCGGGCAGGATCAGGATGCGCCTGGCTTCAAGGTGGCTCCAGAGGCCATGCTTGAGTTCATCGATACGCTGGCGGGTCGGGTCGCCGTATTGAATCAAGGCGAAGCCGGCGCCGATGGCGTCATCGAGCAGGCGTTCTTGGCCGTGGGCGTCGGTGAGCATCGGTTGCGGGAACATCTGTCCGCAGGACAACGTGCCTGCTTGGCCTTCGGTCAGCACCAGGCCCCGGGTGAAGCGGGGTTTGGGCTTGAAGCGCATCTGCAGGAAGTAGTCGCGCAACGGCGGCAACAGGCCGACCAAGGCGAATGCGCCACTGATCAGGCGAGCACGCAGGACGGTGGCCGGTGCCATGACCACGCCGAGGTTCAAGGCCAACTTGATCAATGCCCATGCATGATCACGACGCTCGCTTTCGTAGGACAGCAGTGCGCTTTCCGCCATTTTCCCCTTCAGCACGCCGACCAGCTTCCAGCCCAGGTTGTGGGCATCGCGAACGCCGCTGTTCATGCCTTGCCCGGCATAGGGCGGGGTCAAGTGAGCGGCGTCGCCGGCGAGAAACACCCGCTGCACCTGCCACCGCTCGGCGACCCGGGCATGGAAGGTGTAGACCGTCTTGCGCACGATGGAAACCGGCGCGTTACCCTTGAAGGGGCGCAGCAATGCTTGCAGGCAGGTTTCGTCGAGCATCTGTTCGTCCGTTTCTCCGGGCTTGAGCAGGAACTCGAATCGGCGCGTACGGTGAGGGCCGGGCACTTCCACCACCGGACGCCTGGCGTCGCAATACACACGGGTCTGCCAGAAGGGGTCGTCGTCCTGGTCGGTATCGACCACCAGCCAGCGCGAGGAGAAGCTCGAACCGACCATCTCGATCCCGAGCTGCTTGCGCACCGGGCTGCGGCCACCGTCGCAGGCCACCAGGTAAGCTGCGTGGACTTCCATCAGTTGCCCTTCGGCGTCACGCACCAGCGCGCATACGCCGTGTGGGTCCTGGGTGAATTCCACCAGCTCGTGGCTGAACCGAGCCGTCAGGCTGGCAAAACGTTCGAGACCTCGCCTGAGGGTGTTTTCAAACAGCGGTTGGCGAAACGCGTTGCGCTTGGGGAAGCCATACAGCTTGCCGGTCGGCTCGACCTTGCCGAAGCAGCGACCGCCGGGCCGGGTGAAGTAATGCACGCCGTAGCCGGGCACGACATCATGCAGCACAGCGGCATCGAGCCCGATGGCCTGCATGGTGCGCAAGGACTCGTCATCGATTGAAACCGCCCGCGGCTCGCTCACGGTGCCCGGCTTGCGATCGATGATCAGGGTGTCCACATCGGCTTGGCCGAGCAGGTTGGCCAGGGTCAGCCCGGTAGGGCCGGCACCGATGACCAGGACCTGAGTGTTGATGCGTTTGAGGGTTGTCATTGTTATTCCCTTCCGGATGGCTCAGCCCAGTGGCTTGGCGCGGTTGGCGAGCGCAGCCATGCGTTGCGACAGTTCTTGCGCCAGGGCAAGGATCTGTTGCCCTTGTGTCTCTTCCTGGGCGCTGTCGCGTTCTCGTACCGGACGCACGCAACTGATGCTGCCGACGACCTTGCCATCGCCGTCGAAGATCGGCGCGGCCAGGCCATAGACGCCCGCGTCGACTTCACCTGCGCTGGCCACATAGCCTTGGCGACGCAGTTGCTGCAACGAGCGACGAAACGCTTCCCAGGTCTGGCCAAGTTGACTGGCGCGCACTTCATCGGGGTGGTCGAGAAACAGTTGGCTGTGTTGGCGCGAGGTCATGTTGGCGAGGATCGCCTTGGACGTCGCTCCCAGGAACAAGGGCCTGGGTGAACCACGGGAGTAGCTGACCTCACTGAACAGGTCCCCGTGTTGGTGAATGCACACAACCTGGTCCTTGAACAGCCGGCAGATCAGCCACACCTGTTGTTCGCTCCACTGCGGGAAGCCGGGCTCAAGCGATTGCGCGGCGCGTACGAGGGGGTCGCTCAGGCGCAGTTGGCGGTCCCAGGTAATGATTCGCGCGCCCAGGGCATAACGCCCGGCTTCGACCTGGAACAACAGGTTGGCTTCGGCCAATTCGCGCACGTAGCGGTAGATTGTCGAACGGGTAAAACCCAGGGCGCTGCCCATGTCGTCCACCGCCCAGATCGGGCTCTGTTCGGTGAACAGGTCGAGTACCCGCAACATGCGCTCCAGGCTCGAGCCTTTGCTGTCGCCATCCTGCTCGGGCAGGGCGTCAGGGGTGTGTAGGTTTTCCATGCTTATTGCTCGTCCACGATGTTGTTGCGCAGGGTGCCGATTCGAGCGATCTCGATCTCGACTTCGTCGCCTGGTTTCATCCATACCGGCGGCTCGCGGAACGCCCCGACGCCGCCGGTGGTGCCGGTGACAATCACGTCACCGGCGGCCAGTTCGGTGAAGGTGGAGCAGTACTCGATCAGTTGGCGCACATCGAAAATCATGTCGCTGGTACGGGTGTGCTGCATCACTTCGCCATTCAGGCGGGTGGTCAATTCCAGGTCCTGCGGATCGCCGATCTCGTCGCCGGTCACCAGCCAGGGGCCGAAACCGCCGGTGTTCGGGAAGTTCTTGCCGGGGACGAACTGAATGGTGTGCTTCTGCCAGTCGCGGACACTGCCGTCGTTGTAGCAGGCATAACCGGCGACGTAGTCCAGCGCGTCGGCCTGTTTGACGTGGCGGGCCGCTTTACCGATCACCACCGCCAGCTCGCCCTCGAAATCAAGCTTGTGGGACGCGGTCGGGCGAACGATGGGTTGCAGGTGGGCGGTCTGACTGTCGGCGAAGCGGGTAAAAATCATCGGATAGGTCGGCATTTCCCGACCGGTTTCGCGCACGTGGGTGGCGTAGTTGATACCGATGCAGAGCACTTTGCCCGGGTTCGGGATCACCGGCAGGAACGTCACGTCAGCCAAGGGGATACGCGGCAGGCGTGCCAGGCGCGCGGCGCCCAGTTCGTTCAGGCGATTGTGGCCGATGGCCTGCTTGAGATCGCTGCCAAGGGTTGGCTTGAGCGATTCCAGGTCGATGATTTGATCACCTTCGACCACACCGTAGCTACTACGGCCTTGGACAATAAAGCTTGCGAGTTTCATGGCGGTTCCTGGAGAGAGGGAGGGTGCAATGAGGGTTAATCTAGTCTTGCTATAAAATCCTGTAAAGTAGGATTTGTGCAAAAATCCTAAAATATGGAATTTATGTGTTTTTTTGGCGAGACTGTACCTTTGCCGGACTTGGGAGCCAAGGGAGGGGAGTCAGGCAGCCACCGCAGATGGCAGGGGCCGCCAGAGGTGCGCAAAAGGCTCTGAACGTGTGGGAGCGAGCTTGCTCGCGATGAGGCCAGCCAAGTTCAATACTCATGTAACTGAACCGCCGCCATCGCGAGCAAGCTCGCTCACAGGGATGGTGCTTAATTGACGGGCATCAGGGCCCGATGCCAATCAATCGCTCGGTGCCCAGCAGCCATGCAGCGACATGCGCATCCGGAAGGGAATCTTGATCCGGGCAATGGGGCCGCTGGCCATGTCACGGGTGTCCAGCACCACCAGTTCACTGCGCCCTTCGGCAATGAGGTTGAGCAGGGCAACCACGTAGCCATCGGCTTCCTCTGCATCCGCCGAGCGCGGTATGAAGATGGGTTCCTGGAAGCATCCGCTGTCGCCGGGAAACCAGGCGTCGGTGCGGCCTGTCTGCAGGTCCAGATGCGCCAGCAGGTTGAAAAACTGGAAGGGCATCGGTCCATTCGCCGAGCTGTAAGGCCGCTCAGGGTCAAAGGCGAGCAGGAACCCATGCCGGTATTTCCGACCGATGTAGCGATCATCACACCGTGGAAACTCGCAAGGATATGCCGTCAGTGGCTGCGGTCGAACGTCCTCCTGCGCGCCATTCAGGTCGAAGGTCCAGCGCATCAGGCTGGCGGCCAGGGTTTCAGGCGGTGGTACGTAGCCGTCGGCCTGGGGGAAGAAGTAGAAGATATTCCCGCCGGTGACCGGCATGTCCACGTACACCTTGCCGTCCTCATCGAACGCATTGAGCGTATGTCCCTGGAAACCGTCCTTGGGCCCCTTGAACCAGCGCACATCTTGCCCACGCCCGTTGCGCGGCACGATGGCGAACAGCTGGGGCAGGTCGGGTTGCCACTGGAAATGTGGCCCGCCGTTTTTCATGCGTTCGACGTCCACCGTCAACGGAATCAACGGGAACACGACGTAGCGTTCGGTCACCGCGAAATCATGCACCATCGCCGCATAAGGCGCCTGGAACCAGATCTCGTGCAGCAGCTTTCCGTCCGGCGAGATTTCGAAATAGGCCAGGTCGGGCGTGCCGTCGCCTTTGGCCTCATAACTGCAGGCCAGCAGGTTGCCTGTCACCGGATCGAGCTTGGGGTGGGCAGTGAACGTCGCGGCTTTGATCTGCCCGTCAAAGCTCCATTCACCGAGGGTCTCCAGGGTTTCGAGGTCCATCGCCCAAGGCAGGGCATCTTCCTTGAGCGCCAACAGGACGCCGTTGTGAGGGATAACGGTGGTGTTGGCGGTGGTGTTGTTTTTCGCCGCGAGGGGGTCATTGGTGTAGACGTTTCGATAGACGCCGTTGAGTGAACGCCCTTCACGGCGCTGGGCCAGCAGGCGATCGGTTTTCACGTAGCGGCGTCGCATCGAGACTTTGCCATTGGCGAAGTTGAAGCGGCTAACCACGCCGTCGCCGTTGAAAAAAATGTCGTTACCCAGCATGGGGGGGTACTGCGGGTCTGGCGCCACCTGATAAAAAGTCCCACAGATCGAAACAGGCAGGATGCCTTCGATCTCAAGATCGAACACCTCTGCTTCCACGCGGCTGGGCGTGTAGAGAGCACCGGAAAATTCAGGGGTTTGAGGGAATGGAATACTCATCAGGCAATCTCGTCAATGTGCGGGTTCGTTCAGGTTCAGGCCGATTGCGGGGACATCGCCGGTCCGGAAGGCTTCACGCCGCGGCGAAAGCGTGCAACGACCAGGCACGAGATCACCAAGGCTAGCAGATAGGCTGAGGCGGCCAGCCATCCGACCGCGCGCAAGTGTCCCTCGCCCACGACCAGTGCGGCGCCAAACGGGCCGAGTCCCTGGCCGATGAAAATCGCAGCGTTACCCAGGCCTGCCAATCGGCCGGAAGGGTCCAGTTCCGCCGCCATGGAAAGCAGGTAGGGCAGGCTGAAAAACCAGACCATATGGATCAGGCAGGCCGTGGTGATAAAAGCAACGGGACTGGTGCCATAGACCATGATCAAGGTCGCCAGCAATGCCGTGCCGAAGCTCAACAGTTGCGGAAACAGTAGGCCCAGGCGTCGTCCGATCAGCCCGGCCAGCGCGGCGCCAAGGGCACCGGCAAGGATGCTGCCGCCGAGGATGCCGCCAATCTGCTGGGGCTCCAGGCCGATGCTCTTGCCAATGCGTTCCTGGTACACCCACAGTGCCGAGTGGCCGAAGAACAGCAGGGCAAACAGCAGGATCAACAGCATGGCGGTGAGACCGAATGGCTGGATCGAGCCATTGGCCGCGCGATGGGCGTCCGGGTAGCGCTTGGGCACTCTCCAGCAACCCAGCGCCGCGAGCACGCTGGTGATCGCCAACAGGGAAAACGCGCCATTCACACCAAATGCTTGAAGGACCCGCGGCATGGAGGTCACCAGCAGCATGCCCCACAGCAGGTTGCCGATGTTGATGACCGCGAAGGTCGCATCCTTGGATGTACGCAGCGCTGCGGTGGCATAGACCACCGCCATGACCGCGCCGCCGCTGGCGCCGCAGATCATCCTGGAAATGACCAGTCCGGCCTGGCTGTGCAGTTGTGTGCTGGCCAGGTTACCCAATGCCAGGATCAACAAGGCCACCAGGGCGAAGCGACGCCGGTCGACGCTCGCCATGAACAGGGCGCAGACCCCGCAAGCGATGGCCATCGCCATGAGTTCAGCGGCGAAAAGAGCGCCGATTGCATTGAGCGGCAGGCCGAGTTGGTCAATCAAGGCACCGCCCAGGATCGGTTGGATCTGCAGTGTCCCCAGGGAAATGACCATCATCAGGCAGATGGCGCCCAGTGATTTTTTGCTGTCGATGGAGTCGAGTGCGTTCATGAAGCATCACCTCTGGTAAAGAGTCCGCTCATGCGTGAGCCGGCCTACACGTCAATCAGAACTTGTGGACGTAGCGAACCTGCACCTGGTAATCCGCTCGGGAGCGATTCTCGACGCCGGTTTCTTTATAGGTGTTGAGCCAGAAGGCTTTGTCTTCGGTGATTTTCCAGAACAGGCCCGGGCCAAAGCCCAGCACCTTTTCCCGGGAGTCGGTCAGGGTGTTGCCGTTGACCTTGTCATCCGAGATCTGCCGGAAGTAGTAGCCGTTGATGCCGACCGAGACCTTCGGAAACACTTCGTACGAAGCGGTGAAGTTGGCCCATGCCGACTGTCCTGACTGGGTGTCGTGCACCGTTTGCCCTTCAAAGAACTGCTGCGAACTGCTCGCCGGATCGTCGTTCTTGAAGTTGTACAGATAGTTCAGTCTCCAGCTCACTTCCCAACGGGGGGCCGGCATCCAGGTCGCTGCCCAGTAGGGGTTCAGGGAGAAGTGGTTGGAGCCTGGGTTCAGGTCTTTGTCTTTGTCGTACTTGCCTGTTGGCAGGATGGTGTCGAAGGCCATGCGCTGGACGAAAACCGGCCGGCCGCTGGCGTCGACGATCGGATCGAACTGGACCTGGGGCCCCACCGTGACATCGCCCAGGCCGGTAGCGTTGTCCTTGAGCTTGGCGCCGTTGTCACCGAAGTCGCCGTCCAGGGACACGACGGGAACCAGCAGGCTCCAACCCAGGTGTGCCCCTCCCACGAAAGTGTCGGGTGAGTAGTAGCTCAACTGATTGATCATCGTGATGACATTGATTTTCGGGTCATCGAAGGCGCCGTTTTTCTTGCCGCCGTTGGTCCTGATGCTGCTGGCGGTGCTGAACTTCAGGTAGGTCTGGTGAGTCAGCCCGGGTGGCCCCGCAAACCCGTCGTAGAAGCTGGTGCCGCCCAGGTTGATACCGCTGGGTTGGCTTACGGAAGGTGGAGGAGGGCCATCGGCGGCATGGGCGGCAAATGACGCGAAGCTGAGTGCCAGGCACGCTGGCAGGGATTTGGTCGGGCTCATTGAAGTGGCTCTATTCTTGGAATTGTGAGCGGGGGGGAATGTCCCCTGGCACTTCGACTTTAAGTCCCGGTGGTGGGTGATGCTTGAGCGCAACGGCCAGAGTTGACTGGGAGCGCCATGAACCGGGAGAAACCCGAGCGAGTTGCTCAGCCGCCAGAACCCTTTCTCCAGATAACTCATGCCCTGGTTGGCGTGGGCGAAATCGCGTTGTTGGATTCAGCCTGCGTTATCTTGGCTTGCCTGAGAAGCATGCCTTGTATGCGGTTTTTGCTCTGATGACGTTCGCTTTGGCGGGAACAGTGCTGGGGCCACATCCCAGCCGTTCAACTACACCCTGCTGGTATTTGCCACGCTGATTGGCCTGTTGGTGTTCGGCGAGCTACCAGCGAGCTTGCTCGCGAAGAGGTCGGCACATCCAGCATATTCATTGGCTGTGACCACGCATTCGCGAGCAAGCTCGCTCCCACATTTGATCTTCAGTGGACGTAAGCCCGGTTTAGAACCTGAAGCGCCCAACCAAGCCCTTGAGCTGACCGGAAATATCCGTCAGACGCCCCGAGCCGGTCTGTGCCGAGTGAGCGAACTCCTCGACCAACTGGGCATCGGCATGGATCTGCGCGATGTGCCGGTTGATGTCTTCGGCCACCTGGTGCTGCTCCTCTGCCGCTGTGGCGATCTGCGTATTCTGGTCGCGAATCGAGTCCACCGAGTTGCGGATCTTGTCGAAGCTGTCGCGGGCCTGTTGGATGCGTTCCACGCTGGTTTGCGACACTTGCAGGCTGCTTTGCATCTGTTGGGTGACTTCCTGGGTGCGCCGTGCGAGGTTGCCCAGCAGGCTGTCGATTTCGCCGGTGGAATCGGCGGTACGCCGTGCCAGCGCCCGGACTTCGTCAGCCACTACGGCAAACCCGCGACCTTGATCGCCGGCCCGTGCGGCTTCGATGGCGGCGTTGAGGGCCAACAGGTTGGTCTGCTCGGCGATCGAGCGAATGGTGTCGAGGATGGTGTTGATGTTCTTGCTGTCTTGTTCCAGCGCCTGCATGGTCTGGGTCGACTTTTGCAGGTCGTCGCTCAGTTTCATCACGCTGCCGGTGGCTTCGCCGATGTGATGCTGGCCATCGTGTACATCGCGATAGCCTTCGTCCGCGCTGGAGGCGGCCTGGCTGCAAGAGCGGGCCACTTCGTTGGCGGTGGCGACCATTTCGTTGAACGCGGTGCTCACCAGTTCCACCGCCTGGCGCTGGCGCCCGGCAGCGTCGTTCATGTTCTGGGCCACGTGGCTGGTATCGGCTGCGGCAGTTTGCAGGTCGGAAGAGGCGCTGCCGATGCGCTGCATCAGTTGCGCGATCATGCCCAGGAACTGGTTGAACCAGCCCGCCAGGGTGGCCGTTTCGTCCTTGCCTTGTACGGTGAGCTTGCGGGTGAGGTCGCCTTCACCTTCGGCGATTTCCTGCAGGCCATTGGCTACGCCGCGAATCGGCCGCACGATCACGCTGGCGAAACTGGCGCCCACCAAAGCGAACACCACGGCCAGTACGGCGGCAATGGCGGCGATCAGCCAAGTCAGGCTCGAAGCCCCGGCCATCACTTCATCGCGCTTGATCAGGCCGATGAAGCGCCAGCCCAACCCTTTGGAGCTGACCACGTTGGCCATGTAGGGCACGCCGTCGATCTCGATCTGGGTCACGCCATCACTGCTTTTGGCCAGCTCGGCATAGTTGGGCCCAAGGTCGGCCAGCGGCTTGAAGTTGTGCTTGGCATCGGCGGCGTCCACCAGGACGTTGCCGTTGGCTTCCACCAGCATCAGGTAGCCGCTTTCACCCAGCTTGATGTTCTTGACCAGTTCGGTCAGTTGCTTGAGCGACACGTCCAGGCCCACAACGCCCACCAGCTTGCCGCTGGCGTCGGCAATCGTGTGTACGATCCCAATCAGCGACACGTCGTCCGGCGCCCAGTAGTAGGCGTCAGTACGCACGGTGTTGCCAGGCGAGGCGACGGCCGCCTTGTACCATGGACGCACGCGTGGGTCGTAGTTGGAGATCTTGGGATCGTCAGGCCAGCTGGCGTAGCCGCCATCGGCCAACCCCACGGAAAGATAGGCGGTGGTTGGATGGCTCTTGGCGAATCTGTCGAAAATCTCCAAAAGCTGCTTGTTGTTTTCCGGCAGGGGCGTTTGCGCGGCGTCGGCGCCGGAATAGTTTTTCAGGTCTTTGGCGGCGACGATGCGCGGGTCCTTGGCAAAGAACTCGACGTTCTGGCTGATGCCATCGAAAAACTGCTTCATGCCGTTGTCGATCTGGCGAATCTCACGACCACTGCTGTCCAGGAAGTTGGCTTTTGCGGCGTCGCGCAGGTTCAGCACGACAAGCACCGCCACCAGGATAACCGGGAGGCAGGCGATGGCCGCGAACGCCCATGTCAGCTTCTGTTTGATATTCATGACTTCTCCCGCGGAATATTTTTAAGTGTTGGAACGGCGGAAACAGCAGTGCTTGGCGTTGCGAGTCTCTGGAAAGGAAAAGCGCCCATGCCTACTGACAGTGTATCGACCAAAGTCGTAGGCACTTGAGGCCTTCCATTATGGCGCGGACCGACCGGTAGACGGCGCAGGCGCGATTGCAGCCGGCTTGACTAGCCTGGAAGATAGCGTGGTTTGCTCTGCGCCTCGCCCTACGGCTCAAGGCACCCAAGCGCAGCCAATCATCATCGTCTTTGATGTATTAACGAGGCCCTATGCCAAGCGCATTCGAGAGCGTACTCAAAAACAAGAACATGGCTTATCGACCGCTCGGATCAGCCCCCGCCAGCCAGGTGCCGATCCGCGTCGCGTTTGTATTGATGGATAATTTCTCGATGATGTCCTTCACCGGTGCCGTGGACGCGCTGGTGACCGCCAATCTGATGAGCGACATGCCCCTCTATGAAGTGCTGACGGTGGGGGTTTCAGGTGGGCAAGTCACGAGCGACCTGGGCATTGTCATCTCGACCGACATCGAACTGGCGCAGATGCCGGAAAACCTGGACGTGCTGATTGTCGCCGGGGGCTTTCGCGTGAAGTTGCAAGGCCATCCCTTGCTGCGGCGCAAGCTGCGCGCCAACGCGGCGTCTGGGACGATACTGGGAGGACTGTGGAACGGCGTCTTCTTTGTGGCCGATGCCAATCTGCTGGACGGTTTCGAATGCGCTGTCCACCCGGAAAGTCGCGCCATGATGGCCGAGGTGTTTCCCCATGTGAAGGTGTCCAGCCGGGCCTATGTCGTTGACCGGGAGCGGGTCAGTTGCGCGGGTGCCAACAGTTCGCTGCGCATGATGCTCCAATTGATTCGCCAGACGGGCGGGGCGGCGCTCGTGGGCGCCATCGAGGAAATTCTTCGTTGTGACGAGTCAGGCGATGATGCGACGGACTTGCCTCCGGTCTTCGTCGAAACCGACCCGACGTTGCCGGAAAGCCTCAAGCTGGCTCTTGAACTGATGTGGCAAAACGTAGAAGAGCCGTTGACCATCGATGAGCTGGCGGCATGCGTCAAGATTTCCAAGCGGCAGTTGGAGCGGCGGTTCTGCAGTTTTCTCGGTGCGACGCCCACGCGCTATTACTTGGAACTGCGCTTGACGCGTGCCCGCCAGCTCATCCAGCAAACCAATCGATCCGTGACCGAAATCGCCGTGGCGACGGGTTTCGTCAGCTCCCCGCACTTCCAGCGTCGTTTCCGGGATTTTTTTGGTGTGCCGCCTGGTAGCTATCGCTCGAAATCGGAGCGCAAACAAACCGTGCGATGAAGACGCAGGCGGATCAGAGATGAGTTTTCAGGGAGCAGAGGGCATTGCCGCGCCGTAGCGCGGGAGCTATGTGGGGGCAAGCTTCACTCCCACAGTTCCTGCGCGACGAATACAAGTCAGGTGTTATCGTCTGTTTGTGTTTCGGTGGGCAGGTCTTCAGTTTGTGGCGCGGCTTTCGAAGCGGTCAAGGAGGTGTCGTTGCACAACGCTTTTCCGACTTCGTCGGCTATCGAGCCATCGATGATTCTTCCTTCCATCTGGTCGAACTGAGCTTTTTCCACCCCTGAAAGACTGTTGTACATCCCCATGTGCCGAACATTGCGGTTGGCGCAGTCGAGTTCAAGCTTCGTGTAGTTGGTGAAGTAAGTGCCCGATCTTTGTACGGTGGCCTGGATGGTTGAACCGCTGTCGACAAACGAAACGATGGAGTACACGGCATCCGAATCATCGTAGAGGTACTTGATGTTCTGGACGTCCGCAGCCGCACTGCACGCAATAGAGAGTAACGCGAGGGATATAACGGTTTTCATGCTTTCTTCCGTGAATAAGCAAGTCAGGAGAGTTGATGGCAAAGTGAAATTATTTTGCCTTGATGCGTGCATCGGGTCAATTTGCGTTGGATAGTATCCAATGACCATTGGTCAGAAATGAAACTATTATGGGAACTTTATAGGCCGGCCTGGCTCGTGGCAACAGACGAATACATTTGAGGCGGCCCGGTGATTCTCTCCTAATGCGCGATCCCTCCATTATCAAAGCCTGGATTATTCAGGTTGCCTGACTTTTTTTAGATGTTTTTCGCCTGAAATACGTTGTTGATCATGGATTCAGGACTTTCGAATCTTTCTTGGCGTTATGCGCAAGATAAGTCTTGTGGGAGCTGGCCCGCTCCCACAAGGGTTCATGGGGTTGCTTCAGGGCATCTGTGGCAGTTCCTGCGGCCGCAGATCGAACACCAGCACTTCGGCATCCTTGCCGTTGTTCAAGGTCAGGATTTGTTCCTCGCGCACCCGCACGCCATCACCTTCCTCTAGAGGTATGCCATTGAGCTCGACAGCGCCTCGTGCCACGTGCACATAGGCATAGCGTTCTGGCGCCAGGGCCAGGGTGGCGCTTTGCTCGCCATCGAACAGCCCGGCGTAGACCCGTGCATCCTGGCGCACTTGGAGCGAGCCGTCGGTGCCGTCAGGGGAGATGATCAATTGCAGGCGACTGCGCTTCTGCTCGCTGCTGAAATGCTTCTGTTGGTAGCGTGGTGTTGCACCGCTGACGTTGGGCACGATCCAGATCTGCAGGAAGTGCACCAGCTCGTCCGCGCTATGGTTGAACTCGCTGTGGGCCACGCCGCTGCCGGCGCTCATCAACTGCACGTCACCCGGGCGAATGACCGAGCCTGTGCCGAGCGTGTCCTTGTGTTCCAGCGCCCCTTCGAGCACATAGGAAAAGATCTCCATGTCCCGGTGGGGATGCTGGCCGAAACCCTTGGCGGCGGCGACCCGGTCATCGTTGATGACCAGCAGGTCGGAGAAGCCTTGTTCGTTGAGGTCGCGGTAGCTGGCGAACGAGAAGGTGTGAAACGAGGTCAGCCAGCCGTGGCGGGCAATGCCGCGGTCCGAAGCTTTGCGAAGGGTCAGCATGGTCAATTCTCCTGATGTCTGTGGGCGACGACTGGGCCGTTCGCCGGGTTCAGAAGAAGGTTAATGGTTATCCAGATGTTCAATAAGCGGGTGGAAAACGAAAGACTGTCCGCTACTGGTGGACAATCGAGAGTGCCTACCGGCGGGTGCTTCGCTTCGACATAATGCTGACGAGAAACCCTGTGCGAGCTTGCTCGCGATAGCGTCGGGTCAATTGGAATTGATGCGACTGACTCACCGCTATCGCGAGCAAGCCCCCACAGGGGGGCATTTATAGTTTCTGGATCTTTTTGGCGTCTTTTTAAATGAAAACCGTTGCAATAGTGCTGTTCCCGGATTTTTTGCTGCTCGACATGGCCGGGCCCCTGGAGGTGTTTTCCATCGCCAATCGTTACCTCGCAGCGGATCAGCGTTATCAATTGCTGACCCTGGGAACCGAGCGTGGGCCGTTGCGAGCGTCCAACGGTGTGTCGGTGCAGGCCGATATCCATATCGACCAGGCATGGGCGGCCTATGACGTGTTGCTGGTACCGGGCGGGCCGGGGGCCTATAACGACCAGCATCCGGGGCTGCACCACTGGTTGCGGGCCGCGGCGCAACGGGCTACGCGCTACGGCTCGATCTGCACCGGGGCCTTTGTGCTCGGTGAGGCGGGCTTGCTTGACGGTTATCGCGTCACCACCCACTGGCATTACACTGAACGCCTGATCCAACGTTTCCCCAGGGCCCTGGTGGAAACCGACAAGATCTTCCTGCAGGACCGGCGCCTGATCACCTCCGGTGGCGTCACCGCCGGGATCGACCTGGCCTTGTCCATCGTCGCTCAGGATCACGGTCGCAAAGTCGCGTTGGACGTGGCCAAGGTGCTGCTGGTGGTGATGAAACGCCAGGGCGGACAGGCGCAGTTCAGCCCCTCGGTGGCGGCGGTGTCGACGCAGGAATCGGCCATTACCCGCGTGCAGAATCATGTGATGGAACATCTGGAAGAACCCTTCACCATCGAGCGCATGGCCGCGTTGGCCGCCATGAGTGCGCGGCATTTCGCCCGGGTCTTCGCCCGTGAAGTGAAGATGACACCCATGGAGTTCCTGCAAGGCGCGCGCATTGACCGCGCGCGTCAGTTGCTGGAAACCACCGACCTGCCACTCAAGACCGTGGCGTTTCGCAGCGGCTTCGGCAGCGTGCGGCACATGCGCTTTTTGTTCGGTGAAAAGCTCGGCCTGACCCCGGTGCAGTATCGCCAGCAGTTCAGTTGAGCCATCGGTGTCCGTCCAGGGCACTGTGATGTCCGTGGCGCTCCCTGTGCCAGCATTGTCCTGAGGCCTGCGCCTGCCAAGATAACGGCGAACCCTTTGGAAAGGATGCGCAGGAGCCAGGGCAGCCGTGTTCGGTGAATCCGCACACTGACGCTCGCACCGGTTATCCGGCGCTGGATCGCCCATGAACAGTTTCGTCAAACCCGATAGCGAGCCGGCGGTGAGCTTCGGTCCGTTTGTCTTCTACCGGCAGCAGCGGCTGGTCACCCGTGACGGCCAGCCCCTCGCACTGGGCGGTCGTGCCCTGGATGTCCTGCAGGTGCTGGTGGAGCACGCCGGCCAGTACGTCAGCAAGCAAACACTCATCGCCCACGTCTGGCCGGACAGCGTCGTGGAGGCCATCAACCTGCGGGTGCACATTGCGGCGCTGCGGCGGGCGTTCGGTGATGGGCGGGGCGGCGCTCGCTACATTCTCAATCATCCTCGACAAGGCTATTGCCTTGCGCTGCCCCTGATAGCGCAAGAACGCGTTGAGTCGCCTTTCAGTCCACAAACCGAGCGACACAACCTGCCCAGGCGCTTGAACCCGGTGGTGGGTCGCGACAAAGTCCTGGGGCGGTTGCTGGCGCAAGTGCCCCGTCAAGCCGTGACCACCGTGACCGGCCCCGGCGGGGTCGGCAAGACCACCGTGGTGGTGCGGGTGGCGGAACTGCTGCTCGAACACTTTAAGGACGGTGCCTGGTTCGTTGACCTGGCGGCCGTCAACGATCCCTCACAAGTGGTGGCGCAAGTGGCCGGTGTGCTGGGCGTGGAGCAGGGGGCTTTGGCCCGCTCTCTCGAACCCTGTCGGATGTTGCTGGTGCTCGACGGTTGCGAGCACCTGCTCGATGCTTGTCGGGAGCTGGTCCAGGCAGTGGCTGCGGCGCCCGGGGTGTCGTTGCTGGTCAGCAGTCGCGCACCCTTGGACTTGCCCGACGAAAGAATTGTGTCACTGCCGGGCCTGGCCGTGGCGTCGCCCCTGGAACCGGAGCACCAGATCGAGGCATGCCCGGCGGTGCAGTTGCTGATCGAGCGGGTCGGCGCCCGGCAGCAGGGCTTCAGGCCGGGTGGGCGCGACTGGCGGACGCTTGCGCAGATCTGCCAGCGCCTGGACGGATTGCCGCTGGCGTTGGAATTGGCGGCGGCCCAAGTCGATGCCTTGGGAGTGGCAGGGGTTCTGGAACAACTGGGTCACGGTTTATCCCTCTTGAGCCATGGGCGGCGTACGGCGGTGGCCCGGCACCGCAGCCTGGAGGCGGTGTTGGACTCGAGTTTCGAGCGTTTGAGCACTGACGAAAAAACCGCATTCCAGCGTCTGGCGGTGTTCGAGGGGCCGTTTACGCTCAAGGCGGCGCTGGCCGTGATCAGTTGCGCTGAGCTGAGTGTCGGGCAATTACCCTCGCTGCTGTCGCGGCTGGTGGGCGCGTCACTGCTGATGGTCGAGCCGCTTGCCGAAGGGGGGCGCTTCCATCTGCTCCACACCACTCGCGCCTATGCCATGGACAAACTGCGACGCAGTGGCCAGTGGCCTGTGTTTCATCGGCGTTACGTGTTGCAAGGCGCATGGGGAGTCCGGCATTCAAGGCCCCAACCGTCAAGTCAGCGCCTGGAGCAGCGCGCTGGCTTCCAATAGGTCGGGGGTCTCGAAACCTTCGGTGAAGCGTCGATAGACCGGGTCGAGCAGCGCCTGCGCGGCATGCACCTGCCCTTGGCGCTGCCACAAACGGGCCAGGGACGTGGCGCTGCGCAGTTCCCAGGCCAGGGCCTGGTGACGACGGGCGATGCCCAGGGCGGCCAGCAGTTGCGCTTCGGCTGCTTCTTCCAGAGACGGTTCGTCCCGGGCCAGCAAAGTCTCGGCATCGGCCCGCAGGATCTCCGCCGAACACCAACCCGCGGCGCCACTGCGCGCCCGTTCGATTTGCGCCGGGCTGACGAAGTCGCTGCGCAGGGTGACGGCGATGTCCTGGATCAAGCCGTTTGTCGGGCATGTTGCCAGGGGCTGGCCATCGAATGTGCGTTCGTAATGGCAAGCCCAGTCATGGAACAGCATCACCGAATGTTTCTTGGCCTGCTGCTTCAACAGGTCGAGCCTTTCCCGGGCAATCGAATGATCGCCGGTGTAGTGGGCGATCACGCAACCGGCCAGCGCCAAGGTGTAGCAGATCGAAATGCCGTGGTTGATCTGCAAGGCGATTTGCAGCGCCAGGTTGGCTGTACGCCGGGCTTTCTCGGCAAAACCTTGCAGCCAGAGGATGCGCGCCAGAACCGTCAGCGTGGCCACGCTCTGATCGTATTGCACGCCGAAGCCGTGGCTGAAGCGGCTGAGGTGACCGCTCTGGGCCAGGCGCTGGATCACCTGTTCGGCTTCGCGCCGCGCCGCGCCCTGGTCGCCGGTGAAATGCAACGCCAGCACCCGCAGGCGTTGGGTGCTCAAGGACAGGGTCGGGTCGCCCTGCAAGCCCAACCGGTCGAAATCCCGGCTGTGTGCCAGGGCCTGTTGGTAGTCGCCGCAACTGAGGTCGACGGTCATTTGCCCGGACACGGCCCGCAGTTCGCCGGCCAGTTCCTGGCATTGCCGGGCCAGTTGCCGGGCCGTGGCGAAGGCGCGGACCGTGGCCGGCGTGCCGCCCTCGGTGTGGTAGTTGAAACTGGCGTGGGCCAGTTCCAGGGCGAGGGTCAAGCGCGGGCATGGCGCGGGGCTGGCCCGCAATAATTGCAGCGCTTTGTTGACGTAGAGGCCGTGTTCCTTGAGCAGCGACAGCTCCTGCCAGAGGGGCAGGGTACGGGCGGTCAGGCGGATCGCGATGGCGTGTGAACCTTGCGGGCCCAAGCCGCGGTCGAGCGCTGCGCGGATATCGTCGCGATAGTCGGCGTAGCGGGTGATCCACAGTCGGGTGGGGGTGTTTTCCCAATCGCTTTCCGCTTGTCCCATGAGCGCCAGGCAGCGCTCGGCATGGCGTTCCTGGCTGGCCGCCAGCTCCCCGGCTTCGGCCAGTTGCTCCAAGGCATAACGGCGGGTGGTGTCCAACAGGCGATAGCGCACCTCTTCGTCGCCTATCTCTACATTGAGCAACGATTTGGCGACCAGCTGGCTGACCGACACCAGCACCTGGTCGGGCGCGACATGCTGGCCGACGATCACTGCGGCGGCCGAGGCCAGGTTGAAACTGCCCATGAACACCGCCAGCCGCCGCAGGCAGGTCTGCTCGCAGGCCGTGAGCAATGCGAAGCTCCAGTCCAGCGTGGCGCGCAGGGTTTGCTGGCGCGGGGCGGCGTCGGCGTCGTTGTGAAGCAGGGCGACGCTGTCTTGCAGTTGCTGGTGAAGCTCCTCCAGGGTGAAACGGCCGATTTGCGCGGCAGCCAGCTCGATGGCCAAGGGAATGCCATCCAGCCGTCGGCAGATGTCGATCACCAACGGCACCTCGCGGTCGCTCAGTTCGAAGTCGTCACGGCTGGCCAGCGCGCGCTCGGCAAACAGTTGCAGCGCCGGGTATTCCAGGGCGGGATAGCCTTCGATGGGCATTTCCCGGGGCGGGAACGCCAGGGCATCCAGGCGCTGTACGTGTTCGCCTTCGGCGCGCAGGCCTTCGCGGCTGGTGGCCAGGATGTGCAGGTGAGGGGCGCCGCGCAGCAGGGTTTCGGCGAGCAGGGCGATGGCGTCGATCAGGTGCTCGCAGTTGTCGATGACCAGCAGCAGATGCCGCTCCTTGAGCTGCCGGGCGATGGCGTCCAGCGGATCACCGTCCTGCAGTGGCAGGTCGAGCAATGCGCACAGGTTGGGGGCGATCATGGCCGCGTCGTTGAGCGATGCCAGGTCCAGCAGATGAGTGCCGTCACGGTACTGGCCGATCAGCCGTTCAGCGACTCGCAGGGCAACGGTGGTCTTGCCGATGCCGCCGGTACCGACCAAGGTAATGAAGCGTTTTCGCGGTAGCTGGGCCACCAGGTTTTCCACCAGGGCCTGGCGTCCGATCATGCGGGTGCGCTGCAGCGGTAGGTTGCGCGTCAAAGACGGATGAGGGATGTGCGCCCATTGGTCGAGCGGTTCGAATGACAGCGGCGCGACAAAACTGTAGCCGCGCTGCGCCACGGTGACGATGTAGCGCTGCCCGGCCTGGCCATCCCCGAGGGCTTTGCGCAGTGCCGCGACGTGCACGCGCAGGTTGGTATCTTCCACCACGCTCCTGGGCCAGACCCGGGCGATCAGTTGCTGCTTGCTCACCACCTCGCCAGCGTGCTCGAGCAGCACCAGCAGAATCTCCACGGCCCGCCTGCCCAGGCGCAACGGTTGCCCACCCTCGAGCACCAGCCGCTGGCGAGGATGGACCCGGTAAGGGCCGAAGTGCACCGTCTGTTCGACGGGCAGGCTGAGGTATTGGCTCATGTTGCTCTCAATGTTCTGGTCGCGGTGCCTGGGCTTTACCCGAGCATATTCCTCAGGTTTTGCGTCAAGCGCAACGGCGCGGGCTTTCCTGCCAGGCACAGACTTCTGTGGCGAGGGGATTTATCCCCGTTGGGCTGCGAAGCGGCCCCCAAAACCCAAACTCCAGTCAGCCTGACACACCGACATGTCGCTTTTGGGGCTGCTGCGCAGCCCAGCGGGGATAAATCCCCTCGCCACAAAAGCAGTCTCCATCAGGGTTTTTAACACTTCAGTTCCGAAAAAATTAACAACGTTTAACTCACGCAGATGCCTCCCATGGCCGGACCATAAAGCGATCCACCCACCTCAAGGAGTCACGTCATGAGCACCTTCATTACCCGCGACGGCACCGAGATTTACTACAAGGACTGGGGCAGTGGTCAACCGGTGGTCTTCAGCCACGGCTGGCCGTTGAACTCGGACAGTTGGGAAGCGCAGATGATGTTCCTGGCGTCCAAGGGCTACCGGGTGATCGCCCATGACCGCCGTGGGCACGGGCGTTCCAGCCAGCCCTGGGACGGCAACGACATGGACACCTATGCCGATGACCTGGCCGAGCTGATCGAGCGGCTGGACTTGAAGGACGCGGTGTTGCTCGGCTTCTCCACCGGCGGTGGCGAAGTGGCGCGCTACATCGGCCGCCATGGGGCTGCCCGTGTCGCCAAGCTCGGCCTGATTTCGGCGGTGACGCCGCTGATGCTCAAGACCCCGGCCAACCCCGGCGGTCTGCCTGTGGAGGTGTTCGACGGTTTCCGCCAGGCCTCCCTGGCCGACCGTTCTCAGCTATACAAAGATGTGGCCAGCGCGTTTTTCGGTGCCAACCGTCCGGGCGCCAAAGTCTCCCAAGGCATGATCGACTGGTTCTGGATGCAGGGCATGCTCGCCGGCCACAAGAACACCTATGACTGCATCAAGGCGTTCTCGGAGACCGATCTTTCCGAAGACCTGCGCAACATCGACGTGCCGACCCTGGTGGTCCATGGCGATGACGATCAGGTGGTCCCCATCGAGACCGCCGGCATCGCCGCCGCCAAATTGCTGAAGAACTCGCAGTTGCTGGTATACCCGGGCGCGCCCCACGGGCTGACCGATACCCACAAGGACCGATTGAACGCCGACCTGCTGGCGTTCATTCAGGGCTGATCAAGCCACACACCTGTGGGAGCGAGCTTGCTCCGGGCGGCGTTCCGACGATGGCGGCGCAACAGTCAACATCGCCGCCGACTGACACCCGGCTATCGCGAGCAAGCTCGCTCCCACAGGATCGGTATTCGACAGGACCAACACCCATGAACCGCAACGATTTACGCCGCCTCGACATGAACCTGCTGGTGATCTTCGAGGCGCTGATGTTCGAGAAAAACCTGACCCGCGTCGCCGAAAAACTGTTCATGGGCCAGCCGGCGGTGAGCGCGGCGCTGGGGCGGCTGCGGGATCTGTTCGATGATCCGTTGCTGATCCGCCACGGTCGCGGCATGGAGCCGACGCCGCGGGCCCTGGCGATCCTGCAAGAGCTGCAACCGGCCATGGACACCATCTCCGGCGCGGTCAGCCGGGCCAAGGCGTTCGATCCGTCCACCAGTTGCGACGTGTTTCGTATCGGTCTGTCCGACGATGCCGAATTCGGCCTGTTTCCACCGTTGTTGAGCCAACTGCGCGAAGAGGCGCCGGGGATCATCGTGGTGGTGCGCCGGGCCAATTTCCTGCTGATGTCGTCGCTGCTGGCCAGCGGTGAAATCAGCGTCGGTGTCAGCTACACCACCGATCTGCCGGCCAATGCCAAACGCAAGAAACTGCGGGACATCCCTTGCAAAGTCTTGCGTGGCGACCAGCGCCCGGGGCCGCTGACCCTGGACGAGTACTGCTCGCGTCCCCACGCCATGGTCTCGTTCTCGGGCGACCTGAGCGGCAACATCGACCTGGACCTGGCCCGCATCGGCCGGACCCGCAAAGTGGTGCTGGCGGTGCCGCAATTCAGCGGGTTACGGGCCTTGCTGGCCGGCACCGAGCTGATCGCCACCGTGCCCGACTACGCCGCCTGCGCGCTGGTGGAAGGCTGCGCGCTGCGCGCCGAGGACCCTCCGTTCGAGATCAATGCCGCCGAGCTGTCGATGGTCTGGAGCGGGGTGCATGACAACGACCCGGCCGAGCGCTGGCTGCGTTCGCGCATTGCCAGCCACATGTCCCAACCGCTGCCAGCGGCGGCCTCGATCGCCGCGCACGGAGCCCACCGATGAACATGACCGATGAGCGCCCGTGGCAGGACCTGGGCTTGTTGTTCCTGCGCCTGAGTAGCGCGTTGTTTTTGCTGTGGGTCCATGGGTTGCCGAAGCTGTTGCACTACAGCGTCGAACTGACCCGCATCGAAGACCCGTTTCACTTGGGTGCAGCACCGACCCTGATCCTGGCGATTTTCGCCGAGGTGCTGTGTCCGCTGCTGATCATGGCCGGTGTGCTGGTGCGCCTGGCGTGCCTGCCGATCCTGTTTCTCCTGGCGGTGGCGCTGCTGGTGGTGCACCCGCAATGGAGCCTGGAAGAGGGGCAGTTCGGCTGGTTGCTGCTGATCATATTTACCAGCGTGTTCATCGCCGGGCCCGGGCGCCTGGCAATCAACACGCGTTTTGTTGGAGTGCTTCGCCATGTCTGAATCTCAAGCCATTGAATCCCCCGTGAGCCCGGCCAAACCCGGCTTCGATGAAATCGTGACCCTGGTGGTCAAGCACCGGATCAAGGCCGGCCAGGACGTGGCGTACGAGGCCTGGTTACGCCGCATCGTGCGCGTGGCCGGTCAATGGCCGGGCCACCTGGGCGTGGACGTAGTGCGCGGCAAACTGGGTGGGTTGTCGCTGTTCACCTGCGTGCTGCGCTTCTGCTCCACCGAAGCCATGCAACGCTGGCTGGACTCACCCGAGCGCCGCGAGCTGGTGGAAGAGGCCGCGCCGCTGTTGGCCGATGGCGACCAGACTGAAGTCGCCTCGCACAAGGAATTCTGGTTCGCTCCGCTGGCCGATGCCGCCACGCCACCGCCGCGCTGGAAGCAGGCCGTGGTGACGCTGCTGGTCATCCTGCCGCACACCTTGCTGGTGCCGTTGCTCTGGGGTCCGGTGCTGCAACTCAACGCCTTTCTGTCGAACTACGTGGTTGCCACGTTTTTGATCACCCTGACCATCGTGCTCTCGGTCTGCTACGTGTGCATGCCGCTGGCGACCCGTGTGTTCGCACCTTGGCTGGAAGCCTCGAAAGCTCACGAACAGCTGAAACCATAAGCGTTATCACATTGTGCTGGCGAGCGCTCTTGTGGCGAGGGGATTTATCCCCGCTGGACTGCGAAGCAGTCCTGAAAGAGCGGCCGCTACGCGACCGAGCGGGGATAAATCCCCTCGCCACACATTCTATTTTTGATAGTTGAAGGAAAAACCTATGAACGCCGATCTGATTTTGTTCAATGGCCAGTTCCATACCGTCGACCGCGAGAAGCCCCGCGCCAGCGCTGTCGCCATCAGCCAGGGCCGCTTCGTCGCGGTGGGCACCGATGCCGAAGCCATGGCCTTGCGAGGCAGCGGCACCCAGGTCATCGACCTCAAGGGCCGTACCGTCATCCCCGGGCTCAACGACTCGCACCTGCACTTGATCCGTGGCGGCCTGAACTACAACCTGGAGCTGCGCTGGGAGGGCGTGCCATCCCTGGCCGATGCCTTGCGCATGCTCAAGGACCAGGCCGACCGCACGCCAACGCCACAGTGGGTGCGCGTGGTCGGCGGCTGGAACGAATTCCAGTTCGCCGAAAAACGCATGCCGACCCTGGAAGAACTGAACCAGGCCGCTCCCGATACGCCGGTGTTCGTGCTGCACCTGTATGACCGTGCCTTGCTCAACCGTGCCGCGCTGCGGGTGGCCGGCTACACCCGTGACACGCCGAACCCGCCGGGTGGCGAGATCGTGCGTGACAGCAAGGGCGAACCCACCGGCATGTTGGTGGCGCGGCCCAACGCGATGATCCTTTATTCGACGCTGGCGAAAGGGCCGAAGCTGCCGCTGGAGTACCAGGTCAACTCCACTCGCCAATTCATGCGTGAACTCAATCGCCTGGGCCTGACCAGTGCCATCGATGCTGGCGGCGGCTTCCAGAACTACCCGGACGACTATGCGGTGATCGAGCAGTTGGCCCGCGAGCAGCAGTTGACGGTGCGCATCGCCTACAACCTGTTCACCCAGAAGCCCAAGGAAGAACTCAGCGATTTCAAGAACTGGACCGGCAGCGTCAAGTTGCACCAGGGCGATGATTTCCTGCGGCACAACGGCGCCGGTGAAATGCTGGTGTTCTCGGCGGCGGATTTCGAAGATTTCCTCGAACCGCGTCCGGACCTGCCGCCCGGCATGGAGCAGGACCTGGAACCGGTGGTCCGCCACCTGGTGGAACAGCGCTGGCCGTTCCGCCTGCACGCCACCTATGACGAATCCATCAGCCGCATGCTCGACGTGTTCGAGAAGGTCAACCGTGACATCCCGTTCAATGGCTTGCCGTGGTTCTTCGACCACGCCGAAACCATCACGCCGAAGAACATCGAGCGCGTACGGGCGTTGGGCGGCGGCATTGCGATCCAGGACCGCATGGCCTTCCAGGGTGAATACTTCGTCGACCGCTACGGCGCCAAGGCCGCCGAAGCCACGCCGCCGATCAAGCGCATGCTCGCCGAAGGCGTGCCGGTGGGCGCCGGCACCGACGCCACCCGCGTCTCCAGCTACAACCCCTGGACCTCGCTGTACTGGATGGTCAGCGGGCGCACGGTCGGCGGCCTTTCGTTGCACGAAGAGGGCTTGCCGCGCCTGACCGCTTTAGAACTGTTCACCCATGGCAGCGCCTGGTTCTCGTCGGAGCAGGGCAAGAAAGGCCAGATCAAGGTCGGTCAACTGGCGGACCTGGCAGCCCTGAGCGCGGACTTCTTCAGCGTCGAGGAAGAAGCCATCAAGTGGATCGAGTCGGTACTGACGGTGGTCGACGGCAAGGTGGTGTACGCCGCCGGCGACTTCGAAAAGCTCGGGCCGGCCAGCGTCCCGGTGCTGCCGGACTGGTCGCCGGTGGTCAAGGTCCCGGGCCACTGGCGCCCGACCTCACCGTTGCAGGCCCAGGTCCACCAGTGCAGCGGCCCGTGCACGGTGCATGCCCACAGCCATGAACGGGCGCGGTTGTCGAACGTCCCGGTCAGCGATTTCCAAGGCTTCTGGGGCGCGTTTGGCTGTTCCTGCTTTGCCTTTTGACTAACGCACCGATTCATCCCTGTGGGAGCGAGCTTGCTCGCGATGGCGGCGGAACATTCAACGTCGCCGCCGCCTGACACTCCGCTATCGCGAGCAAGCTCGCTCCCACAAGTTTTTGTAACATCCATCCCAAAGGAGTTATCCCATGAGCAACGTTCCCGCCTACAACCGTCTGAACAAAGACGACGCGGTCGTCCTGCTGGTCGATCACCAGACCGGCCTGATTTCCCTGGTCCAGGACTTCTCGCCCAACGAGTTCAAGAACAACGTGCTGGCCTTGGCTGACTTGGCAAAGTTCTTCGAACTGCCGACCATCCTGACCACCAGCTTCGAAAAAGGCCCTAACGGTCCGATCGTGCCGGAGCTCAAGGAAATGTTCCCGGACGCGCCGTACATCCCACGTCCAGGCCAGATCAATGCCTGGGACAACGAAGACTTCGTCAAGGCGATCAAGGCCACCGGCCGCAAGCAACTGATCATCGCCGGTGTGGTCACCGATGTCTGCGTGGCGTTCCCGACCCTGTCGGCGCTGGCCGAAGGTTTCGACGTGTTCGTCGTCACCGACGCCTCGGGTACGTTCAACGAAACCGTGCAACAGGCCGCCTGGGTACGCATGACCGCTGCCGGCGCGCAGATGATGAACTGGTTCTCGGTGGCCTGTGAGCTGCACCGCGACTGGCGCAACGACATCGAAGGCCTGGGCAACCTGCTGTCCCAGCGCATTCCGAACTACCGCAACCTGATGAACAGCTACTCGGCGCTGACGGCCAAGTAAGCTGCTTTCTTGCTGAACGGATGCCCGCCAATGTGCGGGCATCTTTTTGGCTGGCAATTAACCTTGTGGCGAGGGGATTTATCCCCGCTGGGTTGCGCAGCGGCCCCAAAGTCAGTCAACCAGTTGTGTCAGAATGTGCCCATGATTCATTACCGGGTCTGCTGCGCAGCCCAGCGGGGATAAATCCCCTCGCCACAGTTCTGTGTTCGGCTGACACCTTCCGTCTACTTGGAAAGAAATGAACCCCTTCGAAGAAATGCGCATCTTTGCCCAGGTCATGGAGTCGGGCAGTTTCACCGCCGCAGCGGAAAAACTGGGGCTGTCCAAGCAGTTCGTCAGCCGCAAGCTGATGGAACTGGAACAGCGCCTGGGCGTGCGCCTGCTCAATCGCTCGACCCGGCGGCTGGATGTCACGCCCCTGGGCCAGCGCTATCACCAAGCGGCGCTGCGTCTGCTCAATGAGCTCGAACAGGTGGAGCAGGGCATCAGCGGCCAGACCCGCGAGCCCCGCGGCACCATTCGGCTCAGCGCACCGCTGTCCTTCGCCATGGCGCATCTGGGCAGCCTGTTGCCGCTGTTCTTGCAGCGCTATCCGGGCGTCAGCGTCGAAGTGGACCTGAGCGACCGTTCGGTGGATCTGCTGGGGGAGGGTTATGACCTGGCGCTGCGCATCGGCGTGCTGGAGGATTCGACGCTGATTGCCCGGCGTATCGCGACTATCGAGCGGGTGTACTGCGCCAGCCCCGCCTACCTGGCACAAAAAGGCACACCCGCGCGGCCTGAAGACCTGCGCAATCACGACTGCTTGCCCTATGGTCACAGCCGTCAGGTGCAGTGGCGTTTCGTGGGGGCCGGCAAACCGCTGACCCTGGAGGTCACGGGACGCATGCGCGCCAATAACGGGGATTTGCTCAGGGACGCGGCCATCGCCGGCATGGGCATCACCTATCTGCCTGCTTTCATCCTCGGCGATGCCTTGAAGGATGGGCGGCTGATCAAGGTCCTGGAAGGCTTCGAGACCGAACCGTTGGCGCTGTCGGCGGTGTATCCCCAGCATCGGCAAAGTGCACGCCCGGTGCAGGCGTTGGTGGAATTCCTGCGTGAACAAATGCAATAAAGCGCCGCAACGCATTCAGCCGTCACATGACGGCTGAAGCATCTACCGCGCTTTGATCAGGCGGCGAGGTTGGCGCTGCTCAGTTCTTTTTTGTACTGCGCTTTCATCGTTTCCATGTCTGCACCCAAGGCATCGAGTTTTGCCTTGCCCAACAATTTTTTCGCGTGGGGGAACATCTCCTTTTCTTCTTCCTCGATGTGATGCTCGAGCAGTTCCTTGACCACTTTCACCCGACCGGCGAATTCCGGCTGGGTTGGATCGGTGGCCTTGAGGTCCGGCAGCACCAGCGAGTCGACGGTACGGTGTTCTTCCTTGGCCTCGTAATACATTTCAGCCTCGTCCTTGCCACCGGCCTGCTTGAAAGCCGGATAAAGAATTTCTTCTTCCAGGCGGGTGTGGATGGAAATTTCCATTTCCAGTTTCGCCAACAGGTCGGTGCGTTTTTTCACGGCGCGTTCAGTCGACTCGCTCAGTTGAGTCAGGATGGCTTTGACGCGTTCGTGGTCGGCTTTCAACAGATCGATGGCATTCATAGGTAGCTCCTCGGCAATACACGGAAGCGGGCAGGCTTCGAGCGCCTACGCCGCGTAAGAGCTGAATTGCATCAGCTGTGCCAGCCGAAGATCGATTTAAAAACTCTTTAAAAACAATAGGTTGAAAAGATAATAATTTCCGGCGTCGTGCAAGCTGCATGAGCGGGCTGCAAAATGCGTTGCACTTTGCGCGGGTGGCTAGACATTTTCGATCCGCTGTCGGACCCGGCTGGCGATTGCCAGGCAGGACGTCAGCCCAGGCGACTCGATGCCGAGCAGGTTGATCAACCCAGGCACTCGGTGTTCGGCCTCGCTGCTGATGACAAAGTCGTGGGCCGGCTCGCCGGGGGCGGAAATCTTCGGGCGGATGCCGCTGTACGCCGGTTGCAGGCTTTGGTCCGGCAGGCCTGGCCAATAATTGCGGATCGCCGGGTAAAACGCTTCGGCCCGGGCCGGATCCACTCGGTAGTCCTCACAGTCGACCCATTCGGTGTCCGGGCCGAAACGCGCCTGGCCGGCCAGGTCCAGCGTCATGTGGATGCCCAGGCCGGCGGCTTCCGGGGCGGGATAGACCAAGTGCCGGAACGGTGCTCGCCCGGCGAGGCTGAAGTAGTTGCCTTTGCACAAAAAGTCTTCGGGCACCGATTGCATGTGAAGGCCTTCGATGCGGCGGGCGAGAGCAGGTGCCTGGAGGCCCGCGGCGTTGATCAGCAGGCGACAGGACAAGGTCATCTGCGCCGTGCCGCCCAATTCCAGGATGAAGCCCCCAGTGATGATGCGAGCGCCCAGTAAAGGCGTACGGAAAGCAATGTTCGCCCCAGCCGCTTCGGCGTCACCCAGCAAGGCGAGCATCAGAGCGTGGGAATCGACGATACCGGTGGAAGGCGAATACAGCGCGGCGACACAGGCCAGGGCCGGTTCCAGTGCCTGCGCCTGTTCTTGGTCGAGCAGGCGCAGGTCGTCCACGCCGTTCTTCAAGCCCCGCTCAAGCAATGTTTCGAGTCCGCCCACCTGCGCCTGATCCGTGGCTACGATCAACTTGCCGAGCCGGCGGGTGGCGATGCCATGGCTTTCACAATAGGTGTACAACCGGTGCCGGCCTTCGACGCACAGCTGCACCTTGAGACTGCCCGGCGGATAATAGATGCCCGCATGGATAACTTCGGAGTTGCGCGAGCTGATGCCCATGCCGATGGCTTCGGCGGCTTCGATCAGCAGCACTTCATGCCCGGCACGCGCCATCTCTCGCGCCACGGCGAGCCCAACGACGCCAGCGCCCACGACCACGCATTCAAAATCGACGTTCAACCTTGTCTCTCCTTCCGGGCCCGCAAGTTAGTCTTTCATAGCGCAGGTTTGATTTGATCGCTCACGCTCTCAACTTCAGGGGCAGATAGCCTGAGGCCAGCCGACACGCGCTGCACGCAGGAGGCTGGCTTTAACGACCATACGGTGAAAGGGGGCAATAACGAAGATGTAGGCCCGGCCCAGACGGTTGTGGCACTGGACCACGGTTGAAAGAACCAGTTGCCGACTACCTTCTGGCTCTGCCTCACCAGAACACAGGATCGATATCCGGAAGTCGAGGTGCTTGTCGTCCTCGCCCAATACGATTTCAGTCTGGTTCGTGCTGTAGACCTTGAAGATACCAACCCGATTAGCAAGGGTTGCCAAGTGTCTGGCTGTCTTGAGACCAAAACCGGCAACGACAGTGTCTCGGACTTTCAGGAGCCATCCGATCCAGGATGGCTGGTGGGAAAAGATGAATCGAGCCAGCAGATCTGGATTGCTGGATGTGCCCGCAGGGAGCCGAATCGCAAAAGCGTCCGCCAGGTTCATCGACTTGTAAAGGTGGGTGATGCCGGACCTCGAGGGGACTGGCACGGCCATGATGAGCTCAAATTCTCGGGGCATCGGGGATCTCTCCTGAGTTCTAACTACCAATTCGGCGACAGGCCATGTCGCGTTTCTTGTTGGGCGGCGCCCACTTCTCCTTGTCGGATACTGAGCCCGATCAAGGCATCATAGAGTGCTTGCTGCCCAGCGGGCAGAACAGGGAGCAACGTCGCACGGCGTTTGTCGGCATCGAACCAGGATTCAACCAACCATCCCACCAGATAGAGCGCCGAAAGGCATCCGCCAGCGGTTGCAACGTTTCCCTGGCATACAAGCGGTTGGTCCATGGATTCAAGTCCCAGCGCTTGCAGGCTCGCTCGTGCATCCGGGTGGGTAGTGGCTGGGCCGCTGAGCAGCCCAAGCCGTTCGAGAATGAACGCTCCGGCGCATATGGAGCCGATTCGCTGGCGTCTGGCGTCAAGTTCAAACGACGTCAGGAAATCCGGGGCGGCAAGTGCAGCGGGTATCCCTTCCTTGCCGCTGACGAACAATACCGCGTCAGCACTGTTGGCCTCGGAAAGCGGACCGTGCACCGAAACAGGCAGGCCGTGCGCCGATCGCACGATAGCGCTGGAACCCAATATTCGGACGTGCCAATCCTCAGTGTTGCGGCCTAAGATGTCCCACATCAGGAATAGGTCGATATCAGTGAATTGGTCGAAAGCGACCAGAACGATTTTCTTCAAGGCGAGCTCCATGAAAAGTGCTGGCGTGCAAAACGCAACGGCCATCTCTGCTGGTGTTCGCAGCGTACTGATCGGTTACGCACCCTACACAGTCTGTATGGTGCTCAATAGGAGCGAAATGATCGGTGGGAAAGCTAACGCGTCACCATTGGATCGCGGCTGGTTTTGAGGCCCTCGACCAAATAGGGCATACCGGCGTTTCGGCCGAGAGTCTATCGCGCCGATTGAATGTGACCCGCGGATCGTTCTACCACCATTTCCGCAATCGCGAAGATTTTGTCCGCACCTTGCTGGCCGCTTGGGAAGAAGACTACACAGAGCGCATGCTCGCTTATGCGGGGCAGGGCAGTAGCGCGGGTGAAATCCTGAAACGCTATTTGAGTATTGCCGCTGAGAAACAACCGGGGCGGGAAGTTTCCATCCGCGCCTGGTCGCTGCATGATCCGTTGGTAGGCGAATTTCAGCAGCGTGTTGACACACGACGACTGGACTTCGCGATCCGGACGTGCCGCCGCTTGGTCCATATGCCAGGCGAAGCAGAAGTGATAGGTCAGGTGGCCCATCTGTGCCTGATTGGTGGTCAACAGGCAGGACTGCGGCGTGATGCCGCTCGCTTCAACCGGTTCCTGCATGGCGCCTTTTCACTTTTCGAAAGGGCGCTTCCACCGTGGCGGGCTGGGTCATGAGCTAGATCGGGCAACTGAATCAATAGCATTCCAATGCTGGCGTTCGAGCCATTGGCCTGCGGCACTAAAGATGTTTCCTTGCGTATAAAAAAACGGCACCTAAAAGGTGCCGTTTCTGTTTTCTACGAGCTACCGCTACGCGATCAACCTGTCAGGCCTGCCTGCTGAACCAGGGTCAGCAACGGCTGCGGGTACACGCCGAGGAAGAACGCCAGTACGGCGATGGCCAGCAGCATCACGCCGCCTGCCTTCTGTTCCCAGTGCAGCTCGGCGTCGTGGCGACGCAGGTTCGGTTCCATCAGGTACAGGGTGACCATGACGCGCAGGTAGTAGAACACGCCGATGGCACTGCCCAGCACCAGCGAGCCGACCAGCCACCATTGGTGAGCCTCGACGCCAGTGGCGATGATGTAGAACTTGCCGATGAAGCCGGCGGTCAGCGGGATGCCGGCCAGGGACAGCATCATCACGGTCAGCACGGCGGTCAGGTACGGACGGCGCCAGAACAGACCGCGGTACTCGTACAGGGCGTCGGCGTCGCGACCGTTGTATGGCGAGGACATCAGGGTGATCACGCCGAAGGCGCCGAGGCTGGTGATCACGTAGGTGACCAGGTACACGCCGATGGCTTCCACGGCCAGGCCTTTGCTGGCGATCAGGGCGATCAGCAGGTAGCCGAAGTGGGCAATGGACGAGTAACCCAGCAGACGCTTGAGGTTGCTCTGGGTCAGTGCCAGCAGGTTACCGAACAGGATCGACGCGATGGCGATGAGGGTCAGTACGTTGCTCAGCACACCGCTGCTGGCCACTGGCGAGATCTGGAACAGACGCACCATCACCGCGAACACCGCGACTTTCGATGCGGTGGCCAGGAACGCCGCCACCGGCGCCGGGGCGCCTTCGTAGACGTCCGGGGTCCAGAGGTGGAAGGGCACCAGCGACAGCTTGAACGCCAGGCCGATCAGCATCATGCCCAGGCCCAGTTGCGCGATCGGGCTAGGCAGGCCGGTGGCCGCCAGGGCCTGGCCGATGCCGACGAAGCTCAGGGTGCCGGCTTCGGCGTACAGCAGCGCCATGCCGAACAACAGGAACGCGGAACCGGCCGCCGACAGCACCATGTACTTGATGCCGGCTTCCAGGGAGCGCTTGTTGAAGAAGGCATAGGCCACCAGGCCGTAGACCGGTACCGACAGCAGTTCCAGGCCGATGAACAGGCTGGCCAGGTGCTGCGCGCTGACCAGGACCAGGCCACCGGCGGCGGCCATCAGGATCAGCAGGTACAGTTCTTCGCGGTTGCCCGGGTAACCCGAACCGCCATCGCCGAGGTAGGCGTGGGCGAGGGTAACGCAGGCCAGGGTGGCGACCAGGATCAGCGCCATGTACAGGCAGGCGAAGCTGTCGATCTGTATCAGCGGGGTGACCGCCAGGGGCGCGACTTTCAGGGCCGGCAAGATCGACAGCAAGGCCAGGTTCAGCCCCGCCACCGACAGCAGGAAGGTCTGTGAGTGATTGCGCCGCCAGGCGATCGCCAGCATCACCACGATGATCGTGGCGCTGGTGATCAACAGCGGCGCAAGCGCGATAAAGTGTTGAATCGTGAATTCCATAGCGCTCTTACCGGGCCGAAGCGAGTTGAGAGAAGGCGGTGCCGAGCCACTGCTGCACGCCATGCATCGTGGCGGCAGAGGTGTCGAGGAACGGTTGCGGGGAAACGCCGAGGTAAACCAGCAGCACCGCAAGGCCGAGCACCATGATCAGTTCGCGACCGTCCATGCCGCGCAGCACTTCGTCCGACTTGGACGGGCCGAAGTAGGCGCGGTGGATCATGATCAGCGAGTAGACCGAACCGAACACCAGGCCGGAAGTCGCAATGGCGGTGATCCATGGCGAACTGACGAACGAGCCGATCAGGATCAGGAACTCGCCAACGAAGTTACCCGTGCCCGGCAAGCCCAGGGACGCGGCCGCGAAGAACAGGCTGATGGCCGGCAGGTAGGCGATGCGCGACCAGATGCCGCCCATCTCACGCATGTCCCGGGTGTGCAGGCGCTCGTACAACTGGCCGCTGAGGATAAACAGCGCCGCCGCCGACAGGCCGTGAGCCAACATCTGGATCACCGCGCCTTGCAGGGCGAGCTGGCTGCCGGAGTAGATCCCGATCAGCACGAAGCCCATGTGCGAAACGCTGGAGAACGCGATCAGGCGCTTGATGTCGGTCTGGGCGAACGCCAGGAACGCACCGTAGAAAATCCCGATCAGGCCCAGGGTCATGGCGATCGGCGCGAACTCCGCCGAGGCATTGGGGAACAGCGGCAGGGCAAAGCGCAGCAGGCCGTAGGCCGCGGTCTTGAGCAAGATACCGGCCAGGTCCACGGAACCGGCGGTCGGCGCCTGGGCGTGGGCGTCCGGCAGCCAGGAGTGGAACGGCACCACCGGCAGCTTCACCGCGAAGGCGATGAAGAAGCCGAGCATCAGCACGTACTCGGTGGTCTTGGACATCTGCACTTTCAACAGGTCGGCGTAATTGAAGGTAATCACACCGGTGTTGTTGAAGTTGACCAGTACCAGGCCAAGGATCGCCACCAACATGATCAGGCCGGAAGCCTGGGTGAAGATGAAGAACTTGGTCGCCGCGTAGATCCGGGTTTTCTTGCCGTCCGAAGAGCTGTGACCCCAGAGCGCGATGAGGAAGTACATCGGCACCAGCATCATTTCCCAGAAGAAGAAGAACATGAACAGGTCCAGCGCCAGGAACACGCCGATGACGCCGCCCAGGATCCACATCAGGTTCAGGTGGAAGAAACCCACGTGACGCTGGATCTCTTTCCAGGAGCAGAGTACCGAGAGGATACCCAGCAGGCCGGTCAGCAGGATCATCAGCAGCGACAGGCCGTCGAGGGCCAGGTGCACGCTGATGCCGAAGCGCGCGATCCAGGCATGCTTGAATTCAAGCGCCCAGGTTGGATCGGCGCCAGGCGCCGGAGCGAATGAATAGTCACCGGTCGCCCACAGCCAGAGGCCGAGCGCGAGTTCCAGGGACATGGTCAGCAGCGCAATCCAGCGCGGGAGCGTGGAGCTGGAGCGCTCCGCGATCCAGCACAGCAGGCCGCCGATGAAGGGGATCAGGATTAGCCAGGGCAGAATCATGACGGGCTCGTTTCCTTTCGCAAGTTCGCAAGGTTCATATCAGACCGCTACCAGCACGATGGCGCCGATAACCAGCACGGCGCCAGCCGCCATGGAAGCCGCATACCAACGCAGTTGACCGGTCTCGGTACGGCTCAGGGCGGTGTGGCCGCCCTTGGCCATGCGCGGGATCAGGCCAATGGTCTGGTCGAGCGGGTCTTTGCGCAGAATGTGGCTGATCGCAAGGTATGGCTTGACGAACAGTTTGTCGTAGATCCAGTCGAAGCCCCAGGCGGCGAACCACCAGGCCGAAAGGAATCGCCCGATGCCGCTGTTGGCGATCGCCGTGACGAAGCGACGCTTGCCCAGGAACAGCAGGGCGGCCAGCAGGATACCCGCCAGGGCAATGGCGCCCGAGGCGATTTCCAGGCTGTGCTTGGCTTCGCCGCCGGCATGGCCGACGCTTTGCGGCAGCACATCGGCCAGCGGTGGGGTGATCATGGCGCCGACGAAGGTCGACAGCACGATCAGCACCGACAGTGGCAGCCAGTGGGCAATGCCATGGCCGGCATGGGCTTCGGTCTTGGCTTCACCATGGAACGCGATGAAGATCAGGCGGAAGGTGTACAGCGAGGTCATGAACGCACCCACCAGGCCGGCATAGAGCAGCGCCTGGTTACCGCTGGCGAACGCTTCCCAGAGGATCTCGTCCTTGGAGTAGAAACCGGCGGTGACCAGTGGCAGGGCCGCCAGGGCCGCGCCGCCGACGATGAAGCTGGTGTAGGCCAGCGGCAGTTTTTTCCACAGGCCGCCCATCTTGAAGATGTTCTGCTCGTGGTGGCAGGCCACGATCACCGCACCGGAGGCCAGGAACAGCAGGGCCTTGAAGAACGCGTGGGTCATCAGGTGGAAAATCGCGCCTTCCCAGGCACCCACGCCCAGGGCCAGGAACATGTAGCCGATCTGGCTCATGGTCGAGTAGGCGAGGATGCGCTTGATGTCGGTCTGTACCAGGGCGGCAAAACCGGCCAGTACCAGGGTCACGCCACCGACGATGCCCACCAGGTGCAGGATGTCCGGCGCCAGGGCGAACAGGCCGTGGGTACGGGCGATCAGGTAGACGCCCGCGGTCACCATGGTCGCGGCGTGGATCAGTGCCGAGACCGGGGTAGGGCCGGCCATCGCGTCCGCCAACCAGGTTTGCAGCGGCAGTTGCGCGGATTTACCGACGGCACCGCCCAGCAGCATCAGGGTCGCCAGGACGATCCAGAAGTCGCCGACCTTGAAGTGCTCCGGCGCCTTGACCAGCAGTTCCTGGATGTTCAGCGTGCCCAGTTGCTGGAACAGGATGAACAGGCCGATGGCCATGAACACGTCGCCGATCCGGGTGACGATGAACGCCTTGAGTGCCGCGTTCCCGTTGTTGCGGTTGCTGTAGTAGAAACCGATCAACAGGTACGAGCACAGGCCCACGCCTTCCCAGCCGAAGTACAGGAACAACAGGTTATCGCCGAGCACCAGGAACAGCATGCTGGCGATGAACAGGTTGGTGTAGGCGAAGAAGCGCGAGTAACCGGCTTCACCGCGCATGTACCAGGAGGCGAACAGGTGGATCAGGAAGCCTACGCCGACCACCACGCCAAGCATGGTGATGGACAGGCCGTCCAGGTAGAGGGCGAAGTTCGGCGTGAAGCCTTCCACCGCCATCCAGCGCCACAGCACCTGCACATACACACCGCCTTCGGGCGGGGCGACGTTGAACTGCCAGATCACGTAGGCCGTGACGATGGCAGACAGGCCGATGGAACCCACGCCAACCAGCGCCGAAAGGTTTTCCGACCAGCGTCCACGGGAGAACGACAGCAGCAGGAAACCAATGAGGGGGAATACGAAAGTCAGAAAGATTAGGTTCATCCGCGCATCTCGCTGGCAGCGTCGATATCGAGAGTGTGGAAGCGGCGGTACAGCTGCAACAGGATCGCCAGGCCGATACTGGCCTCGGCGGCTGCCAGGCTGATCACCAGGATGAACATGATCTGTCCATCCGGCTGCGCCCAGCGAGCGCCCGCGACGATGAAGGCCAGGGCGGAGGCATTCATCATGACCTCCAGGCTCATCAGCACGAACAGAATGTTGCGGCGGACCATCAGGCCAACCAGACCGAGGCAGAACAGGATGCCGGCAACCGCCAGACCATGCTCGAGAGGGATAGCAGGCATGTGATTACTCCTTCGCCTCGTTACGGCCCAAATGGAACGCCGTGACGGCTGCGGCAAGCAGCAGCATCGAGGCGAGTTCGACCACCAGCAGGTACGGACCGAACAGGCTGATGCCCACGGCCTTGGCACCTACGGTGGTGTGGCCGATGGCCTGGCCGCTCTGGTGAGCGAACAGCACATACAGCAGTTCACCCAGCAGCAGGGCGGACAGGATCACCGGCCCCGCCCAGATGCCGGGCTTGAGCCAGGAGCGTTCCTGCTGGACCGCGGCCGGGCCGAGGTTGAGCATCATCACCACGAACACGAACAGCACCATGATGGCGCCGGCGTAGGCGATCACTTCCAGCGCGCCGGCGAACGGTGCACCGAGGGCGAAGAAGGTCATGGCCACGGCGATCAGCGAAATGATCAGGTAGAGCAGGGCGTGCACAGGGTTGGTGTTGGTGACCACACGAAGCGTGGACACCACCGCGATACCCGATGCGAAATAGAAAGCGAATTCCATCTTTCTTCCTTAAGGCAGCAAGCTCTTCACGTTGATCGGTTCGGCTTCGTTCTGCGCGGCGCCTTTTGGCTTACCGGCAATGGCCATACCTGCAACACGATAGAAGTTGTAATCAGGGTTTTTACCGGGACCGGAAATCAGCAGATCTTCTTTCTCGTACACCAGGTCCTGACGTTTGAACTCGGCCATTTCGAAATCCGGTGTGAGCTGGATCGCGGTGGTCGGGCACGCTTCCTCGCAGAGGCCGCAGAAAATGCAGCGCGAGAAGTTGATGCGGAAGAAGTCCGGGTACCAGCGACCGTCTTCGGTTTCAGCTTTCTGCAGCGAGATGCAACCCACCGGGCACGCCACGGCGCACAGGTTGCAGGCCACGCAGCGTTCCTCGCCGTCGGGGTCGCGGGTCAGGACGATACGGCCGCGATAGCGGGGGGCCAGGTAGACCGGCTCTTCCGGGTATTGCAGGGTGTCGCGCTTGCGGAAGCCATGGCCGAAGATCATGACCAGGCTTCGCAGTTGGGTACCGGTACCCTTAACGATGTCGCCAATATATTTGAACATGGGTCAAATCCTCACTGAACCGCGGCCGCAGGCGCGTTCATCAAAACGATCGCAGCGGTCACCAGCATGTTGATCAGGGTCAGCGGCAGGCAGAATTTCCAGCTGAAGTCCATCACCTGGTCGTAGCGTGGGCGCGGGATCGAGGCGCGCAGCAGGACGAACAGCATGATGAAGAACGCGGTCTTCAGGGCGAACCAGACGAAGGACAGTTGCGGCAGGATGCCGAACGGACCGTGCCAGCCACCGAAGAACAGCGTCACCAGCAGTGCCGAGATCAGGATGATGCCGATGTATTCACCAACGAAGAACATGCCCCATTTCATGCCGGCATATTCAATGTGGTAACCGTCGGCGAGTTCCTGCTCCGCTTCCGGCTGGTCGAAGGGGTGACGGTGAGTCACGGCCACGCCAGCGATGAAGAAAGTACAGAAACCGAAGAACTGCGGAATGATGAACCACAGGTTCTGGGCCTGGTACTCGACGATGTCGCGCATGTTGAACGAGCCGGCCTGGATCACGATGCCCATGAGCGCCAGGCCCATGAACACTTCGTAGGACACGGTCTGGGCCGAGGCCCGCAGGCTGCCCAGCAGGGCGAACTTGTTGTTGCTCGACCAACCGGCGAACAGCACCGCATACACCGACAGGCCAGCCATGGCGAAGAAGAACAGCAGGCCGATGTTCAGGTCCGCCACGCCCCAGGTCGGGGTGATCGGGATGATCGCGAAGGCGATCAGCAAGGCGCTCATGGCCACGACCGGTGCCAGGGTGAAGATCACCTTGTCGGCGAACGGCGGCGTCCAGTCTTCCTTGAAGAACATCTTGATCATGTCGGCGGCGATCTGGAACATGCCGAACGGGCCGACACGGTTCGGACCGTAACGGTCCTGCCACCAGCCCAGCAGGCGACGTTCGACGAAGCTCAGCAGCGCGCCGCAGACCACCACGGCCAGCAGGATCACGATGGCCTTGAGGACCGTCAGGATCACGGCGATCACTTCGGGGGTGAACCAGCTCATTGCGCTGCCTCCTGCAGACCGTCGACGGTTTTGCCGAATACGGCTGGCGGAATGCCCGCCAGGCCGGCCGGCAGGGCCACCAGGCCGGCGCCCAGTTCTTCATTGATGCGCAGCGGCAGACGCAGGGTCTGGCCGGCCACGTTCAGGCTCAACAGGGCCCCGTCGTTGACGCCCAGGCGATCGGCTTCGGACTTGGCCAGCGCCACGTAGGCGGCCGGGATGCGTTCCTGCACCGGAGCGGCCTTGGAAGAGTTCTCTTCGCTGCCGAACAGGTGATGGAACGGCACGACCTGCCAGGTGCCCGGCGCCGGGTTGAAGGCGCGCGGCACGCTGGCGAACCAGCTGAGGCCATCGCCCTGGCTTTCGATCAGGCGGGTGCCCGGGTCGCCAGCACGCAGGTGACCGCCGACTTCGTCCTGGAACTTGTTCCACGCTTGCGGCGAGTTCCAGCCCGGCGACCAGGCGAACGGCACCTGGGAGCGCGGTTCGGTCGAGCCCGAGTAGCCTTCCATGGAGAACGAGAACGCAGTGTCGTTGTCCTGGGAAGTGCGCGGTTCGTGAACGCTGATGTCGGCGCGCATGGCGGTGCGACCGGAGTAGCGCAGCGGTTCGCGCGCCAGCTTCAGGCCCTTGATGCGGAACGCGGCCGATGGCGCGGCGTCGACGATGCGAGCCAGTTGCGGGCTGCTCGAAGCGACGGCGGCGGTGACGTGGTCCAGTTGCGTCCAGTCGATCGGCTGGTCCAGCAGGGTGGCGCGCAGGGCATGCAGCCAGCGCCAGCCTTCGTGAACCAGGATGCTGGCGTCCAGGTATTGCGGGTCGAAAACCTGGAAGAAGCGCTGGGCGCGACCTTCCTGGCTGACCAGCGTACCGTCGCCTTCGGCGAAGCTCGCCGCCGGCAGCACCAGGTGGGCGCGGTCGGTGGTGGCGGTTTTCTGATGGTCGGCGACGATCAGCACTTTCGCGGCGTTCAGGGCGGCGTCCACCCGGGCCTTGTCGGTGCGGGTGTAGAGGTCGTTTTCCAGCACCACGATGGCGTCGGCATTGCCGTCGATCACCGCTTGCAGGGCCGCGTCCACCGATTCGCCACCGAGCATGGCCAGGCCAAGGCTGTTGGCTTCCGGCACGATCAGGCTGATGGAACCGTCCTTCTCGCGCAGCTTCAAGGCCTTGGCGATGTTGGCGGCGGCTTCGATCAGCGCCTTGGAGCCCAACGAGGTGCCGGCGATGATCAGTGGGCGCTTGGCGGCCAGCAGGGCGTCGGCGATGCGCTGGGCCAGGGCGGCCGCTTCGCTGTCCAGGCCTTCGACGGCCGGGGCGCTGGCGTCCAGGGCGTGGGCCACGGCAAAGCCGATACGGGCCAGGTCGTCAGGGGCGGCGTGGACGCATTCTTCGGCGACGTCGTCGAGCTTGGTTTCAGCGAGGCTGGCGATGAACAGCGGGTTCAGCGCGTGCTGGCCGATGTTCTTCACGGCGGCGTCGAGCCATGGCTGGACGCGCATGGCGTCGGCCATGTCTTCGGCCTTGCCCTTGACCGACTGGCGCAGGGCCAGGGCCATGCGGGCGGCGGTCTGGGTCAGGTCTTCGCCAAGCACGAACACCGCGTCGTGGTCTTCGATGTCACGCATCGTCGGCACCGGCAGCGGGCTGTCCTTGAGCACTTGCAGCACCAGGCGGATGCGTTCCAGCTCACCGGCTTCGATGCCGCTGTAGAAGTGCTCGGCACCGACCAGTTCACGCAGGGCGTAGTTGCTTTCCAGGCTGGCCCGTGGCGAACCGATGCCGACGATGTTGCGACCGCGCAGCAGCTCGGCGGCCTTGTCCAGCGCTTCGTCCAGGCTCAGCTTGGCACCGCCCGCCAGCTGCGGTTGGCGTGGGCGATCCTTGCGGTTGACGTAGCCATAGCCGAAACGGCCACGGTCACACAGGAAGTACTGGTTAACCGAACCGTTGAAGCGGTTTTCGATGCGCCGCAGTTCACCGTAGCGCTCGCCCGGAGAGATGTTGCAACCGCTGGAGCAGCCATGGCAGATGCTCGGCGAGAACTGCATGTCCCACTTGCGGTTGTAGCGTTCGGAGTGAGTCTTGTCGGTGAACACGCCGGTCGGGCAGACCTCGGTGAGGTTGCCGGAGAACTCGCTTTCCAGGGTGCCGTCTTCGACGCGACCGAAGTACACGTTGTCGTGGGCACCGAACACGCCCAGGTCGGTGCCGCCGGCGTAGTCCTTGTAGAAACGCACGCAACGGTAGCAGGCGATGCAGCGGTTCATCTCGTGGGAGATGAACGGACCGAGGTCCTGGTTCTGGTGGGTGCGCTTGGTGAAGCGATAACGGCGCTCGTTGTGGCCGGTCATCACGGTCATGTCTTGCAGATGGCAGTGGCCGCCTTCCTCACAGACCGGGCAGTCGTGAGGGTGGTTGGTCATCAGCCATTCGACGACGCTGGCGCGAAACACTTTCGCTTCTTCGTCGTCGATGGAGATCCAGCTGCCGTCGGTGGCGGGGGTCATGCAGGACATGACGATCCGACCACGCTTGTCGTTCTCGTCGGTGTACTGCTTGACCGCGCACTGGCGACAAGCGCCAACGCTGCCAAGGGCGGGGTGCCAGCAGAAATAAGGAATGTCGAGGCCCAGGGACAGACATGCCTGTAACAGGTTGTCTGCGCCATCGACTTCGAGCTCTTTGCCGTCTACGTGGATAGTGGCCATGGTTCAAAGTTCTTCGTTGGCCCGGTGTCAGCGGGCGTGGCTAATGGAATCTTGTTGTTCGTCCGAATCCAAACAGCCTGGGTAAAAGGCGTCATCGGACGAAAGGCGAAGGGCACGGACCCTTCGCCTTTTAAAGCGTCGTTACGCGCCGACCATGGTCGGCGTGACCACCTGATTGAGGTCCCCGGCGCGCGTTGGCGCGATGCCGGCCTCGAATTCAGGGCGGAAGTATTTGATCGCGCTGCCCAACGGCTCCACGGCACCCGGTGCGTGAGCACAGAAGGTCTTGCCTGGGCCGAGGAAACCCACCAGACCCAGCAGGGTCTCGATGTCGCCGGCCTGGCCTTCGCCGTTTTCAAGGGCGCGCAGCAGCTTGACGCTCCAGGGCAGGCCATCGCGGCAAGGGGTGCAGAAACCGCACGACTCACGGGAGAAGAACTCTTCCATGTTGCGCAGCAGCGACACCATGTTGACGCTGTCGTCCACCGCCATCGCCAGGCCGGTACCCATGCGGGTGCCGACCTTGGCGATGCCGCCGGCGTACATTTGGGCGTCCAGGTGTTCGGGCAACAGGAACCCGGTACCGGCGCCGCCAGGCTGCCAGCACTTGAGCGTGTAGCCGTCGCGCATGCCGCCGGCGTAGTCTTCGAACAGTTCGCGGCCGGTGACGCCGAACGGCAGTTCCCACAGGCCAGGGTTCTTGACCTTGCCGGAGAAGCCCATGAGCTTGGTGCCCATGTCTTCGCTGCCGTCACGGGCCAGGGATTTGTACCAGTCCACGCCGTCGGCGATGATCGCTGGCACGTTGCACAGGGTCTCGACGTTGTTCACGCAGGTCGGCTTGCCCCACACGCCCACGGCGGCAGGGAAGGGCGGCTTGGAGCGCGGGTTGGCGCGGCGGCCTTCCAGGGAGTTGATCAGCGCGGTTTCTTCACCGCAGATGTAGCGCCCGGCACCGGTGTGGACGAACAGCTCGAAATCGAAGCCGCTGCCCAGGATGTTCTTGCCCAGCAGGCCCGCGGCCTTGGCTTCTTCCACGGCACGGTTCAGGTGCTTGGCGGCGGTGGTGTATTCGCCACGCAGGAAGATATAGCCACGGTAGGTTTTCAGCGCGCGGGCGCTGATCAGCATGCCTTCGATCAGCAGATGGGGCAGTTGCTCCATCAGCATGCGGTCTTTCCAGGTGTTGGGCTCCATTTCATCCGCGTTGCACAGCAGGTAGCGGATGTTGATGGATTCGTCCTTGGGCATCAGGCCCCACTTCACGCCGGTGGGGAAGCCCGCGCCGCCACGACCTTTAAGGCCGGAATCCTTTACGGTCTGGACGATGTCGTCGCCGGCCATGTCGGCGAATGCCTTGCGCGCGGCAGCGTAGCCGTTCTTGGCCTGGTATTCGTCCAGCCATACCGCTTCGCCGTCGTCACGCAGACGCCAGGTCAGGGGATGGGTTTCGGCTGAACGCTGGATGCGGTTGGCGGGCCCGAAGGAAGTCAGGGTCATACGTAGCCCTCCAGCAGTTTGGCGACGCCATCTGGCTTGACGTCACCGAAGGTGTCGTCGTCGATCATCAGCGCTGGAGCCTTGTCGCAGTTGCCCAGGCAGCACACCGGCAGCAGGGTGAAGCGACCGTCGGCGGTGGTCTGGCCGAGGCCAATGCCCAGCTTGCTCTGGAGCTCGCTGACCACCGATTCGTGGCCACCGATGTAGCAGACCATGCTGTCGCAGACGCGAATGATGTGACGGCCCACTGGCTGGCGGAAAATCTGGCTGTAGAAGGTGGCGACGCCTTCGACGTCGCTGGCCGGGATGCCGAGGATCTCGCCGATGGCGTAGAGCGCGCCATCGGGCACCCAGCCACGTTCCTTCTGGACGATCTTCAGGGCTTCGATCGACGCCGCGCGCGGGTCTTCGTAGTGATGCAGCTCGTGCTCGATGGCCGAGCGCTCGGTTTCGCTCAGGGCGAAACGGTCTGTCTGGATAAGCGTGCTGTTCATGCTTAGCGGTCCACGTCGGCCATAACGAAATCGATACTACCCAGGTACGCGATCAAGTCCGCGACCATGCTGCCTTTGATCACGGAAGGGATCTGCTGCAGGTGCGGGTAGCTTGGGGTGCGAATCCGGGTGCGGTAGCTCATGGTGCCGCCGTCGCTCGTCAGGTAATAACTGTTGATGCCCTTGGTCGCTTCGATCATCTGGAAGGACTCGTTGGCCGGCATGACCGGGCCCCACGAAACCTGCAGGAAGTGCGTGATCAGGGTCTCGATGTGTTGCAGCGTGCGCTCTTTTGGCGGCGGCGTGGTCAGCGGGTGATCCGCCTTGTACGGGCCTTCCGGCATGTTGCGCAGGCATTGGTCGATGATCTTGATGCTCTGGCGCATTTCCTCGACGCGAACCATGCAGCGGTCGTAGGCATCGCCATTGGCCGCCAGCGGTACTTCGAATTCGAAGTTTTCGTAGCCGGAGTAAGGGCGCGCCTTGCGCAGGTCGAAGTCGCAACCGGTGGAGCGCAGGCCAGCACCAGTGACGCCCCATTCCAGGGCCTCTTTGGTGTTGTAGGCAGCGACCCCGATGGTACGACCCTTGAGGATGCTGTTCTGCAGGGCGGCCTTGGTGTATTCGTCCAGGCGCTTGGGCATCCACTCGACGAAGTCCTTGACCAGCTTTTCCCAGCCGCGTGGCAGGTCGTGGGCAACGCCACCGATGCGGTACCAGGCCGGGTGCAGGCGGAAACCGGTGATGGCTTCGATCACCGTGTAGGCCTTCTGGCGGTCGGTGAAGGTGAAGAACACCGGGGTCATGGCCCCCACGTCCTGGATATAGGTCCCCAGGAACAGCAGGTGGCTGGTGATACGGAAGAACTCGGCCATCATGATGCGGATGACGTCGACCTTCTCCGGTACCTTGATCCCGGCCAGTTTTTCCACCGACAGCACGTACGGCAGGTTGTTCATCACGCCGCCGAGGTAGTCGATGCGGTCGGTGTACGGGATGAAGCTGTGCCAGGACTGGCGCTCGGCCATTTTCTCGGCGCCACGGTGGTGGTAGCCGATGTCAGGGACGCAGTCGACGATCTCTTCGCCGTCCAGCTGCAGGATGATGCGGAACGCACCGTGGGCCGAAGGGTGGTTCGGGCCGAGGTTGAGGAACATGTAGTCCTCGTTGGCACCCGAACGCTTCATGCCCCAGTCTTCAGGCTTGAAGCGCGCGGCTTCTTCCTCGAGCTGTTGCTTGGCCAGGGACAGGCTGAACGGGTCGAACTCGGTGGCACGGGCCGGGAAGTCCTTGCGCAGCGGGTGACCTTCCCAGGTCGGTGGCATCATGATGCGCGACAGGTGCGGGTGGCCGGGGAAGTCGATCCCGAACATGTCCCACACTTCACGTTCGTACCAGTTGGCGTTCGGCCAGATACCGGTCACGGTCGGCACGCTGAGGTCGCTCTCGGACAAGGCGACCTTGATCATTACGTCACTATTACGCTCGATCGACAGCAAGTGATAGAACACGGTGAAGTCGACGCCGTCGGGCAGCCCTTGACGCTTGGTGCGCAGACGCTCGTCCACGCCGTGCAGGTCATAGAGCATGACGTACGGCTTGGGCAGGTTGCGCAGGAAAGTCAGGACTTCGACGAGTTTGGCGCGGGCAACCCAAAGTACCGGCATGCCGGTGCGGGTCGGCTGGGCGGTGAACGCCTCGGGGCCAAAACGGTTGTTCAGTTCGACGACCACATCCTGGTCGTCTGCCTTGTAAGGCGGGATGTACAGAGCACTGCCTGTAGTCATGGTTATTTATCGCTTTCGGTCAACGTAAAGAATGAAGCCAGGTTCTCGTTTCTTGTAGGGAACAGAGCTGGATCAGACTTCGTCGGGGCTGCGCAAGTTGGTGACTGCGATACGCTGTTCGCGACGCTGTTCCTTTTGCGATGGCATGTCGGCGCGATAGACGCCTTGATCGCCAACGACCCAGGACAGCGGGCGACGCTCCTGGCCAATCGACTCCTGCAACAGCATCAGGCCTTGCAGGAAAGCTTCAGGGCGAGGCGGGCAGCCGGGCACGTAGACGTCCACGGGCAGGAACTTGTCCACCCCTTGAACGACGGAATAGATGTCGTACATGCCACCGGAGTTGGCGCACGAACCCATGGAGATAACCCACTTCGGCTCGAGCATTTGCTCGTAGAGACGCTGGATGATCGGCGCCATCTTGATGAAGCAGGTACCGGCGATAACCATGAAATCCGCCTGGCGTGGCGATGCCCGGATCACTTCGGCGCCAAAGCGCGCGATGTCGTGGGGCGCCGTGAAGGCGGTGGTCATTTCCACGTAGCAGCACGAAAGACCGAAGTTGTACGGCCACAGGGAGTTCTTGCGACCCCAGTTGACCGTGCTGTTCAGCACGTCTTCGAGCTTGCCCATGAAGATGTTTTTGTGGACTTGATCTTCTAACGGATCGGCGACGGTTTCCCGTTCGCCAATCGGATACTGCTCGTTAGGAGCATCGGGGTCGATCCTGGTGAGATTGTATTGCATTGCCAAAGCCTCATTGTTTCAGCTTCGCTTGCCGCTTGCGCCGAGCTTCCGGAGCCCAATCAAGCGCCCCCACTCGGTAAAGGTAGACAAGACCTGCCAACAGAATTGCTATGAAAACGAGAGCTTCGACGAATCCGGTCCAGCCGCTTTCGCGGACGGACACAGACCAGGCAAAGAGAAAGAGGGCTTCGATATCGAAGATCACGAAGAGCATCGCGACCAGATAGAATTTGGCTGAGAGCCGCAAGCGGGCGCCACCGGTAGGTAGCATGCCGGACTCGAACGGTTCATTTTTGCTGCGGCCCCAGGCTTTTGACCCGAGCAGGCTCGACACGCCGAGCATGAAGGCGCACAGGCCGACGACACCCAGAAGGAAAATGGCAAAGCCCCAGTTGTGGGCCATGAGTCCTGTCGCTTCGGGCATGCTGGAAATCCTTAACAGAGAGCAAAGGTCTCTGAGCTTGAATAGAAATAACGCAGTGACGATATGTCGCAGCAATCAATCGCGGTGATTTTATGGCTAAACACCGGGCAAGTAAAATTCCTATGGCGAAATTATTTATTGGAATAAGGACATAGCGCACCTCCAGGGCCCTGCGGCCCCGGCCCCGTGGGCGTTGGCCGGCTGTTCAGCAATAATATTTCGTGCGGAATGTAACAATGATAACGACTTCCAAATGATAATTATTATTATCTAGCCAGCCTTTTCTACAGTGCTCTTAGTGTCGTGTCCGAGAGGCTGTCTTACATCGTCGCTACTGCAATTGTCAGCGTCGGACGTTTTACTCCTTTTCCGACTGCCCAATACTGCGTTCGATCAATTTTTCTAGCGCTGCGTCGAAGTTTTTGTGGGGGCGGTGTCCGGCGAAGGTTGGGTCTGCATGAGGGACTGCTCCGTGGAAGCCAAGCTTGCTTGCAATGGCGGCAACGCGGTCCCGAGGCAGACAGCCTTATCGTGCATCGCAGCCAAGCCTGGCTTCCACAGTGCAGGCTTGCTCTTACAGCGTAGGTGGCTTCAAGGAAAACGGGTGAAAATACCTCGTCATCAGATCGAGGCCGCCCAGCCGAGCCAACCAAGAATCTTGCGCCCCTGGGCATTGACGCGTTAAGCGAACCCGCTTTGCCTGCAAAAATCGGCATGAGGCCGGCCCTAGAGCCTTGAAGAGTTGATGGCAAATGGCTATCTTTGCTGCTCACTCATCTAATCATCTATATCAATGCTGATTAGACAATTGCCCCTTCATAGATAGCTGCGTCAGTTTTTATCGTTCGCGGCGGATTACCAAAGGACTGTCATGAACTCTTGGATCGCGAACATGAGCGTGATGCTCAAGCTGGCTCTGGGTTTTGCTGTTGTGCTGTTTCTGACCGCGATCCTCGCCGCGACCGGCTGGACCAGCCTGGGCAAAATGATCCAGCGTGCGGATCGAATGACCAGCATTACCGAACTCGCCAACCGTCTTGATCACCTGCGCAGGGCTCGCTTGCAATACCAGGTGGACAAGGGCGATGAACAAAAAGGTGAATTGATCCAGGCGTCGCTGGAACAATTTGTCGCCAAGCAAAAAAGCCTTGCAAGTGAGTTGAAAAAACCCGAAAACCTGAAAAAACTTGCGCTGATCGAGCAGGCCAGCGCCCAGTATCAAGTGGCGCTGAATACAATGCGCGAGGCTTATCGCACTGACGCAGCCATGCGCAAGGAGATGGGCGTCAATGCGGTCAAGGGCGCCGCGCTGATTGCCAAGGTCATCGATGACGTAGAAGCAATGCCTGCCACGGACGAGCGCCGTTTTGAGTTGTACCGGATTATCCTCAAAGCCAAAGAGGACGTCGCGCTTGTGCGTTATGAAGTGCGTGGCTACACCGGCAACCCCAACAGCGCCACCGAACAGGCCGCCACCCGCCAGCTCGAAAATGCGCTCAAGAGCATCGAAACCCTTAACGGTGCTTTCGGCCCGAGCTATGCCGACACCATCAAGCAGCTGGAAACCGCGCTGATTGCTTACCGCCGCTCGGTGCAGAACTTCACCGCCAGTAATCAGGCCATTGGCAAGGCCGTGCAGGACACCATCGATCTGGGTGAAACCATCACTCGTCTAACTGACGAAATGTATGCCAGCCAGTTGGTCTCCCTGGGTGACGAAAGCGCCCAGTCCCGTATCCTGCAGTTGAGTTGCACTGCCTTGGCGATGCTGTTGGGGATTCTTGCGGCCATGATCATCACTCGCCAGATTACCCGGCCGTTGCAGGACACATTGGCTGTGGTCGATCGCATTGCGGCAGGCGATCTCACGCAAGGTACGGTCGTGACCCGTGGTGATGAACTGGGTGTCTTGCAGCAAGGTATCCAGCGCATGGGCACCACGTTGCGCGACTTGATCGGTGGCATCCGCGATGGCGTCACCCAAATCGCCAGCGCCGCCGAAGAGTTGTCGGCCGTCACCGAGCAGACCAGTGCCGGGGTCAATAGCCAGAAGACCGAGACCGACCAGGTGGCTACCGCCATGCAGGAAATGTCGGCCACCGTGCATGAAGTCGCGCGTAATGCCGAACAGGCTTGCACGGTTGCGTCAGAGGCCGATGCACAGGCCCGTATCGGCGACCAGGTGGTTGCGCAAGCCATCGTTCAGATCGAGCGCTTGGCCAGCGAAGTCGGGCGTTCCGTCGACGCCATGGATGAGCTGGAACAAGAAAGCGCGCGCATCGGCAAGATCATGGACGTGATCAGGGCAGTGGCTGAGCAGACCAACTTGCTGGCCCTTAACGCCGCCATCGAGGCCGCTCGCGCGGGTGACGCCGGGCGCGGTTTTGCCGTGGTCGCCGACGAAGTGCGGGGGCTGGCCCAGCGTACCCAGCATTCCACCGAAGAGATCGAAAGCCTGGTGGCGGGCTTGCAGAACGGCACGCGCCAGGTGTCGAGTATCATGCGCAATAGCCGCGAATTGACCGACAGCAGCGTGGAATTGGCCGGCAAGGCCGGCATTTCCCTGGGCAACATCACCCAGGCGGTTTCGGGCATCCAGGCCATGAACCAGCAGATTGCCGCTGCTGCGGTGCAACAAAGCTCGGTGGCCGAGGAAATCAGCCGCAGCATCCTGAATGTGCGCGATGTATCCGAACAGACCGCCTCAGCCAGCGAAGAAACCGCAGCCTCCAGCATCGAGCTGGCGCGCCTGGGTAACCAGTTGCAGCAACTGGTCAGTCACTTCAAAGTGTAAAAAACGGAAAAAAAAGCCCCGAACCAGTCGGGGCTTCAGATCGTCGGCTTTGCGGTTAGTTTTTATCCGGTCCGCAAGGGCCGCTCACTCGAGGCAAGCGTGTGAATCAGTGGAACTGTTCTTCTTCGGTGGAGCCGGTCAGTGCGGTCACCGACGAAGTGCCGCCCTGGATCACGGTGGTCATGTCGTCGAAGTAGCCGGTGCCCACTTCCTGCTGGTGAGCCACGAAGGTGTAACCCTTGGCGGCGTCAGCGAACTCCTGCTCTTGCAGCTTCACGTAGGCGGTCATGTCGTTGCGGGCGTAGTCGTGCGCCAGGTTGAACATGCTGTGCCACATGTTGTGGATGCCGGCCAGGGTGATGAACTGGTGCTTGTAGCCCATGGCGGACAGTTCGCGCTGGAACTTGGCGATGGTCGCGTCGTCCAGGTTCTTCTTCCAGTTGAAGGAAGGCGAGCAGTTGTACGACAGGATCTGGTCGGGGTATTCCTTCTTGATCGCTTCGGCAAAGCGACGGGCTTCGTCCAGGTCCGGCTTGGCGGTTTCGCACCAGATCAGGTCGGCGTACGGCGCATAGGCCAGGCCACGGGCGATGGCCTGGTCGAGGCCGGCGCGCACCTTGTAGAAGCCTTCCTGGGTGCGGGTACCGGTTACGAACGGCTGGTCGTACGGGTCGCAGTCGGAGGTCAGCAGGTCAGCGGCGTTGGCGTCGGTACGGGCCAGGATGATGGTCGGTACGCCGGCAACGTCGGCGGCCAGGCGGGCAGCGGTCAGCTTCTGCACGGCTTCCTGGGTTGGAACCAGCACCTTGCCGCCCATGTGGCCGCATTTCTTCACCGAAGCCAATTGGTCTTCGAAGTGAACGCCGGCGGCACCTGCCTCGATCATGCTCTTCATCAGCTCGTAGGCGTTCAGGACGCCACCGAAACCGGCTTCAGCGTCAGCCACGATCGGCGCGAAGTAGTCGATGTAGCCTTCGTCGCCCGGGTTCTTGCCGGCTTTCCACTGGATCTGGTCGGCGCGACGGAACGAGTTGTTGATGCGCTTGACCACGGTTGGAACCGAATCCACCGGGTACAGCGACTGGTCGGGGTACATCGACTCGGCGGAGTTGTTGTCCGCGGCCACTTGCCAGCCCGACAGGTAGATCGCCTGGATGCCGGCCTTGACTTGCTGCACAGCCTGGCCGCCGGTCAGGGCGCCCATGCAGTTGACGAAATCTTTCTCGGGACGGAAGGCTGGCTTGGCGCCCTGGGTCACCAGGTTCCAGAGCTTCTCGGCGCCCATTTTCGCAAGGGTGTGCTCAGGTTGAACCGAGCCACGCAGACGGACGACGTCAGCAGCGGAATAATTGCGCTTCACGCCTTTCCAGCGCGGGTTTTCAGCCCAGTCTTTTTCAAGGGCTGCAATTTGCTGTTCGCGTGTCAGTGCCATGGAGATAAACCTCGTCGCATAGGTCTTGGTGGAAAATTCCTGCTCCTGCCGACTAGGGGTTGGCGTACAAGTCGGTTCAGGCGGGGAGGCGACGGGATGAACGATGGGCTCGAGGGGAAAGTGAGCAGGTAGGGGCGAACTGCGGGCGCATTCGGGCGTCGTGGGCCTCCATACGAACTCAGAGTGATGCCGGGTTACCTAGTTACGCTTCCGTCCCTCGGGACAACTTCGTTCCAGTCGCAACCTCGTCAAACACACCTTGTGGGCGGTACAGACACGAATCGGCTCGCAGGGTAGTTGCAAGCGTCGACCCGAAGGCCCTTGCCAGGGCCCCTGATTAGCGGGAGCGAGGCCATCATGCCTTCGGTTTTTTTGCTCGTCAAACGTTTTGTAGTGCTTTTTTTATGGCACTACATCTTTGGTCTAATACGACTCATCAGTCAGTTTTTGGTGCTTCAGTTCAGGGTATCGACCTTGACCCGCAAAATCATGTCGTCGCGGCCCTGGGTCGAGTAGCTGCGGGTCAGGCCCTGTTTGTCGGCTTGAGTCTGGCGATTGACGCCGGCCAGGGTGATCCATTCGCCCAGGCGACCGCTGACGGTTGTGTCGGTACTCTGAACGTTCACTACATCGGGACGCTCCTGGCTCATGCGGTCACGATTGGTGCTGATGCTCAGATGAACGGTCTCGCCGGTGACGCTGGCCGTGACATAGAAACCCTGGGTGACGTTGCGGTATTCAGTCTGGCTCTGCATGCGGCCGTAGTTGTCGGTCTGGTTGCTGGTGAAGGGCACGCTCTGGCCTACCTGGATCAGCGCCGGCTGGCCTTCACTGGCCTGCACCTGCTGTACGCCGCCGTCACGGCTGGCGGTGCTGCGGTTGATGATGCGGGTCTGGCTGGGGGCGGCGCCGTTGATCGAGTAACCCTGGTCGCCCTGGAGGTTGTTTTCGTTGGTGTCGACCGTGATCAGCAGGCGCTTGGGGGCGGTGTCCAATTGGGCGAGGAATTGCCGCAGTTCTTCGATCTTGCCGGGCTCGGCGTTGACGATCAGCTGGTTGCCGTAGGCGCTGACCTGGCCGTCCTTGCCGATGAAGTTCTGTGCCACCGGCAGCAGGTCGGCGCTGGTGCGGTAGTTCAGCGGCACGATTTGCGTGTCGGCCATGACCGACAGGCTGCAACCGAGCAGCAGGGTGACCAGGAAGGTGCGTAGAGGCATGTCCATTTCTCCGCGAGACAAAGGCTTGATATTGCCAGTTTGTCGGCCTGGGGTGGGGCAAGTTGAATGGTAGACGGCAAAACGCCCCGGCATCGGAGATGACGGGGCGTTTTGGATGTGAGCTGAGTGATTACTTTGTGGCGAGGGGATTTATCCCCGCTGGGCTGCGAAGCAGCCCTCAAATCAATCGACGCGGTGTGTCAGGTCAATGCAATTCAGCTCCATTGGGGCTGCTGCGCAGCCCAGCGGGGATAAATCCCCTCGCCACAGGATTTGTGTCAAGCCGAATGCCGCACCATGTCCACATGGGGAATCCCGGCTTCCAGGAACTCCTCGCTGACCACCGCAAACCCCAGCCGCTCATAGAACGGCGTGGCGTGCACCTGGGCGCTGAGCATCTGTTGCTTGAGCCCGCGCTTCTCGGCTTCGGCGATCACGGCGTGCATCAGCGCGTCGCCCACCTTCAGGCCACGCCAGTCCTTGAGGACCGAGACACGGCCGATATGGCCATCGGTCAACAGGCGGGCAGTGCCGATGGGAAAGTCACCTTCAAACGCCAGAAAATGCACTGCGCTCTGGTCGTCGGCATCCCATTCCAACTCAGGAGGAACGGACTGCTCGGCAATGAACACGGTCTCACGAATGCGCCGGATCTCGGCGTTATCCTTTTGCCAGTCTGCGACACGAACGTGAATTTTATTCATCGGCAAACCCCAGGCTGCCTTGCTTGACCAGCTCGCAGACCAGGCCGCGACCGTCTTCGTCGGCCAACCACGGTCCGAGGTTCTCGATGTGCAGGGCGTCAGCGGCGCAGATCATTTTCAGCAGCTCGCGTAGCTTGCCTGGCAGGTAACGGCTCTGGCCGCTGGCGAACAGCAGCAGGTCGTCATCGACTTCCGACCAGGCCAGGCGCGCGCTCGGGTTGCGAATGATCACAGCGCCTTGTTCCAGGCTGGCCAGCAGGTCGTCTTCTTCCAGTTCCGGGCCCACCACCAGTTCCGGGTAGCGCGGCTCGGTCATGAACTGGCCGAACCAGGTCAGCAGCAGGCGCTCGTCGCTCATGTGCTCGGCCAGCAGGCCCTTGAGGCGGTCGAGAGCATCGTGCTGGATCTGGTGCGGATCGCTCACGGGCCGCGCATCAGCGTCGGTGTAGCGTTCTTCGTCCGGCAGGAACTGGCTGAGGAAGTCGGTGAAGTGGGTCAGCACTTCGGCGGCGCTCGGTGCACGGAAACCCACCGAGTAGGTCATGCAGTCGTCCACGGCCACGCCACAGTGCGCCAGGCGCGGCGGCAGGTAGAGCATGTCGCCTGGTTCCAGGGTCCACTCATCAGTGGCTTCGAATTCAGCGAGGATGCGCAGGTCGGCGTGCTGCAGCAGCGGGCTCTCGGAGTCGCACATCTGGCCGATCTTCCAGTTGCGCTGGCCATGGCCCTGGAGCAGGAACACGTCATAGTTATCGAAATGCGGACCCACGCTGCCACCTGGTGCGGCGAAGCTGATCATCACATCGTCGATGCGCCAGCTCGGCAGGAAGCGGAAGTTCTCCAGCAGCTCGCTGACTTCCGGTACGAACTGATCGACCGCCTGTACCAGCAGGGTCCACTCGCGCTCCGGCAGCTTGCTGAATTCGTCTTCGGCGAACGGGCCGCGACGCAATTCCCAGGGGCGCTCGCCGTGTTCGATCACCAGGCGCGATTCGACTTCTTCTTCCAGGGCCAGACCGGCCAGTTCATCGGCATCGATCGGGCTTTGGAAGTCAGGGATTGCCTGGCGGATCAGCAGGGGTTTTTTCTGCCAGTAGTCGCGCAGGAACTCCCGTGCCGTGATGCCGCCCAGGAGTTGCAGAGGAATATCAGGATTCATGTGTAACCTATTGAAAAAATATACTTTTCAGACGCGAATAAAAACGCCCGGCGCGGCCGGGCGTCTCAAAGGTAAAGCCGTGGATCAGATGCGCTTGGCTTGTGCCGCCGCGTTGCCGATGTAGCTGGCCGGCGTGAGCTTCTTCAGCTCTGCCTTGGCCTCGGCGGGCATGTCCAGGCCATCGATGAAAGTCTGCAACGCTTCAGGGCTGATGCCCTTGCCACGGGTCAGCTCTTTCAGCTTTTCATACGGGTTTTCGATGTTGTAGCGACGCATCACGGTCTGGATCGGCTCGGCCAGGACTTCCCAGCAGGCGTCCAGGTCGGCGGCGATCTTCTGCTCGTTCAGTTCCAGCTTGCCGATGCCCTTGAGGCTGGCTTCGTAGGCAATGACGCTATGGGCAAAACCCACGCCCAGGTTGCGCAGCACGGTGGAGTCGGTCAGGTCGCGCTGCCAGCGGGAGATCGGCAGTTTGCTCGCCAGGTGCTGGAACAGTGCGTTGGCGATGCCCAGGTTGCCTTCGGAGTTTTCGAAGTCGATCGGGTTGACCTTGTGCGGCATGGTCGAGGAACCGATTTCGCCGGCGATGGTGCGCTGCTTGAAGTAGCCCAGGGAGATGTAGCCCCAGATGTCGCGGTCGAAGTCGATCAGGATGGTGTTGAAGCGCGCGATCGCATCGAACAGTTCGGCGATGTAGTCGTGCGGTTCGATTTGGGTGGTGTAGGGGTTGAAGCTCAGGCCCAGCTCGTCTTCGATGAAGGCGCGGGCATTGGCTTCCCAGTCGATGTCCGGGTAGGCCGACAGGTGGGCGTTGTAGTTGCCCACGGCGCCGTTGATCTTGCCCAGCAGCGGCACGGCGGCTACCTGGGCGATCTGGCGCTCCAGGCGGTAGACCACGTTCGCCAGTTCCTTGCCCAGGGTGGTCGGCGAAGCCGGTTGACCGTGGGTGCGCGACAGCATCGGCACGTCGGCGAAGCGAATCGCCAGCTCACGGATGGCCTGGGCGATCTGGCGCATCAGCGGCAGCAGTACATCATCACGGCCTTCGCGCAGCATCAGGGCGTGGGACAGGTTGTTGATGTCCTCGCTGGTGCAGGCAAAGTGGATGAATTCGCTGACGTTGGCCAGTTCCGGCAGCTTGGCCGCCTGCTCCTTGAGCAGGTATTCGATGGCCTTGACGTCGTGGTTGGTGGTGCGCTCGATCTCTTTGACGCGCTCGGCGTGCTCCAGCACAAAATTTTCTGCCAGGGTGTTCAGCACCGCGTTGGCTTCGGCGGAAAACGCCGGGACTTCGCTGATGGCAGGGTGGGCGGCCAGGCGCTGGAGCCAGCGCACTTCAACCAGGACGCGGGCACGGATCAGGCCGTACTCGCTGAAAATCGGGCGCAGGGCCTGGGTTTTGCCGGCGTAGCGGCCGTCAACAGGGGAAACCGCAGTGAGCGAAGAGAGCTGCATGGGGTGTTCTCGGACAGTCGGGCAACGAAATGGGGCGCGTATCATACATGAAATCTTGCGCCGGTCCGTCGCCAACTGACCGGCGTATTACGCGTAACGAGATAAAACTGTTTATTACCTGTGGCGAGGGGATTTATCCCCGCTGGGCTGCGCAGCAGCCCTAAAAGCAGCGAACTCAATCTTCTTGGCGCACCGAGTTGCCTGGTTTGGGGCCGCTTCGCAGCCCAGCGGGGCGGTGCGACGTTTCGCTAAATCCCCTCACCACAAAAAAAGCAGGCTGAGGCGACTTATTCGTTGCGCATCAACGGGTAAAGCTCTTTAAGCAATTTGCGCCGGCTGACCACCAGTTGCCAGCGATGGCCGCCCAGCTGCCGCCACAGCCGTGCCGAACGAATCCCGGCCAGTAACAGGGCGCGGATCTTCGAGGCATTGCTCGGTTGCTGCAGGTTGCGCATGTCGCCATGCACCTGGATGCGTTGGCGCAGGGTACTCAGGGTGTCCTGGTACAGCGCGCCGCAGGCCGCGACGACGTTTTCGTGGGACGGGCCGAAGTGCTCGACCTGGGACTGGATCTGCGGCAAGCGTTTGCCGATGGTCTCCAGCAGGTCGTCGCGCTTGGCCAGCTGGCGCTCAAGGCCCAGCATCGACAGCGCATAACGCAGCGGTTCGCGTTGCAGGGCGCTGGGATCGCGCTCCAGGGCGCCGATCAGTGCACGATAGCCTTCGCGCAGGTTCAAGTCGTCGCCGCCGTAGACTTCCAGGGTGTCCTTGGGGTCGCGAACCAGCAGGCTGCCGAGCATGCAGGCCACGCCCGCTTCGGTGGCCTGGCCGGTCTTGGCGATCCTGTCCACCAGCACGGCGGCGAGAAACACACCGCCCAATGCCGTCAGTTGTTCCTGGATGGGGCTCATGCCTTGCTGCTCCAGGGTTCTGCCACTTCGATCACGCCGCCGCCCAGGCAGATTTCGCCGTCATAGAACACCACGGACTGGCCGGGCGTGACCGCCCGCTGCGGGTCATCGAAGGTGGCTCGGTAGCCCGTGGCGGTTTTTTCCAGGGTGCAGGGCTGGTCGCTCTGGCGGTAGCGAACCTTGGCCGTCAGACGGCGTGGTTCGCTGAGGTCGATCGGGTTGACCCAATAGATGTCGGAGGCGAGCAGGGCGCGGGAAAACAACCAGGGATGGTCGTTGCCCTGGCCGACGATCAGCTCATTGTGCTCCAGATCCTTGACCAGCACGTACCACGGCTCTTCCCCGGCGTCTTTCAGGCCGCCGATGCCCAGGCCCTGGCGCTGGCCGATGGTGTGGTACATCAGGCCATGGTGGCGGCCGATGACTTCGCCTTCGGTCGTCTTGATCTCGCCCGGTTGGGCCGGCAGGTATTGCTTGAGGAAGTCGCTGAAACGGCGCTCGCCGATAAAGCAGATCCCGGTGGAGTCTTTTTTCTTGGCGGTGGCGAGCTGGTGTTTTTCGGCGATCGCGCGCACTTCGGGCTTTTCCAGTTCGCCTACCGGGAACAGGGTCTTGGCGATCTGCTCGCCGCCGACGGCATGCAGGAAGTAGCTCTGGTCCTTGTTCGGGTCCAGGCCCTTGAGCAATTCGGTGCGACCGTCGATGTCGCGGCGGCGCACGTAGTGGCCGGTGGCGATCAGGTCGGCGCCGAGCATCATGGCGTAGTCGAGGAACGCCTTGAACTTGATTTCGCGGTTGCAGAGGATGTCCGGGTTCGGCGTGCGGCCGGCCTTGTATTCGGCCAGGAAGTGCTCGAACACGTTGTCCCAGTACTCGGCGGCGAAGTTGGCGGTGTGCAGCTTGATGCCGATCTTGTCGCACACGGCCTGGGCGTCCGCCAGGTCGTCCATGGCGGTGCAGTATTCGGTGCCGTCGTCTTCTTCCCAGTTCTTCATGAACAGGCCTTCCACCTCATAACCCTGCTCGATCAGCAGAAGGGCGGAAACGGAAGAGTCCACGCCGCCGGACATGCCGACAATGACGCGCTTCTTGGATGTGTCAGAAGGAGCTGGATCACGCATAGGAGTTCAATGAGTGTCTTGAAAAAGGACGCGATTCTATCAGGCCCGGGCGCACAAGGCTAAAGAGAAGGATGGATCAGCGTCAGACTGTGGCAGTGGCCGGCCAGATAATCGTCGATGCAGCGGATGATCAGCTCGCTGCGCCAGTGCTCGCGTTGCTCCAGCAGTTCGTCACGGCTTAGCCATTTGGCCCCGAGGATGCCATCGTCCAGTTGATACTCGGGATGGTGTTTCAAGGCCTTGGCAGCGAAACAGACGCGCTGGTAGGTCACGCCATTGCTGGGCGCGGTGTACAGGTAAATGCCCACCACGCTCGTGGGTTCGACGTCCCAGCCGGTTTCTTCCAGGGTTTCGCGCACGGCGGCTTCGATCAGTGTTTCGTCGGGATCCAGGTGGCCGGCGGGCTGGTTGAGCACCGCGCGTCCGCCTTTGGATTCTTCCACCATCAGGAAGCGGCCGTTGTCCTCGACGATGGTGGCGACGGTGATGTGGGGTTGCCAATCCATGGGGGGGGCTCCTCTAGTTCTCAAATGTGAATGCAGACCACTGTGGGAATATATCGTCAGGGGGAAATGCGTTGAGGTCAGAAACACAAACCCCGGCACTCGGCCGGGGTTCGTGGTACTGCCTACAACCTTACACCAGCGCAGCAATCGCCGCGTTGAAGGTGTTGCTCGGGCGCATGGCCTTGCTGGTCAGCTCCGGGTTGGCGAAGTAGTAACCGCCGATGTCCACTGGCTTGCCTTGGACGGCATTGAGTTCGGCAACGATTTTTTCTTCGTTGTCGGTCAGGGTCTTGGCCAGGGAAGCGAACTGAGCCTTGAGGGCTGCGTCGTCATCCTGGGCGGCCAGAGCCTGGGCCCAGAACAGGGTCAGGTAGAAGTGGCTGCCACGGTTGTCGATACCGCCGACCTTGCGCGAAGGCGACTTGTTGCGGTCCAGGAACTCACCGGTAGCCTGGTCCAGGGTCTTGGCCAGCACCAGTGCTTTCGGGTTGTTGTAGGTCACGCCCAGGTGCTCGAGGGACGCGGCCAGGGCCAGGAACTCGCCCAGGGAATCCCAGCGCAGGAAGTTTTCTTCCAGCAATTGCTGCACGTGCTTGGGGGCCGAGCCGCCAGCGCCGGTTTCGAACAGGCCACCGCCGTTCATCAGCGGCACGATCGACAGCATCTTGGCGCTGGTGCCCAGTTCCATGATCGGGAACAGGTCGGTCAGGTAGTCGCGCAGTACGTTGCCAGTCACCGAGATGGTGTCCTTGCCTTCGCGGGTGCGGGCCAGGGTGAACTTCATCGCGTCGACCGGCGCCATGATGCGGATGTCCAGGCCGGCAGTGTCGTAGTCCTTCAGGTAGGTCTGGACTTTCTCGATCACGACGCCGTCATGGGCGCGCATCGGGTCCAGCCAGAAGATTGCCGGCGTGTCGCTGGCGCGGGCACGGTTGACGGCCAGCTTGACCCAATCCTGGATCGGCGCGTCCTTGGTCTGGCACATGCGGAAGATGTCGCCAGCTTCGACGCTTTGCTCCAGCAGGGTGCGGCCGTTGCTGTCCGAAACACGGACCACGCCGTCGACCTTGATCTGGAAGGTCTTGTCGTGGGAGCCGTACTCTTCGGCTTTCTTGGCCATCAGGCCAACGTTCGGCACGCTGCCCATGGTGGTTGGGTCGAAGGCGCCGTGTTGCTTGCAGTCTTCGATCACCGCCTGGTAGATGGTGGCGTAGCAGCGATCCGGGATCACGGCCTTGGTGTCGTGCAGTTGGCCGTCGGTGCCCCACATCTTGCCGGAGTCACGGATCATGGCTGGCATCGAGGCGTCGACGATGACGTCGCTCGGCACGTGCAGGTTGGTGATGCCTTTGTCGGAGTTGACCATCGCCAGGGATGGGCGCGCCGCGTAGACCGCCTGGATGTCGGCTTCGATCTGCGCCTGTTGCTCGGCCGGCAGGGCCTTGATGCGGGCATACAGGTCGCCGATGCCGTTGTTCAGGTTGAAGCCGATCTGCTCCAGCACTTGTGCGTGCTTGGCCAGGGCATCTTTATAGAACTCGGCAACGATCTGGCCGAACATGATCGGGTCGGAGACCTTCATCATGGTGGCCTTGAGGTGAACCGACAGCAGGACGCCTTTTTGCTTGGCGTCTTCGATTTCAGCGGCGATGAAGTCGCGCAGGGCGTTTTTGCTCATCACGGCGCAGTCGAGGATCTCACCGGCTTGTACGGTGGTTTTTTCCTTCAGGACAGTGGCAGTGCCGTCCTGGGCGATCAGCTCGATCTTCACGCTGCCGGCGGCGTCGATCAGGGCGGCTTTTTCGCTGCCGTAGAAATCGCCGGTGCTCATGTGGGCCACGTGGGACTTGGAGTCGGCTGCCCAGGCGCCCATCTTGTGCGGGTGCTTGCGGGCGTAGTTCTTGACCGACAGCGGTGCGCGGCGGTCGGAGTTGCCTTCGCGCAGGACCGGGTTCACGGCGCTGCCCTTGACCTTGTCGTAGCGGGCGCGAGCGTCTTTCTCGGCATCGGTGGTCACGGTTTCCGGATAGTCCGGCAGTGCGTAGCCCTGGGCCTGCAATTCCTTGATCGCGGCCTGCAGTTGCGGCACCGAGGCGCTGATGTTCGGCAGCTTGATGATGTTGGCTTCAGGCGTAACGGCCAGGTCACCCAGTTCGGCGAGGTGGTCGGCTACGGCTTTGTCACCCAGTTGCTCGGGGAAGCTGGCCAGGATGCGCCCTGCGAGGGAGATATCGCGGGTTTCCACGGCGATATCGGCCGAAGCGGTAAAGGCTTCGACGATCGGCAGCAGCGAATAGGTGGCGAGGGCGGGCGCTTCGTCGGTGAAGGTATAGATGATCTTCGAGCGGGTGGGCATATTCGGATTAACTCTCTTCTTTGCTAAAGCATGCGCAGAAACTCGAGGGGCGCCGGGTAAGCGCGTTCGTTCAAAGTCATCCGTGAACCGAATGTCGAGGTTTCTTCGCGGTGATGTTGGGTGCATCAGTCGAGCGTCAAGCGGTTGGGCCGCGGTAACGGTCCGGCTTTTAGACTGGCGCAAAAGTCCTGTGATAGAGCGCTCAGCCAGCGTGACCCTGTGGTCAGCGGCGGCATTATACATAGGTAGCTGGCAATCTGCCGATGGTTCATAGACTTCCGTACACGTCCATTGGTCTAAACGTCGCAGTACCCAAGGAGCGGGCTATGCTCATGTTTGGCGCTTTTCCCTTGGTTTTCAGGGTTGTACACCGCGAACTGCAACGCTTTACCCCGGATGAGCCTAACGTAGGGTTTGCGCGCCGATTCAAGTGGGGTACGCTCGAACGCAGCCAGATGTTCAATCCAAGCAATGGAGTTCAGCATGGGGTATCAAAAGATTCAGGTTCCAGCCGTCGGTGACAAAATCACCGTCAATGCAGACCATTCTCTTAATGTTCCCGACAACCCGATCATCCCCTTCATCGAAGGCGACGGCATTGGCGTCGATATCAGTCCGGTCATGATCAAGGTTGTGGACGCTGCGGTTCAGAAGGCCTATGGCGGCAAGCGCAAGATTTCCTGGATGGAAGTCTATGCCGGTGAGAAAGCGACTCAAGTCTACGACCAGGACACCTGGCTGCCCCAGGAAACCCTGGACGCGGTCAAGGATTACGTGGTTTCCATCAAGGGGCCGCTGACCACGCCGGTGGGTGGTGGTATCCGTTCGCTGAACGTGGCCCTGCGCCAGCAGCTCGACCTGTACGTGTGCCTGCGTCCGGTGCGCTGGTTCGAAGGCGTGCCAAGCCCTGTCAAGAAGCCTGGCGACGTGGACATGACGATCTTCCGCGAGAACTCCGAGGACATCTACGCTGGCATCGAGTGGAAGGCCGGTTCGGCCGAAGCGACCAAGGTCATCAAGTTCCTGAAAGAAGAAATGGGTGTGACCAAGATCCGTTTCGACGAGGACTGCGGCATCGGCGTCAAGCCGGTTTCCAAGCAGGGCACCCAGCGTCTGGCCCGCAAGGCCTTGCAGTATGTTGTCGACAATGACCGCGACTCGCTGACCATCGTGCATAAAGGCAACATCATGAAGTTCACCGAAGGTGCCTTCAAGGAATGGGCCTACGAAGTGGCCGCCGAGGAATTTGGTGCGACCCTGCTCGACGGCGGGCCGTGGATGCAGTTCAAGAATCCGAAGACCGGCAAGAATGTCGTCGTCAAGGACGCCATCGCCGATGCGATGTTGCAGCAAATCCTGCTGCGTCCGGCCGAATATGACGTGATCGCCACCCTGAACCTGAACGGTGACTACCTGTCCGACGCCCTGGCGGCGGAAGTGGGCGGTATCGGTATTGCGCCGGGCGCCAACCTGTCCGACACCGTGGCCATGTTCGAAGCCACCCACGGTACCGCGCCCAAGTATGCCGGAAAGGACCAGGTCAACCCGGGGTCGTTGATCCTGTCGGCGGAAATGATGCTGCGCCACATGGGTTGGACCGAAGCGGCCGACCTGATCATCAAGGGCACCAACGGCGCGATTTCGGCCAAGACCGTGACCTATGACTTCGAACGTCTGATGGAGGGTGCCAAGCTGGTGTCGTCCTCGGGCTTCGGCGATGCCCTGATCTCGCACATGTAAGCGGATCGGCGCTCAGCGCGAATGCCCGGCTCGAGTGATCGAGCCGGGCATTTTCATTTGTCCGGTGCGGCGACCGGTCAATGGGTCTCGGTGACCCTGGCCTGGACAGGGGCGGGCGTTTGTTCGGCGGTGACAACCTTGATGTTGACCGCGTGCAGGCCCTTGGGTCCCTGGATGACGTCGAACGTCACAGGCTGTCCGGCCTTCAGGGTTTTATAGCCTTCCATGTTGATGGCCGAGTAATGGGCGAAAAGGTCTTCATCATCCCTGCCGGCCGCGATAATGAAACCGTAGCCCTTGGCATTGTTGAACCATTTCACCTTGCCATTCATCTTGACGACCGACATAACCCATTTCCCTCTGCAACGCACTCCATCACTGGAGTATCATCCAGTCCATCCGCAGGCTAATCTTGAAGTAAGGATAGATTCCACGGACCTTTTTAACCCACGATGGGCTCTATTGGTTGTAACACCGTTTTGCCGATAGTCAAGGTGGTCGGGTGGTCGTGGTTGAAATCGCCCACAAGCGCCCCCATCACTGTATTCGCCAACTAAACGAACCTTTCTTTCCATGCATGCAGTCAGCCAGATTCGACTAACATTCAATCAGGATCGCCCGGATCTACACGACGACGATTCCGCAGGCATTGCTGTTCAGGAAGCAAAGCCTGCATTACAGGCGCCACCGATGTACAAGGTGGTTTTGTTCAACGATGACTACACACCGATGGATTTCGTCGTCGAAGTGCTCGAGGTGTTTTTTAACCTGAATCGCGAGCTGGCGACCAAGGTCATGCTGGCCGTCCATACAGAGGGACGGGCAGTATGTGGAGTGTTTACCCGCGACATCGCCGAGACGAAGGCCATGCAGGTCAACCAATACGCCCGGGAAAGCCAGCATCCGCTACTCTGTGAAATCGAGAAGGACGGTTAACGCCGACCACTTGGGTATGAGGTGAAGCTATGTTAAACCGCGAGCTCGAAGTCACCCTCAATCTTGCCTTCAAGGAGGCTCGTTCGAAGCGTCATGAATTCATGACCGTCGAACACCTGCTGCTGGCCCTATTGGATAACGAGGCTGCCGCCACCGTTTTGCGTGCCTGCGGCGCGAACCTCGATAAACTCAAGCATGATCTGCAGGAGTTCATCGACTCCACCACGCCACTGATCCCCGTTCATGACGAGGATCGCGAAACCCAGCCAACCTTGGGCTTCCAGCGTGTCCTGCAGCGTGCTGTCTTCCATGTACAGAGCTCGGGCAAGCGTGAAGTCACCGGCGCCAACGTGCTGGTTGCCATCTTCAGCGAGCAGGAAAGCCAGGCGGTGTTCCTGCTCAAGCAGCAGAGCGTTGCGCGTATCGATGTCGTCAACTACATCGCCCATGGCATCTCCAAGGTGCCGGGGCATGGCGATCATTCTGAGGGTGAGCAGGATATGCAGGACGACGAGGGCGGTGAGTCTTCTTCTTCAGGCAACCCATTGGATGCCTATGCCAGCAACCTGAACGAACTGGCACGCCAGGGGCGCATTGACCCGCTGGTCGGGCGCGAAGCGGAAGTCGAGCGTGTTGCCCAGATCCTGGCTCGGCGTCGCAAGAACAACCCATTGCTGGTGGGCGAGGCGGGCGTGGGCAAGACCGCAATCGCCGAAGGCCTGGCCAAGCGCATCGTTGACGACCAGGTGCCGGACCTGCTGGCCAACAGCGTGGTGTATTCCCTCGACCTGGGTGCCTTGCTGGCCGGTACCAAGTACCGCGGCGATTTCGAGAAACGCTTCAAGGCGTTGCTCGGCGAGTTGAAAAAACGTCCGCAAGCGATCCTGTTCATCGACGAAATCCACACCATTATTGGTGCCGGGGCGGCGTCGGGTGGAGTCATGGATGCATCGAACCTGCTCAAGCCATTGCTGTCGTCGGGTGATATCCGTTGCATCGGCTCGACCACGTTCCAGGAATTCCGCGGGATCTTCGAGAAAGACCGTGCCCTGGCCCGGCGTTTCCAGAAGGTCGATGTGTCGGAGCCTTCAGTGGAGGACACCATTGGTATCCTGCGCGGCCTGAAAGGGCGTTTCGAGCTGCACCACAACATCGAATACAGCGATGAAGCCCTGCGTGCGGCGGCGGAGCTGGCCTCGCGTTACATCAACGACCGGCACATGCCGGACAAGGCCATCGACGTCATCGACGAGGCGGGTGCCTACCAGCGCCTGCAACCGTTGGAGAAGCGCGTCAAGCGCATCGAAGTGCCTCAGGTCGAGGACATCGTGGCAAAAATCGCGCGTATTCCGCCTAAGCACGTCACCAGTTCCGACAAGGAGTTGCTGCGCAACCTGGAGCGTGACCTGAAGCTGACGGTGTTCGGCCAGGATGCGGCCATCGACTCGCTGTCGACCGCCATCAAGCTGTCCCGCGCCGGTCTCAAATCGCCGGACAAGCCCGTGGGTTCGTTCCTGTTCGCCGGTCCTACCGGCGTCGGCAAGACCGAGGCGGCGCGGCAACTGGCCAAGGCAATGGGTATCGAGCTGGTTCGCTTCGACATGTCCGAGTACATGGAGCGCCACACCGTATCGCGTCTGATCGGTGCGCCTCCAGGCTATGTCGGTTTCGACCAGGGCGGCCTGCTGACCGAAGCCATCACCAAGCAGCCACACTGCGTATTGTTGCTCGATGAAATCGAGAAGGCGCATCCGGAAGTCTTCAACCTGCTCCTGCAGGTCATGGACCACGGCACGCTGACCGATAACAACGGGCGCAAGGCGGACTTCCGCAACGTGATCATCATCATGACCACGAACGCCGGTGCCGAAACTGCGGCTCGCGCTTCGATCGGTTTCACCCATCAGGACCACTCGTCCGATGCGATGGAAGTGATCAAGAAGAGCTTCACGCCTGAATTCCGCAACCGCCTGGATACCATTATCCAGTTTGGTCGCCTCAGCCATGAAGTCATCAAGAGCGTGGTGGACAAGTTCCTTACCGAACTTCAGGCGCAGCTCGAAGACAAGCGTGTCTTGTTGGAAGTCACCGATGCGGCCCGCAGTTGGCTGGCAGAAGGTGGTTACGATGTGACGATGGGTGCGCGGCCGATGGCTCGCTTGATCCAGGACAAGATCAAGCGTCCGCTGGCCGAGGAAATCCTCTTTGGCGAACTGGCCGAGCATGGCGGTGTGGTGCACATCGACATCAAGGATGGCGAGCTGACCTTCGACTTCGAAACCACGGCCGAAATGGCCTGATCGACCCGCAACAAAGCAAAAGGCGCCGAAAGGCGCCTTTTTGCTGTGTATGGGATCGTTCCCACGCTCCGCGTGGGAATGCCTCAACGGACGCTCCGCGTTCGGCTTTTGGGACGCAGAGCATCCCTGGCTGCATTCCCGCGCAGAGCGTGGGAATGATCCGCGTTGCGCGCAAACAAAAACGCCCGGCATCAGCCGGGCGTTTTGTATTGACTTGTTAGCGAGCGCGGTAAGTGATGCGCCCTTTGCTCAAGTCATAGGGCGTCAGCTCGACGCGCACTTTGTCACCGGTAAGAATACGAATGTAGTTCTTGCGCATCTTGCCGGAGATATGCGCGGTTACGACGTGCCCATTTTCCAACTCCACACGAAACATGGTGTTGGGCAGGGTGTCGACGACAGTGCCTTCCATTTCGAAGCTGTCTTCTTTCGACATGCAGTAAAGCCCTCGGTATCCAGTGAATGGCCCGGTGCAACTGCGCCAGGCAAAAGCGGCGTGCATTGTGCCCGAAAAAGGGGGTTCAAGCCAAGGGGTTCTAGCTTTATAAGCCGAAGGGGTCTAACTCAGGACAACCCACCGCTGGTTAATCAGCAGTTCAATGGGGCGATATTGGGTCTTGTAGTTCATTTTCTTGCAGTTCTTGATCCAGTAGCCCAGATACACCGCTTCCAGGCCCAGGCGCCGGGCTTCGTTGATTTGCCAGAGGATGGCAAACCGTCCCAGGCTGCGCCGTTCTTCGTCCGGCTCGTAGAAGGTGTACACCGCCGAAAGTCCATTGGGCAGCAGGTCCGTGACGGCGATGGCGACCAGGCGCCCGTCCAGTCGGAACTCGTAGAAGCGGGAAAACGGCAGGTCACGCACCAGGAACGTCGAGAACTGATCCCGACTGGGTGGGTACATGTCGCCATCGGCATGGCGTTGTTCGATGTAGCGCTGGTACAGGTCGAAATATTCTTCGGTGAACTGCGGCTTGGCCGGGCGGACCTGAAGATCGGCGTTGCGCTTGAAAATGCGTTTCTGCTGACGGTTGGGCAAAAATTGCGTCACAGGGATGCGCGCCGGGACGCAGGCGTTGCAATGCTGGCAGTGGGGCCGGTAGAGGTGGTCGCCGCTACGACGAAAGCCCATTTCCGACAGGTCTGCGTAGACATGCACATCCATGGGCTGGCTGGGGTCGAGGAACAGCGTCGTGGCCTGCTCCTCCGGCAGATAACTGCAAGAGTGGGGCTGAGTGGCATAGAACTTCAAGCGCGCCAACTCGGTCATGATCAACCCTCGGGATAAGCTTTTAGATTTAAGTGTAAGCCACGCGCGCGAATGTCGCTCAGCAAACCCAGGTTGCGTGGCTGGGTTGATCCAGATGGGCCTTGAGATAGCCAGCAAACTCAGTCCGTGGAATCGAGCGGGCGCCCAGGCTGTGCAGATGCTCGGTGGGCATCTGGCAGTCGATCAGCACGAAACCGGCGGCCTTGAGGTGTTGGACCAGCCTCGCGAAGCCGAATTTCGACGCGTTGTCGGCCCGGCTGAACATCGACTCGCCAAAAAACAGCTGGCCCATGGCCAAGCCATACAGGCCGCCCACCAACGCCCCTTGGTCCCACACTTCCACCGAATGGGCGAAACCGCGTCGGTGCAGTTCCAGATAGGCGGTTTGCATGGCGTCGGTGATCCAGGTGCCCTCGGCATACTCCCGCGGCGCCGCGCAGGCCTGGATGACTGCCGCAAAATCCCGATCGAACGTCACTTCATAGCGCTGCTTGCGCAGCAGTTTGCCCAGGCTGCGGGATATGTGCAGTTCGTCGGGAAACAGCACCGTGCGCGGGTCTGGCGACCACCAGAGGATCGGCTGCCCCTCGGAAAACCATGGGAAGCAACCATGGCGATACGCCTGGATCAACCTGTCGGCGGATAGATCGCCACCGGCGGCCAATAACCCGTTGGGGTCGCGCATGGCTTTTGCCAGGGGCGGGAACTCGAAGCTGTTGCGTTGTAACCAGGTCAGCATTGGTATCCGGCTTAGTAGAAGGGGAGGGCGGCAGGTGGTGGGCTTCGCCCATCCGTGAGCGTCCGCCTGGAAGGTTAACCGTCAAACGGCAGGGATGTCATCGAGATACTTCTCAGCGTCGAGTGCGGCCATGCAGCCGGCACCGGCGGAGGTAATTGCCTGGCGATAGACGTGGTCGGCCACATCGCCGGCGGCGAACACGCCCTCGATATCGGTCGCGGTGGCGTTGCCTTCGCTGCCGCCGCGTACGAGCAGGTAGCCGTCACGCATCTTCAACTGGCCCTGGAATAGCTCGGTATTGGGTTTATGGCCGATAGCTATGAATACGCCGGCCAGGGGCAAGGTGCTGGTTTCGCCGGTCTCACTGTGGCGCAGGCGCGCGCCAGTCACGCCGCTGGCGTCGCCCAGGACTTCATCCAGGTTCTGGTTCCAATGCAGCCTGATATTGCCGCTGGCGGCCTTTTCGAAGAGTTTGTCTTGCAGGATCTTCTCTGAACGCAGCTTGTCGCGACGGTGGATCAGGTGCACTTCCCTGGCGATGTTCGACAGGTACAAGGCTTCCTCGACCGCCGTGTTACCGCCGCCGACCACGGCCACCACCTGGTTTCGATAGAAAAAACCATCGCAGGTTGCACAGGCCGAAACGCCCTTGCCGGCGAAGGTCTCTTCCGAGGGCAGGCCCAGGTATTGCGCGGAAGCGCCGGTGGCAATGATCAGCGCATCGCAGGTGTAGGTGCCGCTGTCGCCGATAAGCTCGAAGGGACGCTGTTGCAACTTGGCGGTGTGAATATGGTCGTAGACGATCTGCGTGTCGAAGCGCTCGGCGTGCCGTTGCATGCGTTCCATCAGTACCGGGCCCGTCAGGCCTTCGACGTCGCCGGGCCAGTTGTCGACTTCCACCGTGGTGGTGAGCTGGCCACCGGCCTGCAGGCCGGTAATGACAACGGGTTTGAGGTTGGCGCGGGCAGCATAGACGGCAGCGCTGTACCCCGCAGGGCCCGAACCGAGAATGATCAGGCGTGAATGCTTCACTTCGCTCATAAAAAACACCTCATAAGCCTTTGTCACAAAAGAGAATGCATGGTCCAATTGGCGCGTGTATACCCTGTATTCGGCTATGCTGTCAGGCAATGCCTTGGCGCGGACAAAACCGTACAATGCTTGAGTTTTGAACGCAGGATGGGCTAAAGATCAAAATCTTCGGCAACACCTGCGGTTTTCTGGATGCACCCCACAGTGGTAAAAGTAGTACCGGTTGTGCACATTCACTTTTTTACCTGCTCGTCGTGGGCAGTTTTTTATAGTCATTCAACAGATGGACGCGCCGTTGGCGCAGGAAAAGAAGCGTTTTGAAGAAATCCACCGCAGCACCCAAACCAGTCGTTCCGCTCTGGCGCCAGCAATTGCACTACCGGCTCAAGGAAGGTGCGTTGATCGCCATCGGCGCCCTGTGCCTGTTCCTGATGATGGCCCTGCTGACCTACGGCAAGGACGATCCGGGCTGGAGCCATAACAGCAAGATCGACGATGTGCAGAATTTCGGCGGTCCGGCCGGTTCCTACAGCGCCGATATCCTGTTCATGGTGCTGGGCTATTTTGCCTACATCTTCCCGTTGCTGCTGGCGATCAAGGCCTACCAGATCTTCCGCCAGCGCCACGAGCCGTGGCAGTGGAGCGGCTGGCTGTTCTCCTGGCGGCTGATCGGCCTGGTGTTCCTGGTGTTGTCGGGTGCCGCACTGGCCCATATCCATTTCCACGCGCCCACCGGCTTGCCGGCCGGGGCGGGCGGGGCGCTGGGGGAAAGCCTCGGCGACCTGGCCAGGAACGCCCTGAACATCCAGGGCAGTACGCTGCTGTTCATCGCCTTGTTCCTGTTCGGCCTGACGGTGTTCACCGACCTGTCGTGGTTCAAGGTCATGGACGTCACCGGCAAGATCACCCTCGACCTGATCGAACTGATCCAGGGCGCGATGAACCGCTGGTGGGCGGCGCGCACCGAGCGCAAGCAACTGGTGGCGCAACTGCGTGAAGTCGACGACCGCGTCCACGACGTGGTAGCCCCGACGACGCCGGACAAACGCGAGCAGGCCAAGGTCAAGGAGCGCCTGATCGAGCGTGAGCAGGCGTTGAGCAAGCACATGTCCGAGCGCGAGAAACAGGTGCCGCCGGTCATCACCATGGCCCCGGCCAAGCCGCCCGAGCAAAGCAAGCGCGTCCAGAAGGAGAAACAGGCGCCGCTGTTCGTCGACAGCGCGGTGGAAGGCACCTTGCCGCCGATCTCGATCTTGGACCCGGCCGAGAAGAAACAACTCAACTATTCCCCCGAATCCCTGGCGGCCGTTGGCCATTTGCTGGAGATCAAGCTCAAGGAGTTCGGTGTCGAGGTCTCGGTGGACTCGATCCACCCGGGCCCGGTCATCACCCGCTACGAGATCCAGCCGGCCGCCGGCGTGAAGGTCAGCCGCATCGCCAACCTCGCGAAGGACCTGGCGCGTTCCCTGGCCGTGACCAGCGTACGGGTGGTGGAAGTGATTCCCGGCAAGACCACCGTGGGTATCGAGATTCCCAACGAAGACCGGCAGATCGTGCGCTTCTCTGAAGTGTTGTCGACGCCTGAGTACGACAACCACAAGTCGCCGGTCACCCTGGCCCTGGGGCACGACATCGGCGGCAAGCCGGTCATCACCGACCTGGCGAAGATGCCCCACCTGCTGGTGGCCGGTACCACCGGCTCCGGTAAGTCGGTGGGTGTGAACGCGATGATCCTGTCGATTCTGTTCAAGTCCGGCCCCGAAGACGCCAAGCTGATCATGATCGACCCGAAAATGCTCGAGCTGTCCATCTACGAGGGCATCCCGCACTTGCTGTGCCCGGTGGTCACCGACATGAAGGACGCCGCCAACGCGCTGCGCTGGAGCGTCGCGGAGATGGAGCGCCGCTACAAGCTGATGGCGAAGATGGGCGTGCGCAACCTGTCGGGCTTCAACGCCAAGGTCAAGGAAGCCGAAGAGGCCGGCACGCCGTTGAGCGACCCGCTGTATCACCGCGAAAATATTCACGACGAAGCGCCATTGCTGCATAAGCTGCCGACCATCGTGGTGGTGGTGGACGAATTCGCCGACATGATGATGATCGTCGGCAAGAAGGTCGAAGAGCTGATCGCCCGTATTGCCCAGAAGGCCCGTGCGGCCGGTATCCACTTGATTCTCGCCACCCAGCGGCCGTCGGTGGACGTGATCACCGGCCTGATCAAGGCCAACATCCCGACGCGCATGGCGTTCCAGGTGTCGAGCAAGATCGACTCACGGACCATCATCGACCAGGGCGGCGCCGAGCAGTTGCTTGGTCACGGTGACATGCTCTACATGCCGCCGGGCACCAGCCTGCCGATTCGCGTGCATGGCGCGTTCGTCTCCGACGACGAAGTGCACCGCGTGGTGGAAGCCTGGAAGCTGCGTGGCGCCCCAGAATACAACGACGACATCCTCAACGGTGTCGAAGAAGCCGGCAGCGGTTTCGAGGGCAGCAGCGGCGGCGGTGACGACGATGCTGAAACCGATGCGCTCTACGACGAAGCGGTGCAGTTCGTCCTGGAGAGCCGCCGGGCCTCGATTTCTGCCGTTCAGCGCAAGCTGAAGATTGGCTACAACCGCGCCGCCCGCATGATCGAAGCCATGGAAATGGCCGGGGTGGTGACGGCCATGAACACCAACGGCTCGCGCGAAGTACTAGCGCCGGGCCCGATGCGCGACTAACGACCCGGGCGGCCTGCTCATACGCCGCTCGACCCCCACGACTTCATGAGGACTCCCATGCGCCTGATTCGCATGTTGCTGTTGCCCGTACTGGCCTTGTCTACTATGTCGGCCCACGCCGGCGAAAAGGATGTGGCCCGCCTGACCCAATTGCTGGGGGGCTCCCAGACCCTGACGGCACGCTTCTCCCAGTTGACCCTCGATGGCAGTGGTACCCAATTGCAGGAAACCGCCGGCGACATGGCCCTGCAGCGTCCAGGTCTGTTCTACTGGCACACCGATGCGCCAGCCGAACAACTGATGGTCTCCGATGGCAAGAAAGTCTCCCTATGGGACCCGGACCTGGAACAGGTGACCATCAAGACCCTCGACCAGCGTCTGACCCAGACGCCGGCGTTGCTGCTCTCCGGCGACATCTCCGAGATCAGCCAGAGTTTCGAGATCTCCTCCAAGGAGGCTGGGGGCGTGATTGACTTCACCCTCAAGCCCAAGACCAAGGACAGCCTGTTCGACAGCCTGCGCCTGTCGTTCCGTAACGGCCTGGTCAACGATATGCAACTGATCGACAGTGTCGGCCAGCGCACCAATATCCTGTTCACCGGGGTCAAGGCCAACGAGCCGATCGCCGCGTCCAAGTTCAAGTTCGACATCCCCAAGGGTGCCGATGTAATCCAGGAATAAACACTGGCCCCCTGTTGGAAATGGCCTGTGGGGGCCGATCTGCTCCGGCAGAGAGGATTGGCAACAGGACCCAGCGGAGGTTGTGTAAGTAGTGATGGACCTGTTTCGAAGCGCCCCGATTGCCCAGCCATTGGCCGCCCGCCTGCGTGCGACCAACCTGGATGAGTACGTCGGCCAGGAGCATGTGCTCGCTCGTGGCAAGCCTTTGCGCGAAGCCTTGGAGCAGGGTGCGTTGCACTCGATGATCTTCTGGGGCCCGCCGGGTGTGGGCAAGACCACCCTGGCGCGGCTGCTGGCGGAAGTCTCGGACGCCCATTTCGAAACGGTGTCGGCGGTGCTGGCCGGGGTCAAGGAGATCCGCCAGGCGGTGGAAGTGGCCAAGCAGCAGGCCGGGCAATACGGCAAGCGCACGATCCTGTTCGTCGACGAAGTCCACCGTTTCAACAAGTCCCAACAGGACGCGTTCCTGCCCTACGTCGAAGACGGCACGCTGATCTTCATCGGTGCGACCACCGAAAACCCTTCGTTCGAACTCAACAACGCCTTGCTGTCCCGGGCGCGGGTCTATGTGCTCAAGAGCCTCGACGAGACGGCGATGCGCAAGCTGGTGCATCGGGCGCTGACCGAGGAGCGCGGCCTGGGCAAGCGGCATTTGAGCCTCAGCGATGAAGGCTTCCAGATCCTGTTTTCAGCCGCCGATGGCGATGGCCGACGCTTGCTCAACCTGCTGGAAAACGCCTCGGACCTGGCCGAAGATGACAGCGAGATTGGCGTCGAGCTGCTGCAAAGCTTGCTGGGCGATACCCGGCGTCGCTTCGACAAGGGGGGCGAGGCGTTCTATGACCAGATTTCGGCGCTGCACAAATCCATCCGTGGTTCCAACCCCGACGCGGCCTTGTACTGGTTTGCGCGCATGATCGACGGCGGCTGCGATCCGCTGTACCTGGCGCGGCGCGTGGTGCGCATGGCCAGCGAAGACATCGGCAATGCCGACCCGCGGGCCCTGAGCCTGTGCCTGGCAGCCTGGGATGTGCAGGAGCGCCTCGGCAGCCCGGAAGGCGAGCTCGCCGTGGCCCAGGCCATTACCTACCTGGCCTGCGCGCCAAAAAGCAACGCCGTGTACATGGGCTTCAAGGCGGCGATGCGCAGCGCTACCGAGCACGGTTCCCTCGAGGTACCGCTGCACCTGCGTAATGCGCCGACCAAGCTCATGAAGCAGTTGGGCTATGGCGATGAATACCGTTACGCCCACGACGAACCGGACGCCTATGCCGCCGGTGAAGACTATTTTCCCGACGAACTCGAACCCCAGCGGTTCTACCAGCCGGTGCCCCGGGGCCTGGAGCTGAAGATCGGCGAGAAGCTCAACCACTTGGCGCAACTGGACCGCCTGAGTCCACGGCAGCGGAGAAAACCTTGATTCCCTTGATCCTTGCAGTCTCCGCTGGCGGTGTTGCCGGCACCCTGGCACGGTTCGCCACCAGCAATTGGGTTAGCGCAAATTGGCCGCGGCACTTCTATACCGCGACGCTGGCCGTTAATATCGTGGGCTGTCTGCTGATCGGCGTCCTGTACGGCCTGTTTTTGATTCGCCCGGAAGTGCCTGTCGAAGTGCGTGCCGGGCTCATCGTCGGCTTCCTGGGCGGCCTGACGACCTTTTCATCCTTTTCACTGGATACGGTGCGCCTGCTGGAAAGCGGGCAGGTGCCGCTGGCCCTGGGCTACGCGGCCATCAGCGTATTCGGCGGGCTGCTCGCCACCTGGGCCGGCCTGTCCCTGACCAAACTTATCTAACGAGAGACCGACATGCTCGATTCCAAACTGTTACGTAGCAACCTTCAGGACGTAGCGGACCGCCTGGCATCCCGTGGCTTTGCCCTGGACGTCGCGCGCATCGAAGCGCTGGAAGAACAGCGCAAGATCGTCCAGACCCGCACCGAAGCCCTGCAGGCTGAACGTAACTCGCGCTCCAAATCCATCGGTCAGGCCAAGCAACGCGGTGAAGACATCGCGCCGCTGATGGCCGATGTCGAGCGCATGGCGGGCGAGTTGAGCGCCGGCAAGGTCGAGCTGGACGCAATCCAGACCGAACTGGATTCGATCCTGCTGGGCATCCCCAACCTGCCTCACGAATCGGTGCCGGTCGGGGAAGACGAATGCGGCAACGTCGAAGTGCGCCGTTGGGGCACGCCGACAGCCTTCGATTTCCCGGTGCAGGACCATGTCGCCCTGGGCGAGAAGTTCGGCTGGCTGGACTTCGAAACCGCCGCCAAGCTGTCGGGCGCCCGTTTTGCCCTGTTGCGTGGGCCGATCGCGCGTCTGCATCGGGCCCTGGCGCAGTTCATGATCAACCTGCACGTCACCGAGCACGGCTACGAAGAAGCCTACACACCGTACCTGGTCCAGGCCCCGGCGCTGCAAGGCACCGGTCAGTTGCCGAAGTTCGAGGAAGACCTGTTCAAGATCAGCCGCGACGGCGAGGCCGACCTGTACCTGATCCCGACCGCCGAAGTGTCGCTGACCAACATCGTGGCCGGCGAGATCGTCGACGCCAAGCAACTGCCGATCAAGTTCGTCGCCCACACGCCGTGCTTCCGCAGTGAAGCCGGGGCGTCGGGCCGTGATACCCGCGGCATGATCCGCCAGCACCAGTTCGACAAGGTCGAGATGGTCCAGATTGTCGAGCCGTCGAAATCCATGGAAGCGTTGGAAAGCCTGACCGCCAACGCCGAGAAGGTCCTGCAACTGCTGGAGCTGCCGTATCGCACCCTGGCGCTGTGCACCGGCGACATGGGCTTCAGCGCGGTCAAGACCTACGACCTGGAAGTCTGGATTCCGAGCCAGGACAAGTACCGCGAGATTTCCTCGTGCTCCAACTGCGGCGACTTCCAGGCCCGCCGCATGCAGGCGCGTTTCCGCAACCCGGAAACCGGCAAGCCGGAACTGGTCCACACCCTCAATGGCTCCGGCCTGGCGGTGGGTCGTACCCTGGTGGCGGTGCTGGAAAACTACCAGCAGGCCGACGGTTCGATCCGTGTGCCCGAGGTGTTGAAACCGTACATGGGCGGCATCGAGGTCATCGGTTAAATGGACTATCTGCCACTGTTCCACAACCTGCGCGGCAGCCGCGTGCTGGTGGTCGGCGGCGGGGAGATTGCCTTGCGCAAGTCCCGCTTGCTGGCCGATGCCGGCGCATTGCTGCGGGTGGTCGCACCCGACATCGAACCGCAGTTGCGGGAACTGGTCAGTGGCAGCGGCGGTGAATGCATCCTGCGTGGTTACGTCGAAGCGGATCTGGACGGCTGCGGCCTGATCATCGCCGCCACCGACGACGAACCGCTCAATGCCCAGGTCTCGGCAGACGCTCATAAGCGTTGCGTGCCGGTCAACGTGGTGGATGCGCCGACGCTGTGTAGCGTGATCTTCCCGGCGATTGTCGACCGTTCACCCTTGGTGATCGCGGTGTCCAGTGGCGGCGATGCGCCGGTGCTGGCGCGGTTGATCCGGGCCAAGCTGGAAACCTGGATTCCGTCGACCTATGGGCAGTTGGCTGGGTTGGCGGCGCGTTTTCGCCGCCAGGTCAAAGGCTTGTTTCCCGATGTGCAGCAACGACGGGCGTTCTGGGAAGACGTGTTCCAGGGCCCTATCGCCGACCGGCAACTGGCCGGGCAGGGCGCGGAAGCCGAGCGTCTGCTGCGGGAAAAGATCGATGGCCAGGCGCCGAACGCACCGGGCGAAGTTTATCTGGTGGGCGCCGGGCCGGGTGATCCGGACCTGTTGACCTTCCGCGCCTTGCGCTTGATGCAGCAGGCCGACGTGGTGCTGTACGACCGCCTGGTGGCGCCGGCGATCCTGGAACTGTGCCGGCGCGACGCCGAGCGCATCTACGTCGGCAAGCGCCGTTCCGAACACGCCGTGCCCCAGGACCAGATCAACCAGCAATTGGTCGACCTGGCCCGCCAGGGCAAGCGCGTGGTGCGGTTGAAGGGTGGCGATCCGTTCATCTTCGGGCGCGGCGGCGAGGAGATCGAAGAACTGGCAGCCCATGGCATTCCGTTCCAGGTCGTCCCGGGCATCACCGCGGCCAGTGGTTGCGCGGCCTACGCCGGGATCCCGCTGACCCATCGCGACTATGCCCAATCGGTGCGTTTCATCACCGGCCATCTCAAGGATGGCACCAGCGACTTGCCGTGGGCGGACCTGGTTTCGCCTGCCCAGACCCTGGTGTTCTACATGGGCTTGGTGGGGTTGCCAGTGATCTGCGACGAGTTGATCAAGCACGGTCGCGGGGCGGATACGCCAGCGGCGTTGATCCAGCAGGGCACCACGTCGAACCAGCGGGTCTTCACCGGCACCTTGGCGGACTTGCCACGGCTGGTGGCCGAGCATGAGGTGCATGCGCCGACGCTGGTGATCGTTGGGGAAGTGGTGCAGTTGCGCGAGAAACTGGCTTGGTTTGAAGGGGCTCAGGGGCAGGTCTAGAAAGACCCGCACCGTTGATCGTTCCCGACGCTCCGCGTGGGAATGCATCCGGTGACGCTCTGCGTCACGCCAAGAACGGAACGCGGAGCGTCCCGGGCGGCATTCCCACGCGGAGCGTGGGAACGATCTCATTGGTGCTGCCAGATCCCTTTTCCGCTCAACCGCCCCCGATCATGGGCAACCCTGAAATCCTGCTTCGGCCCCTTGGGCACGATTCCATTGGGGTTGATGGTCTTGTGGCTGCCATAGTAATGGCCCTGGATATGCGTGAAATCCACGGTCTCGGCAATGCCCGGCCACTGGTACAGCTCCCGCAGCCAGTTCGACAGGTTCGGATAATCGGCGATGCGCCGCAGGTTGCATTTGAAGTGCCCGAAGTACACCGCGTCGAAGCGGATCATCGTGGTGAACAGGCGGATGTCGGCCTCGGTCAGGTATTCGCCAGCCAGGTAGCGGCGGGTTTCCAGTAACGCTTCCAGCCAATCCAGTTCGGCGAATAGCCGGTCGAAGGCTTCTTCATACGCGGCTTGGGTCGTGGCGAACCCGGCGCGATACACGCCATTGTTCACCGCCGGATAAATCCGCTCGTTCAACGCGTCGATGTCGCCGCGCAGGTGTTCGGGATAGAGGTCCAGCCCGTTGCCGGTCAAGCCGTCGAAGGCACTGTTGAACATGCGGATGATTTCCGCCGATTCATTGTTGACGATGCGCTGTTGGCGTTTGTCCCAAAGGGCCGGAACCGTGACGCGGCCAGTGTAGTCCGGCGTGTCGGCGGTGTAGCGCTGATGCAGGAATTGCAGATGGTCGAGCTTGTCGCCGGTGGAGCCGTGGGCCTTGTCGAAGGTCCAGCCGTTTTCCAGCATCAGGTAGCTGACCACCGAGACATCGATCAGCGCCTCCAGGCCCTTGAGCTTGCGCACGATCAGCGTGCGGTGGGCCCAGGGGCAAGCCAGGGAGACATACAAATGGTAGCGCCCGGCCTCGGCGGCAAAGCCGCTCTCGCCCGAGGGGCCAGCGCTGCCGTCGGCGGTGACCCAATGACGGCGCTGCGCCTGTTCGCGCTGGAAGGTGCCGTCCTTGCTTTCATACCACTGGTCCTGCCAGCGGCCCTTGACCAACAAACCCATCTGGATCTCCTCGCTCAATAATCATTGGAGACGAGTCTATTCCCATAGGTTCGAACTAAAAGCGCAAAGGTTGGGCGTTAATGATCGGTTAAATCGAACGATCCCGAGCATCCCAATACCGCCGGGCTTTATCGAACGCTTCTTCGCGAGCCAGGCCCAGGCCACGCAAGGCCAGGGCCATGGTGGCGATGAGCGCCAGTTGCGGGTAGCTGTCTTCGACGTCACCACGCCAGATCGCTTTCAAGTGCTCGGGATCGAGGTTTTCCGGTTTGACGTGGCGCTGCTCGGCCAGTCGCGGCCATTCTTCGTCCCAGCTGGCGCCGCCGGTGGTGCCGTACAGGTGGCTGTCGGCGTCCGGGTTGATTTCGATCTCGCCGCCGTCGCCCTTGATCACGATGGCGGTATCACCGAGCAAACCGCTGGCGTCGCGATGCACGGCTTGGTAGCCCGGGTGGAAAATGCTTTGCAAGCCGCAACGGGCGGCCAGCGGGTTGAGGATGCGTGCCAATGAGTGGATCGGCGAGCGCAGGCCCAGGGTGTTGCGCAGGTCGATCATCCGCTGCATCTGCGGCGCCCAGTCCACCAGCGGCATGAAGGCCAGGCCGCCGTTGTCCAGCGCACTGCCGACCTGTTGCCAGTCACGGCATAGCGGGATCTGCAAAAACGCCAACAGTTGTTCGGTGTAGAGCCGGCCCGCCGTATGAGCGCCGCCGCCGTGCATGAAGATCCGCACGCCGTTCTGCCCAAGGCACTTGGCCGCCAGCAGGTACCACGGCAAATGGCGCTTCTTGCCGGCGTAGGTCGGCCAGTCGAGGTCCACCGCCAACGCCGGGACCACCAGGCGTTCACGCAGGGCCTCGGTGAAACCGGCCATCTCCTCGGCACTTTCTTCCTTGTGCCGCAGCAACATCAGGAAGGCGCCAAGCTGGGTGTCCTCGACCTTTTCGTCGAGCACCAGGCCCATGGCTTCGCGGGCTTCTTCGCGGGTCAGGTTGCGGGCGCCGCGCTTGCCTTTGCCCAGGATGCGCACGAACTGGGCGAACGGGTGTTCGGCCGGGGTCTCAAGGGTCAGCGATGGAAAGTCGGTCATAAGCAATTCGTCGGTTTGGGCAGGCCCGCCAGCTTGGCGGCGAGTTTGGCGGGAGTGCCTTTGAACAATCGGTTCAGGTGCAGGCTGTTGCCTTTGTCCGCGCCCAGTTTCAGTGCCGTGTACTTGATCAGCGGCCGGGTCGCGGGGGAGAGCTGGAATTCGTTATAGAAGCCGCGCAGCAGTTCGAGGATCTCCCAGTGTTCGGGGCCCAGCTCGATGTCTTCGGCAGTGGCCAGGGCCGTGGCGACCTCGGCCGACCAGTCGTCAAGGTCGGCCAGGTAGCCGTCCTTGTCCAGCGCGATGGCGCGTTCGCCCACGTTCAGCGTCTTCATAGCCAGGTGTTGACCTTGTCGTGCTCGATCGACAGCTCGACGAAACCCGAGTAGTTGATGGCTTCGGCCCAGTCTGGCGTGTCCAAGGCGCGGGCCTGGAGGTCTTCGGCGAGCACGAACAGGTTCACGCCAGCGGCCTGCAGCACTGCAAACGGTGGGCTGCCCGGTTGCAACGCGTACGTCGCGTCACCGCACAGCAGCAGCGCATCCTGATTGCCCAGTACCCGCAGGCAACTGGCGAGGCGGTTATCGCCGAAGGGCGAATGAGACAACACATGCAAAGTCGACATCAGAGGGTGATCACCTGGTCGTAACGGTCAATGAGCGCGGCGATTTGCGGCGCGGTCAGTGCTTTCATGTCGGCCAGCGCCAGGGTGTCGAGGGCGACACCGCGTTCGGCGGCGCTGTCGGCGCAGACAAACAGGTCGTCGACGCCAAACATCGGCAATGCCTGCAAGTTCGCGCTCAGGTCCTTTTGCTGGACGGCCTTGGCGTTTTGGCCGCTTGTCAGTTGGAATACCCCGTCATCGAGAAACAGCAGGCCGATGGGCAGGTCGAAGGCGCCGCCGGCCAACACGATGTCCAGCGCTTCCCGGGCGCCGGGGCCGGACCAGGGGGCCTGGCGGCTGATCAACAACAAAGACTTGGCCATCACGCGCCTCCAAAGCAGATCAAACGGTCGGCGTCCTGGATCGCATCGTGCAACTGGCCCAGCCCGGACAAGGCCCAGGGTGCCTCGACGCTAACCGCCGAACGCTGGTAGCGCTGGGCCTCTTCCTCGTTCAACACCCCACGGCGCAACGCCGCCGCGATGCAGACCACACCGTCGAGCTGGTTGTCGCTGACAAAGGTTCGCCATTGTTGGGGCAGGTCCTGTTCGTCCTGGGGCGTGACGACACTGGCGCAGGCGTTATAGACGCCGTCCTGATAGAAAAACAGCCGCACGATCTCATGCCCGCCCGCCAGCGCAGCCTGGGCAAACAGCAAGGCACGGCGCGAGGAGGGCGCATGGGCGGCGGAAAACAGCGCGATGGCGAACTTCATGACAGACCCGATCAGTAAAACTGCGGCCATGATAAAGCTTTATGGGCGGTGGGGCGATTGCCAGGAGATTCAACACAAGGGCATGGTTTGAATACTTTGTGGCGAGGGAATTTATCTTGTGGCGAGGGGATTTATCCCCGTTGGGTCGCGTAGCGGCCCCTCTTTCAGCCACCGCGGCCTGTCTGATACACCGCGTTGGCGGGTCGAGGGGCTGCTTTGCAGCCCAACGGGGATAAATCCCCTCGCCACAGTTGGTCTGCCATGTGTCGATCGTTCCCACGCTCCCGCGTGGGAATGCCGCCAGGGGACGCTCTGCGTTCCGGTTCTTCAAAAACACCGCGTTGGCAGGTTTTAGGATCGCTACGCGATCCAGCGGGAGCAAGCTCCCTCGCCACAGGGGCTGTGCTAGACCTTGAGCCCATGCAACTCGCAATACTCCGCCCACGCCATCCCCGCCATCTCCGCCACTTCCTTGTGCACTTCCAGGCGCTGGGCCTGGTAGTCCTGGGGCGAGGCGGCGGTCAGTTGCAGGGTCAGTTCCCAGGCAAACAGGCCCAGGCGCTCGGCCTCGGCTTCAAACGCTTCGTGCAAGCGCTCGGCGCGGTACTGCGCGGCGGTCTCGCCCTTGGCCTGGGCCAGCAGCGGGTTGAGGTGGTCCAGTTCGTGGCGCAGTTCGGGGCGCTCATCGAGAAACTTTGCCAGGGCCCGTTCGTGTTGCTGTTCGGTTGCCGCCATGGTCACTCCTTGGGAGACGAAGACTGCTTCTTGCTGGCCTTGGCCGCAGCCGCCAGGCATTCGAGGGCGAACTGTTCGGTGTAGCTCATCTGGATCGGCGTGGTTTCGCCCTTGACGGTGCGTTCCCCGTCGAGGATGTAGCGAACCCGCTTGTCGGTGACGCCGATGCGCTTGGCGATCCAGGACGGTGTCTGGCCGATCTGGCTGATCAGTTTGTCGGCGTATTCGGCAGTGGGTTTGTAGAATTCGGCGTTGGGAGTCATGGGGCGTGTTCCGTTGTGGCTGGTGGCAATGGCGCGACAGGGTGCGCGAATCGCAGGCCGATGTCCCGTGTAAATTTCAGTAAAGCAGCACGAAGGCCCGGGCCGCAGTGCTACAGTCCGTTTTTTTCTTGATGAGTGAACGCAATGCGAATGTTGACCGTGGCCCTGGCCGCGACCTTGCTGGCCGGCTGCGCGGGTTCTGCGATGAACGAGGCCCGGACCCAGGCCCCTTACAAGACCCTGACCTCGGACAAACCCGAACAGGTCGTGGCCCAGTGCGTGCAGTTCTCCTGGCAGGACGAAGCGGTGTTCGGTGTCGATGCTGGCGCCTACCTGCAACCGGGCAAGAAGGGGGGCTCGACGGTCTACACCCGCTCCGCTGAATCGTTTGTCGATTTGCACGCCGGTGCGACGGGCACCGAGTTGAGTTATTACGCCAAGCATGACGACTTCGTGGCCAAGCGCCGGTTGGCGGCGTTGGCGACGTGTCTTTGAACAGATAGATCGATCGCGAGCAGGCTCGCTCCCACAAGGACTGTTTTTAGTCAGAGGGCGTCAGGCGCTTCTGGAAGAAGAAGTGCTGGTGACCTGGCGGGTAGTCGTCGATCTGGCCGATTTCCGTGAAGCCGTGCCTGCGGTAGAACTCCGGCGCCTGGAAGTCGAAGGTGTCCAGCCAGATGCCCACGCAGTTTTTCTCCCGGGCCAGTGCTTCGGCCATCTGCATCAGGGTCGAGCCGGTGCCCTGGCCTCGGGCCTGTTCCGGCACCACCAGCAGCTCGATATACAGCCAGCGAAAAAACACTCGGCCATAGAGCCCGCCGACAATTTCGCCCTGTTCGTCCCTCACCAGCCAGGCCACCAGTTCAGGTGCACTGCCACCGGTCTTGGCCGTGTTATAGGCGCGCAGCGGAGCGAGGATGGCTTGGCGTTCTTCGTCGGTGGGCGCGTCCGTGCGTTCGATGCGTAGCGTCATTGGCAATGTCCTTATTCAGTCAAGATTAACCGCAGGAGCCTATCTCAAAGGCTGCCGTGGCGTCACCCGGTCGCCTTGGAAAACAGGCGCAATACGCAAACCGGGCCATACTAGCTAGTTGCTTGATGCGATCGCCGACTGTTTAAAACAAGAAGAGGCCGAATCATGAAGTTCGAATCCTTAGCGCGTACCCTCATTGCCACATCCCTGACCCTCAGCTGTTTGTATGCCCAGGCCGCCTCCCAGGCACCGGTGGCCGCCGAGAACGGCATGGTGGTCACCGCCCAGCACCTGGCGACCCATGTCGGTGTCGATGTGCTCAAGAACGGTGGCAATGCCGTGGATGCGGCGGTGGCGGTGGGGTATGCCCTGGCGGTGGTGTATCCGGCGGCGGGTAATCTGGGCGGGGGTGGGTTCATGACCCTTCAAATGGCCGATGGCCGCAAGACGTTCCTGGATTTCCGCGAAAAAGCCCCCCTGGCCGCCACGGCCAACATGTATCTGGACAAGGACGGCAACGTCGTCCCCGACCTCAGTACCCGCGGACACCTGGCCGTGGGCGTACCCGGCACCGTCTCCGGCATGGAGTTGGCGTTGAAGAAGTACGGCAGTAAACCACGGGCGGAACTGATCGCCCCGGCCATCAAGTTCGCCGAGGAAGGCTTCGCCCTGGAGCAGGGAGATGTCGATCTGCTGGAAACCGCCACCGATGTGTTCAAGAAGGACATGCGCGACTCCGGGGCGATCTTCCTGCACAACGGCGAGCCCATGCAGGTCGGCCAGAAGCTGGTGCAAAAAGACCTCGCCAAGACCCTGCGGGAAATCTCCGCCAAGGGGGCCGACGGCTTCTACAAGGGCTGGGTCGCCGATGCGCTGGTCACCTCCAGCCAGGCCAACAAAGGCATCATCACCCAGGCCGACCTGGACAAATACAAGACCCGCGAACTGGCCCCGGTGGAATGTGACTATCGCGGCTACCACATCATCTCGGCGCCGCCACCCAGTTCCGGCGGGGTGGTGCTGTGCCAGATCATGAACATCCTCGACGGCTATCCGATGAAGGACCTGGGGTTCCATTCGGCCCAGGGCATGCACTATCAGATCGAAGCCATGCGCCACGCCTACGTGGACCGCAACAGTTACCTGGGTGACCCGGACTTCGTGAAGAACCCCATCGACCATCTGCTGGATAAAAACTACGCCGCCAAGCTGCGGGCCGCGATCGAACCGCAAAAGGCCGGCGACTCGCAGAAGATCAAGCCCGGCGTGGCGCCCCATGAGGGCAGCAACACCACTCATTACTCCATTGTCGACAAGTGGGGCAATGCCGTCTCGGTCACCTACACCCTGAACGACTGGTTCGGTGCCGGTGTCATGGCGAGCAAGACCGGGGTGATTCTCAACGATGAAATGGACGATTTCACCGCCAAGGTCGGCGTGCCCAACATGTACGGCCTGGTGCAGGGCGAAGCCAATGCCATCGCGCCGGGCAAGGCGCCGCTGTCATCCATGAGCCCGACCATTGTCACCAAGGATGGCAAGACGGTCATGGTGGTGGGCACCCCGGGCGGTAGCCGGATCATCACCGCGACGTTGCTGACTATCCTCAATGTGATCGACTACGGCATGAACCTCCAGGAGGCGGTCGACGCGCCGCGTTTCCACCAGCAGTGGATGCCGGAGGAAACCAACCTGGAGACGTTCGCGGCCAGCCCCGATACCCGGAAGCTGCTGGAGAGCTGGGGGCACAAGTTTGCCGGCCCGCAGGACCCCAACCACATTGCCGCGATCCTGGTCGGTGCACCGTCATTGGGTGGCAAGCCGGTGGGCAAGAACCGCTTCTATGGCGCCAACGACCCCCGTCGCAACACGGGGTTGTCGCTGGGGTATTGAGTCATCGCGCGGCTCCGATAATGTTTGAAGAGGGAAGGTCATGAACACCGCATTGCTGATCATCGATGTCCAGAACGCGCTGTGCTCAGGCGAAGAGGAATGCTTCGACAGCCAGCGCATCATCCGGACCATCAACGACCTGGCGGCCAAAACCCGGGCCCTCGGCTTGACGGTGATCCTGATCCAGCACGAAGAGTTGGAAGGTTCGCTGACCTATGGTTCTGCCGCCTGGCAACTGGCCGACGACCTGTTGACCGCAGCCGATGACCTGCGGGTGCGCAAGACCACCCCCGATGCCTTCTACCAGACCGACCTGCAACCGTTGTTGCAGGCCCGAGGCATCGACCGCCTGGTGATCTGCGGGCTGCAAACCGACTATTGCGTCAACGCCACCGTGCGCCAGGCCCATGCCCTGGGGTACGACGTGGTTTTGGTGGCCGATGCCCACTCCTCGGTGGACAACGGCAGCATGGCGGCCGAGCAGATCATCGCCAATCACAACAATCGATTGGGGCGGCTGAGCAGTGCGGTATCGCGGATTGATGTGGTGCCGGCTGCTGAAGTCCGCCTCTGACCCGAAACCAATGAGAGAGCACGTCAATCCTGCGGCGAGGGGATGCTTCTGTGGCGAGGGGATTTATCCCCGTTGGCTGCGGAGCAGCCCCTTGGTTACGAAGTGCGTCAGGTAAACCACAGTGACCCAGCGGGGATAAATCCCCTCGCCACAAGGGTGTATGCAAATCGGGACCACATCACGGTGCGCCAAGCACCAGCGTCCAGTACACCCCCGCATCACTGCGCGAATCGCTGGCGGAAGCGGCGCCCATCTGGGTGAACATCGGGTTCATCAGGTTGGCGCAGTGCCCCGGGCTGGCCAGCCAGTCGTGCATGGCCTGGGTCGGTGAGCGTTGTCCGGCGGCGATGTTCTCGCCCAATTTATGTCCGCGAAAGCCGGCGCTCTTGGCCCGATCGGAAGAGGAACGACCGTCCGGGTCGCGATGGGCGAAATAATTCTCGCGGGCCATCGACCGGCTGTGGCCTTGGGCGGCGGTTCCCAGCGCGGCGTTCCAGCTCAGCGGCCGGGCCGCGGCGAAGCGCTGGCGCCCGCACATCCGCGGCTTGGCCCTGGCGGCGTTGACCTGGACCAGCAGCGACTTGTCCGTCGCACCCGCGTCGCTCATCCGTGTGCCCCCCATGGGCTGCGCCAGCACCACGCGCCACTCATCACCGACCCGATTGACGCCAATGTCGGCGTATTGGTTGTCCAGCAGTGTTGCGCAATGTTCGTCGGCCAACATGTCGAACGCTTCTTCGGCGTCCCGCGCATCGGTCAGGCGGATGCTGCGCACGGCCCGGGCCTGGTAGCCGGCGTCTTTCAAGGTCTCCCGCAGACCACCGCGAAAGCCCATCGGCAAGCCCAGGTTCGAGCGCAGCACCAGCGGCGGCGTGGCACGCACCGTGCGCCATTCACAGCGGCGTGATTGGCTACGGAAATCGTTGATGGCGTCCACCAGTTGCCTTTCGCCACGGGCGTGGGCGGGGCTGGCAAATAAGGGATACAGGGCAAGCAAGCACAGCGAAACGAAACGGCTAGAGCGAACAGGGTGGCGCATGGGGCGAACGGCTCAAGAGGGGGAGGTGCTTTAGCGCCAGGCTTGGCGCCGATCAGCTGGAAAACCCGGCGCTGCAGATCGGCGGGGTTTTCACGGCTGGGGTAGGACTGTCTGTTTGGGAACAAGTTTCAGGAGGGCGAGAGTATCTGTGAGCTGGCACAACACCATTGTGGCGAGGGAGCTTGCTCCCGCTGGCCTGCGAAGCAGGCCCAACGCATTGGCGACCGCTTCGCGCCCGAGCGGGAGTAAGCTCCCTCGCCACAACGCTGTTCAGTCAGTTCAATTCGCCGTTTCAGCCACTGGCACCTTGGCCCGCTCAACCTTGCGAGAGGTCAGCAATACGATGCCCGTCACCACAATCGCGCCACCCATCACCTGGCCTGGGTTGAGCATCTGGTCCAGCACCAGCCAGCCGATCAGCAGCGTGGCCAGCGGTTCGATGTTCATCACCGGGGCGTTGCGCGGCATGTCCAGGCGGGGCACGGAAATGAACAGCACAGTGAAGCCGGTGCCGTAGAGCACCACCAGGGTCGCCAGGGCGAACCAACCGGTGCTGCTGGCTGGCAGGTCGAAACCGCCGGGCAGGGCACCGGTCAGGCCGGCGAGGTTGACGCTGCTGAAGACGATGAAAATCGTCAGCAGGCTGCGCACCGAACCACGGACCTGGGACAGCTTGTGGTCGGTGATCCACAGCGCACAAGCGAACACGCAAGCGGCACAGAAGGCCAGGCCCACCCCCAGTAGCCATTGCGGGCCAACGCTCTGTTCAGACGATAACCGCGCCGGCACCTCCAGCACGAATACCAGGCCCACCAGGATCATCCCCATCAACGTGGCGGTGCGTGCAGTGGGCCGTGGCCCGCCCAGCGCCCAGGTCAGCAAGGCCAGCAGAATCGGAAAGACGTTGCCCACCAACAGCGCCAATGCCACCGGCACCCGGGCCACGGCCGAGTACAGGCACAGGCTCTGCGCAGCGATGAGCAACCCCAGCAGCACTTGCCAACGCCATGCGCCCGGCGGCAAACGCAGGCTCTGACGTTGCCACAGTACCATCGCGGCCAACACCAGCAGCGTCCCGCCTGAGCGCAGCAGGATCGCCAGCAATACCCCGGCACCGTCATCGAACGCCGCTCGGGCGGCGACATGATTGCCGGCAAAGGCACAGCCCATGCACAGCAGAACGAGCACCGCGAGGTGACGGGGCAATGGAGGCGGGGCGTCAGGTGCAGCGGCGGGACGAGTCATGGCAGGGTGTCTCAATGGTGGGCCGCCCAGGCAAATCGCCTTGGATCAGCTGTTTTTAGTTATAAGTCGTCGTACAACTTTGAGGGCTGTTTTTACCCTATAGGATTACAAGAGACAAGGTCGGGGTTGCGGGGGAGCTCTACCTTTAAGTGAATGACCGCGCGCACATTGTCCTGCGCTTTGCTGTACAACAACCTGACCGTTGTGTCGTTTACAGCATTGCCCTTTGCGGAGCTGCCCCATGCGCCTGGCCGATTTCATTCTCGACAATATCGAGCCGATTCTTCAGGCGTGGGAAGACTTCGCCAAAACCATCACCCCCGCATCCATTGGCATGGATTCCGTGGCCCTGCGCGACCATGCCGAGCAGATGCTGCGCACTATCGCCGCTGACCTGCGCACCTCGCAAACGCGCAATGAGGCGATTGCCAAGTCCCACGGCGAGGCCCCGCCGGTTGATGCCGAAACCGCCGCCGAAACCCATGCGGTCATCCGCCAGTCCTCGGGTTTTACCGTGGAGCAAATGGTTTCCGAGTACCGGGCCCTGCGCACCAGCGTGCTTATGCTCTGGATGCCGCACACGCAGTTGGATCACAAACAGGTCATGGACGATCTGATTCGATTCAACGAGGCCGTGGACCAGGCCTTGGCCGAGTCCGTCGTCAGTTACTCGGGGGCGGTGGATGCGTCGCGCAATATCTTTCTCGGGATTCTGGGGCATGACTTGCGCAGCCCCTTGGGCGCGATCCTGCTGAGTTCCGAAGTGCTGCTGCGGGCGGGGGACCTGCCCGCCAAGGCGACCAAGATCACTTCGCGCATCTACACCAGCGTCAAGCGGGCCAACAAAATCGTCGGCGATCTGCTGGATTTCACCCGCACCCAACTCGGCTCGGGCATTCCAGTGCAGCGCTTCAAGGGTGATCTGGTGGCCGCCTGCGAAGGTATGGTGGAGGAGGCGCGGGCCTATCACCCGGAAAGCGAAATTGTCTTTAAAACGAGCGGCGCCCTGGAGGCGCTGTTTGATCCGGCCCGCATGGAGCAGGTATTTGCCAACCTGATTGGCAATGCCGTCCAGCATGGTGCCGAAGGCTCGCCGGTGACTGTTTCGTTGAGCGTGGAAAAGGATATGGCCGTGATCGCGATCAACAACCAGGGCAAGCCTATCGAGAAAGAGGCCATTGCCAACATCTTCAACCCAATGGTCCGAAATCTGTGCAGCAGTGAAATGCAGTACGGTTCCACGGCTGGACTCGGACTTGGCCTGCACATCGCTTCGGCGATCGTATCGGCCCATCAGGGCACCATCAAGGTCCACTCGGAGGCGCAATTCGGCACGACCTTTACTGTTCGTATACCGCTGAACCCGGCCTGATCGACTGTGCGCAGAGCAGATTCACATACTTGTACGATGTCTTATCACGTAGTAAAACTGTCGTCCCGTCCAATAATAATTAACGGAGACGCACCGATGGATGCTTCGCAATCTGCAACCGCCGCCGATCAGGGCCGCCGGGTATTCCTGAAAAAATCCCTGGTGGTCTCGGCTGCTGCGGCCGCCCTTGGCAACCTGCCCGGGCTCGCTCAGGCCGAGCCCTTGAGTCAGCGTTACCCGGACCCGCTGATCAATATCCTTGACCCCAGCTTCATGGACTTGCGCATCTTCAACGCCAGCGTGGAGAAACTCGCCACCGGTTTGCGTTGGGCAGAAGGGCCGGTGTGGATTGGTGACGGTCGTTACCTGCTGGTCAGCGACATTCCCAACAACCGCATCGTGCGCTGGGATGAAATTACCGGTGGCCTGTCGGTCTATCGCGAGAATTCCAACTTCTCCAACGGCATGTGCCGCGATCGCCAGGGCCGGCTGCTGGTGTGCGAAGGCTCCACCACCGCCAGCGAAGGCCGACGCATCACCCGCACCGAGCACAACGGCACTATCACCGTGCTGGCGGACAGTTTCGAAGGCAAGCCGCTGAACTCGCCCAACGACATCGTGTGCAAGCGCGATGGCTCGGTGTGGTTCACCGACCCACCGTTCCAGACCGGCAACAATTACGAGGGACACAAAGTCACCCCCGCCCAGCCTCACGCGGTGTATCGCATCGATGGCGAAACCGGCAAGGTCACGCGGGTCATCGACGACCTGGCGGGGCCGAACGGGCTGTGTTTTTCCCCGGATGAGAAAATCCTCTACGTGGTCGAAGGCCGGGCCAAGCCCAACCGCTTGATCTGGGCGATCACCGTCAAGGATGACGGCACGCTGGGTGAGCGGCGCAAACACATCGAAGGCCTGGATTACGCGGCGATCGACGGAATCAAATGTGATGAAAGCGGCAACCTCTGGTGCGGTTGGGGCGGCAATGGCGACCCCAAGGCCGACCTGGAAAAACTCGACGGCGTGCGGGTGTTCAACCCTGAAGGCAAGGCCATCGGGCACATTTCCCTGCCGGAGCGCTGTCCCAACGTCTGCTTCGGCGGACGGGAAGGCAATCGGTTGTTCATGGCCGGCAGCCACTCGCTGTATTCGCTGTTCGTGAATACCCGAGGCGCGACGTTTGCCTGATGCAACAACCGATCTTCAGCCTGTTGACCATTGTGGCGAGGGGATTTATCCCCGCTGGGCTGCGAAGCAGCCCTAAGCTCAGTCAACCTCATGAGCCTGATGCACCGAGATGCCAGGCTTTAGGGCCGCTTCGCGGCCAGCGGGGATAAATCCCCTCGCCACAGTTCCTTGTCATGCCAAAGGGGCCGTACTGCCCCGCACCGTCAACTCAAACGGCAACACCACATGCCGTTCGGCAATCGGCTTCTTCTCGATCAAAGCGATCAGCATCTCTACCGCTTTTTGACCAAACGCTTCGGCAGGCTGCGCAATAGTGGTCAGGGGCGGGTCGCAGTAGGCGGCGAACGGGATGTCATCAAAACCCACCAGGGAAATATCCGCAGGCACCCGCAGGCCCATTTGCTTGATGCGCCTGAGCGCGCCGATGGCCATCTCGTCGTTTTCACAGAACAGCGCACTGGGGCGGTCGGCCAGCGCCAACATCGCGCCGGCTCCGTCATCACCGGCCTTCAAGGTGAAGTCGCCATGGCAGATCAGGCTGGGGTCGACGGCGATGCCGGCCTGGTGCAGGGCATCCTGGTAGCCGGCCACGCGATCCAGGGTCAGGGGGCTGCTGCGTGGTCCCTTGATGATGCCGATGCGGCGGTGGCCGAGGCCGATCAGGTGCTCGGTCATGGCCTGGGCGGCGGCGCGGTTGTCGAGACTGATGGTCGGGTAGGGGGCGTTCTTGACCACTTCGCAGGCGTTGACCAGCGGCAGGCTTTCGACGCCTGCCGGCATCGATTCGAAAGGATCGCTGGCGCGCAACTGGATCACCCCATCGGCCTGGTGGGCGTAGACCAGCGCGGCAAATTCCCGCTCGATCTGCGCGCGGCCCCGGGTGTCGCACAGCAGCAATCGATAACCCGCCGCCTGCGCGGCCTGCTGCGCGCCGCTGATGACCCGGGCGAAAAACGTATTGGCGATGGCCGGCACCAGGATCACCAGGTTGCCGGTGCGCCGGGAGCGAAATTGCACCGCCATCAGGTTGGGCCGATAGCCGGCCTGTTCCACCGCCGCGTTGACCTTGTCCCGGGTTTCGGGAAGCACCCGCTCGGGTGATCTCAGGGTTCTGGACACCGTGGCCACCGAAACACCCGCCAGCCGGGCCACCTCACGAATGTTGGACAAAATCACCTCGGGGAACAGGGGGTACGGTGGGGGAGCTTACCGCAGGTTGAGCGCCTCACAAATATTCCACGGTGAACCCTGTGGGTTTGACACGCGGGGAAACTGAGCCTAGATTTTCGCCATGATGTAACCGGTTACATCATCATCCTGACAGGAAGAGAATCGCGATGAATCCTGTAGCACCGAAAATAAGAATGGGCTTCGTCGGCGGTGGAGAGGGCGCGTTCATCGGCCAGGCCCACCGTCAGGCCGCGGGCCTGGACGGCGGTTTCGAACTGGTCTGCGGCGCATTCAGCCGCGACCCTCGCAACACTCGGCAGACCGGCGCGGCCCTGGGCCTGGCCGCGTCCCGTTGCTACCACGACTGGCAGCAGATGCTCGACACCGAAGCGCTGCTGCCGCTTGATCAGCGCATGGAATTGCTGGTCATTGTTACCCCCAATCATCTTCATGCACCCATCGCCAGCCAGGCTTTGAAAGCCGGTTTCCATGTGTTCAGCGAGAAACCCGCCGCACTGGACCTCAACGAGTTGCTGGCCCTCAGGGAAGTGCTGCAAGGCAGCCGTTGCCTCTACGGGCTGGCCCATACCTACCTGGGTTATCCCATGGTGTGGCAGGCCCGGGAGATGGTGCGCTCGGGCGCGATCGGCCAGGTGCGCAAAGTGCTGGTCGAGTACCCCCAAGGCTGGCTCAGCCAGGATGTCGCCACCCAAGGCAATAAACAGGCCGAATGGCGCGACGACCCCGGGCAGTCCGGCCTGGGCGGTTGCATCGGCGACATCGGCACCCACGCGTTTTCCCTCGCCGAGTTCGTCGCAGACCAGCCTATCCAGCAGCTATGCGCCACGTTGGGCACCCATGTTCCGGGCCGGCAATTGGATGACGACGTCGCGATGCTGTTCAAGATGGCGGGTGGCGCCAGCGGTGTGCTGATCGCCAGCCAGGTTTGCACCGGCGAAGAGAACCCGCTGAAGATTCGCGTCTACGGCGATAAGGGCGCCTTGGAGTGGCGCCAGGAAGAACCGGCGAGCCTGATCCATCGCGCCTTCGACCAGCCGTTGCGCATCCTGCGTAGCGGCGTCGGCCAGCCGTGGCTGTGCGCGGCGGCCACACGGCGCATGCGCCTGCCGGCCGGGCATCCCGAGGGCTACCTGGAAGCCATGGCCAATCTCTACGGCGATTTCGCCCACGCTATTCGCAACCATGTCGAAGGCCCCGACGCCCCAGGCGTACCCGGCATCGAGACCGGCTTGCGTGGCATGGCATTCATCGAGGCCGCCATCCTCAACCACCGTGGTGACGCGAAGTGGACCACCGTGCAAACCGGAGCATCCCTGTTGTGAGTACCCTCGACACACCACCGAGTGGCCTGCGTGGCCCAGGTATTTTCCTGGCGCAATTCATGTCCGCCGAAGCGCCGTTCGATACCCTGGCCAACATCGCCCAGTGGGCGGCGTCGCAAGGCTACAAGGCCATTCAGCTGCCGACATCGGGCACCCAATACATAGACCTGGCCCGGGCCGCCGAGAGCCAGGCCTATTGCGATGAGCTCAAGGCCACCTGTGCCCAGGCCGGTGTCGAGATCAGCGAGTTATCGACGCACCTGCAAGGTCAGTTGGTGGCAGTGCACCCGGCGTTCGACGCGCTGTTCGACGACTTCGCCCCGGCCCCTCTGCGCGGCCAGCCCCAGGCGCGGACCGAGTGGGCGATCGAGCAACTCAAGCTGGCCGCCCGCGCCAGCCAGCGGCTGGGTCTCAAGGCCCATGCGACGTTTTCCGGCGCGCTGCTGTGGCCGTATCTCTACCCTTGGCCGCAGCGGCCGGCGGGTCTGGTGGAGCAGGGGTTCGCCGAACTGGCCCGGCGCTGGTTGCCGATTCTCGATGCCTTCGACGTGGCGGGGGTGGACCTGTGCTACGAAATCCACCCCGGCGAAGACCTCCATGACGGCGCCTCGTTCGAGCGCTTTTTGGAGGCGGTCGATCATCACCCGCGGGCGGCGATTCTCTACGACCCCAGCCATTTGCTGCTGCAACAGATGGACTACCTGGGCTTCATCGACCGCTACTACGCGCGCATCCGCATGTTCCACGTCAAGGACGCCGAATTCCGCCCCAATGCCCGTTCCGGGGTATACGGCGGCTACCAGGGCTGGGTCGATCGGCCCGGGCGGTTCCGTTCGTTGGGCGATGGCCAGATCGATTTCAAATCGATCTTCAGCAAACTGACCCAATACGATTTCAGCGGTTGGGCGGTCCTGGAATGGGAATGCTGCTTGAAGGATTCACAACAGGGCGCCGCAGAAGGGGCAGCGTTCATCCAGCGGCACATGATCAGCAAGACCGGCAAGGCGTTCGATGATTTTGCCAGCGTCACGGCGGATGAGGATTCCAATCGGCGGTTGTTGGGCTTGCCCCCAATGCCAAAAGCGTAACCCTGTGGCGAGGGGATTTATCCCCGCTGGGCTGCGAAGCAGTCCTAAACCCTGACATCCCGGTTCGCCCAGGTTGATTGAGTCGACTGTTTTTTTGGGCTGCTTCGCAGCCCAACGGGGATAAATCCCCTCGCCACAGAGGACTCTGTAAAAGCTTCATTTTTCACAAGAACAACAATAAAACGGTGACGCTCATGACCACGATGAATGCACGCCTCAGCGTGATGATGTTCCTGCAGTTCTTTATCTGGGGTGGCTGGTTCGTCACCCTCGGCACCTTCCTCTCCAGCACCCTGGGCGCCAGCGGTGGGCAGATCGGCATGGCGTTCTCCACGCAATCGTGGGGAGCGATCATTGCACCGTTCGTCATCGGCCTGATCGCCGACCGCTTGTTCAACGCCGAACGGATCCTGGCGGTGTTGCACCTGCTCGGCGCGGTGTTGCTGTACCAGCTGTATTCGGCGGCGGATTTCAGCGTGTTCTACCCGTACGTGCTGGTGTACATGGTGGTCTACATGCCGACGCTGGCACTGGTCAATTCCGTGGCCTTCCGGCAGATGCGCGATCCGGCGCTGGAGTTCTCCCGTATCCGGGTGTGGGGCACGATTGGCTGGATCGTCGCGGGCGTGGTGATCAGTTTTGTGTTCGCCTGGGATTCGCGCGAAGCGATCTCGGCAGGCGGCTTGCGCAATACGTTCCTGATGGCGGCCGTTGCTTCCCTGGTCCTGGGGCTCTACAGCTTCACGCTGCCGGCCACGGCGCCGCTCAAGGAGCAGGCCAGCGCGGGCGGCGTCAAGCAGTTGCTGGGGCTGGACGCGTTGGGGCTGTTGAAGGATCGCAGCTACCTGGTGTTCTTCATCGCCTCGATCCTGATCTGCATTCCGCTGGCGTTCTATTACCAGAATGCCAACCCGTTCCTGGCCGAAACCGGGATGACCAATCCGACGGCAAAGATGGCCATCGGGCAGGTCTCGGAAGTGTTGTTCATGCTGCTGTTGCCGCTGTTCATCCAGCGCTTCGGCATCAAGCTGGCGCTGTTGGTGGGCATGTTGGCGTGGGCGCTGCGCTACCTGTTGTTCGCCTACGGCAATAACGGCGACCTGGCGTTCATGTTGTTCACCGGCATTGCCCTGCACGGCATCTGCTACGACTTCTTTTTTGTCTCGGGGCAGATCTACACCGATGCCAAGGCACCGGAGCGCTTTCGCAGCTCGGCCCAGGGCCTGATTACCCTGGCGACCTATGGCGTGGGGATGCTGATCGGCTTCTGGGTGGCGGGGCAGGTGACCGATCACTTTGTCGTGGCGGGCGGTCATGACTGGCAGAGCATCTGGCTGTTCCCGGCCGGTTTCGCGCTGCTGGTGTTGCTCTGCTTCCTGTTTACCTTCCGCGGCCAACAAGCGCTCGCTGCGCCGTCAAAGGCTTGAAGCAGGGCCGGGCGTCAGTCATTTGTGACTGACGTCCAGCTTGGTGTAGGTCACTTTCCCGCCTTCGTTGGAATAACCCTTGTTGTCCAAGGTGTAGACGCCGGCCTTGAAATAGAAGTCATAGCCGTACCAGGACGGGTCCAACTTCACCTGTTTGCCCGTGTTGCCGATCAGCACCGAGACCTTGCCTTGCTTGTCCATTTGCAGCGAATAGGAGAAGTCCTTGTTCAGCGGCACGTTGGGCACGGTGTAGATCACCGGGCTCTTCTTGTCCTTGGGCTTGACCCGGTATTCCACGTCGATATTGCCGGTGCCCTTGGCGTAGCGGTACACCAGTTTCAGCAACGGCGTGGGGGCGTCCTTGGCGTGGATCTGCGCCACCACCACCCGTCCTTCGGAAGGCACCTGGTTCACCGCCAGGGTGCCCTTGAGGGTATTGGTGCCGCTGTTGTAGCGCCAGTTGCGCAGCTTGCCGTCCTTGTTGGTTTCCCGCAGCTCGGAGCGCGGGTATTCGCTTTTACCGGTATGGGAACCGGTGACCGGCGCCCAGAAGACGATCCGCTGGCCGTTATTGTCGAAATACTTGTTTTTCAGGGTTGGCATGGCTTTGGTCGCCACGACCTGCGCCGGCGTTTGCACGGGCAGGGTAATGTTCCAGACAGTCAGGTCAATCATGATAAAACCCTCCAACGGGACCGGCCGCTACCTGGCGGCCGTCAAGACAGAAACTGCCTTCCGTGGCGCAGTTTTCATGTTATCGACGGGGGGCTGTTTCGCTGGAGGCGCACCTGACGGATGGCTCTGCGATGAGCCTTTCAGGCACTGGATTGGGCGGATTATCGTGTGTCAATTTATTGCTGATCGGTTAAAGTGCGCGCCGCCCGAGAGACGGATCCCGGGCGTCTTCCCATGGAGCATCAAATGAACCAAATCAGCAAAGTTGTCGCCTGCGCACTGTTCGGCCTGGCCCTGGCGGGTTGCACCGGCACCCCGATGAAAACCCAGCAATACGACAGCAGCCAATACACCGTTGTCGGCCACAGTGAAGCCAAGGCCACCGGCCTGTTGCTGTTCGGCGTGATCCCGATTCGCCAGAACAACCGTTTCGTGCGTGCCCAGGACGCGGCGATCAAGGCCAAGGGCGGCGACGCCATGATCAACACCCAAGTCCAGGAAAACTGGTTCTGGGCCTGGGTCCTGACCGGCTACACCACCTCGGTGTCCGGTGACGTGGTCAAGCTGAAAAGCGTTCAGTAACGCCGTTGCTTTGATCGTTCCCACGCTCCGCGTGGGAATGCCGCCCGGGACGCTCCGCGTTCCGTTAAGCGTGACGCAGAGCGTCAGTGGATGCATTCCCACGCGGGAGCGTGGGAACGATCAATCATGCCCGATCCTCTGTCAGTGTCCTCCCACCACCATATGCGTGAACGGCGCCACATACGCCTGCAACGTCACCAGCCCGCCCACCAGAATCGCCAGCACCACCGAGTGGAAAAACACGTAGCGCAGGATTTCGCCTTCGTGACCGTACCAACGGGTCGCGGTGGAGGCGACCACGATCGACTGGGCGTCGACCATCTTGCCCATCACCCCACCGGAACTGTTGGCGGCGGCCATCAACACCGGGCTGATGCCCAATTGCTCGGACGTGACCCGTTGCAAGCCGCCAAACAATACGTTGGACGCCGTGTCCGAACCGGTCAGCGCCACGCCGAGCCAGCCCAGCAAGGTGCCGAACATGGGGTAGAAAATGCCCGTGGCGGCGAAGGCCAGGCCCATGGTCGCGTCCAGGCCTGAGTAGCGCGTGAGAAACCCCAGGGCCAACATTGCTACGATGGTGATCAGCGAGTAGCGCACCACCCAGAGCGTTCGCAGGTAGTGGTGCAGCAGTTGCGGGATGGAATAGCCCATCAGCAAGCCACCGAGAATCGCCGCCAAGAAGATGCCGCTGCCCGTGGCGGTGAACCAGTTGAACTTGTAGACCGCTTCCTCGGTTTTAGGCTGGGGCACCACGGGCGGGACTTTTTCGATCTGCTGGTGGATGGTGCCGAAGGTCACCAGGGGCGAGAAGATCGGATTGGCCTCACGCATCGGTTTGCCTTGGGGATCAAGCTTGGCCGATTGGGTCTGCGGGTCCAGCGCCGGGCGGGTATCGAACAGGTTCTTGAAACCCTGGGTGCCCCAGGCGAACACGAAGACCGTAAGGATGATCCATGGCATCCAAGCCCGTCCCACGGCGGAGCGGGTGTCGCTGGAAAATGCCGCGCTGGCGACGGGTTTTTCATCCTCGCTGGCGTCGATCTTCGAGTTGTCGACCCGCCCGGACAGCGCGGCGGAGGTGTGCACCGTGGCCGGTTTCCAGACCTTGAGGAAACCGGTGAGGCAGGCCATGGAAATCAGCGCGGCAATCACATCCACCAGCATCGGCCCGTGGTAATTGGACACCAGGAACTGAGGGACGGCGAAGCTGACACCCGCCACCAGAATCGCCGGCCAGATTTCCAGCATCTTGCGCCACCCGGCAAACGCCCAGATCAACCAGAACGGCACCAGCATCGAGAAAAATGGCAACTGCCGACCGACCATCATCGACAACTCCATTTCATCCAGCCCGGTAACCTTGGCCAGGGTGATGATCGGCGTGCCCAGGGCGCCGAACGCCACGGGCGCAGTGTTGGCGATCAGCGCCAGGCCCGAAGCGGCCAAGGGGGAGAAGCCCAGCCCGATCAGGATCGCCCCGGTCACCGCCACCGGCGTCCCGAAACCCGCGGCGCCCTCGAAGAACGCACCGAAGCAAAAGGCGATCAGCAGCAATTGCAGGCGTCGGTCGTCGGTGATGCGGGCGAGGGAATCCTGCAGGACCTTGAACGAGCCGTTCTCGGTGGTCAGGCGGTGCAGGAAGATGATGTTGAGGACAATCCAGCCAATGGGCAGCAGGCCGTTGGCCGCGCCGTAAAGTGCTGCTGACCCGGCCATGCCGGCGGGCATGCCGAAGGCGAAGATTGCGATCAGCAAGGCCGAGGCCAAGGCCATCAACGCCGCCAGGTGCGCCTTGACATGAAAGAACGCCAGGGACGCCAGCATCACCACCACCGGAACCGCCGCCAGGAGCGTCGACAGCACCGCATTACCGAAGGGATCGTAGACTTGTTGCCAGACCATGTTCCACCTCTGCTTTTTATTGTTGGAAGTGCAGGCCCCGGGGGGATTGGCAGAGAAGTATAGGCGGGGATTGGCGAGGAGATTGCCAGGCAAACCCCTGTGGCGAGGGGATTTATCCCCGCTGGGCTGCGCAGCAGCCCCAAAAAGGCGGGTAGGGATCAACCTGACACACCGAGTTGACAGACATTGGGACTGCTGCGCAGCCCAGCGGGGATAAATCCCCTCGCCACAAAGGTGATGTGTCCGGCTAGCGTGCTTCGACGTTGTCCAGCGCGCGGTTCGCCAGCATTGCGCTCAGTTCGATCAGTTGCTGGATGCCCAGGGCAATGTGGCGCCTGGGACCTTCCAGGTCGAAGGCCAGGTCACTGACCATGGCATTGGCCGAGGCCAGGTTTTCGCTGAGATTGGCGAGCAGGGTTTCGGTGTCGACGCCATGGGCGACGGTGAACAATTGGCCGGGATCGGCCTCGGGTTTGTTGGGTTTGGGCTTGAGGTAGTGATCGAGAATGCGGTCGGCGGCTTTGTCGAACGCTTTTGAGTTGGCTGGATCGGTGTCCGGTGGGTTGGGTGTTGGTTTGAACATGGTGAATCTCCGTGATTGGTTGAGCCACCACGACCTATCGCTAAACAAGTAAAGGTGGCGGCTGTACGCAGGTTAGCGATCCGGGTCACAGAAACCCCGGGTAGACCAGAAGGTCTCCCACGCACAGCCACCATTAAGCGAGTTGCAGACGTAAAGACTGCAATCGAGACTGGGCATTGTTGCGTCTGTGTTGAGTCGGATCGCTAAACCCGATCACTGACTTATCAGTGACTCGGAAACGATAGAGCCCGCCCCCCCCAGGCGCACAAGCCGGCGGATTCTGGCGCAGTTGTAGGCAACGGCGCAAGACAACGTAGCCCGATCCCGAATGATCCTACATCTGGATAAACACAGGTCTGTCTGGGCTGGAAATAGGGTTAAGAACACACCTTGTGGCGAGGGGATTTATCCCCGCTGGGCTGCGAAGCAGCCCCAACATCAGTCACCTCGGTGAATCAGGTTGATCTCTATCAGCTTCTTTGGGGCTGCTGCGCAGTCCAGCGGGGATAAATCCCCTCGCCACAAAGGAGTCGTGTCTGTTGGGAGGTGGTCAGTTCAGCCCTTCGCCGCCATCGCCGTCACTTCCACTTTCATGCCTTCAACCGCCAGCCCCGCCACACCCACCGCCGCGCGAACCGGCCAAGGCTTGGCGAAGAAGCGTTTGTAGACCTCGTTGAACGCGGCGCGGTCGGCCATGTCGGTCAGGTAGATGGTCAGGTGCAGGACCCGGTCCATGGAACTGCCGGCGCCTTCCAGGGCGGTCTTGAGGGCTTGCAGCGTGCATTCGCTCTGCAGGGTGATGTCGCCCAGTTCCAGGCTGCCGTCGGCGTGGGTGGGGATTTGCGTGGAAACCAGCAGGCCGCCGAAACCGGCGACGTCGGAGGAAATGGAGTCCGCATCCGGATCTGGAATAAACGTGATGTCTGGGTTGCTCATGCAAAGCCTCATGCTGGAAAAAGAAAAAGGAGCGCCGCAGTTTACCGTTCATTGCCGCGCCGTTCCTGCATCCCTTTATCCGTGCGCCCCCAGCCCGTTGTTTTGCACCAGTGCCTGGATGTAGGCCTCGAGCGTCATGGTGCCGTGCAAGGCGTCGTCGCCCACGTCGAAGCCGCTGTCTAGGCTGACGGCGCTCATGCGCGCATAGGATTGCGCCGCAGCGGGGCTGAAGCCGAGGCTCTGGAAGGTGCTTTCCCATCGGTCCCTGGGTATCACGTGTACCTTGACCGGTCGGCCGAGCGCCTGGGAAAAAGCCTGCGCCACATCGTTGGGCGAGTACAGGCCAGGCCCCTGCACGTTACGCACGCCAATGTCATCCACCGACGATAGCAACCGCGCGGCCGCCACTTCGCCCAGGTCCCGAGGCGCAACCATGGGGAAGGCCAGGTCGGCTGGAAACAGCGTCGGCAGCTTGCCGGTCTCGCGGACGGTATCGAGCAGGCTGTCCCAGTTGCTCATGTAATAAGCGCCGCGATTGATCGCCGCCGGGATCGACTGGTTACGCAGCCCTTCTTCCAATTCCCACAACACGCTGAGATCGCCGATACGCCTGCCAGGCTGGGCGCCGGCGGTGGATTGCACGACAATTTTCTCAAGACCCGATCCGTCGAGGGCGGCCAGGATGTTGGCGACCGTGCGCCGTTCCACCGTATCGGTATCGGTACTGGGAGCCGCCGGCGGGTTGAGAATGAACGCCCTGCGCCCGAGCCGAAACGCTGCGCGCAACGACTCGACGTTTTCGGCGTCCGCTTCGACGATTTGAGCGCCCCTGGCCCGCCATTCAGTGGCGTGGGAGGCGTTGCGGGTCATGATAATCACGGCATGCCCTGGCGCCAGCAAGGCGCGGCCCGTGGCCGAGCCAACGTGACCTGTGGCGCCCATTATCACGTACATGGCTTTATCTCCCGAAGTCAAAGTCCGCCCTGGGCCGGACGGTGGGTTGTCAGTGCCGGTTCAAGGGGCGGTTGCGCGCCGTTCAGGCGTGCGGCCAGCTGTTGTGCCTGTTCCCATCCCAGGGCGGGCTCCAGCCAGTCGAGCGCATCTTCGGCACTGAAGGCCAGTACCCGCTGCTGCTGGCTGGCGATGTCGCCATACGTCACCAGGGCCAGGCCGTCACAGCCAAACGGGGTCTCGCTGGCCTGGGCCAGGGCAGCCAGGAAAATCGGGGCCGACTGCCGGGCGGTCGTGTAGGTGCGGCGTTGCGCCTGGGAGGGCGAGGCGGGGGCTTGTGACTCATACCAACCCTCCACGGGAACCAATACGCGGCCTTCGTGCTTGATGGGGTCGAAGACCTTGGAGCGCATCACCAGATGCAAGGGTAGATGGGTCAGGGGCGGCATCGTCCCGACCGACCAGATGGGCGACCAACCCCAGCGAACCTTGATGCATTCCAAATGCCCACCGCGACGACGAAGGGCGCTGACCTGCATGTTTGGCTTGATCAGACTCTGGCGCTCCTGGACCTTGGGCGGCGTTGTCACGTACAGGTCCAAGGGCGTCACGCTTGCACCGAAGCGGCTGCCGGGCGTGTCTCGCTGGGCGAAATACGCCAGGGAGTCTTTTGAAGAAACGTGTTGAACAAGACTGTCACACATAACGAAAACTCCCGGCAGTGAACGCAAAGAAGCCTTGATCCAGCCGCTGTTCAAGCCGTGACGTCGAAGCGCGTCAGCATAGCTTTCAGCAGTGTCATGTAGGTCCGAGCCGTGGCGAATGGCTTGGTTCGAAAATCCTTGCGGCGGGGAGACGAGCGGGCGGTGTGTCAGTTTGCAGAGAGGTTGGCTGTGCCGATGCCTTCGCGAGCAAGCTCGCTCCCACACTGTTGTGCGTTGATGAAGTCCACGAAAGCCCTCAATGGCGAGGGCAGGTAGCGGCGGCCGGGGTAGTAGAGAAATGGGCCGGTAAAGCGTTGCCACCAGGGTTCGAGTACCGGCTCGAGGGCGCCGCTGTCCAGGTAGGGTCGTAACCAATCTTCGAACAGGTAGACGATGCCCAGACCGTCTACAGCGGCTTGCACCGACAGGTCCACCGCACCGCCAATGCGCGTGATCAACGGGCCGCTCGGGTCGACGCTGATGGTTTCGCCGCCGCGCTCATACTCCCACAGCGGCAGGGCGCCGCTGGGGAACTTGCCCCGCAGGCACGCGTGTTCCAGCAGGTCTCTGGGATGTTCCGGCCTGCCTCGGGCATCGAGGTATGCCGGGGCGGCGGCCGTGGCGAAGCGCTGGAACCGTGGGCCGATGGGGATGGCGATCATGTCCTGCTCCAGGCGCTCGTCGTAGCGAATGCCCGCGTCGCAGCCGGCCGCGAGCATGTCGACGAAGCTCTCTTCGGTGACCACTTCCAGGCGGATGTCGGGATAGCTTTTCAGGAACGGCGTGATAATCGCCGGCAACACCAGCCGGGCCGCGCTGACCGGCACGTTCAGTCTGAGGGTGCCCGAAGGACGGTCGCGAAAGTCGTTGACCACGTCCATGGCCGCCTCGACCTCGCCCAGGGCCGGGACGATGCGTTCCATCAACCGGGCACCGGCCTCGGTCGGTACCACGCTGCGGGTGGTGCGATTGAGCAGGCGTACGCCGAGCCGGCTTTCCATCCGGCGTACGGCGTCGCTCAGGCTTGAGGCAGACTTGCCGCTCAGCCGCGCGCCTTCACGAAAGCCTTTCGCATTGACCACGGCCACGAAGGCCAACAAGTCTTGAATATCCGTCGTCATTGTTCTCTGCGCCGTACAACCTGTGCTGATTGCACCTGATTATCAGGAGAATGGTCAACGCCTATAGTCGGCTCACTCACATTGAACCGAGGGCGACGAGATGAACATTGCAGGCAAGGCAGGCAGCTTTTTACTGGGCGATCGCACGGTCAATCGCATGGGCTATGGCGCGATGCAGCTGGCGGGGCCCCAGGTCTTCGGGCCACCCAAAGACCCGGCGGTCGCCATCGCCGTGCTGCGCGAAGCATTGGCGAGCGGGGTCAACCACATCGACACCGCCGATTTCTACGGGCCCCATGTCACCAACCAACTGATCCGTGAAGCGCTGCACCCTTATGCCCAGGACTTGGTCATCGTGACCAAGGTCGGTGCCGTGCGCGGTGCCGATGCGTCCTGGAACCCGGCCCACAGCCCCGCCGAGCTGACCCGGGCGGTCCACGACAATCTGCGCAACCTGGGTGTGGAGGTCCTGGATGTGGTCAACCTGCGGGTGTGGGGCGACCTGCATTCGCCCACGGAAGATTCCATTGAGGAATCGTTCACGACGCTGGCCGAGCTGCAGCGCCAGGGCCTCATCCGTCACCTGGGGCTGAGCAATGTCACGGCCGCGCAGGTCAAGCAGGCCCAAGGCATTGCCCAGGTGGTCTGCGTGCAGAACCACTACAACCTGACCCATCGCGACGACGAACACCTTATCGCCGACCTGGGCCGGCAGGGCATCGCCTACGTGCCGTTCTTCCCCTTGGGCGGCTTCACACCGCTTCAGTCGGAAACCCTTTCCAGCGTGGCGGCGCGCTTGCAGGCGTCACCGCTGTGCGTGGCCCTGGCGTGGTTGCTGCAACGTGCGCCGAATCTGCTGCTGATTCCCGGTACATCGTCCCTGACGCACCTGCGGGAAAACCTCACGGCGAGTGAGCTGAAGATCCCTGCGCCGATGCTCGCCGAGCTGGATGCATTGGTTTAGTGGCCTGCAAGACCAACGTCTCGACAGCATCGTTGCTGAGTTGGGTTCCAGCAGCCGCTCGAACTGGCAGCGTATGTTCAAGGCGCCGACCGGGCTGACGCCGGTGCAATACCGGCGGGTATGACGCCGGTCAACCCGGCGTCTTGTCGGTTTCGTTGCGATGGTGTTCCTGCCAGTTGTCGACGGGGCGGGCACGGTCTTCGTTGAACATGTCCGTGAGCAGCGCATTGGCGCGCCGATAGGCATCGTGGCGGAACTTGAGGTCGTCTTCCGGCTGGGCGACGATCTCCTCCAGCATCTTGAGGTTCAGCCGGCGGAACTGATCCGCCCGCTCACGCGCTTCGTAAGCCCCGACGCCCATGTGCTCCAGTGCACTGCGACCCAATGCCAGCGCGCTCTCGAAGGTTTCCCGCTCGGCCGCCTCCACGCCCATCTGCCGAAGGGTGATGAGGTGGCCCATGTCCCGCGCCCGCACGATCAACTGCAACGCGGGGAAGTGCTCCTGGGCCAGCCGGGTCAGCGTCAGGTTGTCTTCCTGATTGTCGATCGCATTGATCAGCACCACCGCTTGGGCCGCGCCGGCTGCGTGCAGCAGATCAAGGCGCGTGGCATCGCCATAAAAGACTTTCACGCCGAATTTACGCAGCGTCTCGATGTTGTCAGGGTCGTGATCCAATACCACCACCTCGACGCCGCAAGACATCAGCAGGCGTCCGGCGATCTGCCCGAAACGCCCGAATCCGGCGATGATCACCCGTGGATTCTGCTGGTCGACGAGGTCGGATTCGCGTTTGTTTTTCTTGGCGACGGACTCGAACCGATCCAGCAACACGATCAGCAACGGCGTCAGGCACATGGACAGGGCCACCGCCAGGGTCAGGCTCTTGCCCCATTGATCGGTCAAGATGCCGGCCACGGTCGCCGCGCCAAACACCACGAAGGCGAATTCGCTGCCCTGGCCCAGCAACACCGCCTGCCAGGAGCGCTGGCCGGCGGGGACGTTGAGGAACCGGCCCGCCATCTTGATCACCAGCAGCTTGATCAGGATGAAGCCCAGGGTCAGGGTGACGACTTTCAGCGGTGCGTTGATCAGGGTGCCGAAATCGATCGACATGCCGACACCGATGAAGAACAGGCCCAACAACAGGCCTTTGAACGGTTCGATGTCGCTTTCCAGGGCATGGCGGTATTCGGAGCTGGCCAGCAGCACGCCGGCGAGGAACGCGCCCATGGCCATCGATAAACCGGCTTCCTCCAGCAGAAAGCCGAAACCGAACACCAGGAAAAGCGCCACGGCACTGAAGATCTCGCGCAAGCCTGACCGCGCGGCGAAGCGCAACAGCGGTCGCGTCACGTAGCGCCCCAACAGCACGACGATGGCGATGGCGGCGACGATTTTGCCAATCGATAGCAACAGCGCCATGCCCGAAGGCGTGTCGCCGTGGGCCGACAACAACGGGATCATCGCCACCAGCGGAATGGCCGCGATGTCCTGGAACAGCAGCACGGCAAAGCTGCTGCGCCCGACCGCGGTGGCGGTCAGGTTGCGTTCGTTCATCGCCTGCATGGCGATGGCCGTGGAGGACAGGCTCAGGGTCAGGCCGACCAGCAGCGCTGCCGTCCAGCTCAGGCCAAGGGCCGTGCAGAACAAGCCAATGGCAGCGCCACAGGCGAGCATCTGCAGGGCGCCACCACCGAACACCATCTTGCGCAGAGCCCAGAGCCGTTTGGGGTCGAGCTCAAGGCCGATGATGAACAGCATCAGCACCACGCCGATTTCAGCGAACTCCAGGATGGCTTTTACATCGGTAATCAGCTTCAGCCCCCACGGGCCGATGATGCACCCGGCCAGTAGATAACCCAACACCGGGCCCAGGCCAAATCGAACGGCAATGGGTACGATCAGCGTCGCCGAGGCCAGGTAGATGAGCATTTCAATCAGGCTGTGAGTTTCCACTTCAATCTTCCTTCCAGGCGGCCAGGCGAGCGGCATAGTGTTCGATTTGGGCGTGTTGGGCATCCGCTTCGGCGGCATAGGCGCCATGCACGACGACCGGCTCCAGCCAGCGCATGCCGCAATAGATGGCCGTGGCGTGGAGCGGTTGGGCCAGTGCGGCAAAGCCTGGGTAGCCGCCGATCTGGAAATGCCCCTGATCGCCACCGGTGGACACGGCCCACAGCAGGGACTTGTCCTTGAGCGCCGCGGCGCCTTTGCCATAGGCCCAGCCGTGGGTGAAGACTTTATCGATCCACAGTTTCAGCAGGGGCGGGGAGCTGTACCAGTACATCGGGTGCTGGAGGACGACCAGCTCTGCTTGTTCCACCGCACGCTGTTCCGCCTCGACGTCGATATCGAAGTCGGGATAAAGCCCATAGAGCGAACGTATGACCACGTCCGGGTTGGTCGACACTCGCTTGAGCATCTGCTGGTTGACCCGCGATTTGTCGGGGTAGGGGTGCGCGTAAATGATAAGAATCATCGGTGAATTCCTTGGTTTGGCTCCGTCGATTCCTGTCTGTCGTGAGCGCGAACGATGGCATTGAGTCGAGCGATACAAACAAGAGTGCCTTCCCGGAACAGGGCCCAGGCCGGAAAAACCGGACATCCTACCGAGGAAGGCGCTGATTGTTTAGCGCGGATCGGTACATCGGGCACTTCAGTCAAGCGGCAGCGAGACCCTGGCCTCCAATCCGCCGCCTTTTCGATTGCGCAGGGTCAGCGTGCCGCCATGCTCCAGCACCGTCGCCCGGGCCGCCGACAGGCCCAGCCCGACGCCGCCAGTGTGCTTGTTGCGAGAACCTTCGATGCGAAAGAACGGCGTGAAGACCTGCTCAAGGTATTGGGCGTCGATGCCCGGCCCTCGGTCCAGGATGCGAATGTCCACACGGTGGGGCTCGGCTTGGAGTCGAACCGTCGGCTGGCCGCCATATTTGATCGCGTTGTCGATCAGGTTGACCAAGGCGCGTTTGATGCCGATGGGCCGACCGACATACACCAAGCGCTGGGTACCTTCGAACCCAACCTCGGTGCCGGCGTCCTTGAGGTCATCGACGATGGTGTGCAGCAGCTCAGCCAGGTCGAACGCGGTGGCGTGTTCGAGCCGGGCATCGTCGCGGAAGAACTCCAGGGCCGAGTTGACCATCGCCTGCATTTCGTCCACGTCCCTGAACAAGCGCGATTGCTGTTCGGCATCCTCAATGAACTCCCCACGCAGGCGCATGCGGGTCAACGGCGCGCGCAAGTCATGGGAGATGGCGGCGAGCATCTGCGTGCGGTCCTGCAGGAAGTGCTTGAGCTGGGCCTGCATGGCATTGAACGCGAGGATCGCCTGGCGGATTTCGTGGGGGCCGATGACCGGAATCGGTGGCGCCTGGTGGTCGACGCCAAAGCGCCGGGCGCCCTTGGCGAAACGTTCCAGTGGGGCGGCCAGGTGCCGGGTGGCGATCAGCGCGACGATCAACGTCGAGAGCAGGATCAGCGCAATGATGATCCCGTTGCGTGCCCATTCGCCCAGCCCCCAACTGCGCGACGGCACGGAGAAGATCACCCACGAATGGTCGGCCAATTCGATGATCACCGCGTAGCGTGCATCCGGTTGGTCGGCCGGCCAGTCGCCCGGTTCGTAGGCTTCGATCCGGGCGTCCGGCCGGCCCAATTGCTGGCGCAGGAGCGCCGAACCTTCACTGAACTCCGGGTCGTCGATCACCGGCAACCGCGCGTCTTCATGCCGTTGCAGCCATTGTGCGTTGAACGCCTGGTCGCTGGCGGCCCTGGCAATCGCGGGGCGTTGTGCGGGGGCGACCGAGTCAATGATGCGGGTGATGGCGGCGGCCTTTTCCATCAGGCCGGTTTCCATCAGGGGAGGGCGCGCCCAGGCACCGGCCAGCAGGCTGAACAGCTCATTGAGAGCCAACAAGGTCAGCATGGCGAGCATGGTGGTCAGGGCGATCCAGCGCGCTACCGTGTCCCGTGGACGTTGGGAGCCCGAGCGCGAGGGTTTCATCGCTTCACCACGTGAGGGCTAAAGAGGTAGCCGCTGTTGCGCACGGTGCGGATCATCGACGCCCCGGTGATGTCGGTCTCCAACTTGCGCCGCAAGCGGCTGACCTGGACATCGATGCTGCGGTCAAACGCCTCGAAGGTTTCGCCGCGGGCCAGGTCCAGCAACTGCTGGCGCGTCAGCACCCGGCGCGGGTGTTCGGCAAACACCAGTAGCAGTTCGAACTCGCCGGCGGACAGCGGGATCATGACCTTGTCCGGTGAGCGCAGTTCGCGCCGGGTAACGTCCAGTTGCCAGTTCTCGAACTCCAGGATTGGCCGGGAGGCGTCGCTTGACGCGCCCCTGGCTTCACCGGTGCGCCGCAGAACGGCTCGCACCCGGGCCAACAGTTCCCGGGCGTCGAAGGGCTTGGTCAGGTAATCGTCCGCCCCCAGCTCCAGGCCGACGACGCGATCACTCAATTCGCCCATGGCGGTGAGCATGATGATGCCGACCGTGTGCTCGGCCCGCAGTCGTTGGCAAAGCACCAGCCCATTGTCGCCCGGCAGCATGACGTCGAGGATGACGAGGTCCGGCACCCGACGCTGCACCGCCTGCCACAGGGCGTTGCCGTCGGCGGCCACCTCCACGCTGTAGCCATGTTGTTGGAGGAACTTGCGCAAGAGGGCGAGGACTTCGAGGTCGTCGTCCACCAGTAATAAATGGCTCACGGCGGGCACGCAGGGTAATGAATACAGGAGGCGATACTAGGGGCAATCCAGGGCCTGCGTCATATATTTCAATCCGGCAATAAAGTTGCCGACGGGCAATATTCTGGAAATCTCCAGGCAAAGAAACAGCGGCAGGATCGCCCCGATGTCAGTCAGCAAAAGATAGCCGGTCCCACACAGAACCTGTGGCGAGGGGATTTTTCCCTGTTGGGCTGCGAAGCAGCCCCAAAACTGTCGACTCAATGAACCAGACACACTGGGATGTCTGGTATGAGGGTCGCTTCGCAACCCAGCGGGGATAAATCCCCTCGCCACAAGAGTTGTGTCAGGGTCCGTTTCTTTAGCTGATCGGTATCACCTCCATTCCTCGCCGAGATCACCCTGTATGCCGATCACCAGACCCGCTCCGTTGCTTGTTCGATCCACCGTTGTGGTTGTATTGACGGCATTCGCCAGTGGTTGCTCCAGCACGCCTGCTGCAAAACCGGGCGTGTGTGAGCGCGCGGCCTATACCGTTCACGATCCCGCAGAACCGGTCAACCGCGGTATCTTCGCGTTCAACCGGACCGTGGATGACTATGTGCTGGCCCCGGTCGCCCGTGGTTACCTCAAGTTGCCGGAGATGTTCCAGGCCGGCGTCCACAACTTCGTGGCGAACTTCGGTGAGCCCAAGGTGTTTATCAACGACCTGCTGCAAGGCAATGCACAACGCTCGGTCAACACACTGGGGCGGTTCGTCATCAACACCACGGCGGGCATCGTCGGGCTGATCGACGTGTCGGGCAAGTTGGGCATCGAGCGCCATAAGGCCGATTTCGGCCAGACCTTCGGCGTCTGGAACGTCGCCCCCGGACCGATCGTGGAACTGCCGTTGCTGGGCAGCGCCAACCTGAGGGACGCGTCGGGCAAAGTGCTGAGTTTTGCCGTCGACCCGTTTGGCGACAACAGCAGCACCGTCGACACCCTGGGTACGATCAACACCGTCGGCGGCGTTGTCGATGGCCGCGCCGAGGCATTGCCGCTGACCGACCAGTTGCAGGCCCAGGCGGATTACTATGCGGCGCTTCGCGATGCAACGGCGCAGCGGCGTGCCGATTTTGTCGCGCAAGGGAAGTGGGGGGCGGTAGTGCAGGACCGTCCGCAATGCCAGGACGGAGCCGCTGCTGATGAGTAGCGAGGTGTTGGTCCTGCATCGGCGAATGCGCACGCTCGATCCGGATGTGCTGCATTGCCGTGAGGTTGAACTGCGGTTGGCCGAGGATGGCCGCCACGTGCTGCTCAAGCGTTATGTCGAGTTGTATCGCCATGAGCACGTCAGTTGGTGCGCCATCCAGCAGCATCGGGTGCCGTTGGCGAGGATGGTGCGCTGGATGGTCGATAACGGCGAGCAGGTAAGGGGTTAGTGGCAATTTGCTCGTGAATACAACGGTCTCTTGGGAGCGGATACCATGAAACATTTCTACATAATTACGCATCAATAATGGTTGTACGACGTCGTATCTAATATGTTCGACTGTGGCCGATTCTCACAAAAAAAATAACGGAGATTCCATCCATGACGAGCATTCCTTCCGCTGAAGGCCAGGCTGCGGCGTCCACGCAAGGCCGTTTCGTACGCCTGCTCAAGCTTCTCGGCCCCGGCATCATCGCGGTCCTTTCCTGGCTGGGCGCAGGCGACTTGATCACTTCATCCGTGGCCGGCGCGAATTATGGCTACGCGATGATGTGGGTACTGGCGGTCTCTCTGCTGCTGCGTTACCTGATCGTCAACATCATCGCGCGCTTCCAGCTCTGCAATAACCAGGGCATGACCATCCTGCAAGGCTATGCCCAGCTCAATCCGTTTTTCGCCTGGTTCCTGTTGGTGTATGCGTTGCTCATGGGGCACTTGATGAACGCTTACATGATCAAGGGGGCTGGCGAGGCCTTGGCCATGTTGCTCAAGGTCGACTATCCACTGCTGTGTTCGGTGGCAGTGGTGTTGGCGGTGTGGATGCTTGTCGGGCGCAATATCTATTCGATGATTGAAGGCGTGATGAAAGGACTGCTGGCGATCATGACGCTGGCGTTCCTGGCCCTGGCGGTGATGTCCGGCCCGGATGTCGCCGGCATCGTCAGAGGCACCATCGGCTTCAGTATCCCGCCCGATGAAGGGGTGCACGGTGCGTTGCTGGTGGCCGTCTCGGTGATCGGTGCGGTGGCCGGTTCCATCGCCAACTTCGTTCATCCGTATGTCATGCGCCAGAAGGGCTGGGTGGGGCCGGAACACAAGCGTATCCAGCGTAACGACCTGCTGTTTGCGGTGTTTGTCGGTATCGTCATCAACCTGGCCATCTGGATCGTCGGTGCGGAAATCCTGCGACCCAACGGCATCGAGGTCAAAACCCTGGGCGATTTGGGCAAGGCCTTGGAAATGTTCTTCGGTTCGATCGGTTGGTACGTGTTCTTTATCGGTGTGTTTGCCACGCTGTTCGCCAGCATATCCGGCAAGACCACGGCGTTCCCGATGCTCATCACCGACGCCTTCCAGCACGTACGGCCCGAGCGCCGGGAGCGTTACGGCAAAGAGTTCCACCGTGACCCGATGCACAAATGGTTCATGCTGTTCATCCTCGTGACACCATTGATCTGGTCGCTTCCCGGCATGCCGGACTTCGTCACGCTGACCATCGGCGTCAATGCGCTGAACATCATCGGCTTGCCGGTGATTTCCCTGGGCCTGCTGATCATGTCCAACCAGAAGTCCCTGCTGGGCAAGGAGTACCGCAACAACCTGTTCGAGAACATCGCGTTGATGTTTGCCACAGGCCTGGCGTTGTGGGTTGCGTTCCAGTTGGGGGTTGATCTGTTCATCTGAGGGCAGGTCATCTGTAGCTTTCGGAGGGGCTGCTAGACTTTATCGTCCAGTCCCTTTCGGAGAACCGGAATGAACCATAAAAACAGGATTTGTCTCTGGTACGACGGCACCGCCCAGGAAGCGGCAGAGTTCTACGCGAAAACTTTTCCCGACAGTGCGGTGAGTGCTATCCATCATGCCCCGGGCGATTATCCGTCGGGCAAGCAGGGTGACGTGATCACGGTGGAGTTCACGGTGATCGGCATCCCTTGCATCGGCCTCAACGGCGGCCCGGTGTTCAAGCACAGCGAGGCCTTTTCATTCCAGATTGCAACTGAAGACCAGGCCGAAACGGACCGCTTGTGGAACGCGATCATCGACAACGGCGGCCAGGCCAGCGAGTGTGGCTGGTGCAAGGACAAGTGGGGCTTGTCGTGGCAGATCAGCCCGCGTGTGTTGCTTGAAGCGGTCGCCAGTCCTGACAAGGCCGTCGCCAAGCGGGCCTTCGAGGCCATGATGACAATGACCAAGATCGACATCGCGGCGATTGAAGCGGCGGTGAAAGGCTAGCCGACGTAGCGCTTTCATCCCCTTGTGGGAGCGAGCTCGCTCCCACACTCGATATTACGGGGTGGCCTCAGGCAACCTGGCAATCACCTTGATCTCGAACTGAAAACCATACAACCACGTCACGCCCACCGCCGTCAGTGTCGGATGCGGCGCGCTGCCCCAGAACTCGGGCACGACGCTCCAGACCCGCTCGAAGGTCGATTCGGGATCGACCATGAACACCGTCACATCCACCACATCGTCAAAGCTGCAATCGGCCGCGGCGAGGATCGCCTTCAGGTTGTTGAACGCCAGCCGCACCTGAGCTTCCAGGTCAGGTTCCGGCGAACCGTCGACGGTGCTGCCGACCTGTCCCGAGACGAACAGGAAACCATTGGAACGAATCGCCGGCGAATAGCGATTGCGATCATAGAGTGCCTGGCGTCCAGGCGGGAAAACCACGTCGCGCTGTGTCATGAGTATCTCCATCAAAGAGTGGGTTCCAAACGTTGAACTCACTCTAGGGGCTTGTGTCCTGGCGATAAACGAGCAACCTTGGCGATCACTGTTTGTAGAATCCAAACAATCGGATCGACACCCGAGGCACAGATGGATCGTTTTGATGCGATGCAAGCGTTCGTTCGAGTCGTGGAGGCGGGCAGCTTCACCAAGGCGGCTGAAACCCTGCACATGAGCAAAACCACCGTGACCCAATTGGTGCAGCAGCTCGAGGCACGGTTGCGGGTCAAGTTGCTCAACCGCACCACGCGCAAGGTCAACGTCACCGCCGACGGCGCGGTTTATTACGAGCGGGTGATCCGGCTGCTGGCCGACATGGACGATGCCGAGACCAGCGTGTCCGGCGCCCAGGCGCTACCTCGCGGGCGACTGCGTGTGGACGTGCCGAGCCCGCTGGCCGCGATGATCCTGATACCGGCCTTGCCGGCGTTCTACGCGCGATACCCGGACATCCAGATCGACATGGGCGTCAGTGATCGCATCGTCGACATGCTCGATGAAAACGTCGATTGCGTGGTGCGCGGCGGTGAGTTGAGGGATCAGTCGCTGGTCGCCCGACGCGTTGGCGATCTCGCCCTCGGCGTCTTCGCCGCCCCGAGTTACCTGGCACGATTTGGCCTGCCCGCGCATCCGCGAGAACTGGAAGATTCGCACCACCGCACTGTGGGTTTCCTGTGGGCACGCACCGGCAAATCCTTGCCCTACGCCATGCGCCGTGACGGTGAGCTGCTCCACGTCAAAGGGCGTTACTCGCTCGCCATCGACGACGGCAACGCCTACCTCGCGGCTGGTTTGGCGGGGCTGGGGGTGCTCTGGCTGCCCAAGTACATGTCCAGGCCTCATGAAGCGCAGGGTGAGTTGGTGCCGCTGTTCGAAGACTGGCACCTCGAGCCGATGCCGCTGTATTTGGCCTATCCTCCGAACCGGCACATCAGCGCCAAGCTGCGAGTGTTCATCGATTGGGTTGTGGAACTGATGGCGCAACATGCGCCGGTTGACGCCAAGGGAGGCGCGCAATGATCGCCGAAGGACTCGTTGTACTGTTGGACTACACCCTGTATCTGCTGCCGGGCCTGGCGCTCTTCGGCCTCTGGTTCGCGTTGACGCCCAAGACCCAGACAGCGTTGCGTATCGTGATTTTGCTATTGGCATTCGTGTTGATGCGCGATGCGATGACGCCCTTGGGCATGTGGTCCCTGAACGGCGATCTGCAGATTGGTTTTCTGGCCAACCCGTTCGTCCTGGCGATGTTGGGCGCTTCGTCGCTGCTGTTGGTCGCGTTGAGCGCGCGCCTGTTGCCGGACTTGTGGCAACTGGTCGTTCTATTCAAAGGCAATCGATTGGCTGGCCTGGTCCTGGGCATCGCCGTGGGCTGCCTGATCGGCCTGCCGCTGCGGCTTTATCAAGGGGCTGAAACGGCGATTCCAGGTTATTGGGCCTGGCTGCCCGGCATGACGGTGCTGGCCTACGGGGCCAACGCCCTGGAAGAAGTGTTGTTTCGTGGTTTCCTGCAGGGTTACCTCGAACTGCACGCCAGCGCCTTGCGAGCAGCGCTGATCAGTGCCGTGGCGTTTTCGGCGCTGCATGCTTTTCTCGCCTTGAGCGTCACCCCACTCGGTTGGCCCGTGTTGCTGTTTACGCTGATAGAGGGCCTGGCCTGCGGGCTCATTCGCATGCGCTACGGCGTCGTGGCATCGACCGCTACCCATGGGACGGCGATATTGCTGATCGCCGTGCCGATGATGAGTTAAACGAGTTAAACCAGGAACAGGCAGGCGCGGTCGAAGGTTGTATCTCGACCGCTCGACGACAGAGGAGACCCACCATGGACCGATTCACCGGCGGTTGCCTATGCGGCAACGTGCGTATCGAGGCCTCGGGCCGTCCGTATCGGGTTGGCCTTTGTCACTGCCTCGACTGTCGCAAGCATCACGGCGCGTTGTTCTACGCGGCTGCCGTGTTCCCCCAGGATGCCGTGACGATCGAGGGTGAAACACGGGATTACGCCGGGCGCTTTTTCTGCCCTCGCTGTGGCTCGTCGGTGTTCGCCCGTACCGGCGATGAAATCGAAGTGAACCTCGGCACGCTGGATGCCCCCGATCAACTGATGCCCACCTACGAAAGCTGGACCGTGCGCCGTGAGGCCTGGTTGCCGGCGTTTCCGTTCAGCCGACATTACGCGCATGATCGCGAGGGCACCGGGCGGGCTGAGGAGTAGGGCGCTCATTCGAAGCCGACAATCGCCTTGGTCTCCAGATACTCCTCGAAACCGTGAACCCCATACTCACGACCATTGCCCGAACGCTTGTAGCCACCGAACGGTGCCATCGGGTTCCACGCCGGGTAGTTCAACAGCACTTGCCCTGCGCGAATACGCGACGCAACGGCGCGCACAAGATCAAGGTCCTGACCCTGGACATGCGCCCCCAGCCCATAGACGGTGTCGTTGGCGATGGCGACGGCTTCATCGACCGTGTCATAGGCAATGATGCACAGCACCGGGCCGAAGATTTCTTCCTGGGCGATGCGCATGGCGCTGTCGACCTGCGAGAAAACCGTGGGGCGGGTGTAGAAGCCTTGTTCAAGACCCTCCGGGCGTCCTGGGCCACCGCACACAAGCTTGGCTCCTTCATTCATGCCGGCTTCAATCATGGCTTGCACGCGATTGAACTGGGCCTCGTTGGCGATGGGACCGAGTACGGTTTCTTCCAGTTGCGGATTGCCCACGATGATCGCGTTGGCGGTGGCGGCAGCCAATGCCTCGACTTCTGCCAGCCGATTCCTTGGCACGATCATTCGGGTTGGTGCGCTGCACGACTGGCCGACGTTGCGAAAAGCCGACATCACGCCCGGCGGTACGGCCTTGGCGAAGTCGGTATCGGGCAACAGCACGTTCGGTGACTTGCCGCCCAACTCTTGGGTAACGCGCTTGACCGTAGGGGCGGCCGCCTGGGCCACCAGTGCGCCCGCGCGGTTCGAGCCGGTGATGGAGATCAGGTCGATGTCGGGATGCGCCGCCATGGCCGCGCCGACCTCGGCACCGCTGCCGTTCACCAGGTTGAAGACGCCGGCAGGCAGGCCTGCGTCATGCACCAGTTGGGCGAAGAGCAGGGCGCTCAGGGGCGACAGTTCGCTGGGTTTCAACACCACCGTGCATCCGGCGGCAATCGCTGGGGCGACTTTGGCGGTGATTTGGTACAGCGGCCAGTTCCACGGCGTGATGAGGCCGCAGACGCCAATGGGTTCGCGTTGAATGGCCGTGCCATGCTCCATCTTCTGGAAGGTGTAAGTGGACAGCACATCGCGGGCCACCCGAACGTGTTCGGCGGCCAGCGGCACTTGCATGGCCCGTGCGAAGCCAATGGCCGCGCCCATTTCCAGCGAGAGCGCCTGGGCCAGTTCTTCTTTGCGTTCAAGGATTAGTGCATGGATCTTTCCCAGGATTGCCACGCGGGCATCCACCGCAGTCGAAGACCAGCCGGCAAAGGCTGCGCGAGCCGCCGCTACGGCGCGGTCAACGTCTTCGCCGGACCCTCGGGCGACCTCGGCAATGACTTGCTCGGTAGCAGGATTGACCACGGGCAGCGTGGCCGGGTATGCCGGAGGCAGCCACTCACCATTGATATAAAACTGCTGGGACGTAGGCGAGGTGTTCAAAAAAGGGGTGGTCATCCAACGGGCTCCCATAGAGCGGTGATAGCACTGCCGGCGACAGATCCTGAGGCCGTTTTCTTCTCGATAAACTAACAAAGCGGCCCGCAAGGGATATGCCGTTCTCAAGCCTGGCAAAGAAGAATCTGCTGTATCTGCCGGGTTAACTTCGCGAAAAAAGTGGCAGCATCCGTCCAGGGCAAAAAGGGCGCCCAGTCGCTTGTGTCAAATGAGCCTGCCGGTGCCGGGCGTGCTCATCTCATGCATTGTCAGGGCGGTCGGTTCGGTGAACCTGCGAATATCGAAGGGGCTGATCAGGGTGCGGGTGCTGCCGGTGCTGATCAGCTCGGCCATGACGTCGCCGACGCCCGGGCCGAGCTGGAAGCCATGCCCGCAGAACCCAAAGGCATAGAACAACCCCTTGACCTTGCCGCTTGGGCCCATGATCGGCAGCGAGTCTGGCGTATAGCTTTCGATGCCGCTCCACACCCGGATGATGTTGAGGTTCGCCACCCCGGGCAGCAGGCGGCTCATCTGCTGCATCTGGTTGAGCAGGCTCTCGGGCTTGAAGTAGGCGCGACGGTTGATCATGTCCGGTTTGCAGCGGTTGCCGCCGCCGATGATGAGATTGCCTCGGGGGATCTGCCGGAAGTAAATCACCTCTTCCTTGATCTTGGTGAACACGCCGATCACGGTCGGCAAGGCATAGGGCACAGGTTCGGTGACCGACATCTGTGGGCCATTGGCTTGTAACGGCACCGCTTCGTCGAATTGCTCGGACAGCTTCGCCCCCCACGCGCCCGCCGTGATCAGCAGTTGCTCAGCGATGAATAGCTGGCCGTCGGTGGTGGTCACGTGGAAATGGTCATTTTCCTTTCGTACTGTGGCGACTTCCGTTCGCTCGCGGATGCTGGCCCCGGCCCGTGTCGCCGCGCGTGCAAATGCGGGGGCTGCCAGGCGCGGGTTGGCGTGGCCGTCGTGCGGGGCGTACGAGCCGCCCTTGACCTCCGCGCCGAGGAACGGGAAACGCGCGTGCAACGCCTTGCCAGTGATGATCTGCAAGTCCAGCTCCCGGGCTTCGGGGGCGGCGGCGTAGGCTTCAAGCTCGGCGATTTCGTCCTCGCGATAACAAACGCGCATATGGCCGCTGGGGATGAACTCCAGGTCATCGCCAATCAACTCGGGGAGCCGTTTCCACAATCCGTACGAGCGATTCGACAGTTCCAGTTGGCCGAGGAATCGCCCTTGGCGTCGCACGTTGCCGAAATTCACCCCACTGGCGTATTGGCCGATCAGATCGCGTTCCAACAGGGTCACCGAGTGCCCACGCTGGCGCAGAAAGAACGCCGACGCCGACCCCATGATGCCGCCGCCGATAATCAATACATCGCTTTTTTCTGGCTTCATGATATTCCCTCGAAAATCCTCGACCGCGGTTCAATAGCAATACAAGACCTGGCCAGCCTCCCTCGCCACAGGTTCATCTAGGCCGTCGGGAAGGCGTGCACACGTGCCAGCGCTTCGATTTCGATCAGGTACCCATGGTGCAAGGCCGGGACGGGCACTACTGCACGCGCGGGCCGGTGTTCGCCGAGATAGTGGGCGTAGATCCGGTCGAAAGCCGGCCAGTGTTCGATGCCGGCGACATAGACCGTCACCTTCAGCAGGTCATTGGGGCTGCGGCCTGCCGCGCAGAGAATCGCCATCAGGTTGTCCAGGGCGATGGCGGCTTGCACTTCGAACGGTTGGTCGACGCTGTGGCTGCCATCGGCGCGTACCGGCAGTTGCCCGGACACGTACAAGACGCCCTGGTGCAAGACCGCCTGGGTGTAATGTCCGCCCGCTGCGGCCGCCTGGGTCGTGTGAATCAACTCGATTTCACCAGCCATGCAGACGACTCCAGGTGTGCACCGCGCCCGAGGCATCGCAGGCGCGGTAGTCAGGGAATTGCGCACCGGTGGCGCAGGCGTGGTTGGGCAGGATGCGCAGGCGACTGCCGATGGAAAACCGCTCGGTGATATCGATGTCCCCGGGAGTGGAAAGGGTGACGATACCGTGCTCCTGGTTGGCGCTGCAGAGCAGGGCGCCCTCGATCCAGTCGCCGGCTTCGCTGCACACTTGCCCATACCCGAAATCCCGCTGCTGGCGCTGGGTACCCCGATCACGACTCATGGCCATCCAACCGGCATCGGTGATGATCCAGCCTTTGTCCGGCTGATGGCCGATCACGGTGGTCAGTACGCTCAGGGCCAGCTCATCCGCCTGGCAAACACCGATGTTGTGCATCACCAGGTCGAAGAACACATAGACGCCAGCGCGCACTTCAGTGACGCCCTCCAGGCTTTGCGCCGAAAGTGCCGTGGGGGTGGAGCCGATGCTGACCTCGGGGCAGGCCAGCCCGGCTGCGCGGATGCGCTGGGCGGCGCTGACGCAGAGGTGGCGTTCTTGTTCGGCCAAGGCTTGCAGCGCTTGGAGTGTATCGAGCTCGTAGCTGGACCCGGCGTGGGTCATGACGCCGCAGAGCTGCATGCCGCCTTCGCTGAGTCGCCGTGCGATGTCGACGAGTGCATCGTCTTCAGCGCGCACGCCGGAACGATGGCCATCGCAATCGATCTCGATCCAGACCTCGAAACGCTCGTCGTGCTGCCTGCCAAAATCGACGATGGCCTGCGTCGCCGCCAGGCTGTCGGTCAGGATGCTCAATCGACAGCCCTTGCGCCGCAGCGTCAGGGCCTGGGCCAGTTTGCCAGGTGCCATGGATACGGCATAAAAGATGTCGCGGATGCCGTCGGCGAAGCAATGTTCGGCTTCCTTAAGGGTCGACACGGTGATGGCGTTGGCGCCTGCTGCAAGCTGCGCCCGGACCACCGGCAGGCATTTGCTGGTCTTGATGTGCGGGCGCAAACGCACGCCCAAGGCATCCATGCGTTGTTGCATGCGCTGGATATTGCGCTGCATTCGCGGCATATCGATGAGCGCGACCGGGGTATCGAGGGAAGCAATTGAGACTGGCATGGACGAGGCTCGCGGGTGAAAGACAGGTTCGACTCTACTCAGTCATCGTAAAGCCGTGGTTCAATGCGCTGTCATCAATCATTAAGTTGAACTGAATGATCAGCCTCGAAGACCTGCGTATGGCCGTGACGCTGGCACGCTGCGAATCGTTGAGCGCCGCTGCCAGGGCCCTCAATGTCTCGCCACCGGCGCTGTCCATGCGCTTGCGCAAACTGGAGACGTTCCTGGGCCTGACCTTGGCCAATCGCGACGCCCGGCGGCTGAGCCTGACCGCCGACGGCGAGCGTTTCTCGCGCCAGAGTGCGCTGTTGCTGGAACAGCTGGAGGCGCTTCCCGAATCGTTCAGGCAGCAAGACGATCAACTGGCCGGCACCCTGAGGCTGGCGGCACCGTTCGGCTATGGGCGCCAACGCCTCGCGCCGCTGCTGGCCCGTTTTGCCAGGTTGCACCCGCAGCTATGCCTGCATCTGGATCTCCGGGAAACGCCCTGGCCTGACCGTCATGACAGCGATGCGGTGATTCACATCGGTCACCTGAGCGACAGCCAGTGGGTCGCCCGGCCCCTTACGCAAAATGACCGTTGGCTGTGCGCGAGCCCCGCTTACCTGGAGCAGAACGGCACACCGTTAGCGCCGGAGCAACTCGCCGAGCATCGTTGTATCTGCATTCGTGAAAACGATGAAGATGTCACCCTGTGGCACCTGCGCAACGCGCACGGGCGCAAGACCCTGCGGATCAAGCCTGCCTTGTTGAGCAACGACGGCAGCGTGGCTCGACGCTGGGCCGAACAGGGCCTGGGGCTGGTGCTGCGTTCGCAATGGGACGTCAACAAAGCCATCGCCGACGGTCGCCTGGTACGGGTGCTCGCCGATTGGCAATTCGACAGCGCCCCAATCAACCTGCTGGTGCCCTCGCGCAAACTGCGCAGTGCACGGGTGCAGGCGTTGGTGAGTTTCCTGGAGGCCGAACTGAAGGTCTGAATCGGACACTGTTGCTACCGACCCACCGCCATCGCGAGCCCATTCACCAGGGGTGCTGAAGCTGCTGCGCCAAGCGCATATTCTGCCGGAAACAACCCTTTGCAGAGCCGTCTGGCGCACCATAACTGCCCGCAAACCCAAAGAAACACGGGCGCGACGCCCACGCCTGGAGCATCCCGCAAAGTCTGCTGAGCGAGCCCCGCAAAACGGTGGTTTGTACCAAGCGGCCGGTATTTTTAACGATTTATCCACGGTCTCATGGTGTTGTAATGAAAACGTGATGCAGCGTTGCACCGATGCCTCACGAAAGGCGCCATCGTTCGCCTCGTCGAGCCTTCAACAACCATCCAGGACCGCACTCATGAGCTTTCTTCGACCCAAGTACATCACCTTCGACTGCTACGGCACGTTGACCAATTTCCAGATGGGCACCATGACCCGCGAGCTGTTCGCCGATCGTGTCGATGCCGGGCAGATGGACCAGTTCGTCAAGGATTTCTCCGCTTATCGCCTGGACCAGGTGATGGGTGACTGGCGGCCCTATGATGAAATCATCAAGACCTCCCTGATGCGGGTCTGCAAGCGTTGGGGCGTCGAATATCGTGGCGAAGGCCAACTCTATTACGACGCCGTGCCAACCTGGGGCCCCCACGCCGATGTACCGGCGGGCCTGTCGAAAATCGCCGGCAAGATCCCCCTGGTGATTTTTTCCAACGCGATGGACGAGCAGATCATGTCCAACGTCGACAAGCTCGGCGCGCCTTTTTACAAAGTCTTCACCGCCCAACAGGCCCAAGCCTACAAGCCGCGCCTGGCCGCCTTCGAGTTCATGCTCGATAACCTCGGCTGCGGACCGGAAGACGTCCTGCATGTGTCGTCGAGCTTCCGCTACGACCTGATGTCGGCCCACGACATGAAGATCAAGCACAAGGCCTTCGTCGCCCGCGGACATGAACAACCGGCCAACGCTGCCTTTGGCTACCAACAGATCTCGGACATCGGCGGGTTGCCCGCCCTGGTCGGGCTCTGAGTCTCGACGCACGCTTGAAGGCGAAAGGGGTTAGACATGGGCAGTGAGTCCTATTGGCTCGACACCGCACCGGCGTTCACCGGTGCTCAGCTCGGCGGATTGCCCGGGCAGGTCGATGTCGCCATCGTCGGTGGCGGCTTCACCGGCCTGGCGGCGGCGCGGGCCCTGGCCTTGAAGGGGGCCAGCGTGGCGGTGCTGGAAGCGGGCAGGGTGATTGGCGAGGCGTCGGGGCGCAACGGTGGGCATTGCAGTACCGGCGTGGCCCAGGATTACGCGGCGCTCACCGCCAGCCTCGGCGCCGACAAGGCCCGGGCGTATTACCAAGCCTATGAAAACGCCGTGCACAGCGTCGTGACGCTGGTGGAGCAAGAGCAGATTGCTTGCGACCTCAAGCGCAACGGCAAGCTCAAGCTGGCTGCCAAGCCGATGCATTACGAAGGGTTGGCGCGCACCTGTGAATTGATCCGCAAGGAAGTCGATGCCGAGGTCGAGTTGCTTTCGGCCCAGGAGACGCGGGCGGAAGTCAATTCGGCGCAGTTTCATGGCGGCTTGTTGCAGCGCAATGGTGTGCAGATGCATGTCGGGCGTTTCGGCGTCGGCCTGGCCGAAGCGGCCGCCCGTCACGGTGCGTTGATCTTCCAGGGCGTAGCGGTGCAGGACTGGAAGGCCAGTGCCGGCGGCTATCGAGTCAACACCAGCAAAGGGGCGCTGCAGGCCTCGCAAATCCTGCTGGCGACCGGTACCTGTCAGCAGGGTGGCCTGGGCTGGTATCGGCGGCGAATCGTGCCGGTGGGCAGTTTCGTGATCGCCACCGAGGTATTGCCCCAGGCGTTGATCGACAGCTTGCTGCCGGCACGCCGCTCCTATGTCACCAGCCGCATGATCGGCAACTACTTTCGCCTGACCCCGGACAACCGCTTGCTGTTTGGCGGCCGTGCGCGGTTCGCCATGTCCGACAGTGTTTCCGATGCCAAGAGCGGCAAGGTGTTGCAGGCCGCCATGGTGCAGATGTTCCCGCAATTGTCGAACACCCGGATCGACTATTGCTGGGGCGGCCTGGTGGACATGACCTCCGATCGCCTGCCCCGGGCCGGCCAGCATGGCGGGGTTTATCACTCCATGGGCTACAGCGGCCACGGTGTGCAGATGTCGGTGCACATGGGCCAGGTCATGGCCGAGGTCATGGCCGGCAAGGTCGAGGCCAACCCTTGGCGCGAACTGGATTGGCCGGCCATTCCCGGGCACTTCGGCAAGCCTTGGTTTTTGCCGCTGGTCGGCGCGTATTACCGCTTGCAGGACTACCTGCACTGAGTTTCACCGCGTTGTTTGGCGTTTCAACCACGTTGCGTTAACGCAACGTCATCGAGCCCTATCATTTTCCGAAAGGTAGAACTGACATGAGTGACACTAAAAACGGCATCAAAGACCAGTTGATCACCGGTACAGAAAGTCTGCGTGTTTTCGAAGGGCTCAATCGTGGCATGTCACGCCGGCATGCCTTGCAAATGCTGGGGCTGGCCGGTGTGGCCGCGGCGGGTGCCGGCAGCCTGTTCGGTGCCGCCGGCAAGCTGCTTGCCGATGAACAGGCGAGCCCCGGCAAAGGCAAGCCCGGCGGGCGTATCCGGGTCGCCGGTATCTCCAGTTCCACCGCCGATACCCTGGACCCGGCCAAAGGCTCATCGTCCACGGACTACGTGCGCCATTACATGTTCTACAACGGCCTGACGCGTTTCGACAGCCACATGGTGCCGCAACTGGAACTGGCCGAACGCATGGACACCACCGATGCCACGCTCTGGGTGATTACCCTGCGCAAGGAAGTGACCTTCCACAACGGCAAGGGCCTCACCGCCGCCGACGTGGTGTTTTCCCTGATGCGCCACAAGGACCCGATCACCGGTTCCAAGGTCTTGCCGCTGGCCGAGCAGTTTGCCGAGGTCAAGGCCACCGGCACCCATGAAGTGCAGATACGCCTGAGCGGCCCGAATGCCGAGCTGCCATCGATCCTTGCCATTTCCCACCTGTTGATCGTCCCTGAGGGCACCAGCGACTTCAACCAGGGCATCGGCACCGGTCCATTCAAGGTCAAGGAGTTCAAGCCTGGGGTGCGTTCCATCGGTGCGCGCAATACCAATTACTGGAAACCTGGCCTGCCGTACCTGGACGAAATCGAATTCATCGGCATCGGTGACGAGCCGTCACGGGTCAACGCGTTGCTGTCGGGCGACGTGCAGATCATCAACGAGGTCAACCCGCGCTCGACCACGCGCATCAAGGACAGCACCACCCATCGCGTAGTGGATTCGCCGTCGGGTAACTACACCGACCTGATCATTCGCCAGGACCAGATGCCCGGCCAGAGCCCGGAGTTCACCGAGGCGATGAAACTGCTGCTGGACCGCGAACAGGTCAAGTCGGCGATCTTCCGTGGGTTCGCCAGGGTCGGTAACGACCATCCGATCGCCCCCGGCGCACGCTTCTACAACGCCGACCTGCCGCAACGGACCTACGATCCGGAGAAGGCTCGTTTCCTGCTGAAGAAGGCCGGCATGGAAAGCATCAGCATGCCGGTGATGTGCTCGCCAGCCGCCACCGGTTCGGTCGACGTTGCTGTGCTGCTGCAGCAATCGGCCAAGGAGGCCGGGCTCAAGCTCAACGTCAATCGCCTGCCGAGCGACGGCTACTGGTCCAACCACTGGGCCAAGCACCCGCTGAGCTTTGGCAATATCAACCCGCGGCCTAACGCCGACATGTTGTTCTCGCAGTTCTTCCAGTCGACGGCGCCGTGGAACGAATCCGGCTGGAAAAACCCGCAGTTCGACCAGTTGCTGATCCAGGCTCGCGGTGAAACCGATGAGGCCAAGCGCGGGCAGATGTATGCCGACATGCAGACCCTGGTGCATGACCACAGCGGCATCGGCATCCCGGTGTTTATCAGCAACATCGATGGCGTCGACCAACGCGTCAAAGGTTATGGCACCAACCCGCTGGGCGGTTTCATGGGCTATATGTTCGCTGAGCAAGTCTGGCTTGACGCTTGATGCGTGTTGTCTTGCGGCGTGACCTGGCACAAGGGGTAGGGCGATGAATAGCAACACACTTTGGTTGATCGGCCGGCGCCTGGGCGCTGCGGTCGTGACCCTGTTGATCGTATCGATGGTGGTGTTCGCCATTACGGCGGTGTTGCCGGGAGACGCGGCGCAACAGTCCCTTGGACAGTTCGCCACGCCTGAGCAAGTGGCGGCGCTGCGGGTGAAGATGGGCCTGGACCAACCGGGTGTGTTGCGCTACCTGCACTGGTTGATGAGCCTGCTCAGCGGTGACATGGGCGTGTCGATCTCCAACGCCACGCCGGTCAGCGAGTTGATGGCTGGCCGGGTGCCCAACACCCTGATGCTGGCGGCGGCCACGGCGCTGGTGTCGGTGCCCGTGGCGTTGATCCTGGGCATCGGCTCGGCGATGGGGCGAGGGGGACGCATCGACGGCTTCCTGAGCTTCTTCACCCTGACGATGGTGGCGGTGCCGGAGTTCCTGGTCGCCACCCTTGCAGTGCTGATTTTCGCGGTGAACCTGGGTTGGCTTTCGGCGCTGTCCTATTCCAGCGAGGTCACTTCGCCTCTGCAATTCATGCGTACCTACGCCTTGCCGGTGATGACCCTGTGCTGCGTCATCGTTGCGCAGATGGCGCGCATGACCCGGGCGGCGGTGATCGATCAACTCGACAGCCCCTACGTGGAAATGGCCCGTCTCAAAGGCGTGAGTCCGGTGCGGGTGGTGCTGCGCCATGCCTTGCCCAATGCCATCGGGCCGATCGCCAATGCCATCGCCCTGAGCCTGTCCTACCTGTTGGGTGGGGTGGTGATCGTCGAGACGATTTTCAACTATCCCGGCATCGCCAGCTTGATGGTCGATGCCGTGACCAACCGCGACATGGCGTTGGTCCAGGCCTGCACCATGCTGTTTTGTACGGCGTACCTGGCGTTGGTGCTGGTGGCTGACCTGTGCGCGATCCTGTCCAATCCGAGGCTGAGAAACCAATGAACAATCTCATTGTGAAATCCCCGCCTGCGGCGCCCGAACCGGCGTTGGTCAAGGTGTCGCGCAAAACGCCCTGGCTCGGCCTGATCGGCGCCGCGATGTGTGTGATCTGGTTGCTGGTGGCTATCTTCGGGCCATGGCTGGCGCCGCACCCGGTGGGGGAAGTGGTCTCCGACAATGTCTTCGACAACCTCAGCGCCACTTATCCGCTGGGCACCGACTATCTGGGCCGCGACATGCTCAGCCGCATTCTCGTGGGCGCGCGCTTCACGGTGGGCCTGGCGTTGGTGGCGGCGGTGCTGGCCAGTGGGCTGGGCACCAGTTGCGCGCTGTTGTCGGTGGTTTCGCCGAAGTGGCTGGACGAGCTGATCAGCCGCCTGATGGACGCTTTCATTTCAATCCCGAGCAAGATGCTGGCGCTGATCATGGTCTCGGCGTTCGGTTCGTCGGTGACGCTGCTGATCTGCACGGCGGTGCTCAGTTTCATGCCGGGGGCGTTTCGTATCGCCCGCAGCATGGCGGTGAACATCGAGGCCCTGGAATACGTGCAAGTGGCCCGCACCCGTGGCGAACGCCGGCTGTACATCGCCTGTGTGGAAATCCTGCCGAACATGCTCAACCCGGTGCTGACCGACCTGGGCCTGCGTTTCGGCTTCATCGTCCTGCTGCTTAGCGGTATGAGCTTCCTCGGCCTGGGCGTGCAACCGCCGGATGCCGACCTGGGCTCGCTGGTGCGGGAAAACATCGGCGGCCTCAACCAGGGTGCGCCGGCCATCGTGATTCCAGCCCTGGCCATCGGCACCCTGACCATCGGCGTCAATCTGTTTATCGACCGCTTGTCTTCGCGGCGCAACCGACGTACGGGAGGCCATTGATATGAGCCAATTGATCCGAGTCGAGAACCTGCGTGTAGTCGCCTGTGGCGAGCGCAGCGAAGTGGAGATCGTCAAGGGCGTGAGTTTTTCCCTGGAAAAAGGTGAAGTGCTGGCGCTGATCGGCGAGTCCGGTTCGGGCAAGACCACCATCGCCCTGGCGCTGCTCGGTTATGCCCGGCGCGGTTGTCGCCTGGCCGGCGGCGTGGTGCAGATTGGCGAACACGACATGCTCGCCTTGAGTGAGCGCGAGCTGCAAGGCCTGCGCGGCAATCGGGTGTCGTACATCGCCCAAAGCGCCGCGGCGGCGTTCAACCCGGCCAAGAAACTCATCGACCAGGTGGTGGAAGGCGCGGTGATCCATGGCCTGGGCAGCCGTGCCGTGCTCGAAGCCAAGGCCATCGAACTGTTCCGCGACCTGGCGCTGCCGGATCCCGAGCGCATCGGCCAGCGCTATCCCCATCAAGTGTCCGGCGGGCAACTGCAGCGGGTGATGGCGGCCATGGCGCTGATCAGCGATCCGCTGCTGGTGGTACTCGATGAGCCGACCACGGCCCTCGATGTGACGACCCAGATCGACGTGCTGCGCGCCTTCAAGCGGGTCGTGCGCGAACGTGGCGCGACGGCGGTCTATGTGTCCCACGACCTGGCCGTCGTGGCGCAGATGGCCGATCAGATCGTGGTGCTCAACGGCGGGCAGATCTTCGAACAGAGTGCCACGGCGCCGCTGCTCAAGGGCCCGGCTCACGCCTACACCCGCAGTCTGCTGGCGGCGGCACGGCCAGACACGACGATTCGCCCACCCTGCGGCGTGGCCGAAGACACGCCGCTGCTGACCATCCAGGGCCTGACCGCAGGCTACGGCAACAAGAACCAGCAGGGCATGCCGGCGATCCGGGTGCTCGAAGACATCGACCTGACGGTGCGCAGGGGCCAGGCCATCGGTGTGATCGGTGAGTCAGGCTCGGGCAAATCGACCTTGGCGCGGGTGGTGGCCGGGCTGTTGACCCCGGCCCTGGGCGGGCTGACGTTTGACGGTCAGCCACTGGGTGGCAGCTTGTCCGAACGCACGGACGAACAGTTCCGGCGTATTCAAATGGTGTTCCAGAATGCCGACACCGCGCTCAACCCGATGCACAGCATCAGCACCATCCTGAGTCGGCCGTTGAAGATGTATTTCGGCCTCAAGGGTGCTGCGCTGCGTGAGCGTATCGGCGAATTGCTCGACCTGGTGCGTCTGCCACGGGACATGGCCGAGCGCCGCCCGAGCGAACTCTCCGGCGGGCAGAAACAGCGGGTCAACCTGGCCCGGGCGCTGGCGGCCAAGCCGGATCTGATCCTGTGCGATGAAGTGACCTCGGCCCTCGACACCGTGGTCGGCGCGGCGATCCTTGAACTGCTGCGCGACCTGCGCCAGCAACTGGGGGTTTCCTACCTGTTCATCAGCCACGACATTTCCACGGTGCGGGCGCTGTGCGACGACATCGTGGTGATGTACAGCGGCCACAAGGTCCAGGCGGGCACCCGACAATCGTTCGCCCAGGCGCCGTTCCATCCCTACACCGACCTGCTGATCCATTCGGTACCGGAGATGCGTCAGGGTTGGCTGGAAAGTTGTGGCGCCACCACCTGCGGCACGCTGCCGGTGTTGGGCGCGCGCGCCGAGGTGCCAGACCTGTGCACCTTCCTCAATCGCTGCCCGGTGCGGGTCGACGGCCTGTGCAATCACACCGCGCCGCCCCGGCGGACCATCGATGGCGGCAGCGAGGTGCTCTGTCATCACGACAGCGCCGAGCTGCTCAAGCGCCAACAGGATTCAAACAGCATGATCGTGGGAGCCTACGCATGAACGCGCGTTTCGTGAGGTTGGCCGAACAGGGCCGGCCTGTCGTCAAATTGAAAGTGGATGGCGTCCCGGTCGAGGCGTTGCAGGGCGACACCTTGATGGTCGCCTTGCTGACCCACGGCCCGGCGTTGCGCCAGTCGGAATTCGATCCGGGCAGCCGTGCCGGTTTCTGCCTGATGGGCGCCTGCCAGGATTGCTGGGTCTGGACCCGCAGCGGCGAACGCCTGCGGGCCTGCTCCAATGAAGTACGCGAAGGGCTGGACATCATGACTCAACAACCGGAGGCGATATGGCCACTGCGCGGCTGAACACGCATCGAGTTGTCATCGTCGGCGCCGGGCCGGCCGGCATCCGTTGTGCCCAGACCCTGGTCGCAGCGGGCTTCAAGCCGATCCTGCTCGACGAAAACCGTCGCGATGGCGGGCAGATCTATCGGCGCCAGCCCGAAGGGTTCACCCGCAACTACGCCACGCTGTACGGCACCGAGGCGGACAAGGCCCGTGACCTGCACGAAAGCTTCGACCGCTTGCGTCCGCAGATCGACTACCGTCCGGACACCCTGGTGTGGAACCTGACCCCCGGGCAATTGTGCTGCGTCAGCCAGGGCCAGCACACGACGGTGGATTACGACGCGCTGATCCTCTGCACCGGCGCCACCGACCGCTTGATGCCCGTCGAGGGCTGGCAGTTGGGCGGCACCTACAGCCTCGGCGGCGCGCAGATTGCCTTGAAGGCCCAAGCGGTTTCCATCGGTCATCGGGTGGTGTTCATGGGCAGCGGGCCATTGCTGTATCTGGTCGCCAGCCAATACCTCAAGGCCGGCGCCAATGTCGCAGCGGTGCTGGACACATCGCCGCTGGGCCAGCGCATCAAAGCCTTGCCCAAGCTCATGGCGCGCCCGGGCTTGCTGTTCACCGGCATGAAATTGTTGGCGCAGTTGTATCGGGCGAAGATTGCCGTGCACCTGGGCATTTCGCCGCTGCAAATCCTGGGAGAGGCGAGCAGCGGCGTCAGCGGCGTGCGGGTCCGTACCGCGAGTGGGGAAACCTTGACGGTGGCATGCGACGCGGTGGCGCTGGGTTATCACTTGCGCCCGGAAACCCAACTGGCTGACCTGGCGGGCTGCCGCCTGCGCTTTGACGAGGCCTCCAGCCAATGGCTGCTGGACACCGACGAAGAGGGGCGGACCTCGGTCAGCGGTGTCTACGCCGCCGGTGATGGTTCGAAGATCCGTGGCGCCGATGCCGCCGAGCACGCTGGACGCCTGGTCGCCCTGGCATTGTTGGGCGATCTGCAGCAGCCGGTGGACGCCGCACTCGTCGCCGAACAGCGCCAGGCGCTCAAGGTGATGGACGCGTTTCGCCTAGGCCTGGCCCAGGCGTTTCCCTGGCCGGCGGCACAAGCGAAGGCCTTGTCGGACGACGCCATCATTTGCCGCTGCGAGATGATCAGCGCCGGCGAACTGCGCCGCACGGTCAGCGAAAAAGGTGCCTGTGAAGTCAATCGGGCCAAGGCGTTCAGCCGGGTTGGCATGGGCCGCTGCCAGGGACGTTATTGCTCCCAGGCCGGGGCCGAAGTCATTGCAGCAGCAGCGGGTGTCCAGGTGCAGGAGGTGGGTCGCCAGCGCGGCCAGGCACCCGTGAAACCCCTTTCGATGCTCACTCGGGAGGTGACGCCATGACGCTGAATAAAGCCGATGTGGTGATTGTCGGCGGCGGCCTGATGGGCTCGGCGGCAGCGTTTTTCCTGCGCCAGCGGGGGCAGTCGGTGATCCTGCTGGAGCGTGACCAGATCGGCCAGTACGCCAGCGGCGTCAACTTCGGCAACGTCCGGCGCCAGGGACGTTTCCTTGGGCAACTGGAACTGGCGAACCGCTCCTGGGCGCTGTGGAAACGCCTGCCGGAGCTGATCGACGACGACCTGGAATTCATCGCCAGCGGGCACATGCGCGTGTGTTATCGCGAGGATGAGATCCCTGAGCTCGAGGCTTACGCAGCGGCACCGGAAGCGGCGCAACTGGACTTGCAGATCTATCGCGGCAGCGAGCTGCACGCGCGTTTTCCGTTTCTTGGCAAGGACGTCAAGGGCGGCTCCTATGCGCCCCACGACGGTCACGCCAACCCGCGCCTGGCTGCCCCGGCGTTCGCCCGGGCGGCGCGGCGGCTCGGGGCACGCATCGAGGAGCGCTGCGAAGTGGCCGAGGTGCAGAAGGTCGGTGAGGGGTTCGGTATCAGCACCACCGATGGTCGCCAGTTCAGCGCCGCGCAACTGTTGATTACCGCAGGCGCTTGGGGCCAGAAGCTCTCGGCGCAATTCGGCGAGCCAGTGCCGCTGGAAACCAACGGCCCGCAGATGGCCGTCACCGAGCCGGTGCCTTACGCCTTGCCGACGGTGATCGGGGTGTACACCAAGATTCCTGAAGAAGTGATCTATTTCCGCCAGATTCCCCGGGGCAATATCATCATCGGCGGCGGCTATCGCAGTAAACCGGACATGCTCAACCGCCGGGCCTATGTCGAGCCGCGCAGCATCCTCAACCAACTGGAGCAGATGCGTCGGCTGCTGCCGGGTGTCGGCCATCTCAACATCATCCGCGTGTGGAGCGGCATCGAAGGCTACCTGTCCGATTCCCTGCCGGTGATGGGGCCCAGCGGCAACGTCGATGGCTTGTACTATGCGTTCGGCTTCAGCGGCCATGGCTTCCAGCTCGGTCCGGGCGTTGGCGATGTCATGGCTGAACTGATCAGCACCGGCAGCACTCGAACCTTCATCGAGCCGTTCTCCATCCGCCGGTTCGCCCTTTTCGCCGAGCAACGGAGCAAGGCCTCATGAAACCCCGCGTGTTAGCCATTTTCGAACGCCTGCTGGCGTTTGAAACGGTCTCTTCAGAATCGAACCTGGCCCTGATCGAGTACGTGCGCGAGCTGTTGCTGAGCAAGGGCATCGAGTCGCTGATCGTCAAGGATGAGAGCGGCAAGAAGGCCAACCTGTTCGCCAGCACTGGCCCGCGTGACTTGCCCGGGGTCCTGCTGTCCGGCCACACCGACGTGGTGCCGGCGGCGGGGCAGGCCTGGACCGTTCCGGCGTTCCAGGCGACCGTGCGCGATGGGCGGGTCTACGGGCGCGGCAGTTGTGACATGAAAGGTTTCATTGCGCTGGCCATCGACGCCATGCTCGATGCCGCCGACCATTCGTTGAACCGGCCATTGCAACTGGCGCTTTCCCACGACGAAGAGATCGGTTGCGTGGGGGTGCGGCGCTTGCTCGACGTGCTGCACCTGGCGCCGGTGCGCCCGTTTCTGTGCGTGATCGGCGAGCCGACCAACATGCAATTCGTGCTCGGCCATAAGGGCAAGGGTTCCTATCGCACCTACTGTCGCGGCCTGGAAGCGCACTCATCGTTGGCACCGCGCTCGGTCAATGCGATTCACGTGGCCTGCGATTTCATCGCGGCGTTGCGCCAGAGCCAGCAGCAATTGCAGGAGCAAGGCGCCCAGGACACGGATTACGACGTGCCCTACAGCACCGTGCATGTCGGGCAGATTGTCGGCGGCAAGGCACTGAACATCGTGCCAAACCTGTGCACCCTGGATTTCGAAGTGCGCAATTTGCCGGCCGATGATCTGGACCTGTTCCTGGAGCAACTGCGTGAGCGCGCCGAGATGATCGTGCGCGAGGCGAAAAAACTCTCCAGCGTCGCGGACATCGAGATCGAAACCCTGAACGTCTATCCGGGCCTCGACACCCATCCGAGCGTCGAAGCCGTGCGCTTCCTGAAAAATTTCGCCACCCCGGACACCGGCACCGCCAAGGTCTCCTTCGGCACCGAGGGCGGCCTGTTCAAGCAGCGTCTGGATGTCCCCGTGGTGGTCTGCGGCCCAGGCTCCATCGAACAGGCGCACAAGCCTGACGAGTTCATCGAAATCAGCCAGATGGACGCGGGGGAGCGGTTTCTGGAAGGGTTGTTGGGGTCGTTGAAAATCTAAGCCCTACACAAAACAAATGCGAGGTTCAGTGGTGACGCTGACACCTCGGTAGAGCCTGCCGTCCCACCTCGAAATTTCAGCATCCAACACTGCCCAATCCCCGCTTTCAGCATCCTGCCCCGCGGCATCTCCCTAGACTGGAGCTACCTCGGAACAGGACGCGACCATGCTCAAGAATCGATTGAAAGACCCCAGCCTGTTGGCAGAACTCGCTTACGTCGACGGTCAGTGGATCGGTGCCGACAACGCCGCCACCCTTGACGTCATTGACCCGGCCACCGGCCAGTCGCTGGCTCGTGTACCCGCGATGCAAGGCGTGGAAACCCGGCGTGCCATCGAGGCCGCCGAGCGCGCCTGGCCAGCGTGGCGCGCGCGTCCGGCGGCGGAGCGGGCAGCGCTGTTGGAGCGCTGGTATCAGGCCATGATGGACAACCTCGACGACCTCGCGCTGATCATGACGTGTGAGCAGGGCAAGCCGTTGAGCGAAGCCAAAGGCGAAATCCGCTATGGGGCCGGTTTCGCCAAATGGTTTGCCGAAGAGGCCCGGCGGGTCTATGGCGAGACCATCCCGGCGCCCAGCGGCGACCGACGCCTGCTCACGCTCAAGCAGCCGGTGGGGGTCTGTGCCGCGATCACCCCATGGAATTTTCCCAATGCGATGATCACTCGCAAGTGCGCACCGGCCTTGGCGGCGGGGTGCCCGGTCATCGTCAAACCCTCGGACCTGACTCCTTTGTCGGCCCTGGCCCTGGCGGTGCTGGCCGAGCGGGTCGGGATTCCGGCCGGGGTGTTCAATGTCGTGACAGGTATGCCCGCCGGTATCGGCGAAGAACTGACCGGCAACCCGACGGTGCGCAAGATTTCCTTTACTGGTTCGACCGCCGTCGGGCGTTTGTTGATGCGCCAGAGCGCCGAGCACATCAAGCGCTTGAGCCTGGAGCTGGGCGGTAACGCACCGTTCATCGTGTTTGACGATGCGGACCTTGAGCAAGCCGTCGCCGGCATCATGCTTAGCAAGTTTCGCAACGCCGGCCAGACCTGCGTCTGCGCCAACCGCATCCTGGTGCAGGACGGTATCTACGAACGCTTCGCCGCGCGGCTGGTGGAGGAGGTGGGCAAGCTCAAGGTCGGCAATGGGCTGGAGGCTGGCGTGATGATCGGTCCGCTGATCAACCTCGCTGCGGTGAACAAAGTTGCCCGGCACATCGACGACGCGTTGAGCCAGGGCGCGCGCCTGCTCTGTGGTGGCGTTCCCGAGGGCGACAGTCAGTTCGTCCAGCCAACGGTACTGGGCGAGGCCCACGCCGGGATGTTGCTGGCCAACGAAGAAACCTTCGGCCCGGTGGCTCCGCTGATGCGCTTTACTACAGAAGAGCAGGCCCTGGCCCTGGCCAATGCCACGCCGTATGGCCTGGGCGCTTATTACTTCACCCAGGACCTGCGCCGCTCATGGCGTTTCGGCGAGGCGCTGGAGTTCGGCATGGTCGGGCTCAACACCGGGATCATTTCCATGGAAGTCGCGCCCTTCGGCGGCATCAAGCAGTCGGGCCTGGGGCGCGAAGGCAGCAAGTACGGCCTGGACGAATACCTTGAAGTCAAAGCCTTCCACATCGGTGGGTTGTGATGCGACCGTCATTTGAACAGACACCAGGGAGCCACGATTGATGAGCAAACCATTTCGAATCGCTGCCATTGCCGGCGATGGCATCGGCAAGGAAGTCCTGCCTGAAGGGCTGCGGGTACTAGAGCAAGCCGCGAAAAAGTGGCAGTTGTCGCTGGACATCGAAGTGCTCGATTGGGCCCATTGCGATTACTACTTGGAACACGGGCAGATGATGCCCGCCGACTGGTTCGAACAACTCAAGGACTTCGACGCCATCTACTTCGGCGCCGTGGGCTGGCCGGACAAGGTGCCGGATCATGTTTCCCTGTGGGGCTCGCTGCTCAAGTTCCGCCGCGACTTCGACCAGTACGTGAACATCCGCCCGGTGCGGCTGTTTCCGGGCGTGCCGTGCCCCCTGGCCGGGCGCAAGGCGGGGGACATCGACTTCGTGGTGATTCGTGAAAACACCGAGGGCGAATACTCTTCCGTCGGCGGCAAGATGTTCGAGGGCACCGAGCATGAGTTCGTGCTGCAGGAATCGGTGTTCACCCGGCGCGGGGTCGACCGGATCCTCAAGTTCGCTTTCGACCTGGCCCAGACCCGACCGCGCAAACGGTTGACAGCGGCAACCAAGTCCAACGGCATTTCCATCAGCATGCCGTATTGGGACGAGCGCACGGCGTTGATGGCCGAGCGGTATCCGGATGTGCAGTGGGACAAGCAACACATCGACATCCTCTGCGCTCGCTTCGTTTTGCAGCCCGACCGGTTTGATGTGGTGGTGGCGTCGAATCTGTTCGGCGACATCCTTTCCGACCTGGGCCCGGCCTGCGCCGGCACTATCGGCATTGCACCGTCGGCCAACCTTGATCCGGAACGCCGCTACCCGTCGCTGTTTGAACCGGTGCATGGCTCGGCCCCCGATATCTATGGGCGGAACATCGCCAACCCGATCGCGATGATCTGGTCCGGCGCCTTGATGCTCGACTTCCTGGGTAACGGCGATGAACGCTACCGCGCGGCCCATGATGGGATTCTCAAGGCCATCGAACAGGTGATCGCCGAAGGCCCCATCACCCCCGACCTGGGTGGACAAGGCTCGACCCAGGCTGTTGGCCAGGCCATCGCCGCCGCGCTCTGAGGCTTGATCCAACCGGTGACACCTTTTGCCCGCTCACACTGCGGGCTTTTTTTATTCCAGATCGACCACCCACTTCACACCCGCCACCAATCCCTTGTGGGAGCGAGCTTGCTCGCGATAGCGCCAGTGCTGCCGTACACCGGATTACTTGACGACGTACACCTTGCGCACATAAACGCTGCTTTTCCAGGCACACGGGGCATTCAGCGGGACGAATACGGTATCGCCGGTGTTGACCGTCAAGTCGCTGCCGTCGGCTGCCTGTAAGGTGACGCTGCCTTCGAGCAGGTGCATCAGTTCATGCAGTTTGTGCGGTCGTGACTTGCGGGTGTAGGGCGTCGAGTCCCAGATACCGATGCGCAGGTTGCTCGCTTCTTCGACAAACAGATTGTGCGAGCGACATTGCGGTGGCGGGCTGAGCAGGATCTCGTCATCCGGGGCTGCGGAAGGCGAGAGCAGGGTGTGGGCGGGGAGTGCCGTCAGTCCGGGAAGGTGCGCTTCGATGCGCTGGGTGTCGGCACAGAAGGCCCAAAGCGAGCCGGGTTGCGCCTCGACTTCAAGCGCCGTCCCCCGACCGATCACCGCGCTTTCACCTGGCTTGAGCTGCAGCGTCTGCCCTTGGCTGCGCAGCGTTACTGCGCCGGCATGCACCACGAGCGTCTCACTGAAGGGGTATCCATCGACGCTGAACAGCCCGCTCGCCCGGACGACGCCGGCAGTCATGCCATCCTCCCCGGCATAGGCGATGAGTCGGTCGAACGGATCCCTGGCGCCCAGTGAACCCGGGGTGAACGGGGTTGAGGCAAGACGGCCATCGGCGTGTGCCAACAGCACTGCAGTGGGTTCGAGCATGAAGATGATTCTCCAGGGAAGCGTTGAGGGGAGTGTGGGTTTTCAGCCAATGGCTTGGGTCACCGGCGCAAATTGCCGAACCGCACCGCTAGCCTGCGGAGGCGTGCCCCGTGCCATTTGGGCGACGGTGTCGACCTGCTTGAGCCCGGCCTCTTCCAGCCAAGGGGCCAGACCGCTGTTTGAGGGAATGTCGATGCGAACGAATGCCCCCGGCACTTGCGCCAGCAGCACGGCGATCAAGTGCTGAGCCTGTTCCAGGGTCTGGGCGATGACCGGGCCAATGCAGCGACCACGGCCAAAGGGACGCAGCAGGGCGAAAGCGCACAGGTGACCGTCCTGTTCGATACCCACGCAATGTTCAACGACACCGAACAGGTCATTGAGTACGGCGGTTCGTTCCAGCCCGCTCCCGGCATTGGCCAGTTTGATCAACTCGGCGTGATCGGCTTCGTCCAGCACGCGGCAGCGTTCGTCGGCGGCCAGTTCTTGCGGGGCCGGCACCAGCGCTTGCCCTTGATGCTGCTGGATATGCCCAAAATCCACGAACCCCTGGCTGGCATACAGCGGGGCACCGGCCAGCGTCGCATTGAGGATGGCGGTTCGCGAGCCGCAAGCTTCGATTGCCAGTTCCATCAGTTTGCGACCGATTCCCTGGCCTTGATATTCATCGTCGACAATCACCAGGCCGATCGTGGCGTAATCCCCCTGGGCGCAGGTGAACGCCGTGCCAATCAAACGGCCCTGGTCTTCCACGACAAAACCCTGGGCAACACGTTGCAACATCGCCCAGTCTTCCAGGCGATGGGGCCACTTCAACTGCACGGACAAGGCATGGGCCGCAGGCACGTCGGCGGCGGTCATGGCGCGATAGAAGTAAGTAGGGCGTTGCGAAATGGACATGGCAGATCACCATAGAATAAGGGGCGAAATCGGATGGATGTATGCGCTGAAAGTCTTTGTATCTCACCTGCCATCGGGCCTGGCAAGGGCGGCAAATCGATTCGGTATCTTCCGTAAGCAACGGCTCTGCCGGCCACATTTCTTGCTCAAATCAGACGCTTGGCCAGCAGTAAATACCGGGTCGTTTTTTCGCTGTTCAGATCGAAACCAGAGGTCATCGAGGGCTCAATAGTTACGCTCACGATCAACCAGGCCCAGCATCGATTTGCCCCGTTGATGCCGGCGGATGTTCTCCAACAACACGCCAAAGGCACTTTCAGGCTGAGTCATCGCCGCGATGTGCGGCGTCAACAGTATCTGTGGATGGTGCCAGAAGGGGTGATCCATCGGTGCCGGCTCCTGCTCCAGCACGTCCAGCACCGCGGCGCTGAGTTGGCCGTCGGCAAGGGCTTCAAGCAGGTCCGCTTCCACCAGGTGCCCACCTCGGCCCATGTTGACCAACGCTGCGCCCTTGGGCAGGTGTTGGAACAGCTGGCGGTTGAGGATCCCTCGGGTCTGCTCGGTCAACGGCAGGACGCACAGCACAATGTCGCATTGACCGAGAAAGGCCGGCAATTGCTCATCGCCAGCAAAGCAGGCGACGCCCTCGATGTCATGCTCGCTGCGGGCCCAGCCCGATAAGGCAAAACCAAAGGTCTTCAAGCTGGCGAGTATCTGCCGTGCCTGCAAACCCAGGCCCATGACGCCCACCCGGCGTTGCCCGGCGGGTACCAGCCGGTGCGCTTGCCAGCACCGTTCGGCCTGTTGCTGACGATAGCGCAACATGTCCCGGTGCAGGCTGAGCACGGCGAAACTGGCGTACTCGCACATGCCCTGGCTGATGCCCGGGTCGAGCAAGCGCACCACCGGCAGCATCGTAGGCAACCGGCTCAGGTCAAGTTGATCCACGCCGGCCGACAAGGCAAACAGCACCTGCAGATTCGGCAACAGCGTTTCGACGTCGTCCGGCGCCTGCCAGGCCGCCAGGTACTGGATATCCCGCGGGTCGCCGATGTCTGGCCAGGCACGCCATTCGATGTCCGGCGCGTGTTCGGCGAATAGGCGCCGCCAGTGTTCGCCGCGTACCGGGTCAGCTTTATAGAGCAGGGCCATGGGTCACTTCTCGCCTGAATCAAGGAGCCCCTAGCATGCCTCAACGCTGGAGCAGGATCTGTCGAAAGGGCCGGCGTAGCAGCATCGCACTGCGTTGCAAGGTGCCTCTTGCGGCAGATTCCATGGGGCTGGAATGCCTCTGGAGGATTCTGCTGTTTGCCGGGGTGTAAACAGTCGATCCGAATTTCTCAACGACCAAGTTCGGCTTAGACAATCGCGTCGAACGCTTAACCTGTGAACACACCGCAGCCGCTTCCTGGGTGCGAGGCTCACGATGGGAAATGCCAATGAACAGTAAAGTCGAAGAAACCCCAAGTTTGCTCCGTCAGCGTGATCAATTCGTGCCACGTGGCCTGGTCACCGCGCACCCGTTGGTGATCGATCGGGCCCAGGGCTCGGAATTATGGGACGTGGATGGCAAGCGCTACCTGGACTTCGTCGGCGGCATCGGTGTGTTGAACATCGGCCACAATCACCCCAAGGTCGTCGCGGCCGTGCAGGCCCAGTTGCAGAAAATCTCCCATGCCTGCTTCCAGGTCGTGGCCTACAAGCCCTACCTGGACCTGGCCCAGCGCCTGTGCGAAATGATCGGCGGCCAGCACGCCTATAAAGCGGCATTTTTCACCTCGGGTGCCGAAGCGGTGGAAAATGCGGTGAAGATCGCCCGGGCCCACACCAACCGCTCGGCCGTGATTGCCTTTCGCGGCGGGTTCCATGGCCGGACCTTGCTCGGCACCACGCTGACCGGCATGAGCCAGCCGTACAAACAGAACTTCGGCCCGTTCGCCCCGGAGGTCTTCCACACGCCCTATCCGAATGCCTATCGCGGCGTCACCAGCGCCATGGCGCTCCAGGCGCTGGACGAGCTGTTAGCCACCCAAGTGGCACCTGAGCGGGTCGCGGCCATCATCATCGAGCCGGTGCAGGGCGATGGCGGTTTCCTGTCGGCCCCCGCCGAGTTTTTGCAGGGCCTGCGCGCATTGACGCAAAAGCATGGCATTGTGTTGATTCTCGATGAAATCCAGACCGGTTTCGGTCGTACCGGTAAATGGTTCGGTTTCCAGCACGCCGGTATCCAGCCGGACCTGGTCACGGTCGCCAAGAGCCTCGCCGGTGGCTTGCCGCTGTCGGGTGTGGTCGGCAAGGCCGAGATCATGGACGCTCCACTGCCGGGTGGCCTGGGCGGTACGTACGGCGGTAATGCGCTGTCGTGCGCGGCGGCGCTGGCGGTGATCGAGGCGTACGAGCAAGAACAGCTGCTGGCCCGTGGTGAAGTCCTGGGTGAGCGCTTGCGCCAGGGCCTGCTGCATCTGCAAACGCGTTACCCGCAGATCGGCGACGTGCGCGGCAGCGGCTTCATGCTGGCGATCGAACTGATCAAGCATGACGAGGCGCGCACCCCGGATGCCGACCTGAACCAACGCCTGATCGACGAAGCCCGGGCCGATGGTTTGCTGGTGATCAAGTGCGGGGTGTACCGCAACGTCTTGCGCTTCCTGGCGCCGCTGGTGACCAGCGAAGCGCAGATCGACGAAGCGTTGCAGATTCTCGACGGTGCCTTGGCACGCGTCCTGGGCTGATGCCTGCGTTCATGACGTTTGCCGGGGCAAGCGTCAGTGGCGGTTAATGGAGCGTTGATCGATGGGACATCATCGGAGGCTTTACAGATGAGGCTGACTGAATATCGGGCGTTGTTGATCGACTGCGATGAGGTCTTGGTGGATCGGGACTCCGGCGTCTGGACGGCGTTGCAACCGTTGCTGGAAAACCATGGCGAGCCATTGGACAAAACACAGGTGCTCGCCGATTTTGACGAAGTACTGCAAGCCTTGTACCCGCGTTTCGGTGAATTGGGCTTCAGCGGCTTGCTGTGTTTCGCCCACCGTCAATTGGCCGAGCGCTGGAAGCTCAAAATCAGTTGGGAGGAGGGCATGAGCTTCGCCCGCTCGGCTGCCGGTTGGACGCTGTTCGAGGATGCACCAGGTGCGATGCTCTACCTGCGCAAGTTCTATCGGTTGTTGGTGCAAGGGGATCGCGATGCCGAGGACCGGGGCGTGTTGTGCGAGCGCCTGGGCATCGAGCCTGATGATTTTATTTCGCTGGCGAGCGACCCGTTGCAGGATCACGATTGGCTGGCGGCCAATGGCCTGAGCGCCGAGACGATTCTTCAGGTGACCCGTCCTGGCGCCCGTCCACGGTCGGTTGGGGCTGTCTGCCTGATCTGCCGCAACGCCGATAGGTCGCCCGCGCCCTGTGCGGCGGACTACTGCATCAACAGCATGGCTGATCTGGTCGCTCAGCATCAGCTGTCCTTACGACGCTGATTTTGTTAGAAGATTGTCTTACAAACGGCAGGCAAGAGGTATGCGATGGAAGGTTTAGCGAAACTGGACCGGATCGACATCAGCATTTTGGTAGAGCTTCAAAAAGATGGCCGCATGACCAACGTCAGCCTGGCCGATGCCGTGGGCTTGTCCGCCAGCCCGTGCCTGCAGCGGGTCAAGCGACTGGAGTCGTTGGGGTACATTTCCAGCTACAAGGCCCACCTGAACCTGGCCAAGATTACCGACTCGGTGACGGTCTTCACCGAGGTCACCCTGAGCGACCACAAGCGCGAGGACTTCGCCAAGTTCGAATCCAACATCCGCCTGGTGGATGAAGTACTCGAATGCCACCTCATCAGCGGCGGCTACGACTACCTGGTGCGCTTCATGACCCGCAGCATCCAGGACTATCAGGACGTGATGGAAAGCCTGCTGGACAAGAACATCGGCATCTCCAAGTACTTCAGCTACATCGTCATCAAGTCACCGGTGCGCAAGGATGAGATTCCATTGCGTAAGTTGTTGCGGCATTGAGTTCGGAAACCATCCTGAAACAACTGCGGGAGCGAGCTTGCTCGCGAGGGCGTCGGCAGATTCAGCATTGAGGCAAGCTGATCCACCGCCATCGCGAGCAAGCTCGCTCCCACAAGGGATCTGGGCTTTTATTCCTTGAGGAAGGTCAGCAGATCCTGATTGAGACGATCCTTGTGCGTCTCGGTCAAGCCGTGCGGCGCGCCAGGGTAGACGATCAGTCGAGCGCCCTTGATCAGTGCCGCCGAGGCCCGGCCTGAAGCGTCGATAGGCACGATCTGGTCGTCATCGCCATGGATCACCAGCGTCGGCACATCGAATTTCTTCAAATCGCCGCGAAAGTCGGTAGCCGAGAATGCCGCGATCGAGTCATAGGTATTCTTGCTGCCACCCTGCATGCCTTGCACCCAGAACGACTGGATCAACCCCTGGGATGGCTTGGCGCCCTTGCGGTTGTAGCCGTAGAACGGGCCCGAGGCAATGTCCAGGTACAGCTGCGAGCGGTTCTCCAGGGATGCCTTGCGCAGGCCATCGAACACTTCGATAGGCAAGCCACCGGGGTTGGTGTCGGTCTTGAGCATCAACGGCGGGACAGAGGACACCAGCACGGCCTTCTTCACTCGAGCGGTGCCGTGACGGCCGATGTAGCGAGCCACTTCACCGCCCCCTGTCGAGAAGCCCACCAGGGTGACGTCCTTCAGGTCCAGCGCTTCAATCACCGCCGCCAAGTCATCGGCATAGTGATCCATGTCGTTGCCTTCCCAAGGCTGGCTGGAGCGACCGTGGCCGCGACGGTCATGAGCCACCACGCGATAACCCTTCGAGGCGAGGAACATCATCTGGCCTTCCCAGCTGTCGGAGTCCAGTGGCCAGCCGTGGCTGAAGGTCACGACCTGACCATCGCGCGGGCCCCAGTCCTTGTAATACAGCTGGACGCCATCCTGGGTGGTGATGTAACTGGCGGACTGAACCACGCTGCCGACAGCAGACGCGCTGGCAGCGGCCTGGACAGGTGACGCGGCTTCGGCGCTGAGGGTGGCCAATGCCAGGGTGGCGATAGCGAGGGTGCGGTTGAATGTGTTCATCGTTTCTCTCTCCATAAGGTCGGTTTGATCTGCGGCGATCGTCGTCGATCGCGTTGGTGGGCAGATTAGAGAGAGAGGCCGAGGACGAGAACGGCGCCGGTATCGATAGCAACTATGGGAAAATCGGATAACTGCGTTTCGCTTCGGTTGCGTGTGAATGGTCGGCGCGGGTTATGGTGACCTTGTGGCGAGGGGATAAATCCCCTCGCCACAATTGGCTGCTCTGTACAGATTCACACGGATGAAAGCGGCAGTGTCTTCAGGCCATTTGGCGTTTGAATATGCGCCACCAGGTAGGGAGCTAAAGACGCTTGCCGTGCATGAAGATGAACCGGGCCAGAAAAGTTCATGGCCGTCAGGATCGCGCTGGCTTTTTCCGGATCCGTATGGAAGATCTCCAGCGCCAATAAAGCGCACCCCTTGTCCTGGAGCATGTCCGCAGGATGAGGCCCAGGCGCCCATTGAATGAGGGTGGGGACTGATCCAGCCATGGGAAGGCTGCCATTAGCCGGTATGGTTATTTGCCAGTTCAATGCTCCTCTCGTCATGGGTTCGACATCTCCGACAAGGCCAGGGCAGGCATCACGAGCCGTATGGATATCATCGGTGCGTGCCACCCAGGTCGCCAGGCGTGTCGGCGAATCGGGGGCCAATTGATCGAGGCCGAACCAGCGTGCCCGCTCCGGACGTGGGGCGGACGGGTCCACGGCAATCACTTCGAGGTAGACCCCGGGGCCAAGGTGCAGCAGCCTGTTATGGGTGCCCATGCGTGAGTGGACGCCACCCGGCTGAAGGTCGACGCCCAGCGCGTCAGTCACGAACGCGCAGCCGGTATCGAGGTCTGTTGCCACGATGACGAGGTGATCAAGGGTGGTTTTCATGTGTTCATCCATCCGTGGGTTGGGAACTGTCTGTTGTCATCAACCAAAAGAAGGCATCGGCCCCAGCGAGTGCAAGATCCACATGACCGCCGCCACTGCTGCCAGCACGGCGACCCCTATGCCGATCAGCACCCATTTCAGGATTTTCTGCCCTTTCGACGGCTGGGACTTTGGCCCGTGTGCCTCTACCCTGTGCCGAATTTCCCCGGCGCATCGCGGGCAAGCAGCGGTGTCGTAAGGGAGGAGGGACCCGCATTGATCACAGTTTGTCATGTCGTCACTTCGAGGCTCAAAGGAGGGGCTGCCCTTTATGGGCTCGTAAAAGCGGACCGAACATATGTGGCGCCAGTCGCTTAATATTTGTAGACGATGCCCAGCCTGCCCATGATCTCCAAGGCATTGATCAGGCCCAGGCCGTTCATGGGCAGGCAGGCGAAGGCCTGGTATTCATCGAAGTGCGTACCGATGGCTAACAGCTTCAAGTCATGGGCTTCCAGCTGGGCGTTGAAGTACTGCAGGAGCGCACGCTCCCAATCGTTGGCGCGGTTGATGGCATCGATGGCTTTGCGCTCAGGCGCAGGGATTTCAATGCCCAACTGTCGCAGCGGAGCGAGGGCATTGACGGCATCGATCCCGTAGGACGACCACTCCTTCCATTCGAACCCGGCCAACTGATGGGTCTCGGTGAGTGCTGACTCGATTTGCGTCCAAGCCCAATCCCACTGCCCGGTAGGCGCCGGGATGTTCTGAATGAGCGCCTGCGCGCGCGCCTCGTCGAACAGGCAATCAAACAGATCGGCCAGGGTATCGGCCAAATCGGGCTGCGGCCCGTGTCCCTGGGTGTCCAGGTCGTGGCTCAAGCGCTGCCACAGACTGCCCAGTTCGGTCCAGTCCTCGTCGTCCATGTCGTCATCGATCACCTGGGCCTTATGGCCGCGCAGGTAGTTATCCAGCCGTGTCTTGCGCACGCGTACGCTGCCCTCGGCGAGATCGACCTCATAGCTGCGGTAATCCAGGTAGTTGGTCTGGAAAACGATACGGTCAGCAAACACCTCATGGGCGAGGCTTTCCTCAGCGTCGAAATACGCCGCGCCTTCGCAGTTGCCATGGGCGGTAATGATGCGTTGAAACGACAGTGGGTCGATCGGATTCATGTGGACTGGTCACAGGGAGAAGGGCGAAAGGGAAGTGCGGCGTACGCTGGCCGATATCCGGATCGCGCTGATCGTACACCAAGGCCTGGAGGTTGCTAAGGGGCGGAATGTGGACTGCGTCAACTGGCGGGCGCGTGTTTGGGTCTATGCTTACCTTGCCCCCTTGAATCAGGCCCGCCCATGCACAAACACCGAACAATCCACCGGGAGAACACGTGAAACATTCGACACCGGTTGCAGCGCTGATCTGCCTATTGCTCGGCACGGTTGATGCCTGGGCCGAGGAGTATCAAGTCGTCACCGAAGAGTGGGCACCGTACAACTATCAGGAAAACAATCAGCTCACCGGCATGACCACCGAGATCGTCCGGGCCATCATGGCGCTCACCGGGAATGACTTCGAGTTGCTGTTGCAGCCGAGTATGCGAGCCACCCAGGTACTGAAGACGCGACCCAAGACCATCATGTACTCCCTGTTCCGCACACCGGAGCGCGAGCCGTTGTACAAATGGGTCGGACCGATCGTGGAGGAGTCCATCCACCCCTATCAACTGGCCAGTACGCCGCCGGTGAACTCCCTGGAACAACTGCTGCATGCCCCGCAGATCACCACCCGTCACGCCGGCCTGGTGCCGCAGATGTTGCAGTCGCTGGGCTTCAACAACCTGGATAAAAGCGCCACCGAGAGCAAGCTGCTTTACCGCATGCTGCTTGCCGGGCGCACCGACATCATCGTCGGTGACACCGATGCGGGCGTGGCTTATTACAGCCGTCAGTTGAATATCGCGCCGGGCACCTTGCGACGGATCCCTATCGAGTTGTATCGCTCATCGCTGTACATCGCCTTCAGCCCTGACAGTGAGGATGAAGTGGTGGCGGCGTGGGCCAGTGCGTTGGAGAAGTTGCGGCGTTCCGGAGAGTTGGAGCGGATTCAGCGGCGGTATGAGGGGGCGGTGGGGCAATGAGCGCGCGGAACCGGCGAAAGCCGGCCCCGCAGACCTGCACTCACTTCACGCTCTGCACATGCATGTCGATGGATACCGAGTCATTTTTGTCAGTACTGGCGTGATAGAAGAACCCATAGTCAACCAAGTAGTAATAGTGCTTCAGCGGCACGACCGTCAAGCTTGGGCGCTGTTCACGGCAGCTCAACGCCTTGGCGTTACCGCTCAAGGCTGGGTTCAGTCGTTTGGCTGGCCCTTCACTGTCGACGGTACAGTCGAAGGTTTTCGGTTCCTTGCCCACGGTGCCGATCAGATTGCTGGTGAGGCTGCCCTGGCGGGTAAAGCCCAACTGACTGCCCACAGGCATACGCTGCCAATCGCCACGGAAACTCAGGCTGTTGACCACCTCGGTGTTCTCGGAACGCGTTGCCTGCTCTGTGCCCGATAGCCTGATCAGGCCGCGCCAGTTGATCTGGCGGCCATTGAGGTTTTCGCTTTTGTGAACAATGCTGAGCTGCCGGGTCACAGGGTCAGTGGACAGGAAGTACTCAGTACGCTCCGGCCAACTTTCTTGGGCATGACTGGCGGTGCCTGCCAACTCAATATAAGTCAGCGTCTTGACCGGGGCCGGCATGTGAAGTTGCTCAATGCTCCTCAACACACCTGGGCTGATATCGGGCAGAGCATCCGCCGCGATCGGTGCTTTGGTACGTGACTTGAACGGCGGCAGAGTGGCAATGGTCGTAGGCGCGTTGCACACGAGTTCAAAAACCTTCAACTGATCCTGATCGGCCGCTGTCATCGCCTTGGCCTCGGGAAACATCTCGATTTTCCCGTCAGTGACCTCGTTATTGGCATTGAGGTAATAACGGGCCAACAGCGTGACGTTTCGCGCTGCGCAGTCCAGCGTGTACTGCTCGCGGGTCTGCGTGAAAGGAGACCGACTCAGCGGGTTCAGGCGGGTCTGCGGCTCGTCGTACGCCATCCAGAACTGCACCTGTTTACCGCTTTTGCGCACGCTGCTGTTATCCAGCAACAGCCACCGTTCAGCGTCCCCCTTCATCACCTGGCGCCAATCCGGAGCGGGGAGATTTTTACACGCCTGGGTGAACGCCCGGTTGTTCATCAGCGTGGCGTGATAACGCTCGGGCAACGCTGTTGGCGGGGCATAGTGGCCGCTATTGTTGGCGTAGGAGCGGCGCAGCATGAACGAGTAAACCTGGTTGACCTGAGGTCTGGAGCAGGCCGCCGAAAACTGAACCGTTTGCCAGAAGGGTATGTTCGGCTCGCGGGGGGCAAACACCTGGAAGTTGATGACGTCGCCTTCGCGCATCAGGCTGTTGGGCGTCAACGGCTGAGCGAGCAGGGTGGCTAGCTTATCGGCTGGTGGCTGTTGGCTGGCGCAGGCGGTTAGCAGCACTGAGGCGATGAGAAGGGTAGGGCGTTGCACAGATGTCTCCGGTAAGTCCATTGAGGGAGGCAGGGTGGGGCGATGTCTTGGGGCTGGGGGCTTAGGATAGAGGGAGTGATTAGCTGATGCGAGCCCGGGTCAGCAATCAGGCCGGCCAGCGTCGGTGAAACGACGACTACCGGCCTGTGACACTGCATCGAGCAACAACACGGGTTGGGGCTTGACGGAACGTCCAATGGGTAACTGGTTTACCTACGGGCGCTAGGCCAAAGGTATGACACGGACCCATTCATGTATGAGTTTTATCCTCTACCGTCTTCAAGTAGGCCGCAGGTACCGACTCCACAAGCCAAACGCCGTTGTCCGCCTGAAAGAACCGAACCCCTGCCTGTTTCATACCCTGTACATCAACAGCGAGTAGAACAGGTTGTCCATAGCGCTTGCCGACGGCCATTGCCGTTTCGGGACTTTCAGTCAGATGGACATGGTGCCGACTGCCTGGGATCAAGCCCTGCACCTCGATGGAGGCCATGAAGCGGCTGGCGGTTCCATGATAGAGCTGGGCCGGTGGTGTTTTTTCGACGTGTTGCACCTGGACCTGCCCGGTGCTGTGACCTTGTGCGGCTCGAATGCGTTGGCCATCTTCAGAGAGCGTGAAACGCTTCTTTTCGTTGGTCTCGACCACTTCGTGCAGCATCTGGTAGTCGAAGGTATGGCCATGTTGGTGGGCGTTCGAAATCAGATTATCAATATCGGTCCAACCGTCGCGGTCCAGGACTAGCCCCATGGATTCGGGGGCGTGGCGTAGTACGTAGCTGAGGAGCTTGCTGATGTCGTCGCGTTGTTTCTTGTTCAAGGAAAGGTCCGTTTTCATTGGCTGATTGCAAATAGTACTGTGCTTGGTTGTATGGCGGCACTCAAACGAACGTTGCCCGCAGGCCGACGCGGGCAGTTTCGTTGGCTTTGGCGCACAAGGAAAGGGATTCCCACGGTTTCGTAGGCGTTGTGATGGCTGCGCGGGGAAACGGCGTATCGACTGATTCGGGGGCGTGAGGCAGGCGCATGATGAAATCACTCGCGGCAGTCTTTCTACCGCGCTTGATAGTACTGCGCCCTACGCCTGGCCTCTTCCCGCTCCATTTCTTCATAATGCTTGCGTTCTTCCCGCTCCCTCGCTTGATGGCGCTCGCGGTGTTTCCTGTCTGCTGCTCTGTCCATTTCGCGCTGGTGTTCCCAGTGGCGCCTGTTTGCCTCTCGATAGTCCTGGTTCCGATCACCGGCAAATGCGCCCGCTGAGGTGAAGCCAATCCAGGTGAGTACAAAAATGGCAGCCATTTTCATGTGATTGTCTCTCTGGCGCAGAGGTATGCAGGGGTGTGCCATTTGCGGCTTCCGGTAGACCATAAGGAGGGTCGCGAGTGCACTGCTTTGGGTTGAAAGGGGACGTTCCAAGTGACGTCCCCTTTTTTCTGCTTTCTAGAAACTGTACTTGGCGGTCAACATCATGTTGCGAGGGTTGCCGTAGGCATCACCGCCGTAGCTCACGGAGTTGGCGATGGTCGAGTAGTACTTGCGGTCGAAGATGTTGTTGGCGTTGACCTGCAAGTCCAGGTTCTGGCTGACCCGGTAGCCGGCCATCAGATCGGTGATCGCGTAGCTGCCCTGTTCGAGGCGGTATGTGCTGCCATCAGCCAGCGAGATGTCGTTGTACATACGGCTCTACCAGGAGACGTTGCCGCCCACGCGCAGTTTTTCCAGCGGGCCCTGGAAGTGGTAGCGGGTGGTCAGCTTGAACAGATGCTCCGGCGTGTCGGTGTCGAACTGCTTGTTTACGTTCTGCGGGTTGGCAGCGTCCTTGATGGTGTGTGCGCGCGCGTAGGTGTAGCCACCGCCGACTTGCCAGTTTTCGGTCAAGGCGCCTTGCAGTTCGAAGTCGATACCCTGGCTGCGAATCTCGCCGGAAGCTTCATAGCAGGTTGCCTGTGGGCAGTTTGCGGTAAACAGCTGCACGGCGCGGTTTTCCTGGTCGACGCGGAACAGCGCCACGCTCGCATTCAGCGCGCCATCAAAATATTCGCCCTTGATGCCGACCTCGTAGTTCTTGCCGACGATCGGCTTGACCGGGCTGCCGGAAGTGTCCTTGGAGCTCTGCGGCGTGAAGATATCGCTATAGCTGACGTAGACCGAGTGATGCTCGTCCAGGTCGTAGATCAGGCCGGCGTAACGGGTGAGGTTACGGGTGACCTTGTAGTCACCGTCGCCATCGCGGTTATCGTAGTCGTACCAGTCCCGGCGCCCGCCGAGAATCAGCTTCAACGGGTCGGCCAGGCTCAGGCGTGTGGTGAGATAGACGCCGTCCTGAGTGGTCACTTCGCGCTGGTTGCTGGTGTGGACGAAGTCCGGTTTACCCGCATTGAGCGGCCAGTTGGTGTCGTACGGGCTGTAGTTGTGGGTGGTCATGTCGTAGATGCGCTTGCTGGCGCCCACCACCAGTTCATGGGTACGCCCGAACGCTGCGAAGGGCCCACTGGCAAAGGCGTCTACGCCGGCCTGGTTTTCATCGAAGTCGGCCTGGTAAACCGTGCAGGCCAGTTTGTTGTTGACCCAGCGCGATTGGTAAGAGCCGGAGAATAACGCGTTCTGTTCGGCGTAGTTGGCGTTGACCTGAAGGTTCCAGTCGTTGGCCAGGCGATGACGGACTTCGGCGAATATGGTGTTGATCTCCTGATCCTTGTTCTCCCAATCCGTGCCCGGATTGTAGGAACGTGGCAGATCCAGATGATGGCCGTCCTGGCCGATCATCGAAGAGCCCCAGAAGTAATTGGTCTTGTCCTTCTGGTGGGAAAAACCCAGGGTCAGGGTGGTGTCTTCGCTCAAGTCCGCTTCGGTGACCGCATAAAACAGGCCGTGATCTTCTTCGACATTGTCGATGAAGCTGTTGGCGTCCTGGTAAGAGGTCACGACCCGGCCGCGCAGCGTGCCACTGTCGTTGAGCGGGCTGGAGGCATCGACCTCGCCACGGTAGTCGTCCCAACTGCCGGCGGCACCGGTCAGGGTGACTTTTTGCTCGGCCAATGGCCGCTTGCGAATCAGGTTGATGGCGGCCGAAGGGTTGCCTGCACCCGTCACCAGGCCGGTGGCACCGCGCACCACCTCGACCCGATCGAACATGGCCAGGTTAGGCTGGGCGCCAACGTTAACGCCGTTGTAGCCACTCGGGATGCGGTCATACATCAAGTTGTCGATTTCAAAACCGCGTGCCTTGTAGGTCTGCCGACCAGGACCAGAGGAAAAGTCCAGGAACAAACCGGGCGTCGCCTTGACCACGTCGTTGATGTCGGTCATCGGTTTTCATGTGGAGCGAGGGTTTCCGGTCCGTCGGGGTGTAACGCATTGAGAATGCGTTGATGCAGAAAACCTGAAGTGCGGAGCATGAATGCCCAGGGGAGCAAGTCTCTGCGGCTAATTAATCCAGATGCGTTGCATCTGCGCTGAGATACTGAGACCAGGCACGGCGGTCAGTGAGTTTTTGTGACAGTCGAGCGAATTTTTATCGATTGCTGGATTGACAGCGCCTTCTTAGGATTTCCACTGACCAACTGGGCTTGGCAACGATAATAAAAGAGGAGTTCTCGATGACGCTTGCAAACAAGAAAGTCGCCGTAATTACCGGCGGCGCTATGGGTATCGGAGCGGAAGCGGCAAGTGCGCTGGCGAGTGATGGCCACCATGTGATCATTTGCGACATCAATACCACCGAGGCCGAACGTTTCGCGCAACACCTGCGTGACCAAGGTTTCTGCGCCGATGCCTTCCAGATCGATGTCGGTACACCTGCCTCTGTGTCTGCTACGTTCGAATGGGTTGAGGGCAAGTTTGGGCGCTGCGATGTGCTGGTCAATTCTGCAGGCATCGCCAAGACCATGCCCTTCCTGGAATTTGATGCCGATGTCTTCAACCGGACAATGCTGATCAATGTCACGGGCACGTTCTTGTGCTGCCAGCTGGCGGCACGCATCATGCGTAAGCACGAGTTCGGCCGGATCATCAACATCGCCTCCGTTGCCGGGATGCGCGCAGTGGGCAAAGGCCGGACGGCCTACGGCACATCAAAAGGTGCTGTGATCGCGCTGACAAGGCAGATGGCCGTCGAACTGAGCGAATACGGAATCACCGCAAATGCCATCGCCCCTGGACCGGTCGATACGCCGATGACCAAAGAACTGCACAGCGATGAGTTCCGTAAGGCTTACAGCAACGCCATCCCAGCGAAACGTTATGGCACCACGCGTGAAATCGCCGGAGCAGTCAGCTATCTGGCGTCTGACGTCTCAGCTTACGTCAACGGAATTGTCCTACCCGTGGATGGTGGTTTCCTTGCGTGGGGCGCTGGCGATATCTGAGTAGCGCTGATACGAACAAAGGGGGCGCGTAATGAGCAGGCACTCCCTGTGCGGCTGATCATTCGGCCGCCATTTCTTCTACGATCCACTTCACCAGGTCTGCTGTGTCGGCCCGCGCTCTGGCGTTGGGCGAGATCCACAGCACCAATTTTTCCGGGCCTTCAACACAGCCAAACGGGGCTACCAGCGCGCCGCTCTCCAGTTCCGCTTGCACCAGCATCCGCGGCACACAGGCAAATCCCAAGCCGACCTTAGCCGCTTGAATCAGCAGATAGAAATGCTCGAAGTATTCCAATTCAGGGGGATCGGGCATGGTCATCTGCAACGCTGAATACCATTCTTTCCAAGCATGCGGGCGAGTCTTGGTAGCCAGCAGCTTTTTGCCGCTCAAGTCGCTCACTTGCTGCACACCTGAAGCCTTAAGGTAATCAGGCGAGCATATAGCCCCAATCCATTCATTGGCCAACGGGATCGGCGCGATGCCGGGAGGTGGGTCAATGCTTTCCAAGCGTATTGCCACGCTGACGCCATCTTGGACAAAGTCGATTGGACCGTGTCCGGTTCTCAAGCCCAGCTCCATCGTCGGAAAGTTGCTGTGCAACCCGGCAAGCCTGGGTAGCAACCAATGCATCATGATCGACGCCGAACATGACAGCTCCAGCGGTTGAGGGCGCACTTCGTCGATACTTTGCTGGATCAAGTTGAATGCGCGGCCCAGGCCAGCGGCAAGGCGCGCGCCTTCTGGAGTCAGTTTAGTGCCATGCGCATTGCGCGTGAGCAAGACGACCCCCAGCACGTCCTCAAGCGTCCGAATGTGTCGGCTGATAGCACCGTGAGTCACGGAAAGGGCATCAGCGGCTTCGCCGAAGGTGCCTTTCCTCGCAACCATTTCGAAAGCTCTGAGTGCATTGAGAGACGGTCGCGGAGGGGATGACATGTGCTGCACCTCATGGGCAGGCCATGGCGACCAGAGCGTCGGTCGAACCAGAAGCCTAATGTGAGTTTTTCTCAACTTAGCGGGAAATCATATCGTTAGCCCGTTCGCAGGGTCAATGTATATTCGAGGTGAAGGCCGCCCCTGCAAAAGCGGCCATTGAATATAAAAAAAGTAGAGCCAAGGTGATTATCGATGGTCGATCAAACAGCCGGGCGCGAAGAGTTTACGGCCCGCTTCTTCGTAGAGAGCAGTTACCCGATTGAACGTGTCGGCGAGGTCATCGCTGGCGAGCAATCCAGCGGTACATTCATTGCCTTGCCCGGCGAATCAGCTGATTTGAAAGAGCGTTCACGGGCCCGTGTGGTGTCGGTCAAGTCTCTTCCAGCGGTCACCCGTGCTTCGTTACATAGCGAATATCTGGCTCGGCACAATCCTTCGGCGACGTACTATCGCGGCGAAGTTGAAATCGCTTTTCCAACGGCCAATATTGGTCCGAATCTTCCTGCACTGCTGACCACCGTTGCCGGCAATCTATTCGAGATAGGTGAAGTCAGCGGTTTAAGAGTGCTCGATGTCGATCTTCCGGCAACATTTGCCGCTGGCTTCTTGGGCCCACAGTTTGGTATTGAAGGGACTCGTAAACTGTGCGGCGTTCATGACCGTCCAATCATTGGCACCATCATTAAACCCAGCATCGGCCTGACACCTGAGCAGACCGCTACCGTGGCCGATGAGCTGTGTGCGGGTGGTATTGAGTTCCTCAAAGATGATGAACTCTTGATCGACCCGACCTATGCATCCTTCGATGCGAGGCTAAATGCTGTCATGCCTGTACTTCACAAGCATGCAGATCGCCTCGGCAGGATGCCAATGTACGCGATCAATATTTCTGGGAGCATTGATGAAATGCTTCGCCGCCACGACGCCGTGCTGGAGTCGGGGGGGACCTGCGTCATGCTCTGCCTGAACTGGGTTGGGCATTCGGGGGTCGAGCACATCCGCAAGCATTCCCAGCTACCTATTCACGGCCATCGCAACGGCTGGGGTGCCTTTACCCGCAATCCACAGCTGGGCTTTTCGTTTGAGGTCTACCAGAAAATCTGGCGCCTGGCTGGCATCGATCATCTGCACGTCAATGGCATTCAGAGCAAATTCTGGGAACCGGATGACTCAGTCATTGCCTCGGCACTGAGCTGCCTGACCCCGTTTTCGGGCGTCCAACCGATCCTGCCGGTTTTCTCTTCCGGCCAATGGGCTGCGCAAGCGCCAACGCTGTTCGAAAAGCTGCAGTCGGTGGATCTCATGCATCTGGCGGGCGGTGGAATTATCGGCCATCCCCTAGGTATCGGTGCCGGCGTTCAGAGTATGCGCGAAGGATGGGAAGCGGCGACTCAGGGCATACCCCTGCAACAGTATGCAGAGGGCAGACCCGCACTAACCGCCGCCTTGGCAAAATTCGGAGGCGTATAAATCATGCGTTCAGCCAATACGCCCAGGCTTCGTCTGGTGTTTTACGGTGATGATTTCACCGGCTCGACCGATGCTCTGGAAGTCCTTACCGCAGCCGGCCTGAGATGCGCACTGTTTTTGGCGCCACCGTCGCCCGAGTTGTTAGAAGAGCTGGGTGGTTTCGACGCTATTGGCATCGCTGGCGATAGCCGCGCGTTATCCAATGCTGAAATGGATGAAGTGCTTCCAGACCTATTCGAAGCAATCAAGCGCCTGTCCCCCGACCTTGTGCATTACAAAGTTTGCTCCACGTTCGACAGCGCTCCCGACGTGGGCAACATTGGCCATGTCATCGAGCTCGCATCACGCGCCTTTGGGGTCAAGGGGGTGCCGATCATCGCGGGTAACCCGGCCCTGGGTCGTTACTGCGTGTTTGGCAATTTGTTTGCGCTGTCCAAGACCGACCACTGTGTACACCGGATCGACCGCCATCCCGTCATGCGGGCGCACCCCATCACGCCTATGGGAGAAGCCGATCTGAGTGTCCATATCGGCCAGCAAAAGCATTTGTCGATTGCCAAAATCGACATCCTGCAGCTTGACCAAACTGCCGACCTGGCGTCCTTGGTCAGCCAAGCTTCTCTGAGTCATGACTCGGTTCTGATCGACGGCACTACCAATGCACATATGACCCTTGCAGGAAAAGCACTCACGGAGATCTCTAGTCGCTCGGCGCCGTTATTCGTGGTTGGCTCTTCAGGTGTCGAGTATGGATTAACGCAGCACTGGCATTCGGTGGGGCTGATAGATGCCTACCAAACTCAGGTCATTGCGCTGCAGCCCGCCAGACAAGTGTTGGTCATTTCTGGAAGTGCGTCCCCGTTAAGTCGCGCTCAAATCGATACCGCTATCGCGAGTGGATTTGTCGAACTGGCGGTGGATGCGGCAGCGATCCTCGCAGAATCACATAAAGGAGGGCGGGTTCAAGATGTAGTGGCGACGGCAGTCGCGCACCTCAAAAGCGGACGCTCCGTGCTGATCCACACGGCAAAAGGTCCGGATGACCTGAGAATCGAACAGATGATCGAAGCGATGACCGCCAAAGGACTGCTTCGTGACGAGGCAAAAATCCGCGGCGGTAAGCAATTGGCTGTCGAAATGGGCTACATCGTTCTGGACATTCTTAAGGCGTATCCGCTCGAAAGACTGGTTATATCCGGCGGTGATACGTCAAGTCAGATCACCAAGATTCTCGCCCCTGATGCATTGGTCATCAAATCCGATCTCTCTCCCGGTGCGCCCCTCTGCCAGGTGCGCTCAAACAAACCGTACTTGGACAACCTGGAAATCGCCTTGAAAGGCGGGCAGATGGGTGACCAGGACTACTTCGTAAAAGCGCTCACAGGTAGGAGCTAACTTCCGTTCCAGGACAGGAACACGCTTGCATATTTACAATAACAACAGGTGAAACTATGCAAACCTCACTCTTAAGTAACAGCGAGACTCATCATGAACATGTTGATGATGAGAAGAAAAAATCCATGAAAAATGTTGTAGCCGGAAGTCTCTTCGGCACAGCGTTAGAAACCTATGACCTCTATTTGTACGGTACCGCGGCGGCGCTGATCTTCGCTCCTCTGTTCTTTCCTGGCACCGATGAAGCTGTCTCAAGACTCGCCTCGCTAGCGTCCTTCGCCATATCATTTGTCGCACGGCCACTGGGTTCGCTGGTGCTTGGACATTTCGGCGACCGGATAGGCCGCAAGAAATTGCTCTACCTCACGTTGATCATCATGGGCTTGAGCACCGTCGGCATCGGCTTGCTGCCTACCTACGCGAGCGTAGGAATCTGGGCACCCATCATGCTGTGTGTGCTGCGCTTCATCCAGGGTTTCGCTTTTGCCGGAGAATACAGCGGTGCAGTGCTCATGCTACTTGAGCATGCGCCCCGGCGAAAACGTGGTTTTTATGCAGCCATCAACAATATTGGTCCGGTGTTCGGATTCATCGCCTCGGCGGGGTTGCTGCTGATCGTCAGCAGTTTATTGTCGGTGGAGGATTTCTATAGGTGGGGATGGCGCATTCCATTCATTGCCAGTCTCGCCCTGTTGGTCGTTGGCGTCTTCGTACGGTCTAAAGTTGCCGAATCTCCGGTGTTCGAAAAGACCGCCGAAAAACGCGCGGCAGCCAAGGGGCCGAACCTGTCACCTGCCATGCGCCTGTTCACCAAGTACCCTAAACAGTTACTTTTGGTCGCGGGTGCCAACATTTGTCATTTTTCGACATTTTATCTTTTTACCGTGTTCGCATTGAGTTACGGCCAGAAGGAACTGGGCCTTTCCAATGCCTTTGTGCTCGCGGTAGCGATGGTAGCCATTTGCACGCACCTGGTAATCGTTCCCTTCGCCGGCGCAATGGCCGATCGACTGGGTCGACGCACCATGATGTTGATCGGCTTCGCGGTGACTGCACTGGCCGCGTTTCCCTTCTGGCACCTATTTTCCACAGGCCAGTTCCTACCCATGGTCTTGGGCTCATGCCTGTTCATGGCCGGCTACGGCCTGGTATACGGTGCTGTGCCTTCATTCACCGGCGAGGCATTTGGACCCAGCGCACGATTCACCGGGTTCGCCATGGCCACCAATGTCGGTGGCATCATCGGTGGCGGCACGGCACCCATCGTCGGCGCCTATCTGCTCAGCCATTATGGCTCGCCCTATGCCATCTCGGTCTACACGGTAGTGCTCGCGGCAATCTCTGCCTTGTGCGTCTACCTGTCAGCCGAAACCAGAACGATCAATATCACTGACGAGTAATGACCCCCGCGTGCGGCTTGTCCACATGCCGCACGCCCAGAGGTGACGGTCAGTGCCAGGTGGGTGATCAACTCCGGGCGTTCGAGCGCTGGGTGTCACCTGAGGCTCCAGGCAGAAAGAGGCGTTTGGCGGGGGATGCGATCATGGTTCGGTTCTTGAAGGTGGGATTGAAAGAGTCAGCAGGGGGGTAAGATGAATGCCGCAAGGTCAGATAACCACTTTTTTTCATCCGTGATTTAACGGTATGTTGAAGTCCCCACTCAAGGACGACCCATGGCCATCCACGTAGCCACCCCCACGCAAAAACACTTGGCAGTGTTAATCGACGCCGACAATGCCCCCGCCGCGATTGTCGAAGGTTTGTTCGAGGAAATCGCCAAGTACGGCGTCGCCAACGTCAAGCGAATCTACGGCGACTGGACTGGCCCCCAACTGGGGGGATGGAAAAAGGTGCTGCTCGACTACTCGATTCAACCTATCCAACAGTTCGCCTACACCAAAGGAAAGAACGCAACGGACAGCGCCTTGATCATCGACGCAATGGACCTGCTTTATACCCGACGCTTCGACGGTTTCTGCCTGGTTTCGAGTGACAGTGACTTCACCCGTCTCGCGTCGCGGCTACGCGAAGAAGGTTTGATCGTCTACGGGTTTGGTGAGGAGAAAACCCCAAGACCGTTCGTGTCGGCGTGCGACAAGTTCATCTATACCGAATTGCTTCGCAGTGAAGTGCTTGTTGCTGCGAGCAATGGGCATGATCGACCCGAGCCGGAGCGTGATCCTCCCGCTGCAATCGAGGCTGTCAAAGTTGCCAGTACGCCCGAGGCTAGAAAACTACCCAAGGCACCGGTAAGTTTCATTGCCAAGATCTTGGATGACATTGCCGACGAAGACGGCTGGGCCCACTTGGGAGCGCTGGGCACCAATATCAGCAAATTGAGGCCTGAATTCGACCCTCGCACCCATGGTTATAAAAAGCTCAGTGAGTTGATCAAGGGGTATCCGGATACGTTTGAACTGCAAGCGAGAGGAACGTCGGGAGTGGGGGGCTCGATACTCTATGCCCGGCATCGGCAGCCAAGCGCGTAGCCTCGGCGAGTACGCGCTCGGCGGCTGCAATCGATTGAGGCAGGGGCGTCAGGGGGGCGGACGGCTTGACGCGGGAACTGCCATGCTATTTGTCACGAAGACGGTAGTCGCTGCTGCTCCGATGAGCGTTGCCGAGAAGGTACGCCGGTTCATGACCATTTTCGATTTCTTTTCTGAACTTGGGTGAGTGTCACCTTCGGTGATGGAAGACGACCGCGAATCCTGTTCTAGCCTTCGGCTGGCGCTGAGCGAGGACGCGGGAACCAGTCAAAGTGTTTTGTGATCAACGGACTCACAATAAAGACAATGAGGCTTACGGTGATCGGCGTCAGAACCAGTGTTCGATGCCATACAGCCCAGTGGTCGGCCAACGGACTCAATGCGTAGAGCAGAAAGGATGGGGTCACGTTCCACAACCAAAGCTGAGCCCGGACTACCAGATCAGTGCCCAGGCGTTCAAGCGACCGTATTTTTGATCGAGAAATGGCGTCCGTCCCAATCATCGGCGTGTCGGGATACAGCTCCTCCAGATATTCGACGATGGCGGCGGAGTCGGTGATCGGCACACCCTCATCCTTCGCCAAGCTCACCATCATCACAAGAAGCGAAGACCCTGATGGCGCCTTAGACCGCTCGGGATGCGGCCCAAGGCAAGGAATAACCAGGTTTGCGGTCTACACCCATAAGTCAGCCACTCCGATCAACTGAAAGACCTCCTCTGCCGGGGGCTCGGCGAAGGTGATGTCCAAGTCACGGTAACCGGAGTGGTCCCCGACCAAGCTCAACTCGAATCGAGCCCCATCGGCGTCGGCTTCGTAGCTCTTCAAGTAAGTCAGGTTCTTGGTTTCATTGAAAACCACGTCCAGCGTGCCGTTGTAACCATTTCCCAGCCGGGTAAAGCCCAAGGCGGACAAATCGATCGTGTCTTCACCGGCGGTATAGTCAACCAGGCGATCAGTGTGGTTTTCGGTGGCGGTACGGTAGCTGTCGCTCAGTACGTCGAAGCGGAACACATCGTTGTTGCCGCCACCCGTCAATAGGTCCCGGCCCGCTGCGCCAACCAATACATCATTGCCTAGCGCTCCATAAAGGCGATCATCGCCCGCGAATCCTTCGATGATTTCGCCTCGAGCGTTGCCTTGTAAACGATCGGCCTCTTCGGTGCCCATCAGCCTGGCCGGCTGAAACAGGAGGTTGGTTTCATTCAGCGCTTGGCTCAAGTCACCGTCGAAGACCACTTCGAAGCGTTCCCCATCCGCGTTGGCATCGAAACTCTTGAGGTAGGTCCGCGTCCCGCTTTCATTGACTCGAATCGCCAGCGTTCCGTCGTGTCCATTACCCAGCCCGAGAAAGCCCAGGGAGGCGAGGTCGATCGTATCGGTGCTGGGGTCGAAGTCGGTGATGCGGTCGCTATGGGCCGTGGTTGCGGTTCGGTAGCTGTCTGTGACTGACTGGTAACGGAACGTATCGGCCCCGGCACCGCCCGTCAGCAGGTCACGACCTTGCTGGCCATCGAGCAGATCGTTGCCGGCCCCGCCGAAGATCGCATCGTCGAACGAGGCGGTGCCGAGCAAGAAGTCATCATCGCGGCTACCGTCAAGGTGGTAATAGCCGTCGTCGGGATTGCCAAAGCTGTGGTCCAGGCTGCCGTCGGGGTTCAGCTGGACCAGGGCGGCCAGATAGCCGTCCGCGCTGGTACCTTGGCTTGCGCCAATCAACAGCTTGCCGTCGGCCAGTACGAGCATGTCGGCTACGGCGAAAGGCGCGCTTTGCGAGCCCCAATGGACCTGGCCCTGATCACCGAAATCGCGGTCGAGCGAGCCATCGGCGTTGAGTCGGATGACGGTTGCCACGCCGCCCGAGGCGCCCGCCAGGAGGATTTTGCCGTCATCCTGGAGGACGAGGGCGTCTGCGTGAACATCCAGGGCCAGGCTGCCGCCGTTGGCAAAGCTGCTGTCCAGGGTGCCGTCCTGGTTGAGGCGCGTCAGGGTATCCTGCCCCGTGACCAATACCTTCCCGTCTCCCTGCAGCGAAACGTCGATCGTGCGGCTGGGTTGAATGCCGACGGACGCTGGCAGGTGCAGGATCCCGGCCTCTGCGAAAGACGAGACCAGGGCCCCCGTCGCGTCGAAGCGGGCGATATAGATCTCCCCAGAGGGATACGCGGCGCTGGCGAAAAAACTGCCGTCGCGTTGCACGGAGAACGACGCTTGCTGGCCTAGAGAGTCATTCCAGTAGAAAGGCACTGTCGCGGTGCCGCCATTCCCGAAACTCGTATCGAGGTTGCCGTCAGCCAAGGTACGGCTTACGCCCGACACCCAGGTGTCGCCTACTTTCACGTATTGCGCCACCAGGTAACTCCCTCCCGGCTGCACCGCGGCATTGCCGCCGTCCTCGATATCGAGCGCCACAGGCAGGAGGGATTTACCGTCGCCACTGAAGTGGCGGTCCAGGCTACCGTTGGCATTGAACCGGACCAGGCTGCCGGTGAAGCCTGAATCCTCTTCGCCGCCGAGTCCCAGGCGACTATAGGCGCCAAGCCAGATAGCACCGTCCGGATCGACCGTGATACCGCCGATTTTGTCCGAGCCCCACAAGGACGTGGCGACCATGCCTGTGTTCCCCACGGCTGAAGCGGCGGGCGAAATGCTCTGATTCATGTCCATGCCTCCGATAGCTATTCCGTCGCCAAAAACAATAGACAGGGTTCAGTCTGGTTGCCAGCAGCGGCTAGGATGTGGCCTTTCTGCGGGCGCCTAACTAATTGAAAGTCATTATCATTTGATATATTCTCGCGACTCCTCCTCGCTTGAGTCGCTTGCGTGTCCAGGCCATCCGATCCTCATTCCACCGACGGCCAGTTCGAGAGCCATTCGAGTGAACTGCTGCACTTCCTCACACGGCAGGTGAAGTGCGCAGAACTGGCGGCCGACCTGCGCCAGGAGACTTGGCTGCGCTTTCGTCGGCGCGAATCCGGGCAGGAGATCGGCAACCTTCGTGCGTTCCTCTATCGCATCGCGCGCAACCTGATCATCGACTACCGCCGTCAGCAAAAATCCCGTCCGGTCGAGGAGGAGCTATCCATCGAATTGGTCAGTGCCCAGCCGGGTCCGGAGCGAGCGGCAAGCGACGCCCAACGCCTGGAGCGACTGCAGCGCGTGGTCCAGGGTTTGCCGCCGCACCTGCGCGAGGCGTTGTTGTGGAATCGCCTGGACGGGCTGACCCAGCGTGAGATCGGCGAGCGTCTGGGTGTCTCGGAAAGCATGGCCGGACGCTATATCCTGAAGGCCCTCGAACACTGCCAGCAGCAGATGGACCCGCAGCCGTGACTCATCCTTCGCTTCTCGACCAGGCCCGACAATGGCAGGTGCTGCTGCATTCTGGCCGCGCCACCGCTGCCGATCGCGCTGCCGCGCAGGTCTGGCGCCAGGCGGCGCCCGAACACGAGCAGGCGTTGCGGGAGGTGGAAGGGCTGTGGTCGTTGCTCGGCCAGATAGAACGTCCGGCCGAGCAGCCCCAGGTGCGCGTGCTGCGTCGTCGTCGACTGTGGGCGGCTCCACTGGCCTGCGCCGCGATGCTGTTGCTCGCCTTGTGGCTACCGCGCGGCACCTGGATTGGCCTGTATGCCGACATCAGCACCCAGCCGGGGGAGGTGCGCGAGGTGCGGCTGGCCGATGGTTCGCTGTTGACCCTCAACGGCGATTCAGCGCTGGACTGGCAGTTTGTCGACGGTCGCCGCGAGGTCAGGCTGTACCGTGGCGAGGCGGATTTCCAGGTCGCCCATGACCCGGCCCGGCCATTCATTGTCAGGGCCGGCGAGGCGCGCATCCGCGTCACTGGCACGCGCTTCGATGTGCGTCTGGAGGAGGGCGGTGTCGACCTTGCGGTAAGCGAGGGCCGTGTGCTGGCCTCCAGCGAGGGGCGCGAGTCGCTGCCCGTGGTGGGCGGGCAACAGGTGCAGTGGCGCGGCGGGGCGCTGCAGGCGCCGCAGGCACTGGATGCGCGCCAACGCTTGGGCTGGCAGCGCGGCAAGCTGGTGTTCCGCGACAGGCCGCTGGAGCAAGTGTTCGCCGAGCTCGAGCGCAGCCAGTCTACGCGAGTGCTGTTTGTCGACGAAGCCGCTCGCCGGCTACAGGTGACCGGCGTGTTCGCCCTTGACGACCCACAGGCGGTGTTGAGCGCTGTGGAAACCACCTTGCCTGTGCGTCTGGTGCGCCTGCCGGGGTTGATCCTGGTCACGTCCCGCTGAGCTTCGCGCCGCGCCTGTACCTTCAAGAAAAAGAAAATATTTAGGCGGCGATGGTTCAGAAATCATCGCCGCCTTCGTCTTCCGTTCCTGCAAATGCGACTTCTTCGTATTGAAAGCCAAGGACATCAGCATGCGGTCGACTTCCTTCCTCGCGGCGCTAGCCGTTCTTCCCCTGGCCATGACCGCCGCACAGGCGCAAGCCGTCGAGCTCGACGTGCCTGCCCAGCGGCTCGACGCGGCGCTCACCGATTTCGCCGAGCAGGCCAACGTGCGGTTGCTCTATGACGCCGGCCTGACCCGTGGCAGCGCCATGGTGCCGGCGCTCAAGGGCGACTATTCGGTGATCGACGGCCTGCAGCGGTTGCTGGAGGGCAGCGGCCTGACCTTCCAGGCCGGCAACGACGGCACCATCACCCTGGTGCCGCTGCCCGAGCAGGGCGTGCTGGAGCTGGGCCCGACCACCATCAGTGGGCTCGCCGAAGACCGTGTCGACCTGCCGGCCGAGTACGCCGGCGGGGAGGCGGCGCGCGGTGCCCGCATCGGCGTGCTGGGCAACCAGGACATGCAAGATGTGCCCTTCGCTTTCTCCAGCTACACCTCCGAGCTGATCGAGAAGCGCCAGGCGCAGACCCTGGCCGATGTACTGGCCAGCGATCCGGGCGTGCGTCAGTCGTTTGGCTTTGGCAACTTCTCCCAAGTGTTCGTCGTGCGCGGGTTCCAGCTGTTCAGCGACGACATTGCCTTCAACGGCCTGTACGGCATTCTGCCGCGCCAGATCATCTCCACCGAGTCGGTCGAGCGCGTCGAAGTGTTCAAGGGCGCCAACGCCTTCGTCAATGGCGTGTCGCCGTCGGGCAGCGGTGTCGGCGGGGCGATCAACGTGGTCTCCAAGCGTGCCGAGGACACCCCCACGCGCAGCGCCACCCTGGACTATGCCAGCGACAGCCGAGTGGGTGGGCACCTCGACCTGGGCCAACGCTTCGGTGAGGACAACCGCTTTGGCGTGAGGGTGAACCTGGCCCAGCGCGAGGGCGAGACAGCAGTGGACGATGAACATTCGCGCTTCAGTCTGGCCACCCTCGGTCTGGACTATCGCGGTGACCGTCTGCGCCTGTCTGCGGACCTCGGTTACCAGAAGCAACGGGTCAATGAGGGACGCTCGGTGGTCTACCTGACCACGACGGGGCCTACCAGCACACTCAACGGCAAGACGCCGTCGGCACCCGACGCCGACCACAACTACGCGCAACCCTGGAGCTGGTCGCAGCTCGAAGACACCTATGGCATGTTCAGCGCCGAGTACGACCTGTCGCCCAGTTGGACCGCCTACCTGAGCGCAGGCGGCAAATACACGCGGGAAAACGGTGTCTACGCCTCCAACTACGTCTATGGCGCGAATGGCGACGCCCGTATCGGCCGCCTCTATTCGCCGCTGGACCAGGAAACCCTCAGCGCCGTCACCGGGCTGCGCGGCGAACTCGCCACCGGGCCGGTCAGCCACCGTATCAACCTGGCCGCCAACGGTATCTGGCAGGAGAAGCGCAACGCGTTCGAGAACACCGCGGCGGGCAGTCGCGGCTTTGGCAATCTGTACGAGGGCCAGCCCGTCGCCGAGCCGCCGGCCACCAGCGTCTCCGGCGATATCCACGACCCGGACACCACCGCCAAGGTGCAGAACCGTAGCCTGGCGGTGTCCGACACCCTGGGCTTGCTTGACGACCGCGTGCTCCTGACCCTTGGCGTGCGCCGCCAATCCATCGGCGCCGACGCCTGGAGCGCGGCCAGCGGTGCCCGCACCTCCAACTATCAGGAAAGTATCACCACGCCGGCCTATGGCCTGGTGATCAAGCCCACCGAGTACCTGTCGCTCTATGCCAACCGCGTCGAGTCGCTGCAACAGGGCCCGACCGCGCCGGCCGCCGCGCTCAACAACGGCGAGATGTTCGCGCCCTATCGCTCCAAGCAGACCGAGGTGGGCGCCAAGCTCGACTGGGGCACCTTCGGCGGCAGCCTCAGCCTGTTCCGCATCGAGCAGCCGCAAGGCGTGCTCGGCGGCGACGGCTACTACCGGGTGGATGCCGAGCAGCGCAATCGCGGCGTGGAATTGAGCCTGTTCGGTGAACCGCTGGACGGCCTGCGCCTGCTGAGCGGCGCCACCTGGACCAAAGCCGAACTTAGCGGCACCACCGGCGGTCGCGACGATGGTAACCAGGCGGTAGGGGTGCCGAAATTCCAGTTCAATCTGGGCGCCGACTGGGATGTGCCCGGCTTGCCCGGGGTGAGCCTGAACGGCCTGCTACTGCGCACCGGCGGCCAGTTCGTAGACAGCGCCAACGACTACAGCATCCCCGCCTGGACCCGCGTCGACCTGGGCGCGCGCTATCGGACGAAAATGGATGGCCGCGGGGTGACCTTCAACGCGATGCTGGAGAACGTTGCCGATGAGAATTACTGGGCCTCGGCCAATGGTGGATATCTGACCCAAGGGGCGCCGCGTACGTTGAAGGTGTCGGCTACTGTTGATTTCTGATGTGGCTGCATGGAAAGGCCCGCTAAGGGAAAAAGCCTCTCAGATAGTGCAATGCTGTTCACTTAAGGCAATCGACAAACCCGTGGCGAGGGAGCTTGCTCCCGTTGGGCCGCGAAGCGGCCCCAAACCTGCCAAATGCGGAGAATCAGGCACACCGCACTCGCCGGGTTACGACTGCTTCGCCGCCGAGCGGGAGCAAGCTCCCTCGCCACAGGTCCATCATTTTTAAGTGAACAGCATTGCTCAGATGAGTGGCTTTTTTTGCCTGAGATTTGTGTGCTTAAGCGTCGGGCAGGTGCAGTTGCACATCCATAGCGTCATGCAGGAGTCGGATGATCTCTATGACGTCGTCGTTTGCCACACGATAAAATACGATATGGCGTGGACTCTTGACACTTCCGTGCGGGTGTTTTGCCTGCTGGCGTGAGTAGATGAGGTGATAGCTGCGAAGGCCCGGTGCAATCTCATGTCGGTCGTGGCTGCCGATGCGGGTGGGCACGCCGGCGATATCTTGCAGCGCCGCAAGAATCAGTGCCTGGTAGCGCTGGCGTGCTTGATCGCCGAATTGTGTTTGGGAGAGCCTGAGGATGTAGACAATGTCTGTGCGCGCCGCGGCGGAAATCCGATAGTGCGGCATGCTCAGTGTTTCTCTCTCGCGGGGAGGGTTGCCTCCACGCTCAAGCCCTCGAGGTAATGCTCCAGGTCCCCCTCGTTCAACTGCGTGAAACGGCCGTGTTCAAGATCCATGATGCCGATCGAGGTCGCCTGACGCAGGGCCTCAATTTTCGCGGTGTCTTCCGCGACGCGTTGCTCCAATAGCCGCAAACCCTCTCGCATCACTTCGCTGGCGTTCTGATAACGGCCGGACTGAACCAAGTCATGGATAACCTGCTCCTGATGGGGGGTAAGCACAACGTTTCGCGTCGCCATAATTAGCTCCAGGTCTGGACAAACAGGTTTTCGATAGTTGGCATATTATGCCATTTCCCTCGTGAGCACTTGATTTCGGGATTTGTATCTGACGAACTGTTTGGTAGGGAGATCCTTCTGGCCTTGACCCGGACTGCATGTACCGCTTGGACGGCACCGACGATTTCAACGGCCTGAAACTACTGATGGCCTCGTTGATGACGATGAACGATCAGGAGATCACCATCATCGAAGTGATGTCCAGCGTAAACGACGCGGCCGGCCATACCGCTGCGTTGAAGAACATTCTGGGCAAGTAAACCGCAGGTTTCCGGATAGTAGGCTGTCGGCTCCCGACGGTCTGTCCATCACATGGAGCCCGCATGATCTCGTGCGCAAAGCTTGCCCAACTTGATGCCGTGCTCCCCGACCCGTTCGCGGCCGGCGAGAAGGACGACCAGATTCTGGCTAAACAGGGCTGAACCTAGGCGCAGATCGAGACTCTGTGTTCGCAGACCATGATCTGAAGAATGGGTCAGACTTTTCGAGCATTGCGGTCATTGGCGCGCGTCACGCCAACAGCGGAGCAAGGAAATAGGGAACGAGGATGACGACGGCCACCAGCACCGTCCAGCTTTCGAACAAGAGTCGCACCCCCCAGGGGGCGTGATCCAGTTCCATGAAGTGGAGCAGGACCATACGCACCTTCCAGGCGGCAATCAATATCGTCGCGATCGTGGCGGTCGCTGCGGTGACGCTGTCTTTCGACAAGCCCCAGGTCGTGACGATCGTCGCGATGCTCAGCAACAACCACACGCTGGTTACCCATCGTTGTGCGCGGTCCATGTATTACCTCATGAGATAAAGTAGCGGGAAAAGGACGATCCAAAGCAAATCGACCATGTGCCAGTAGATTCCCATGCTCTCGATACCTACCAGGCTGCTGTCTCTGGCGTATGTCCCCGCCCGAGCGCGTGTCCAGAACACGGCAAGCGCCACGCAGCCGGCGACGACATGCAGGAGGTGGATGCCGGTCAGCGCGAAATAGAACATGAAGAAGTCGTTGGTCAGCATGGTGTAGCCGGCCTGAATCTTCCCCATGTATTCAAAGACTTTCGAAATGCCAAACGCGATGCCGCTGGCGAGGGCGGCCGCCAGCCACGGACCGACCGCGGCGCGCCGGCGCGCCGCCTGGACGGCGCGAACCATGCACCAGGAACTGGTCAGTAAGATCAGCGTGTTGCCTCCTCCAAAGTGGAGGTTTAGAGCCTGACGTGAAGCCTCGAAGGTGTCGGGATTCTTTAGACGCTCGACCATGAATGAGCCGAACAGCAGCGCGAAGATCATCATGTCCAGGCCGACGAATACCCAGATACCTTCCAAACCCGGCAGGCGACGGACTTGTGGCGTGCACATGGGGGGCAAAAGGGGCCTGGCGGTAACACGCTGCCGTGACGGAATTAACTTCAATTCTTCCCCCGATCTTCCGCTTCGAGTCGCAGCAAAGCCTTCCGGGTCAACGGCACAAGGCAAAAGAGGTAGACGAAGAACGTCACGAACACGAGCCAGAAGGTGATCAGGCCGTGCCATGCAAAGATGCCGGTGGTCAGGAAAGGAATCAGTAGGACCGAGATGAAAGTTGCGCAGGTGAAGAAACCCAACCACGCGATCCAGGATGGAAATAGGGGCTGCTCCCGCTTGTCCATCAGCATGCAGATGCCAATGGCGCACCACTCGATCGCAAAGATCACAAAGGGTGGATCGAACATGAACCAGCCTAGGTCGTAGAGCATCTGGATCTCCCCATCGGAGCGGCTGTCGGGCCGAAAGGCGGCGGTCATCCAGTAGAGTGCAGGCAGCATCAAGGTCAACATGGCAGCTACGCCGCTAGTGCGCACCACCTGCGAGAGAACGCTCATGGAGTCCGTTAGGATGCGTTCCATGATTTTGGCCATGACCGCAGTCCAGGTCAGGTAGAAGGGCATACAGACGAACATGACCATCATGCCCACTCGGATACCGAAACTATTTTCTCGAAAATAGCTGCTGATTTCGCTTGCGTTGAGGTAGGCCGGAGGCGGTGGCCAGAAACCCGCGAATACAGCAAACCCAAGTAGTCCACCAAGCGCGACGATCAGAACAGAGTAGTTGCACAGATGCAGGATTCGGTAACTTGCCGAGCGTTCGGTCGTCATCGCGAGAGGTCCTTTTTTATGGCGAATAGTCAGTTTTTCTTGTGTTGGCGAAAGCATCATAGAGTTCGTCCGATCAGTTTCTCGAGGAGTTCGTTGGTTTATGTGTAGGTCGGCCCGATGAGTGCGATTCCGCTGCGTGGCCAATCGTCGGTTACGACGATTTTGCGTAACAGCGCTGGATTGTTTGCTGATAGTTCGAAAATATGCGGCGCCAACACAGGTGGTTGACACGGTATCTGCTAACTACCCATGAAAAACCCACTATCCAGAGCTGGTAAGCATCCCCTTGTTGGGTGATCCCGCCGTTACGTGCAAAAACTCTATTTACAGCCCTGGTTCTTAGCTTTCGCTTTGACGCAGATAATCAAGATAAGCCTTCGACCACCCCATTTCGACGTGACCTACACCTGGTTCACCATCAATCTCCACAACCATCGAACCCTCGTTAAGGGTGTACAGGGGGCTGACTTCGAACTCAAACAAGGCAAATAGCTTGGTACGCACAGTGGTGACGCGTCCGGCTGCATCTTCGATAACAAAGGCCATCTCGGTGTGATAAAACATCGGGTCTAGCGTGAAGTCGACCCGCACGTCCGTCACCTGCTCAATGCGTCCCTCTTTCTGGATGTATCCCATGAAGCCAGTGCGGCCAACAGCCATGTACTGAAAGACATTCAAGGCCACATCGGGGCCCGCCTGAGCTTCGAGCCACTTCGACTGCTGCACTTGCCCCCAATCACGCGTCCCCCACGAGTGGTCACGATGACCAAACGTCTCGAAGGGAATCGTGCGCTCGCCAAGGCGAAGCACGCCCTTTACGCGCCCACTTTGCTCAAAACGGTCTGTCGCCATCCAAGTTGGACATCCTTCCGGGCTGGAGCCGTAGTTGTAGGCCGGGTGCATCGCTTCGAACTGGTATTCGATACTGGCTTTCTGGCCGGAGTAGTGAACTTCCGCAGTCTCAAGCGGTAAGCGATGGCGGACTCGGACATCACCCACGTGCCAATCGTCAAAATCCATATCACTGGGTACAAGAATACCGTCGCAAATCTCAAATATGGGCTCTTTGCCCACGCCGGAACCGTAAACGCTCAAGGCGGCGCCTGCTTTATTGTCCCCGCTCACCCAGGTGTAAATGAAAGCGGCGATGTTTTCCTCGGCAAGCTGCAACATGAAAACCAGCGACTCGCGCGCATGGGATTCGTTACCTAATTTATGACGGAGGTCGTGTTCCGGTCCTAGGGAAAATGCTGCTGTTGAAGATTTATTACCTACCTTGTTCATGTCCACTCCTGATTATTATCGTATTTTCAAGGCAGCGCCTTGCTACAGAGTGCTGCCTGTCCGGACGTATGACGCAGTTCTCGACGGATGCTCACTTTCAGCTTTAGTTGAAGAGTGCTTCTGCATTCAGCTCCAGAACATGCGCGCCATGACGCTCCAGCGAAGCTTTGTACATCGCTAAGCCGCGCTCATTCTGTTGAACTAGCATGGAAGTACCCACCGCCATGAAAAACCCGTACAGGGCATGCAGGCGATAGCCATCCCAACAGGCTTGCCAAGAAAAGTCCCTTACTCCCATGGCAAGCAGCTGTTCGTGATAGTCACGGATTAACTCTTGCTCATGGCGCTGGCGGAGTTTCGTGGAGAGGCCGGCTCCGAGATAAAACGCGGCGTCGACCATCGGCGACCCTAAGCGCACCGTCTGCCAGTCAACAACTATCAATGGCGAATGCTCGCTATCGTGACCGAAGAGCATATTGTCGAGCCTGTAATCACCATGCTGTATGACTCGGGGGCCGTCCAACCTACTAATGTATTCGACTGAGCGAGGCACCACGCGCTCCGCCAGGCGAATCAGCTCGGGGTCGATGAGGGGCGCGAAGGTTTTGGAAAACACACCCAAGACACCAGGGAAGAGAGAGAACAAGCCCACGGTGCGTCGCTGGTCCGCGAGCCATGGCAGATCCAGGAGCAATGGGTCGTTCCAGCGCGGTTCCTGTAACCTGATAAGTTGTTGTAGCGCGAGACGTGCTTGCTCGACGGTTCCTCCTTCAATGACATTGCCCACACTGTAGGTACCAAGATCCTCGAACAGCAAAGTGAACCAGCCTTCGGTCGGGTCGAACTCTGCGAACCAGCAGCGTGGCGTTCTGATTTCAACGGTGCGACTGATTTGCTGATAAAAGCGTACTTCGGCTTCATACACTCCCATGGCAACGCCCGTTTGACGACTGGTCTCACTTACGGAAGCCAGTTTGGCAATAATGGTATTGGGGGCAAATTCATCGGCTCCCTCATAAGTAGGCGTCAGGCGTACGACGGAGCCCAATTGCCCTGTGCCAACGGTCTCCACCGTAAGATTGGAAACATGTCCTTTTGTAAGCGCACCGGCCTTGGTAAGGGTGTCCGTTAACCAGGCTGGGGTAAACTCTGCAGGGTTGCGAATGATCGGTTTCATGTTGCCTCTTCAATTTGTGCGTGATCGGTTGGGTCGGTGAGGCGTATAAATAAACGCTTTGGATTGCATTTTTTACTGGGTTGTTGGAAGTGAAATGTTTAATCTTGGCCTAGTCTGAGTCCAATAAATATGATTGTGGAAACAAGAAGCAGCCAGCCATCAAACGCTAATTTCCATGGCAGTGCCATGTTCTTGATCTGCATGAATTCCCGCATGACTAGCCTGCATTTAAACGCGGCAATGGCGATCATGATCAAGCGGCTCTCACTACTGGTGATCGCACTGCCAAGCGTGCTGCCCGAGAAATAAAAAGTCGCTAGCGTGGCCATTATCAGAAGCAGCCAGACAAAAGTTTCGCGAGATGGGAATGAGTAAGTCATCTTGCTATCTCATGATGTAGAGCAGGGGGAAAATTATAATCCACAGTAAATCCACCATGTGCCAGAAGGTGGCGGAGCTTTCAAGTCCGTGAACGCCCGATGAGCCATTTTTAATGCGAAAAAACATGACGATTAGAACAATTGATCCAATGAGTACATGCATAAAATGTAGGCCGGTAATCATGTAGTAAAACATGAAAAAGTCGTTGGTGAGCATGGTTATGCCGGTAGACAGTTTTTCTTTGTACTCTAGGAACTTTGAAATCGTGAAAGCCAAGCTGCACGCTAGAGTCAGGAGAATAAACACCATGCAGGTGCGCCGGTTCAGCTTGGACAGGCTACGTATGGCCAATACGATAAACCATGAGCTGGTTAAGAGAATGAGCGTGTTGAAAATTCCCGCATTTACGGATAACGACGATTGAGATTGAATGAAGCTGTCAGGATTTTTGGCTCTTTCATAAAAGTAAGAGCAGAATATAATCATAAATAACATCATGTCCATCAGGACAAGGATGAAGACTCCTTCCTCGCCAGGGGTGTGCTTGTTTTCTGTTCGAGTAGGAATGGTTTCATGTTGCTCTGGGCGAGAGCTGTGTAGTGCTCCGAGCGGGTAGTTGGACTGTCTGTTTTTTACTTTCTCAATGCTGGCAACCATTTCAAATCGCTCTGTTATGGAAGTTTGAAGCCCAATTGCACGCCCGCGAGTGTGCAATAGGACGGTCGCTCTATCTTTTTTTGCAGAAAATCAATGGTGCTCGGTAAACAATTGCAGTCAGGCGATGCCAATAGAATCCTGCTCGATGCGCTTAATGGCTTTCAGTACATAGTGAGTGGCGATGATGATCCATATAAAGAAATCAAACAGGCCAACGTAGTAGCAAAGAAGACCGTTCCACGCGAATGGGCCTGTCCGGAAAAACGGAATTAATACCGCCATAAGGAACGACAGACCCATGGCAATCGAGAACCATCCCAGCCATTTGGGGAATAGCGGTCTTGGGTTTTTATCAATTAGGCACAGGCAGCCAAATGAAACAAACTGGGTGACGGATACCATGACTGTGGTGTCAAACCATAACCAAGAGTAATCGGCCAGCAATTTTATGTCTTGTGCTGTCTTCAGTTCGGGGTCATAGGCGGATGCCTCCCAGCCTACGCATGAGGCCCAGGTCGCCACTACAGTGCCGAAAGCCCCCATTAATTGTATGAGGGAAAGCGTGCCATTCGGGCCTTCGACATATTGCATGGTTCTAGAAACTGCACTGCCCCATATGTAATAGAGGGGGGTGGATAGAAGTATCATTAACATGCCGATTCGGATGCGGAGGCTGTTGTCAATATAGTATTGATGGGTTTCATCTACGCTAAGGCTCTGTGCGGGAGGCGGTAAAAAGCCCGCAACTCCAGCCCAGGCTATAAGGATGATAATGCAGTATAGGTAACCTGCCCAGCCGCACCAGCGCCAACTTGTGAAGTGGGGGCGTTGGGGGATGTTATATATGGATTTCATGTTTTTTCTCCGATGGCTATGCGCTTGTTGTATTTGTGTCATGAAATTCAGTACGCGGCCTGTCTGGGTGAATATAGTTTCGCGAAACTTTCGTCGGTCGGAAGACGGTCTGCATCGTCAAAAAGTCCAGGCAACGAGGTCGGCGCATTTCACTAGATTCAGTAAGTCTTCTTCAGGCATTCCCTGAGCGATGAATCGCGAACACTGTTATTTAGGTATTATCTTCTCCCCCTGACGTCCACCCGACGTCGTCGAAATCGACGAATTAATGGGGGTCAGACCTTGAACTGATTAATGGCCTGGCGCAGGTCAGCAGCGGCACCGTCCAAACTGCGGGAGACCGCTGCGGCGTGCTCGCCGGTGCTGCAATTTTCCTGGCTCATCTGCGCCACCGCCTCGATCCGTTGGGCGATTATCTGGGTGGTGCGGTCCTGCTCGATCAGTGCCTGGGAAACCGCGCTGATTCCCTCCGATACCAGGCTGGCACTCTGCAGGATCTCGTTCATGCTGGCCGCCGCGTTTTCCGATAGCGCCTGGCTTTCGCGAGTGCGGCTGGTCACTATGGCCATTTCCACGACGGCCTGGCGGGCGGAGGCCTGCATGGAACTGACCATATCGCGGATCTCCTCGGCCGAAGTGCGCGTGCGCTCGGCCAACTGGCGTACCTCGTCGGCTACCACGGCGAAGCCACGGCCCTGCTCGCCGGCCCTTGCTGCTTCGATGGCGGCGTTAAGGGCGAGCAGGTTGGTCTGTTCGGCAACCGCCTTGATCACCTCGACGATGGTGGTGATGCGATCCGTTTCGTTGCCCAGTGCGCTGATAGTCTCGCTCGCTCGGCCGACCTGGCGCGTCACCTGGTCGGTTTCCTCTGCTGTGCGGCTGATTGCCTGCGCGCCGCAACCGGCGGCGTCCGCAGCATCCTGGGCTCGGGCGTGAGCATCGCGGGTACTGGCATTGATCTGGCCGATGGATGCGCTCATCTGTTCGATGGCGCTGGCGATATCTGTGGCAGCTTCGTTCTGCTGCACCGAACTCTTGGCCACCTGTTTAGCCATGGTGCTGGTCTGTTGGGCCGTTTGGTCGATGCGATTGGCGCCGACCATCACTTCGAGCAAGGCGGTCTGCACCCGTTCGAGCAAGGCGTTGAATGCGCTGGCGGCTTGCGCCACCTCGTCGCGGCCATGGTTAAGTGCACGGAGGGAAAAATCGTTGCTGCTGCGCACCTGTTCGAAGGTCGAGCGCAGCTGATGCAGCGGATTGACCACGCTGCGTACGATCAGGGCGGCGAGAATACCGAGGATCAGCATGGTGGCCCCTAGTACGCTGGCGATCAGGCTGTTGGCGGTGGCGATTACCGACTCGCCGCCAGCTTGCGCCTGCGCGGCATCGGTGACTCCGAGCTTGAGCAGTTTCTCCAGCGGCTCACTGGAGGCGTGGATCGCCGCTGCCCAGGGTAGGGTGTTAGTTACCAGCTCCAACGAGCGAATATGTACGTCGTCCCAGCTCTTCGCTTGAGCGAGGGTCTCGCAGATTTCGGTCTGCACTTGGTCGGCGCTCTGGAATTCGTTCCACAGCGCGCTGAATTCCTGCCACAGGGCCTGCTCTTCACGGCTTTTGGTCTGGGTATCGTAGGCTTTGAACGCCAGCTCGGCCTGCGTCAAGGCTTCGCGGTGGCGCGTGAGGATGTCGTTGAACAGGTCGTGGGCTTCGGCCAGTGCGTCGCTCTTGTCGCTCATCGAGTCGAACGCCTCGGGGCGCCAACTGGCGCCCTCCTGCATGGCGGCGATTGAGATCAGTCGCGCGTGACGCAGAGATGCCAAGGCATCAACGGCACTTAGCGCGCCGCTGACCTCTTCCATGCTGTGGCCGGCATTGTGGATACCGAGCCGGCTGGCGGTCCCTACGACGGCGAGGCTGGTGATGAAGCAGAACATCAGGAAGTACAGCTTTGTACGCACGGACAGATTGCGCATATGACGCTCCTTGGCTTCTGGCGGATGCTTCTGGGCAGCTTGGAGGGCGTAGGGGAGTCTCATTCAACGCATTTGTGCAGGTACACCGGGCCAACGTGGCCCGGGCGATGATGAGTCATACAACCTCGAAGTAGTCCGCCTTGCCGGCTCCGCAGTCCGGGCACATCCAGTCGTCAGGGAGGTCTTCCAGGGGGGTGCCGGGAGGGATACCGTTGTCCGGATCACCAAGACGCTCATCGTAAATGTGTGAGCAGAAACTGCATTGCCAACGTTTCATGGTCGGGCTCCTCTTCAGGTGGACAGATGGATGACGGGTTGAATGGCGAAGCCATGCTGAATCTGCAGGTTGCGCTGTCGTAGCTCCGGCTCCAATAATTGCCAGGCTTTCACATGCTGATACGCGGGCATGGTTGGGAACAGGTGATGAATCAGGTGGTAGTTGTGGTACTGACACAGCGGCGTCAGCAACCACTCGTGGCCCAGGCGCATGGAAGTAGCCAGGGTCAAGTCCTGCTCGGATTCCACGTCGTCCTTGACATGGGGCAGCCAGAAGAACACGCAGCCCACCAAGATGAAGACCAGGCGCGAGGGGATGAACCACAACAGCAGCACATGCATGCCGTAACCCAGGTAGGTCAACGCCGCGGCTATGGCCAGGGTGATCGCGGCATTGAGCAGTGTGCCGCGCAGGTGGCGCATGGCGATCGGATCCCGGTTCTTCATGATGAATAGCAGGTAACCAATTTCCAGCAGGGACCAGCGTGCCGGCAGGCTCCACCAGGGGCCGTGCATCCAGTTGTCGGGATCTTTCGGGCCATTGGTGAAACGGTGATGCTGGATATGCGCCCAACGGAAAATTCCCAAGCTGATCTGCGGTGCGAAGGTGGCCATGCCGATATGGCCAAACAGGTCGTTGAGCTTCTGATTCTTCGCCGCTGAACGGTGAATCGAGTCATGGGCCACAGTGAACTGCCAGTACATCAGGAAGGTATTGAGCAGGCAGGTCCAGCCTAGGTTGAAGTAGCCGAGCACGGCCAGGATGTCGGCAACAATCACGCCGCCGGTGGAGGCGACCAGCAGTCCAAGCACCATGGGGGAAGCGCCGGGGACACGGCACAATTTTTCGAGGGCCGCGCGCTTTTCCAGGGGGACGGTAAAGCGAGCCAGGGCATTGATAGTCACAGGTCTTCTCCTCTACATCAGCTATGCGACGACTGGCTAGTCGGTGGCTGCGGTTTTTTTGTTGGGGGGGCGATATCGCCTGCGTGCAGAAAACTGTCGATCAGCGGCCATGCCATTTCGCGCAGAGACAGGCCATGCACCAGCTGGTTAGCCGTGTGCAAAGAGAGCATCCCGTGCAGCAGGCTCCATAGACCGTGGGTAAGTAACAGGGCATTGCCATGCAGGCGTTTCTGGTCAATGGCGGTCTGTACCAGATCGACGCACGAGGCGAAAAACTCCCAGCGTTCTGTCAGCAGCGGTGGGTATTCGGTGAGATCCGGCTGAGTGTCAGAAAAAATGAGCCGGTATTTGGCTGGTTGGCTGCTGCCAAACGCCAGTAACTCCCGAAGGGTCGAGCGGATGCGTTCGATCGGATCTCTTTCGTCATCATTGGCCGGCATTGCCGCGGCCTTCAGCTCCAAAAGGCATGCGCGACGCATCTCGGCGACCAGGGCTTCCTTATTGGCGAAGTAGCGGTAGCCGACGGTGTGGCTCAGTCCCACCCGCTTGGCGATCCGACGCAGGGTGACGTTGTCCATACCTTCTTCCAGGTACAGCTCCAGGGCTCCGCGCACCAGGGTCTGGCGAAGGTTCTCGGTTTCATCGGCTGAGTAGACTGGGCGGGCCATGGATCATCGTGTTCAGTGGGGTGTGGGGCCAAACTAACAGCATTTTTGAGTATTGTTAACTGTGTAAAAATAACATTGTTAATCTTTAAGGGCCGCTGATCTGCTGCTATCTATCTGAATAAAAAAGTGATTTCGCCTGTTTGCCGATTTCGGCAGGTGGTTGAAAATCGTCGAATCCGACGAGCGGGAATGTGGGGTGTGCTCGACCCTGGCGCCCTTGGTTTTCGGGGCGAATGCAAGAGCGTGAGTCGTATTGAAGAGGTTAAGAAAAGGGTCGTTCAGTTGAGCAGTTAGTCGGCGGCGACTGGACTGTCTGGTGCGGGTGTTGGGGAATTCGTCGAAAGCGACGATCTGGGTTTTCGGGGGCATCGATACAGTGCCGGCTATCGAGTCTTCACTCCCCTTCAGAGGTTCGCGATGACGACATTAATTCCCACCCGTAACTGGGATGACCTGGTCCAGCATGACCGCGTGCATGGTTCGGTCTACACCGACGAAGAGCTCTTCCAGCTCGAGTTGGAACGGATCTGGTACCGCACCTGGGTTTACGTTGGCCATGTCAGCGAGGTTCCCAAACTCAACGATTTCGTGGTCAAGTCGATCGGCCCGCAGCCGGTGATCATGACCCGCGACGGGGAGGGGCAAATCCATCTGCTACTCAACCGTTGCCCGCATCGAGGCAACCAGGTGTGCCTGGAGCATGCGGGTAATCGCAGATCATTTACCTGCCCCTATCACGGTTGGACCTTCTCCAATACCGGTAGCTTGCGCGGTTATCCGTTCGCGGCCGGCTACGAAGGCACCGACCGAAGCACTCTGGGCTTGGGCAAGGTGGCGCGCATCGGCATTTACCAGGGCTTTGTGTTCGGCAGCATGGCCGTGGAGGGGCCGACGCTGGAGGAGCACCTGGGGGCGGCCCGTGGCGCGCTCGATGCGCTGGTGGTGACGTCGCCCGAGGGTGAGGTGGAAATCACTGCCGGTTTCCTGCAGCACAAGGCCAAGTCTAACTGGAAGTTCATCGTCGAGAACGAGACCGACGGTTACCACCCTCAGTTCGTTCATGCCTCGATCTTTGATGTCGCCTCCAGCGGTATCGGCGATCTGTACAGTGCTGACTCCACTGCCGTGGCCCGGGACATGGGCGGTGGCCACACCGAGATCGACCTGCGACCAGAGTTCCGCCGCATCGGCCAGCCCATGGGCTGGTTTGGCACCACCGAAGCACGCCTGCCCGAGTACGTGAGCAAGATGCGTGAAGCATATGGCACCGAGCGCGCCAACGAAATCATGATCGATGGCACGCCACACATCATGATCTTCCCCAACCTGTTCATCGCCGAAATCCAGATTTTCGTGATCCAACCGCTGGCGGTCGACGAGACCGTGCAACACGTCACCGCGCTGCAGTTCAAGGGCGCACCCGATCTCAACCGGCGCCTGCGCCAGCAGACAATGGGCTCGGTCGGGCCGGCTGGTTTCCTGCTCGCCGACGACTCGGAAATGTACGAGCGCACCCAGCGTGGGGTTCGCAGCCGCAATCCGGAGTGGAACTACCTCGGCCGCGGCCTGGCGCGTGAGCGCCGCGATGCTGACGGCTTCCTGATCGGTGACGCTACCGACGAAGTGACCACCCGTGGCATCTGGAGCCACTACCGCTCGCTGATGGAGGCGCAATAAATGGGCAGTGCAGTTATCCCGGAAAAAAACCTGATCGCCGAAGTTAGCCAGTTCCTCTACCGCGAAGCCCGCCTGCAGGATACTCACGAGTACGACGACTGGGAGGCTCTATGGACCACCGACGGTGTGTACTGGGTGCCGGCTAACGGCGATGACATCGACCCGGAAACGCAGATGTCGATTATCTATGACAACCGCTCGCGCATCGCCCTGCGGATCAAGCAGTTCCATACTGGCAAGCGCCACACTCAGTCTCCGCGCTCGCGCCTGGGGCGGGTGCTGTCCAACGTCGAGATCATCGAGGCCAGTGGTGACGAGATTCGGGTGGCGGCTAATGCCATGGTCTTTGAGTCCAACTTGCGCGCCGACACCGTGTGGTGCACCCGCAACGAATACCTGCTGCGTCGAGAAGAAGACAGCCTGCGCATGGCGCGCAAGAAAGTGGTCTTGGTTAACAACGACAAGGCCCTTTTCACCCTGTCTTTCCTAATCTGAGTTCGTCTTCCATGAGCAGTATGGATTGGCGCAGGTGCTGGGGCTGTACGGCGGCGGGTTAAGGGCGGGTCATCAATGTCGGTTACGAGGCCTGGGAGGCGTGCTGGGGCCGCTACCAGTGCGTCATGCAGTTGCTGCCTGAAGCCCCTTCCTGCGCCGGGCAGCCCCCGTTGTTCAAGCGGCTCGATCAACCGGGAGTGAGCCCGTTTCTGACCCCTGGATGGCAGGTAAGGGAGCCGCCACGAGTTCGTCGCAAACGACGATGTGCGGCTTCCAGCAGCGGGCGAGCATGACTGAAAAATGCAAGCCATAGTCATCTCGAAGAGAGCCGCCCCATGTATCCACAGAACGAAACTGCCGTCATTGTCGGCGCCGGTCATGCAGGTGCCGAACTGGTGGCTACGCTGCGTCAGAACGGCTATCCCGGCCGGATTATCCTGATCGGCGATGAGCCCGAGCTTCCTTATCGGCGCCCGCCGTTGTCCAAGACCTACCTTTCCGGCGAGGCGAGCCGCGAGTCGTTGCTGATTCGCAGTGCGGCCGCGTACGACAAGTTGCAGGTGGCGTGCTGGACCGGCGTGCAGGTCTGCGCCATCGACCGCGAGCGGCGGATCGTCACGCTCAGTGACGGCCGGACTCAGGCCTATGACAAGCTGGTGCTGGCTACCGGCGGAAGGCCGCGTCGCCTGGAGGAGCCGGCTGCGCAGAAACCCAATGTTCATTACATTCGTAACCTGGCGGATATCGAACGGTTACAGCCGGACTTCGTCGCGGGCAAGCGTCTGCTGGTGATCGGCGGCGGTTACATCGGTCTGGAGGCCGCCTCGGTCGGGATCAAGAACGGCCTGCAGGTCACCGTCCTGGAGGCGGCGCCACGGGTGCTGGCACGGGTCGCGGCTCCGGAGATTTCCGCGTTCTACGAGGGCGTTCATCGCCGCCGGGGCGTGGATGTGCGCACGGAAACCAGCGTGCAGGTATTCCAGGGGGCCGAGCGAGTGGAGTCGGTGCAGCTAAGCGACGGCAGTGAGTTGCCGGTCGACTTGATCATCGTCGGCATCGGAATCTTGCCCAATGACCAACTGGCCCGTGACGCCGGTCTGGAGATCGACAACGGCATCGTTGTCGACTCTTACGCGCAGACCCTTGATCCAGACATCCTGGCGGTTGGCGACTGCGCCCGACACGTCAACGGTTTCCTCGGCTGTCTCATCCGCATCGAATCGGTGCCGAGTGCCCAGGAGCAGGCGCGCACGGCCGCTCATACGATCTGTGGCAAGAACCTGCCACACATCGCCGTACCCTGGTTCTGGTCCGACCAGTTTGATCTCAAGCTGCAGATGGTCGGCCTGTCCCAGGGCTACGACCAACTGGTGCTGCGGGGCGATATGGCTGCTGAATCCTTCTGCGCCTTTTACCTGCGCAAGGGGGTGGTGTTGTCCGTCGACGCGGTCAACCGGCCGCAGGACTTCATGGTCGGCAAGCGTCTGGTTGCCGAGCGAGTTCAAGTCGATCCACAAGTGCTGGCGGACGAAAGTGTTGATCTCAAGTCGTTACTTGCCGCAGCGCTCTGACGCCGTTGCCAGAACAGTAGGAAGTAGAACTATGCCGAAAATCATTTTTATCGAACATTCTGATGTGGTGCACAGCGTTGAGGCCGAGACAGGCCGGTCGCTGATGCAGATCGCCGTCGACAATCTGGTGCCGGGCATCGACGGCGAATGCGGTGGGGCCTGCAGCTGTGCAACCTGCCATGTGTATGTCGATCCCGCCTGGCAGTCACTGTTGCCGGCGCGCAGCAGCGACGAAACCTTCATGCTGGAAGGCGCCTTCGAGGTCAATGAGAGCAGCCGCCTGGGCTGCCAATTGAAGATGTGCGAGGAGTGGAATGGGCTGGTGGTCAGGATTCCAGTGAGCCAGGGTTGATTTGCAGACTTCCTGTAAGTCTGCCTCGGCAAGTGAGGTTACGAAGTTGAATGGATTGATCTAACACACTTCACGATCACGAAGACCGGCGGCCTGGCGGTAACCATGGTTGCACCTAGATGGCATAGAGTGCGATTGCTGCACCGCCAGTCAGTCCGATCCAGGCCATGAATATGTGGCGCAGTACCCGAGGAGCCCCGCGAAGCTCCATGAAGTCCATGCCGATGTAATAGACCTTGATGAAGGCGATGGCTATCGCAATGGAGGACGCCAGGTGTTCGCTCGTGGCAGAAAAAGGGTGGCTGGTACTCAGCCACCAGGTAGCGCAGGTGGCTAATACCAGAGAGAGCCAGACGATGGTCACATGTTGCCGCGAAGAGGCACTCATGCGATGCATACCAAATAGAGCAGCGTGTAGATGAGGATCCACAACAGATCGACCATATGCCAATAGACCGCCGAGATTTCGACAAAAGCGCGCTCATCGCTCCAGGAAGCTTGGCTGTGACATCTGCTCCACCAGAGGCTGAGCAGGCATACGCCAATCAGAACGTGCAATAAGTGGATGCCAGTCAGAACGAAGTAAAAGGTGAAGAACAAGGAGCTTGTAGGTGTATGCCCATTGGCGACTTCAATGCTGTATTCGATTGCCTTGAGGCTGGCGAATCCTAACGCGCAGACCAAAGCGCCTAGTATCAGGCGGCCGGCGCGGACGGTATGACCGCGACGCTGTGCGCCCACAGCGAGCACAACCAGGTATGAGCTGAGGAGTAGGATGAGTGTATTGATGCCGCCGATGCTCTGGAACAGACTGCCTGCATCGTTTGAAAAGGCACTACGATCTTGGCGGTTGTTCCAGAGGAACGTCAAAAAGAGGGCACCGAAAATCATCATGTCACCGAAGATGAATACCCAGATTCCCGCTTCGCCAGGGTGGTTGTCATCGGCGGCATGCGACGGTTTACCCTCTATGGGCATTGCGACGTCGTTGCAGAGAAAGTCCGGGACCTGAGAGGTCATGCAGAGGCTCTTTCCATTTTGGCGAGGGCAATGATTTGTGCATTGGCGTGTTTGATTGCAACGCCCATGCCTACCAGGAATACCGCGTAAGCCCCCAGTGCCAACCAGAAGACGAAGATCCCGTTCCAGGCGAATGGTCCGCTCATGAAGAAGTAAGCGAGTACGTCAGGTACAAAGGCCAATGCAACCCACAGATTGAGGAACCCTGCCCAGCGTGGAAAGACTTTGTGGGGGGCGCTGAGCACTGCCGTGCCGATGGCAATGTTTTGGATCATGAAAGGTATGATCCCCGTGAACAGCAACAACCAAGCGATATCGTTCAGTGTTCGATACTCCTCGGGTGTTCGATCGGTACGAAAGGCGATGGTCGCCCACAGTAACTGGGGGAGGGTGTTAAGTATCACGGTAACTGCGCCGGCAATCATCTGGGTAAAACTGAGCAATGGGTAACGACCTTCCATGCGCAACATGTGCATTGAGATGGCAGCCAACATGGGAAGCATCAGTCCAACGCCGACGGAAGCAATGACAAAGCCTATCTTCGTCACCGTCGCATCGTCGATGAAGAACGCGGCGACTTCTATAGCGCTGGTTGAGGGGCCTAGGGGGAGTGGCAGTATTCCTGCGATCAGCCACCCGAGACAGGTAACAACTAATGCGGCAGTACCGCTCCAGGCGCTGATGCTGAAAACGCGCTGGTTCATAGTGCTTCCTTAGGACTACTGCTGGTGTGATCAACAGCGTGGGATTGTGGGATGGGTTGTGATACGGCTTTTGCATGTTCTTGTTGTTGGGGCTCGAGCGCCGCTTGTGCTGCTTGCCAGGGGTATGCTCGTTCAATCTTGGCCGCTACCAGAATGGCCGTTTCGGCACAGGCGGTCGTTGCCGCGCTACCCCATTCTTTGACGCCATCGCCGACGTTCCAGAGGTTCGCAATGGGGGTTTCATTCGGCAAGTCCGCGCCAGCCATGGCTCGTTGGGCGGGCCACTCGTCGCGGGTCACTACCACGTCCAAAATGCGTGCCTGCGCGAAGCCAGGGAACTCGTCTAGCAGGTCGGCTTTCAGGAGTTCTATTTCATTGGTTTCATTGAAGTCGCCGGTGCAGGGTTGCGGTACGCTGGCTCCGCAGTAAAGATGCCAGTTTGGCGGCGAGTTTTCCGGACAGGTTGGCGTGAAACTCGTTGCGTAGCAGAGCCTCCGGGTGGAGCTGAAGCAGGCAAATCCTGGGAAACTGGCCAGGGGCGTAGTACTGGCAAAGTAAATCGTGATGATGGCGCTTGGCTGGTGCTGGCGCTTTACCGTAGTGATGTAGTCGGCGGGAAGGTTTGCGTCCCCGCACAGGCCAAGGGTTGCCTGTGGCCCTATGTCACTCACCGTCAGCTTGGTTGTCAGTTGCCGTGGGATTCCATCGCGATTGACCGTAGCACCGTTCACCGTGCCGTCGGTTGCAAAACTAAGTTGCTCTACTTGCGCGTTCAACCAAATCTCGCCGCCGTGACGTTTGTAGGCCGTGAGGAGTTCCTGCCATACCGTTACGGTTCCACCAGGAGGGAATCCGAATTGCTTGAATGCTCCTTTGGTCGTCAGGTAATGCAAAAAAAGATCGGCGGGTAACAGGTGTGGCGTGGTGGCAAAGATTGATCCAATGAAGTTGTGAAGTACACCCAGGACCGTCGGATTGTTGGTGAAGCGTGTAACCCAGGCATGACTGGACTCACCTGGGCGCGGCTGGAGTGGTGGGATAACGTGGAGAGCAAGCCGCAGTAGCTTTATAGCAACACGGTTTGCCATGCCAGGAAGACCTGCCGAGATGTTTATATCCTTGCCTGAGACCCGGCAAACTATACCTGGCGAGGGTTGACGCACTATCAACCGTGCGCCAACTTCGTTGAAAACCTCTTCAGTTTCTGTACCTATTTCAATCCCGAGCGCCCCGGTATTCACGGCGAAGCCATCTTTGTAACGAGTCGACGCGCGGCCTCCGACTTCGCCGAGACGCTCCACGAGCAATGTGCGGTAGCCGCGCTTTGCCAGCAGTGCTGCGGTAAACAGACCACCGGCACCCGCGCCAATGACTAAGGCGTCAAATTCTAAGTTATCCGACATCATTGTCTCCTTGCGCCGAGGGGGCGTTACAGGCCGCGGCCGATGATTTCCCTGAGGATCTCGTTGGAGCCAGCGTAGATGGGTTCGATGCGTGCATCGATATACATGCGGGCAATCGGATACTCGAGCATATAGCCGTGGCCGCCGAACAACTGCAGGCAGCGGCTGATGATTTCGCATTGCTGCTCGCTGATCCACCACTTGCTCATCGAGGCAATGTCGGCGGTGATGGTGCCATCTAGATAGCGTTCGACGGCGAAGTCGGAGAACACCCGGGCAATAGTGGCCACGGTCTTGATCTCGGCCAGTTCGAAGCGCGGGTGTTGTAGATCGATCAGACGCTTGTCGAACATGGTGCGGTCGTGGGCATAGTCGCGGGTCACGCGGAAAGCGCGTTCCATGACGGCGGCGCAGTTGATGCCGGTCAAGGTGCGTTCGTAGGTGAGGTCCTGCATCATCTGGTAGAAACCGCGACCTTCGACGCCGCCGAGCAGCGCGCTTTCGGGCACCTCGCAGTCTTCGAAGAACAGCTCGCAGGTGTCAGAGCCGTGCAAGCCGATCTTCTTCAGGCGTTGGCCGACGCGAAAGCCCGGGTTGTTGGTTTCAAAGATGAACAGCGAGACGCCCTTGGCTTTTTGTTTGGGGTCTGTTTTTGCCGCCAGCACCAGGATGTCGGCAATGGAGCCGTTGGTGATAAAGGTCTTGGCACCGTTGATGATGTACTTGTCGCCCTGCTTGATGGCGCGGGTGCGCATGTTCTGCAGGTCGGTGCCTCCGCTGGGTTCGGTCATGCCCATGCCGGCAATCAGTTCGCCGCTGGCCAGGCCTGGCAGATAACGCTGTTTCTGCTCTTCGCTGCCGTAGCGTTCGATGTAGTGGGCGGCGATCACATGGATCTGCTGGCCACAGCGCCAACTGGTATCACCGGCCAGGCACAGTTCTTGGGCCAGTACCGCTTCGTGGGCAAAGGTGCCGTCGGAACCGCCGTACTCGCTGGAGATGTCCGGTAGCAGGATGCCGGCGGCACCGGCCTTGAGCCAGACTTCGCGGTCGGTGGCGCCCTGTTCGTACCAGCGCTCCTGATTGGGGGTAACTTCTTCGGCGGTGAAACGTCTGGCAAGATCTTGCAGCGCCAGAAGCTCTTCGTTCATCCAGCGCGGTTGGTAACTGTCGATCATAGGAATGTCCATGCTTTGCTTTGGGCTGATGCCTGCATGCTAGGCAAGGGGGGATTGTTCAGTGTCGTCGTTTACGACGATTTCCATCTTCGAAGCGTTGGCGATGATGAGGGTCAGTCAGTCCTATACCAGAGAGTTGCGCCATGTCCGCTGCCCCGGCACCGATCTTCCCTACCGAGACACTGACGCCGCAGTTGGCGGCGGATATCCAGCGGATATTTGCGATTCAGCGCCAGACGGCACTAAGCCTGCGCAGCTCCACTGTCGAGCAGCGCATCGCCAAGCTGAGACGCTTGCGTGAGGTCCTGATGATGCATCGCGAAGCCATAGTCGAGGCCGCCGGGAAAGATTTCAAACGGCCACCGGTGGAGGTCGATTTCACCGAGCTGATGCCGGTGATCATGGATATCTCGGACTATTGCAGGCGCCTGAAGAAATGGCTAAAGCCACGCCGTGTGCGGCAGTCGATGATGATGCTGGGAACTCGTGCTTGGGTTCGCTATGAGCCGCGGGGGCGCTGTCTGATTCTGGCGCCATGGAATTACCCGGTAACGCTGACCCTGGGGCCGCTGATCCCGGCCATTGCCAGTGGCAATACGGCGATGATCAAAACCTCGGAGATTGCACCAAACCTGTCGGCGGTATTGGTAAAGATCATTCGTGAAGTGTTCGATGAGTCCGAAGTGGCTGTGTTTGAGGGCGATGCCAGTGTGGCACAGGCGCTACTCGAGCTACCCTTCGACCATGTTTTCTTCACCGGATCGCCGTCGATTGGCAAGGTGGTGATGACCGCTGCAGCCAAGCATCTCACCAGTGTCACCCTGGAATTGGGCGGCAAGTCGCCGGTGGTGGTCGACCAGAGCGCTGACATCGAGCTTGCGGCCAAGACCATCGCCTGGGGTAAGTTCATCAATGCCGGACAGACCTGCATCGCGCCAGACCACATTTATGTTCACAGCAGTATCAGTGCGCAGTTTGTGCAGCGCGTTTGCGCTTACCTTGACACCTGGTACGGCGAGGGACTGGCCGCCATGGATGCTGAACTGTCGCGGGTTATCAACGTGCGTCACACCCAGCGTGTGGCCGACCTGATCGACGACGCCAAGACCCGCGGTGCGCGGCTGATTTATGGCGGAGCAGTGGATGTCGGCGCGCATTTTGTTTCGCCGACGTTGTTGGGGGACGTACCTGATGACGCGCGGATCATGCAAGAAGAAATCTTCGGGCCGGTGTTGCCGATTATCGCTTTCAATCATCTGGATGAGGTGATCGAGCGCATCAACGCAGCGCCCAAACCGCTGGCGTTGTATATCTGGAGTCGCGACCCGGCCAGTGCCGATGCGTTGATTGTCCGTACCAGTGCTGGCGGTACTTGTGTCAACCACATTGCCGCACACTTTCTGCACCACAACCTGCCGTTTGGTGGAGTCAATAACTCCGGCATCGGCAGTTACCATGGCGAATGGGGCATTCGCGCATTTTCCCATGAGCGCGCCATCGTCAAGACGCAGGTGCTTTTGGCGACTATGTTCTTTCCGCCTTACAAGCCACGAGTGCGCAAGATACTCGGCTGGATACTCAAGCATCTGTGAACCACTGCATAACAACCATAATCGTGTGCAGCCACACGAGCGTAAGCAATGCCAACTGTCAAGAGGCCGCTGCAATGAGCGACAAGCAACCCCAACTGTACCCAGGCGTGCATGCTATGCGTACGCCGGAAAAACCCGCTGTGATCATGGCTGAAACAGGCGCCACGCTGACCTACGCCGCACTGGATACCTATGCCAACCGGCTCGGCCGCCTTTACCAGTGGTTGGGTCTGAAGCCAGGTGATCACGTGGCCTATTGCCTGGAAAATCGCCTGGAGTGTCCAGCAGTACAGTGGGGAGCGCATTATGCTGGCCTGTATTACACCTTTATCAGTACGCGTCTGACTGCTCTCGAGGCGGCCTATATTGTGGCTGACTGCGAAGCCCAGGTACTGCTGGTCAGTGCCAAGACAGCACCGGCGATTCTTGATGCCGTGCGCGCCTTGCCAAGGCCACCGCAGATCTACAGCCTCGACCCGGTGCCTGGCGTCAAGCTATTCGATGACGCGTTGTCAGCGTTCGATGGCAGCCCCATTCGCAATGCCGTGGAAGGTAGCGAAATGCTTTATTCCTCGGGTACTACTGGGCGGCCAAAGGGGGTGAAGCCGAACCTTACCGGTTTGCCTTTGGGTAGTACGGCGGTAATCGCAGGTCTTATGCAGCGCGGTTTTGGTGTTAACGAAGAGTCGGTGTATTTCTCTTCATCGCCTTACTATCACGCCGCGCCAATGAAGTGGGGGCAAGGCATGACCATCCTGGGCGGCATCCTGGTGCTGGCGGAGAAGTTCGACTCCGAAAACGCCCTCAAAGCCATTGAGCGCTACCTCGTCACCCACAGCCAGTGGGTGCCGACCATGTTCCACCGCCTGCTGGCGCTGCCGCAGGAAGTGCGTGAGCGCTATGACCTGTCGAGTCAGAAGGTTGCGGTGCATGCAGGGGCTCCATGTCCGGTACCGACCAAGCAGGCGATGATTGAATGGTGGGGGCCGATCCTCGCCGAGTTCTATTCCTGTACTGAAAGCATCGGTTCCACCATGGTCGATAGCAAGACCGCGCTGGCGCGTCCTGGCACTGTCGGTCGCGCTATTCTCGGCGAGCTGCATATCGTCGGTGAGGACGGTCAGGAGCTACCGGTGGGTCAGGATGGCTTGGTGTATTTCGCCAACGGCCCGCGCTTCAGCTACCACAAGGACCCGGAGAAAACCGCCGAGGCCTACAATGCGGCCGGCTGGGCCACGGTGGGCGATATCGGACATGTGGATGCCGATGGCTTCCTGTACCTCACCGACCGCAAAAACAACATGATCATTTCCGGTGGGGTCAACGTGTACCCGCAGGAGACCGAGAACGTACTGATCACTCACCCCAAGGTGTTCGACGTGGCGGTGATCGGCACGCCTCACCGTGACTTTGGTGAGGAGGTGCGCGCGGTGGTGCAACTGGAATCGGGCGTGGAACCTTCCCCTACGCTGGTCGATGAGCTGATTGCCTACTGCCGCGAGCGCTTGTCGCCGATCAAGTGTCCGCGGGTGATTGACTTCGCCGAGAGCTTGCCGCGTGAGCCTAACGGCAAGCTGCTCAAGCGCCTGCTGCGTGACGAATACCGTGCCCGGTTAGCCTGAGCACCGTGCCATAACGAAAAAGGCCGCCCAAGGGCTAATGCCAGTCAGTTAAGGATCACATGACACAAAACCTGTGGGAGCAAAGCTTGCTCCCACAGGGTTTGAGGCTTAACTGATCGGCATTACACCCAAGGGCGGTCTTTTCGCTGGTGAGTGGTGTTGCGTTCAGGTGCACAGGCCCATGCGTCGCGCGATGGCGATGGCCTGGGTGCGGCTGCTGGCGTGCAGCTTGAGGTTTATGTTGCGCAGATGGGTGCGCACGGTCGAGTCGGAGACAAACAGCTTTTCCGCCATCGCCGCGTTGGACAATCCTTGGCCCAGCAGGTTGAGCACTTTCAGCTCTTTCTGCGTCAGCGGGTCGACCAGTGTGCCGTTGCTGCCGGCTGCGGGCTGAGCGGTGGCGCTGCTGCGCAGCCAGCGTTCGAGGCTGCTGTCATCCGTTGCGTCCTTGTCCTCGCGTTCGTTGTGCAGCTCGCGCAGCATGACCTGCACGGTCGCGCCTTCTTCCAGGAAGGTACGCACGAAGCCTTCGGTCTGGGCGAACTTCAGGGCTCGTTCCAAGGTGCGCAGGGCCATTTTCGCCTGGTTGTCGCGGTACAGCGCCTCGGCCAGCAGAATGCGCAGTTTCAGCGCCCGGCGCCCGCGTTGCAGGCGTTCGGCTTCGGCCAACTCGCTGCGCAGCGGCGCGATGGCCTTGCCGGACGCTCCACTGCGGATCATCCAGCGCAGGCGGCCGATGGTCGGGGTCAGGGTGTCGTTGGCGATGCCCCAGTGGGTCGCGGTCTCGGTCCAGGGAAAGGTCTGTTCGGCCAGGGCCAATTGTTCGAGGGCGCCGCTCTGGTCGCCATGGGCCAGCGTTTGCATGGCCCGTTCCAGGCGCGCACTGGCCGAGACGCGGGGCAGACCCAGGCGGTGGCCGACGTTTTCCAGTTCGCTGAGCATTTGCAGGGCGCGATCACGGTCGCCCTTGTCGTCGGCGATGCGGGCCAGCAGGGTATGGGCGGTGATTAGGCCGTCGGAGAGACCGAGATCTTGCACCAGGGGGGTATAGATCAGTAACAGGCGCAGGGCTTCCTCGCACTCGTCGCTTTCATAGAGCGTCTCGGCCAGCTGGACGGCGGCCAGGGCGTTGCCATTGCGATCACGTCGGCGCGAGCCTTCGAGCATGGTCGTGGCCAGGCGCAGGCGCGCGGTCGCTTGTTTGAGGCGGCCGGCCATCATGTCGAGCAGCGCTTCGGCCGATTCGGCGAGGACGAAACCGAACGCGCCAGCGGAATCGCTCTGCGCCCGACGTGCCTCATCGACGTATTGGTGCGCTTCCTGATGTCGGCCGAGGAGGATGCTGGCCTGCGTCAGCGCCTGGTTGAGCATGGCCCAGGCGAAGGGGTATGCGGTGGTCACCTGGGCCAGGGACTGCGTGCCCATCTCGTAGGCCTGTTCGGATTGGTCCATCATCACCAGCAGCATCGGGCGCAGGGCCAGCAGATAGGCTGCGGACTCGCCCGAGAGAGTGCTGCTGTCGATATCTGCCACCAGGGTCAGGGCCTCCTTGGGGCCCCAGGTGAAGGCCGTGCACCAGGCGCGGATCAATTGCAGTCGGGGGTGACGCTGAAGCTCTGTCTTCGGTAGTTGACCGATGCACTCGGCCAGCAGGCGCAGACGGCCCTGGCTGAGCAGCATGTCGACATGCTGGTGGAGCAGGTCGATGGCAATCTGTGTATTGCCGCACTGCAGAGCATGGCGGATGGCCGGAATGACCCGTCCTTGCGCAAGATAGGCATTGCAGGCGGCCAGGTGCAGGGCTGGCAGCTCTTCGTTGTAACGGCGTTGCATCTGGTGGCGGAGGAAGTCGAGAAACAGGCTGTGATAACGGTAAAGGTCGCGCTGCTCGTCGATCGGGACGAGGAACAGTTGGTGACGCTCCAGTTCGCGCAGCATGTCGAGGCTGTCGCTGCAGCCGCAGATCGCGTTGCACAAAGCCGGGCTCAACTCGTCGAGTAGGCTGCTGCGCAACAGGAACAGGCGCAGTGGCTCGGGCAGGGCGGCCAGCACATCCTCGGCAAGGTAGGCGGCGATGGCCGCATTGGAACCGGAGAAGGAATCGAGGAACTTGTCGGTGTCGCCGTGGTTCTCCAGGGCCAGCGAGGCCAGCCAGAGGGCAGTGACCCAGCCTTCGGTGCTGCACTGCAGGCGCTCGACCTGGGTGCTGCTCAGGCCGACGCCACGGCGCTGAGTGAGGAAATCCTGGGTTTCCTCGACACTGAAGCGCAAGCTGGCGGCATCGATCTCGGTCAGGCTGCCACGTGCGCGCAGACGGGCCAGGCCTATATCCGGCAAGGTGCGGCTGCCTATGACTAGGCAGGTCTTGTGCGGAATCGCCTCGATGCCGCGAGCCACCAGGCCGAGTACGACAGGGTTGCGAATGGCTTCGAAGTCGTCGAAGAAAATGGCCAGCGGGGTCTGGTGTGTACCGATCTGGTCGAGGATCCAGGCAACCAGATCGGTGTTGCGCAACTGGCCCAGGTCCTGTTGCGGCGCGTCTGGCTGTAGGCCGGCGATGGCGGTGGCGAAACCGCTGAGGAAGCGCGAAACATCGTTGTCGCCAGCGTCGAGGGTAAGCCAGACGGTGGTCATGCGCTGTTGACGATAGCGGGCCAGCAGCTGGGTCATGAAGGTGGTCTTGCCGAAGCCGGCTGGTGCATGCACCAGCACGGCACGGCTGGTCTCGGCTTGGCCCGCGCGGTCGAGCATGGCCTGACGCGGGACTTCGAAGTGCGAGGTGGCGGGAGGCGTCACCTTGGCTCGCGAGATGTAGGGCAAGGAGCGGTGATTCGACGACATCATGAATCCTTCATGGAGGTGCGATGCCTCCGCCTGTTCTTATTGGTTTCTTAAACTATGGGGCAAGCGGTACCTGGCGCAAGCCCTTTCAACGCTTGTGACTAAAACCAGACAAGGTTAAAACAGCCGAGGAAGCGGAGTCTACGAGGTGTAAATGAGCATTTCGAGGCTGTTTCAAACACCGTATGGCCGACGGCCAGGAACTCGTGAACGAGTTCTGGGCTGGTTATCGGGCTACCTCCCGCGGTCGCATGGCACTGGCGGCAGATACGGGTTGGCATAGTCTGGTGCGGCAGTACTGCGGTGATCGTCGCTTCCGACGATGTGGTCAGTCAGGGAGGCTCATAGGCTTCGGTCATGCAACCGAAATCGCCAAGAGGAGCCTCCCAATGTCACAGGCAGTATTCATTTACGACGCCGTACGCACGCCGCGTGGTAAGGGCAAGAAAGATGGCGCGCTTTACAGCGTCAAACCCGTGCACATGGCCGCCGGGCTGCTGACCGAGCTGCAGCAGCGGTACGATCTGGATACCTCGCGTGTCGATGACGTGGTGCTCGGCTGTGGCCAGCCCGTAGGCGAGCAGGGTGGCGACGTTGCCAAATGCGTGGTTCAGTACGCCGGCTGGGACGAGAGCGTGCCCGGTGTACAGATCGACCGTTTCTGCGCCTCTGGCCTGGAGGCGGTGAATCAGGCGGCCAGTCGCATTGCCAGCGGTTGGGAGGACTTGATCGTGGCAGGTGGCGTTGAGTCGATGTCGCGCCTGCCAATGGGCGCCGCCGGCCAGGCCTGGATTCAGGATCCGGAAATCGCCTTCAAGTTGCAGTCGGTACCCCAGGGCATCGGGGCAGACCTGCTGGCCGCGCTCGACGGCTATTCGCGCGAGGATGTTGACCGCTTCGCCTTGGTTTCCCAGCAGCGTGCCGCCCATGCACGCGACAGTGGCTACTTCGATCGCTCGGTGGTGCCGGTGCGCGACCTTAATGGTCTGGTCGTTCTCGAGCGCGACGAGTTCATTAAACCGGCCACCACCCTGGAGGCCCTGAGCCAGCTCAAGCCTTCATTCGCGGCCATGGGTAAGCTCGGCTACAGCGACGTAGCCCTGCGCAAGTACCCTCAGGTGGCGCGCATCGAACCTATCCATACGGCCGGCAATTCCTCGGGCATCGTCGACGGCGCCAGCGCCACGCTACTGGGCAGCGAACGTATTGGTCAGCAACTGGGGCTTGCTCCGCGCGGGCGGATCGTCGCCACCGCGGTGCTCTCCACCGAGCCGACGCTGATGCTGGCCGGCCCCGGTCCGGCTGCCAAGAAGGCCCTGGCCAAGGCGGGCCTGAGCGTGCAGGACATCGATCTGTTCGAGATCAACGAGGCCTTTGCTTCGGTGGTGCTGCGCTTCATGCGCGACCTCGATATCTCGCCGGAAGTCACCAACGTCAATGGCGGTGCCATTGCCCTCGGCCACCCGATCGGCGCCACCGGCGCGATGCTGGTCGGCACCGTGCTGGATGAGCTGGAGCGGCGCAACCTCAAGCGCGGCCTGATCGCCCTGTGCGTCGGTGGCGGCATGGGTATCGCCACCATCATCGAACGCCTCTGAGCCACTTCAAAGCCGCTGCGAGTCTGTGCCGTGGCGGATCACTCTTTCTACGAGAAACAACCTATGAGCGCATTCAATTACGAGAAGGACGCCGACGGCATTGTCACTGTGACCATGGATATGCCGGGGCCGGTCAACGCGATGAACCAGTTGTACCGCGAAACCATGGCTGCGACCGTGAATCGCCTAGAGCAGGAAAACGGCCTGACCGGTGTCGTCATCGCCTCGGCGAAAAGCACTTTTTTTGCCGGTGGCGACCTTAACGAGCTGACCGATTTCAAGCCCGGTGATGAAGCCGATTTTCAGGCCAAGATCGAGCTGACGAAGAATGACCTGCGCCGCCTTGAGCGTCTGCCGGTGCCGGTGGTCGCCGCGATCAATGGCGCGGCCCTGGGTGGCGGCTTCGAGATCGCCCTGGCCTGTAACTATCGGGTGCTGCTCAACAGCCCTGCCGCGTTGGTCGGCCTGCCCGAAGTCTCCCTCGGCCTGCTCCCGGGGGGCGGAGGCATCGTCCGTCTGGTGCACCATCTGGGCCTGGAAAGAGCTTTACCGTTGCTGCTTGAAGGCAAGCGCATGAAGCCGGCGGAAGCGCTGGCCCTGGGGCTGGTCAATGAGCTGATCGAGCAGACTGACGCGTTGGTGCCGGCGGCCAAGGCCTGGATAAAGGCGCAGGTCGGCGATGATGGCGTCAGCCTACAGCCTTGGGATCACAAGGGGCACAAGATTCCCGGCGGAACTGCGCAGCAACCCCATGTGGCGCAGATGATCGCCGGGGCTCAGGCGATGACGGCGAAGAACACCCGCGGCCTGCTGCCGGCGCCGGAGCGTATTCTCGCTGTGGCGGTGGAGGCTACCCTGCTGGACTTCGATGCCGCGCTGCTGGTGGAAACCCGTGGCCTTACCCACCTGGCCGCCAGCGTGCAGGCGAAGAACATCATCAACACCATGTTCTTCCAGATGAACGAAGTGAACGGTGGCTCCAGCCGGCCGACAGGTTTCGACAAGAGCAAGGTGAGCAAGCTCGGCATCATTGGCGCCGGCATGATGGGCAATGGCATCGCCCATGTGTCGGCCAAGGTCGGCATCGAGGTGATGCTGCTGGATGTCAGTCTGGAGGCCGCCGAGCGCGGCAAGGCCAATGTCGAGAAACTGCTGAGCAAGACGGTCAGCCAGGGGCGCCTGAGCGAAGCGAAGAAGGACGAGATTCTCGCCCTGATCAAGCCCACCGTGGACTATGCCGACCTGCAGGGCGTCGACTTCGTCGTCGAGGCCGTGTTCGAAAGCGTCGATCTGAAAGGCAAGGTCACCCAGCAGGCTGAAGCTCAGATGCCTGAGTCTGCCGTGTTTGGCACCAACACCTCGACCCTGCCGATTTCCCTGTTGGCCAAGGCCTCCAAGCGCCCAGCCAATTTCATCGGTATCCATTTCTTTTCGCCGGTGGAGAGAATGCCGCTGGTAGAAATCATCTGTGGTGAGCAGACCAGCGACGCGGCCTTGGCCAGGGCCTTCGACTTTGCCCGGCAGATCGGCAAGACCGCCATCGTGGTCAACGATTCGCTGGGCTTCTTTACCTCGCGCACCTTCGGCAGCTACTTCGACGAAGGCTGCAAGCTGCTCCAGGAAGGTGTTGATCCACTGCTGATCGACAACCTAGGCAAGCAGATCGGCATGCCGGTAGGGCCATTGACCGTACTCGACGAAGTCAGCCTGGAGCTGATGCGTAAGGTCAACGAGACGCAGAAGGAGATGGGCGTGTTTGCCACCGTCTTCGACAACAGCCACAGCGACGCGGTCGGCAACATCCTGATCAAGGAGTACAACCGCCCGGGGCGTCACTACGGCGGTGGCTTCTACGACTACCCGGAAGGCGGCGAAAAGACCATCTGGCCGGGGCTCTACGAGCTGTTCGTCAGGCCGGAGGTGGTGCTGCCGGTCGAGGATATCAAGGAGCGTATGTTGTTCCGTCAGGTTATCGAGGCGGTGAAGTGCCTGCAGGAGGGTGTGTTGCGCTCGGTGGCGGACGGTAACGTCGGCTCGATCCTCGGCATTGGTGCGCCGACCTGGACCGGTGGCTTCTTGCAGTTTGTCAACGGCTATGGCGTCGAGCGTTTTGTTCAGCGTGCCCGTGAGCTTGCGCAGACCTATGGTGAACGCTTTGCGCCACCGGTGTTGCTGCTGGAAAAGGCCGCCAAGGGTGAAGAGCTGCGTTAACCCTGGTGGCGGCGCAATTCGTCGCTTTCGACGACCGAAACGGGAGGGGCTGAGCGTAAGTTAAATTCAACGACCCCCCGCGACCCGGGCGCGTAGCTTGGGGGCGGACGGATTGCACCAATGCCTGAAATGCTTGCGGGTACTGGGCGAAAGTCCTCGAGCCCGTTGACCCCTAGTCTGGTGCTGCCACGGTGGCGCCACCCGATGAATATAACAAGAGAGGGAAACATGAAGCGAAGCAACCTAGCCAGCGTATTGGCGCTTGCCGTCCTGGCCGGCGCCGTTCAATCAGCTTTCGCCAGCGAGGCCGGGCAATTGGGTGGGGCTGAGCTGACGGCGTTCGGTGCGCAGCGTAGCGGTAATGCCGACGGCAGCATCCCGGCGTACTCGGACGAGCCGCTCAGCCTGCCAGCCTGCTACGACAAGGACGAGCCGACCAACTTCTGTGATCCGTGGAACGATAAGCCGATATTTACCATCACGCCGCAGAACCTTTCCCAGTACGCCGAGCGCCTGACCGAGGGGCAAAAGGCGCTGTTCGCGCGCTACCCCGAGTACAAGATGAATGTGTACCAGACTCGGCGTACTGTGCGTTTCCCGCAAACCTATCAGGACAATACGCGCAAGAACGTGGACGCCTGTAAGACCGCCAACGCCGGGGTCAGTATCGAGGGCTGCTATGCGGGTCTGCCGTTCCCGCTGCCGAAGACCGGCAACGAAGTGATCTGGAACCACCAGTTGCAGTACTCCCCGCCCTTGCAAGCTAACGCCCGATCCTATCTGGTCGATGGTAGTGCTCGGCGGATTTTGCTGAATGCATTGAAGGTATTGGAATCCAGCGAGTTTCTGGATACCACCGACAACGGTCCGAAAGGCAGCGGTGCCGAGTTTTGGCGCGTACGCTTCTTCGTGTACGACCCGGCCCGGCGTAACGGCGAGCAGACGCTGGCACGCTACCAGGTCAGCGGCGAACAGCGCGCTTGGCAGTACCTTCCTGGCCAGCGTCGGGTCAAATTGGCCCCGGATCTGGCTTATGACACACCGTCGCCAGTGGCGGGCGGCATCACCACCATGGATCAGCAGCGTTTGATCCTGGGGAAACAGGATCGCTACGACTTCAAGTATCTGGGAGTGGAGGAGAAGCTGATCAACTACAACAACTTCGCCGTCTACGACTACAAGGCGTGCTCGGAAGACAAGCTGTTCACAAAGAGTTTCCCGAATCCGGAGTGCATCCGCTGGGAGCTGCACCGTGTGCGGGTGGTCGAGGCCACGCTGAAACCGGGCTTCCGTCATCTGCTACCCAAGCGGCGCTTCTACATCGATGAAGATGCGAGCGGGGCCGGTACTGCCGACAGCTACGATGTCACCGGAAAGCTGATTCGCATCGACAGCATGCTGACCATCCCGAACTATGTGTACGGCTATGGACTGATTCCGGACAATACGCTGACGTTCGATCTGGAGCGAGGTGCTTACATTCTGCCGTCCTTTACGGGTTTCAAGGGGGGCGGCTACGCAGCGATTGGCAAACCCCCGGAGTCCACCTGGTCCCCCGAAAACATGGGGCAGACGGGTATCCGTTGAATGAATAACGGTACAGGCCGCAATCCGTTTCGGGTGCGGCCTTGTGCTGTCTGCAAAAAGGATCGCTGGAGGCCGGAGGTGCCCCTACCAAGGTGCAGATGCCGGCCTATCCGATGTATTGGACGATGGATGGCAGCAGACAGGCCCGCTTCGGCGGGCCTTGTTGTTTCCGGGCTTCCTATGGCCACTTCTATCGACTCACGTCCCGCTAACTGGATTCGTCGGTTCCGACGACAGGGGTGGGGGCTGTGGAGCGTAACGTCGTCTGCCAGTAGTCATCGTACGGGGCATTCATGCTCCTCTGCCAGGAGTGTTCCGCCGCGATGTTCGGTATGTGCGAATGGGCTAATAAATAACAAGAAGGAGCCAAATCTATGAAGATGGCAAGTCGATACCGGGCAGCGGGCGGCAACCTGCTGGTCGCGCCAATGATGGTTTTTTGTGTGGCTGGGCCGGCAAATGCGGTTACGGTCGATCTCGGCAATCCTGATATGTCGCTGCGCTGGGATAACACCGTGCGCTACAACGTGGGTTTTCGGGTGAATGACTGCGATAAAGATATTTGTGGAAACGACGCGGGCGCGGGCGATGTGACGGCCTACCAGTCCGACCGCAAGTTCTCCGATGCCGGCGACGTGGTCACCAATCGTGTCGATATCCTCACTGAGATGGACTTCGTTTACAAAGACCGTCACGGTGCGCGTCTGAGCGCCAGTGGCTGGTACGATCAGGCCTATGACGGTGATGTCGAGGGAGACCGTGCACTCGATGCCAGTGGTGCTGGCAACGGTGCGGGACGTGACGGCGACAACTACAGCCGCTACACCGATCGCTGGAACAACGGCCCCTCTGGCGAGATCCTGGATGCCTTCGTGTTTACCGGCTTCGACCTGGGCAGCGTGCCGGTCAACCTCAAGGCCGGCCAACATAACGTGTATTGGGGCGAATCGCTGTTCTCCTTCGTCAACGGCGTGTCTTACCAGCAGGGCCCGGTGGATATCCGCAAGGCGCTCGCCACGCCGGGCACCGAGGCCAAGGAACTGTTCAAACCGCTCAACCAGGTATCCATGATCGCCCAGTTGCAGCCGGATCTGACCGTTGCCGCGCAGTACCTCCTGGACTGGAAGCCGATGCTGGTCCCCAATGGCGGTACCTATTTTGGCGCGATCGATGGCTTGAGCTTGGGCAGTGGGGGCAGTGTCTTCGGCTTGCCCTTTGAGGTCACCGATGAGCCGGACAAGAAACACGGCGACTGGGGCATTTCGGCCCGCTGGTCGCCGCAGTGGCTCGATGGCACCCTGGGTTTCTATTACCGCGAGTACACCAACCGCTTCCCACAGCTGGTGCTGACCAAGATGGTGGTCATTCCCGGTGTGGGTGCCTTTCCGGCGGGAGCGGGTATCGACTACTCCTCGAACAAGCGGGAGAAGTTATACGGCGTGAGCCTGTCCAAGCAGGTCTGGGGTATTTCCTGGGGTACCGACATTACTTACCGAGAGGATGCGGTGCTGGCTACTACGCCGCTTTCTAACTTCGTGCCGGAAGGTACCGCCCCGGATACTTGGGTGCCACGCGGCAAACTGTGGTCCGGCGTTTTCAACGGTGTGGCCTACTTCAGTAAGACGCCGTTCTATGATGCTGCTTCCTTGACCGCCGAGCTGAACTACTCCTATCTGGACGAAGTCACCGAGAACGCGCAGACGTACAATGGTAAAGGCTACAATTGCGCCGACGACCATAACGCCACCAAGATTGCCTGCCAGACTCGCGATGCTCTAGGCGCGTCTCTGATGTTCCGGCCGACCTGGTACCAGGTAATGCCGGGAATCGATTTGTCCATGCCGTTGTTTGTCGATATCGGTTTGCACGGTAACTCGCCGGTCATGTTCGGTAGCAACGAAGGGCAGGGCACCTGGAGCATGGGCGTGTCTGCGGACATCTATGCCCAGTACAGCGTTGATCTGAAGTACAACGGTTTCATCTCCAAGCATTCGGATGATGAGCTCGGTGCTGGCAGCCTGAATAACTCCTCCCTGGGTAAGTACTGGGATCGTGACTGGGTATCTCTGACCTTCAAGACCACGTTCTGACAGGTCGAGTCGACTACCAGGAGCGATCGCCTGCGCGCGCGGACGGTCGTTCCTGATGGGTGTGCGTTTCGAAAGCCCTGAAGTGAGGTTTGTCATGCTTGCTGGAATACTGTTTTATTCTGCCCCTCTGCCTCGCTCGATTCTCGGGCGTCTGCTATTTGTCTGCTTGTCCCTGGCGACGCCCTTTGTGCACGCGTTCGAACCTCCGCTACAGGTCGCTGCCGTGCATAGCGAGCGCATGGCTGCCGGTCCGATGCTGGCGATTACCCGCGCCGGTGAGCGTCTGGTCGCCGTTGGCCTGCGTGGAGCCATCCTGTTTTCCGACGATCAAGGGCGCAGCTGGAGTCAGGCGCAGGTTCCGGTAAGTGTGGATCTGGTCGCTGTTGCTTTTGCCAATGCGACCCAAGGGTGGGCCGTAGGGCACGGTGGGGTGATTCTGCACAGCGATGATGCTGGAGCCACCTGGCAGAAACAGCTCGATGGCCTGCAGGCCAGCCAGCTGGCCATCGATTTCTATACCGCGAGCGCCGCTCGAGTGGCGGACGCAGCGGGTTACCTGGAGAAGGAGAAGCGGCTGGCGGTCGATCATGAGACCCAGCCATTTCTCGACGTTTACTTTGCCGACGAGCTTCACGGTTATGTGGTCGGCACCTTCAATCGCATCTTCGCTACCGAGGATGGTGGGCGTAGCTGGCTTCCGCAGATGCATCTGACCAATAACCCACAGGAGTGGCACTTCTACGCTGTCACGGGGCGCAATGGCCAGCTGTACCTGTCTGGAGAGCAGGGCCATGTCTGGCGTCGCGATGCACAGAGCGAGCAGTTCGTCTCGATAGATACGCCCTACAACGGCACCTTGTTCGGCGTTACTGCGACCGAGGGCGAGGTCTATGCCTATGGGATGCGCGGTAGCTTCTTCCGCAGCGCGGATCAGGGGCAAAGCTGGAGTCGCACCACGTTGCCACTGGGCAGCAATCTGATGCGGGTACTGCCGCTCGGCGCGCAGCGTCTACTTGTAGTCGCGCAGAGTGGAGAGGCGCTGTTGAGTGACGACGGAGCCCGGATTTTCAAGCCGCTGCGTCTGAGCCAGCCGATGCCTTACTACGGTGCCGTTCTGCTGGGCGACAGCCGCCTGGCGCTTGTCGGTGCCTTGGGGATCAGGGTCGAAGACCTCTGATCGCTGCCTCTACAACAATGAGAAGAACCTGATGATCGACAGCAAGCATGAAGGCGCGGGACTGATGAGCGTCATCCGTGATCCCGCGCTATTTAACCGGCTTTCCGGCAACTTTTTCGAGCGCATGATCTTCAACCATCGGCTGCTCATCATTGCCTTCTGCGTCATCGCCACGCTGCTCTCAGCCTGGCAGGCACGTAACCTGACGGTGACCACCAGCTTCGACAAGATGCTGCCGCACGGTCATCCCTTCATTCGCAACTTTCTGGACAACCGCGACCAGCTGCGCGGGCTCGGCGACTCCGTGCGCTTTGTGGTCGAGAACCGCAAGGGCGACGTGTTCGATGCCGAATACTTGAAGGCGCTCGGCCAGATGAACGATGAACTTTTCCGTATCCCGGGCGTAGACAGGACCTGGGTCAAGTCGATCTGGACGCCTGTGGTGCGCTGGACCGAGGTCACCGAGGAGGGGTTTGTCGGCGGTCCTGTGATGCCGGGCAACTTCGATGGTTCTCCCGAGACTATCGAACAACTGCGTTTGAACATCGCCCGTGCGGGGGTGGTGGGCAGTCTTATCTCCACCGACTATCACTCCAGCATGATCGAGATTCCATTGCTGGCGACCGTGGACGGCCAGCCGCTGAGTTACCAGGACTTGTCCGAGGCCCTCGAACGCATTCGCGTCAAGTACGAGGGGGCAGATCTCGGCATCTACATCACCGGATTCGCCAAAATCTCCGGTGACATGATCGATGGCATCTACAAGGTTATGCTGTTCTTCATTGTCGCCGCGTTGGTGGCGGCGCTGATCATCTACTTCCACACCCGCTGTGTTCGCAGCACCGCCCTGGTGCTGCTCTGTTCGGTTATTGCGGTGCTTTGGCAGCAGGGGCTGGTGATCGCCTTCGGTGGTGTCCTGGACGCTTTCACCATCCTGATCCCCTTCCTGATATTTGCCATTGGCGTATCCCACGGCCTTCAGAAAATGAACGGCATTGCTCAGGATATCGCCCGTGGTACCCACCCCTGGGTCGCTGCCCGCTATACCTTCCGTCGCTTGTTCCTGCCGGGGCTGATCGCGCTGATTGCCGATGGCGTCGGTTTTGCCGTGCTGGTATTGGTGGATATTCCGATCATCCGCGAGTTGGCACTGTCGGCTAGCCTCGGTTTCGCCATGCTGGTGGTCACCAACTTGATCCTGCTGCCGGTGCTGCTGTCGTTTACCGGTATCAGCCAGGAAGCGGCGCGTCGACACATCATCGAGCACGATACGACTATCCATAAGCTGGGCATCGATCGGGTTTGGAACAGCCTCGACCGTTTCACCGAGCGCCGCTGGGCTGTCCTGGCGATTGCCGTGGCGCTGGGCCTTACGGTGTTGGCGTTGGTAGAACGCAGCAAACTGCAGGTAGGCGATCTGCACGCCGGCAGCCCTGAGCTACGTCCCGACTCGCGTTACAACCGCGACAACACCTTCATTACTTCGAGGTTCGGCGTCTCCAGCGATGTGTTTGCAGTCATGATAAAGACGCCCGCAGACCAGTGTGGCTCGTACGAGGCTCTCATCGAGGCTGACCGACTTGCCCGGCAGCTGTCCCAAGTACCTGGCGTCCAGGCCACCGCCTCGCTGGCCGATACGGTACGAGCCTACACCTCTGGTGGTTTCGAAGGCAGTCCGAAGTGGTTCACGATCAGCGACAATAAGGGGGTTCTCTGGCCGCAGGTCAATAATGCCTTGGTGTGGAACTCCCAGTTCCTCAACAGCGAGTGCTCACTGATGCCTGTTTTGGCCTACCTTTCAGACCATAAAGCCGCCACGCTGGATGCTGTGCTGAAGGTGGCAAGCGAGTTCGCGGAACAACACAGTGTGAAGGACCGCCAGTTCTTGCTGGCTGCCGGCAGTGCGGGCATCGAGGCGGCGACCAACATCGTTGTGAAAAGTGTGCAGTTGGAAATGTTGCTGGCCGTCTATTTCGCCGTTGCCTTGCTGTGCCTGATGACCTTCCGCAGCTGGCGTGCTGTAGTGGTGGCCCTCCTACCGTTGGTGCTCACTTCCCTGCTGGCCGAAGCGCTCATGGTGCAGTTGAACATCGGCCTTAAGGTGGCCACCTTGCCAGTGGTTGCACTCGGCGTTGGCGTCGGGGTGGACTACGCCCTGTATCTGCTCAGCGTCCAGTTGGAAGGCCAGCGTATGGGACTCTCCCTGCAGCAGGCATACCGTCGGGCCATTCAATTTACTGGCAAGATGGTAGCCCTGGTCGGCGTCACCTTGGCGGTGGGCGTAGTCACCTGGGTATGGTCCCCGATCAAATTCCAGGCCGATATGGGGATCCTGCTGGCGTTTATGTTCCTCTGGAACATGCTGGCTGCGCTGGTGCTGATTCCCGCGCTGTCGCACTTTTTGCTTAATGGCCGGCATTTTCATGTAGCCCAGGCGAAGGCTTTTGCCGAGCAAGGCAATTCTATGGGAAGGCTTCAGGCGACTGGCCATTCGACCCGTGCTGAGAGTGTGAGGGCATCTGTCTGACGTTTTCCGCACCTATGCTGTGGCGATGCAGCATGGGTGCGCAAGTCCGTTTACGCGCATCGACACGAGCTAGTCTGGTGCATGCGCGTAGCGAGATCGCCCGTCAGGGCAGGAGGGCAAGGTTGATACAGCAGGCCGCAACATAAGGTTCTGCCGCCGCTCGCGGGCAACCCGCCCATGTCGAGAAAATTTGATGCGCTGACGAGGTAGGGGGAGCGAGCGGGGGGAAGTGCGGTTTACTCAGTCGTACCGGGTTTGTGAAACAGTACGGTTTCGGTGAATTCCACGACCTTTTCGCCACGCTGGTTTTTGGTAACGTGCAGCAGGTCGAGAATGGTAAAGCCGCTACTGCTGATGGCTTTGATCTTGGCTTCGCCTTCTACGTGCAAGGTGTCACCAGGGAATGCGGCGGAATGAATGCGTGCCTGCAGCCCAGTCATGCCTGCAAAGTTGCCCACGGCATGGCCTTCGAGGACGTCGGCGACAACCTTCATCAGAATCGGTGAGACTAAACCCATCGAGTAGGAGATGATCATTGGCCCCGGGGCAAAGCGGTTCTGGTGGGCGCCGGACATGTTGGCCTTCAGGTATTCCATGTCGATGAAATAGGGCTCATGAAAGCCCGTGAGGTTGACGAAATTGACGATGTCGGTCTCGGTGATGGTGCGCCGATGGGTGACAAACTTATGGGTGGGAAACTCTGCTGCATTGGTTTCGGACATCGATGGTGCTCCTTCGCTGTTTCAATAAAGGTCCGCAACGCCCATGCGTAGCGGCCTGGCAGCTATTGTGGAAACAGCGGGGAGCGGCGGTATCGTCGCATCCGACGAATCTGTGAGGGTGGTCGCGCTCCATGCATGGGGCTGTATGCACCAAGGCTATCAAGCGCAGACCGACGGATGCGCGAAGCGCACCCAACAGCTTTAGATTTTTTCGACCTGATGCACAGTCCACCACAGGATGTTGGGTATCCAGCGCCGCAGTCTCCAGGACATGGCAGTCATCGGTCCGGGAAACACCCACAATTTGTTGCCCTTGAGTACACGCTCAATCTTGTTCAGTACCACTTCGGCGGTAATAGGCGGGAACACGTCGAAGATCTTTGGCCATACCGTCGATTTGGCTTGATCCAGTAGCGGCGTGGCAACGATGGGTGGGCACACGCACACGATGCGCACTCCGCTGTTGCGGGTCTCGTGGAACAGCACTTCGGTGTAGGCGGTGACTGCATGTTTGGCGGCGTTGTAGGCACCCATGTAGATGATCGGCCAATGACCCGCCATGGAGGCGTAGCTGACGAACTCCCCGCGGCCACGGGCGATCATCTTCGGCAGTGCGGCCTTGGACAGATTGACCATGCCGCCGAAGTTGATCGCCATGATGTTCTGAATGACCTCGCGCGGCTGTTCCATCAGCAGCCCCAGCGGCATGATTGCGGCGGCGTTGGTCAGTCGGGTGATGGGGCCCAGCTCGGTTTCGCAGCGCTCGACCGCTGCTTCCACAGCGCTGGGGTCGGTGATGTCAACTACCAGTTTCAGCAGCCTGGGTGAGGAGCCCAATTGGTTGAGGCCGGCTTCGTTGATGTCCATGGCTGCGACAGCCCAGCCATCGGACAGCGCGCGCTTGGCGCTGAGTTGCCCGAGGCCACTACCGGCACCGGTAATGAACAGAACATTCTGATTCATGGAGCACTCCAGTTTGTTGTTCCCGGTTATCCGCCGCCGGGTTTTGTTTGGGTTATTTTCAATCTTCACGGCGGGTTACCTGTCGTCGTTTCCGACGAGATAGGGCCTCGGCCAGCCCATCGCTTTTTATCGTCATCACTTTCGAGGCTTCCGGACGCCCGCTGGCACCGGCCTGCATCGCCGCCGGCGAGCTGGCGCAGCGACGAGCTAACTCAATGAATCAGTTAGTAATTTTTCATCGTGCCAATCCACTTTTGGAAATCCATGGGGGGTTGCTTGTAAGCGCCGTCCTTGAGCGATTATGCCCCCGGTCGGACAATTTTCTTCACCCGCTGCAAAACCGTCGGAACCGACGAGTTGACCCAGACACCTCGCGCAGACTCTGAGCGCCCTCAGAAATCAGCAGAGGGCGTGAAAAATATGAGCAGGGTGGAAGAAGTCAAAAGACAGGCTGTGAGCCTGATGGCGGATAAGGGTTTCGAGGCCATGTCGTTGCGCCAGCTCGCGGCGGCGCTCGGGGTGCGCTCCGGTTCGGTGTACACCCACTACGAAAGTAAAGGTCAACTGCTCTTGGATGTGCACTGTGAGTTCTTGGAAGACCTACTTTCTACCTGGTTGGAACAACGCCCAAAGCGCTTGGACAGTGTGCGGATGCTGCAACGCTTTGTGAGTGTCTACGTCAGCTTTCATTACGCAAGGCGGGCTGAAAGCCGCATCGTTCAGCTGGATTTTCGTAGCCTTGATGAAGCGGGTAGGGCGCAGGTCAGCGAACTGAGATCGCAGTATGACGCTGAGCTGGAAACGATCCTGCAGACAGGTGAACAGCGAGGTTTTTTTCAGTTTGAGGACCTGCGTAACACGTGCTTGGCAATGTTCTGCGTGTTGCAGGGTGTTTGCGCTGGCGAGGCATTGCCCGAAGCGCGTGCCCTGGAGGTGTGTCTATCCAGCATTTCGCGGCTTGCCGGCATCCCTGCGCCACCTCAATCGCGCCTGCATGGCGAACTGTATGTCACGGGCCGAGTTGCCACCGCGCTTAAGGCCTCCATCCCCCAGGATCAAAAGCATCGAGGCTGAAGTCTCCGTACAGGGAATGCGCTTTGTCGTGGGAGGGATGGGCGGTATTCCGATTCCGCCTCGAGCCGCAAAGGTCGATTGACCAATGGTTCGAACGAAATTCGTCCAAAACGACGATTGGACGCGCGCCCTCCATCCCTAAAGTACGAAGCGTTGAAACCGGTGGCGACGAAATTCGCGTGACGGCCAACGCCAGGGTCTTCGAGCCCAACCTGCGGGCCGAAACAGTCTGGCGCGCCGCGAATCAGTTGGCCTGCGCATGGCCTGCAAAAAAGGTGGTGTTGGTCAACACCGACAAAGCCCTCTACACCCTTTCATTCCTGATTTGAGTGCCCTTTGATGAGCCAGCCTGAACTGTTGATCACCTCCGGCTTCGTGCTGCTGAGCTTGCATGGCAGCGTTGCCCACTTGCACCTGAATCGCCCGGACGCCGCCAATGGTCTGGATATTCCCACGCTGCAAGACCTTATCGCGGCGCTGATGCGCTGCCATGGCGAACGGCGTGTGCGCGTGGTGTTGCTCACCGGGGCCGGCGCTAACTTCTGCGCCGGCGGCGATGTGCATACCTTTGTCGGCAAGGGTGACGATTTACCGGAGTACATCCGCCAAGCCACGGTGTATTTGCAGGCTGCCATCAGCGCCATGATCCATTTGGATGCGCCGGTAATTGCCGCTGTGCAGGGCTTTGCTGCGGGTGGCGGCGGCATGGGGCTGGTGTGTGCGGCAGATGTGGTGATCGCGGGTGAGTCAGCCAAGTTTCTTGCCGGCGCCACTCGCGTGGCCATGGCGCCGGACGCTGGTTTGTCGGTGACCTTGCCGCGCTTGGTAGGACCACGCAAAGCCACTGAAATGTTGCTCATGAACCCGGTGGTGAAAGCCCCGGAAGCGCTCGCAATGGGCTTGATCAACCAAGTCGTCGCAGATGCTGAGTTGCAGACTACCGCCATGGCCTACGCCCAGCAGATGACCGAGGCCGCTCCCCTGGCTTTGGCCGCGACTAAACGTTTGCTGTGGGCGGGCATTGGTCTTGGCGTCGATGCCGCGATGCCGGAAGAAAGCCGTACCGTTGCCGAGCTGTGCCGCACCCGTGATGTGCGTGAAGGGCTGGCGGCGGTGATCGAAAAGCGCACCGCGCAGTTCGAGGGCCAATGACCATGCGTGCATTGACCGGTCAACGGGCTTTTGTCACTGGCGGTTCCAAAGGTATTGGCGAAGCCATCGTTCGGCGTCTGGCAGCCGAGGGCGCCAAGGTAGTGATTGCCGCGCAGGATATGATCAGCGCCGAGCGGCTGGCCGATGAAGTGGGCGGCCTGGCCGTTCGCCTGGATGTCACCGACCTGCTCGAAGTAGAGCGTGTGGTGACCATGCTAGGTCCATTCGAAATTTTGGTTAACAACGCTGGCTATGACCAGCATGACTTCTTCACCAAAACCACGGTGGAGCAGTGGCGCTACTTGTTGGCGGTCAACCTCGAAGGCGTATTTGCCTCAACCCACGCCGCGCTACCGGCGATGCAGGCGGCCGGTTACGGGCGAATCATTAATGTCGGGTCAGAGGCTGGCCGTCAGGGCTCCAAAGGTGGCGCCGTGTATGCCGCTGCCAAGGGCGGCGTGATCGCCTTCAGTAAATCCATTGCCCGGGAAAATGCCCGTTATGGCATCACTGTCAATGTGGTCGCGCCAGGACCAGTGGATACGCCTTTGCTGCGCAAAGCCCTCGACCGTGGCGGTGAAAAATTGTTGGCGGCCATGGAGGCCTCCACCCTGGTGGGGCGCTTGGGCGAGCCGAATGAAGTGGCGGCTGCCGTGGTGTTTCTCGCCAGTCGTGACGCCAGTTTTATTACCGGCGAAACCCTTGGTGTCTCTGGCGGGATGGGTTGCTGATGCACGCTCAAAGCGAGGCGGTGGAACGGGTAATTGCCCGCATCCAGACCGTGTACGGCCGCTGGCGTCGGCACACGCCGATTGAAACCCTGCGCCGCGATTGGGATGACTTGTTTTGGGCCGATAAGCTGACGTGTGAAACCCAAGACGCCAGCGCCAACGGTGTGCCGGTGCGCTGGATCAAAACGCCCGGTGTCGCCGAGCAGCAGGTGTTGATTTATCTGCATGGCGGCGGATTCAAAATGGGCTCGCTCACCTCTCACCATGACCTGATGGTGCGCCTTTCTGTGGCCGCGGGTTGCAGGATCCTGGGTGTCGATTATCGCCTGCTGCCTGAGCATGGTTTTCCCGAACCCCTGCTTGATGTACTTGCGGTCTACGACTGGTTGGTGGCCCAGGGTTTTGAACCCGATCAACTGGCCATCGCGGGGGATTCCGCAGGTGGTGGGTTGGCCGCCGCGGCCTTGCTGGCCCTACGCGACAAAGGCCGCCCGTTGCCGGCCGCCGCTGTGTTGCTGTCGGCCTGGACCGACCTCAGCGCCAGCGGCGAAAGCTACCTGACCCGTGCCGAGTCTGACCCCATTCACCAACGCCCAATGATTGTTGCCCTGGCCGCGCAGTATCTGGGGAAGGACGGCGATCCGTTCGACCCTTTAGCTTCGCCGCTGCATGGCGATCTGACCGGTTTGCCGCCGTTGCTGCTCCAAGTCGGCGACCGCGAAACCGGTCTGGACGACAGCACGCTGTTTGCCGCCAAGGCCCGCGCAGCAGGGGTTGCGGTTGAGCTGCAGGTATGGCCGCAAATGTTCCACGTTTTCCAACAGTTCGCCGCCGAGCTGGCGGAAGCACGCGAGGCCATCGTTTGCATCGGTACGTTTTTACGCAAGCACTGGAACCTAAAATGAGGACTGCATTGTGAGCATCGGTATCACCGGATTCGGCGCCTATATCCCGCGCCTGCGTTTGAGCCGGCAAGCCGTGGTAGCGGCCAATGCCTGGTACGCCCCCGAGCTGAAAGGCAAAGCCCGTGGCCATCGCGCCATGGCCAACTGGGATGAGGACAGCATTACCATGGCGGTCGCGGCTGCACGCGATGCCTTGGGCGGACAGGACCTGCAGGGCCGAGTGCGCGAGGTGATTCTCGCTTCGTGCACCCTGCCGTTTGCCGAGCGCCTCAACGCGGCAGTGGTTGCCGAAGCGCTAAACCTGGGTGAGTACACTGGCGCCAGTGACGTCACCGGCTCGCAGTGCGCGGCCCTGGCCGGTTTTTCCCAAGCCTTGGCCAGTGCCGCTAGCGCCCCAGGCACTGTGTTGCTGACAGCCGCCGACAACCGCCGCACCCGCGCCGCCAGCGCGCAGGAGCTGGATTACGGTGATGGCGCTGCCGCGCTGTTGTTCGGTCGTGAACAGGTGATCGCAGAAGTGCTCGGCCAGGCGGCGTCGAGCGTCGACTTTATCGACCACTTCCGCCTCACTGGCCGCGAGATCGATTATTTCGGCGAAGAGCGTTGGGTGCGTGATGAAGGCGTTAGTCGCTGCATGCCCCAGGTGATCAAACGCGCCCTGAGCGACAGCGGCGTCGACGCCGAAGCGGTGGCACATTTCATCTTCCCCACCTCGCTGGCGAAGATGGATGCGCAACTGGCCCAGGCCTGTGGCATCCCTGCCGAAGCGGTGGTCGATGGCCTGGCGGCAGAAGTGGGTAACACTGGCGTCGGCCATGGCCTGTTGCTGCTGGCCAATGTCCTGGAAAGTGCCGAGCCGGGGCAGGTGATCGTGCTCGCCCAATTTGGCAGCGGTGCTCGCGCCGTGGTACTGCGGGTGACCGATGAAATCAAACACTTCACCGCTCGCCGTGGCGTGTCCGGCTGGCTGGCCCGTGGCCGTGAAGAGCTCAGTTATACGCGCTTTCTCACCTACAAGGGCCAGTTGCAACTGGAGCGCGGTGTGCGCGGTGAGCAAGACAAAAAGACCGCGCTGAGCACAGCCTATCGCCATCGTCGCGCCATTCTCGGCCTGGTGGCCGGGCGTTGCCGTGTGAGTGGTGACGTGCATTTCCCACCCTCACGGCTGACCTACACCCCCGATGCCGCCGCCCTGGATACGCAGGACGCCCATCCCCTGGCTGACCGCCTTGGCCGGGTGCTGAGCTGGTCCGCCGAGTCACTGTCGTCCTATATGGCGCCGCCCCATCACTACGGGCAAATCGACTTCGAGGGGGGCGGTCGCATCCTGATGGAATTCACCGACGTCGCCAAGGGCGAAGTGCAGACCGCGCTCGAGGTGGAGATGGTCTTTCGCATCAAAGACATCGACGACCTGCGCGGTTTCAAGCGCTACTTCTGGAAAGCCACCCCCGTTCACACCCCCGCGCCGCAAGCGCCGTTGGAGTAATTCGTCATGCCCATTGGTATCAAAGACAAAGTTGCGATTCTCGGCATGGGCTGCTGCCGCTTCGGCGAACGCTGGGACGCCAGCCCGGAAGATTTGATGGTCGAGGCTTACAGTGAGGCCATGGCTGATGCAGGCATCTCCCCGGAGCAAATCGACGCCGCCTGGTTTTCCACCCACATGGAAGATGTGGGCACCGGCCGTGGCGGTACACCGATGAGCATTGCCCTGCGGTTGCCGAACATTGGCGTAACCCGAGTAGAGAACTTCTGTGCCGGCGGTTCAGAAGCCATTCGCGCGGCGGTGTATGCGGTGGCCTCTGGCGCCTGCGATATCGCCTTGGCCCTGGGCGTGGAAAAGCTGAAAGACACCGGCTACGGTGGCCTGCCGGTCGCAACAGTCGGTACCTATATTCCGCAGTGGTACCCCAGCGCCGTGGCCCCGGCCAATTTCGCTCAACTGGCCTCGGCTTACCAGGCGCGTTTTAACGTTGACCCGCAGCTACTCAAGCGGGCCATCGCCCATGTGTCGGTCAAAAGCCACGCCAACGGTGCCAAAAACCCCAAGGCGCACCTGCGCAAAATCATCACTGAAGAGCAGTGCCTGAAGGCGCCGATCATCGCTGAGCCCCTGGGCTTGTTTGATTGCTGTGGGGTTTCCGATGGAGCGGCGGCGGTGATCGTCACTCGCCCGGACATTGCCAGGGCCATGGGCAAGACCGATCTGGTGACCTTCAAGGCCCTGCAAGTGGCGGTCTCCAATGGCTGGGAAATGCAGGGCAATGGCTGGGACGGGAGCTATGTGCACACCACCCGCATTGCTGCCAGGAAAGCCTACGCCGAAGCCGGCATCACCCGGCCACGTGAACAGATCAGTCTGACTGAGGTGCACGACTGCTTCTCCATCACCGAGTTGGTGACCATGGAGGATCTGTTCCTCTCTGAGCCAGGTATGGCGGTGCGCGACGTACTGGATGGCGCCTTCGACGCTGAAGGCCGAGTGCCTTGCCAGATTGACGGCGGTCTCAAGTGCTTCGGTCACCCGGTTGGCGCCAGCGGGATCCGCATGCTCTACGAAATCTACTTGCAGCTACAGGGGCGCGCCGGTCCGCGGCAGTTGCCAGACCCGCGTACTGGGTTGATTCACAACCTTGGCGGGCAGCCATCACAGAACGTTTGCTCGATTTCCATCATTGGTAGAGAAGAAGACTGATGGCCATCCTGATCGATGATCCCGCCCCTGGCGTCCGGCGGTTGCTGATTAACCGTCCCGAGAAGCGCAATGCGATAAACCATGACGTACGCCAGTCACTCATCGATGCATTGACTGAGGCGCGTGAGCAGGCGGCTTGTCGAGCCATTATCTTGGGAGGTGTTGGAGGGATGTTTTCCGCTGGTGGCGACATTACGACCATGGCTGATCTGGACGAGTCCGGTGCGCGTGAGCGAATGCAGCACATCCATCAGCTCTGCCGTTTGTTGGGGCAATTTCCGATGCCTGTCATATCGGCAGTAGAAGGCATCTGTGCAGGAGCGGGGGTTGGACTGGCGTTGCTGGGAGACGTTGTGCTCGCCGGCACCAAGACACGGTTTCTGTTCCCTTTTCTGAAGCTGGGTCTCTCTCCCGATTGGGGATTGCTGCGAACACTACCTGCCCGAGTGGGTGTCGCCGAAGCAAAGCGCATGCTGACCCACGGCCAATACATATCCGCCGAGGAGGCCGTCGTCGCGGGTTTGGCGGATGAATGTGTTGGTCTAAATGTGATGGACTCAGCAGTCAGCCTGGCGAGCAGGATGAGTCGTTTACCGCGCGACGCGTTTTCTCGAATGAAAAATCGCCTGGATCACCCGTCGGCGAGCTTGGCCGAAGAGCTGCAGCGCGAGGAAGCCGACCAGGCGGTGCTGTTGCTCGGTGCCGATTTTCGCGAAGGTTTTGCCGCTTTTGCAGAGAAGCGCGAGCCGCAGTTCACCAGCACCGTGGACTACCTCGTATGAGCACACCGGTGGTGGTAGAGCGAAATGGCGCGGTGGCTATCTTGCGGCTGAACCGTGTTGAAAAGCGCAATGCACTGGACCTCAGCATGCGTGTCGCCATCGCCAGCGCCATGCAGGAACTGGAGCGTGACAACGGTGTGGCGGTGATCGTGATTACCGGCGGTGATAGCGTGTTTGCCGCTGGTGCCGATCTCAATCTACTGGTGGACAAGGGCGCCCAACAAGTGGCGGAGTTGGACCTGGGCCAGTACTGGGCGCCTGTGGCGAAAAGCCAGAAGCCGCTGATTGCGGCGGTCAGCGGCTTTGCCCTGGGGGCGGGCTGCGAGTTGGCGATGATGTGCGACATCCTGGTCGCCGACAACTCGGCGCGCTTCGGTCAGCCCGAAGCGAGGGTGGGCATTATGCCCGGCGCTGGCGGTACTCAGCGTTTACTGCGTGCCGTGGGTAAACCAGTGGCCAGCCTGATGCTGTTGGCCGGTGAACTGCTCAGCGCCGAGCGCGCTAGCCAGTTGGGTTTGGTCAGCGAATTGGTGACGGAGGGCAGCGCCTTGGCGCGCGCCATCGTCCTCGCCCAAGCCACGGCAACCATGCCGCCCAAGGCCTTGCGAGCAATCAAACGGGTGCTGGCGCTGGGCGCCGATCAATCGCTGGACCTTGCACTGGCCTTGGAACATCGCGAATTCCTACTGCTGTTCGACACGCAGGACAAAACCGAAGGCATGCGTGCATTCCTTGATAAACGCCCGCCGCGTTACACGGGAAACTAACTATGAGTATCCACAGTATCGCCGTGATTGGCGCCGGCACCATGGGCCGCGGAATCGTTCAGTTATTCGCCCAAGCCGGCCATTCGGTGCGTTGTTATGACGCTGTCGAGGGCGCCGCGCAGAGCGCCATCGAGTTTGTCCGTGACCTGATCGACAGGGCTGTTAGCAAAGAACGTTACAGCCGCGAGCAAGGCGACGCGATTATCGCGCGCATGTCCGCCTGCACACACATCGAAGACTTGGCCGGTTGCGACTTGGCTATTGAAGCGGTGGTGGAGGACCTCGGTATCAAGCGTGAGTTGTTCCGTGCCCTGGAAGCGGTGCTGGGTGATACGGCGATTCTGGCCAGCAATACGTCTTCGCTAATGATCGCTGATATCGCTGCCGGTTGCCGCCGTCCCGAACGCGTGGCCGGACTGCACTTTTTCAACCCGGTACCCTTGATGAAGGTCGCCGAAGTCATCGCCGCTGTGCGTACTGCGCCCGCCACTGTCGCTGCCTTGCAGTCAGTGGTAGTGGGGGCGGGTCACCGCGCGGTGGTGGCCGAAGACCAGCCGGGATTTCTGGTTAACCATGCCGGCCGTGGGCTATACACCGAAGGCTTGCGCATCCTCGAGGAGCAGGTGGCCTCGGTACAGGACATCGACACTTTGATGCGCGAAGCCGGTGGCTTTCGCATGGGCCCATTTGAGCTGCTCGACCTTACGGGGCTGGATGTGTCCGGCAAGGTGATGGAGTCCATCTACCAGCAGTTTTACCAAGAGCCGCGTTTTCGTCCATCGTCTCTGGTAGCGCCGCGCCTGGGTGCTGGCCTCTATGGACGCAAGACGGGTGAAGGCTGGTATCGCTACAGCGACAACCTCAAAAAACAGGTGGCACCTGCTCGGCCTGTTCCTGCGCTCAACCACGAGTTGTTGGTCTGGGTGGACCCGGCTGCCGACGACTACGAACGCCTGCAAGGTCTGGTGTTGGAGGTCGGCATGATGCTGCACCCTCTACCTGATGAGGCGGATATATCGCTGGTGCAGTTCTGGGGCGATGACGTCTCGCGTTACTGCGCCGTGCACGGTCTCGACCCCACCCGAACGGTGGCCGTGGACCCGCTGCCTGGCCTGGAAAATCACCGTACCCTGATGCTCAGCAGCGTCACCCGTCCAGAGGTGCGCGATGCCGCCTGGGCGATGCTGGCCGCACAAGACACACCGGTGACGGTGATCAACGACAGCTGCGGGTTCGTTGTCCAGCGAGTGTTGGCGACTATCGTCAATATCGCTGCCGATATTGTTCAACGGGGCATCGCCAGTGTCGCTGACATCGAAGATGCGGTGCGCCTTGGTCTGGGTTACCCGCAAGGACCGCTAAGCCTTGGCGATGCCATTGGTGGCAAGCGGGTGATGAACATTCTTACTCGCATGCATGAGCTCAGCGGTGACCCCCGTTACCGCCCCAGCCCCTGGTTGGCCCGGCGCGCGGCATTGGGGCTCTCGTTACTCACCGCAGAGACAGCGCGCGATGACTGAAATTGATATCGACTACTTGCGTGGCTGGGTAGGCCGCGAGCGTGTGCGTGAAGAGCTGTTGGCGCCGTTCGCTGTCCAGGCGCTGAGCGCTACGCTGGATCGCGAACAGGTGCCTATGCAAGGCGAGACGCTGCCACCTACCTGGCAATGGCTGTACTTCAATGACTGCGCCCAGCGTACCAACCTGGGTGCTGACGGCCATGGCAGAACCGGAGGCTTCCTGCCACCGGTGCCCTTGCCTCGACGTATGTGGGCGTCGGGTGAGTTCATGTGTGAGCGACCATTGCGCATCGGCGAACTGGCCGAACAGCGCTCGGTGGTCACTTCTGTTGAGCTGAAGGCGGGAAAAACCGGGGCCCTGGTGTTTGTCAGCCTGGAACATCAGATCAGCCAGCAGGGACGACGCTGTCTCGTGGAGAAACAACACTTGGTCTACCGGGAAATGGCCAACGGCCCCAGCCCCTCGCTGCCCGGCGAGCCCGCGCCAGATGAAGCGGATGTTAAGCAGCCGTTTCAACCTGACCCGGTACTGCTCTTTCGCTACAGCGCGCTGACCTTCAACGGTCACCGCATTCACTACGATCGCGACTACGCCACGCGGCAGGAGCATTATCCGGCGCTGGTGGTGCATGGCCCATTGTTGGCGACCTTACTGGCCGAGCAGGTGGCGATACAAATGCCCGAGGTACGGGTAAGCAGTTTTGGTTTTCGCGCTGTGCGCCCGGTGTTCGACACTGACCACTTATTGCTGTGCAGCAAACGCAGTGGCGATCGTGTTGATCTGTGGACGCAGAACCAGGATGGCTTTGTCACCATGATCGCCACCGCCAACGTGGAGGTGCCGCAATGAGTCGTGCATTCCCAATGTGGCGCTCGCTGCTGTTTGTCCCCGCACATATTGGCAAGTTCACTGAAAAAGCCCACGAGCGAAACGCTGATGCCTGCATCCTAGACCTTGAAGACAGCGTTGCTCCCGGGCAAAAGGCACAAGCTCGCGACGCTGCCAGCAGCGCCGCACAGAACATCTCCAACCATGGCCTGGATGTATTGGTGCGTATCAATACACCCGATAGCGGCGGGCTGTTGGATTTGCAGGCAATTGTCAGCCCCGCCGTTTGCGCCGTGGTGCTGCCCAAAGTGGCCTCTGCCGAGGTGGTGCGCCAGGTGGCCTTGCAACTGGACCGTTTGGAAGCCGAGCGCGGTATGACCTCGGGGCAAACGCTGATCCTCGCGCAGATCGAAGATGTAGCGGCGTTGCCCTTACTGGATGAAATTGCCACGGCCTCGCCACGGCTGATGGGCATGAGCCTGGGCCCGGAAGATTTTTCCGTGTCCGCGGGAATGGAACCTGTGCCGGAAACGTTACTGTGGCCCAACCAGCAAGTGGCCTTTGCCTGCCGCCGCGCAGGAATTCTGCCCTTTGGTTTTCCAGGCTCGATTGCCGATTTCAGTGATATCCCACGTTTTCGTCAGACCCTGGTACTGGGGCGGCAGCTGGGAATGATCGGCGCCTTCTGCATTCATCCTGAGCAAGTGGCGGTGCTTAACGAAGTGTTTTCTCCTGGCGATGCCGAGGTTGAATACTCCGTCGCTCTGCTGGCTGAGTATGCCTGTGCCGAAGCCGAGGGGCGAGGCGCCTTTGCCTTCCGCGGCAAGATGATCGATGCGCCGATCGTCGCCCGTGCCCGAGAGCTGCTGACCCGCCACATGTCTGCCATTCACTGCCAACGACTGCCAGCTAAATAATGTTTGGAGTTCGACCTATGCTGCCAATTACCGCTACCAACGATTTGCTGGGCCTGCTGTTACAGTTGCGCGGCGTACTGGAGCAGGCCACCCGTGCCTTGGCTTCACGCTGCACCAAGGGCCAGCAACTGGATGCTGACCTGCTGGACCTGATGCAAGTACCGACTTTCGAACTCGCTTGGGCCAGTGCCGAATTGTTGGCCGCCGAGCGTTCATTGCAGGCCATTGATGCCGGTACTAGCGCGGTGGATCGGCGCCTGATTTTGGTGTTTGCTGTGGAGGCCATCACCTTGGTGCGCAATCGCTTGGAGGCAATTTGTGCAGAGCTGGATCTGGCTGATAGCGCCCTGCATGCCATCGCGGCAGACCCTAGACTGCGTGCATTGCGTCGTAGTGTTTTATCGAGTGCTGCCCTGCATGACAGTGCGCGTTTAATGGCAGAACGTCCAGAGCAGATCGGTCAGGTGGCGATGGGGGACGAACTGTCGATGATTGAGGATCAGTTCCGCCGCTTCGCTGCTGACACCGTGGCACCACTTGCCGAGCACATTCATCGCGAAGACCTCACCATCCCCGACAGCTTGCTGGCAGCTTTGCGCGATATGGGCGTCTTTGGGCTGTCCATTCCCGAGCAGTACGGCGGCAGCGCTCCAGACGATCAGGAGGATCCGTTAACCATGATTGTGGTCACCGAGGCCCTGTCTCAGGCTTCACTGGCTGCCGCAGGCAGCCTGATCACTCGTCCGGAAATTCTCTCCAGAGCGCTACTGAGCGGCGGCACTGAGTCCCAGAAGCAGCACTGGCTTGCGCGACTGGCTGTGGGAGAGCCGTTGTGCGCGATTGCAATTACCGAACCTGATTATGGTTCCGATGTGGCCAACCTGACCCTGCGAGGAACTCCCTGCGAGGGCGGCTGGCGCCTGAATGGAGCGAAAACCTGGTGTACCTTTGCCGGGAAGGCAGGGGTGCTGATGGTGGTCGCCCGTACTCATCCCGACAAAGACCTGGGGCACCGCGGCCTCAGTTTGTTGCTGGCGGAGAAGCCTAGTTACGACGGCCATGACTTTGATTTTCGTCAACCGGGGGGAGGGCGCCTTACCGGGCGGGCAATTCCTACCATCGGCTACCGTGGCATGCATTCGTTCGATCTGTCGTTCGAGGACTTCTTTGTGCCTGACGGCAATGTGATTGGCGAGACTCAGGGCCTGGGTAGAGGTTTCTACTACACCATGGCGGGGATGACAGGCGGGCGTATGCAAACGGCCGGACGGGCCAGCGGCGTGATGCGGGCGGCTCTATTGGCGGGGCTGCAATATGCAACGGAGCGCAAGGTGTTCGGAGCCCCACTGGCGGATTACCCGCTGACCGGCGCCAAGCTGACAAAAATGGCTGCACGTTATGTCGCCAGCCGTTATCTCACCTATTCGGTGGGACGTATGCTGGCTCAGGGCGAGGGCCGAATGGAAGCAAGCCTGGTGAAATTGTTCGCCTGCCGTAGCGCAGAACTGGTGACACGCGAATCTCTGCAGATTCACGGCGGCATGGGCTATGCCGAGGAAGTGGCGGTGAGCCGCTACTTTGTCGACGCGCGGGTGCTGTCAATTTTTGAGGGCGCCGAAGAAACCCTGGCGTTGAAAGTCATTGGCCGCAGCCTGCTGGAAGCCGCACTGAAAGTCGAGGTCGCCTGATGAGCGAGGCAATTCTCAAGGGCATGCGCGTAATTGAGGTATCGGCCTTTGTCGCCGCTCCGCTAGGTGGCATGACCCTGGCGCAGATGGGGGCCGATGTGATCCGCGTCGATGGTCTCGACGGCGGCCTGGACTATCGCCGCTGGCCGGTCACCGACGACAACACCAGCTTGTTCTGGGCCGGGCTCAATAAAGGCAAGCGCTCGGTGGCTATTGATATCAATCGCCCCGAGGGCCGTGAGCTGGCCCAGGCGCTGATCACTGCGCCGGGCACGGATGCCGGCATGCTGCTGACCAACTTTCCGCCCCGAGGCTGGCTGGACTACGACACCCTGCGTTCCCAGCGTGCGGACCTGATTCAGTTGACCATTCAGGGCGATCGCCATGGCGGCTCGGCGGTTGATTACACGATTAATCCGCGCATTGGTTTGCCCTATCTCACCGGCCCGCAGGGCGTCGATGGCGCGGTCAACCATGTGCTGCCAGCCTGGGATCTGATCACTGGGCAAATGGCGGCCGTTGGGCTACTTGCCGCTGAGCGTCAGCGCAGCCGGCAGGGCATTGGTCAGCAGGTGAAGCTGGCTCTGGAAGATGTGGCGCTGGCAGTGATGGGGCATTTGGGCTTTCTTGCCGAAGCCCAGCGCGGCGTACAACGGCAACGCCACGGCAATGACTTGTTCGGCGCCTTTGGCCGCGACTTCGTGACCCGTGACGGGCAGCGCATTATGGTGGTTGGTCTGACCCTCAAACAGTGGCGCAGCCTCTGCGAGGTCACAGCTATCACCGAACAGGTGGAGGCCTTGGGTCGACACCTAGAGGTCGATCTAAATCGCGAAGGTGAGCGTTTCCACGCCCGTGAGGCCTTGGCCTCATTGGTCAGCCCCTGGGTGGCGGAGCGCACCCTGGAAGAGATAACCGCCCTCTTTGAAGACAGCGGCGTGTGCTGGAGCCACTACCAGAGCATCAGCACACTGCTCGAAGAAGACCCGTCCTGCTCCGAGCAAAACCCCTTGTTCAAAATACTGGAGCAACCCGGCATCGGCCAAATACTCACCCCCGGCATGCCCCTGCGTTTCAACGGCCACTACCGCACGCCGCAGCCGGCACCGCAATTGGGGGCTGATACCGAGGCGGTGTTGATGGACGTGCTGGGGTTGAGCAGTAGCGAGTTCGGCGCGTTGCATGACCAGGAATTGGTGCGTATCGCACATCGGTAGGGATGTGCCCGCGTCAACGTCGGGCGAGGATAGCTACAGGAGATCCAAACGGCCATCTTGCTCAAGGTTGTCAGGTCGTGCAGTCGTAAGAGAGCCCCGCCAGTCATCGTCTGTCTTATTTCGCGCGCGTCGCATGCAGACGATGCGCCGAATGGCCGTAGGGATCGTTGGAGAATACGCCAGGAAAAGGCAGCCCCGATCATCAAAACGCTGCATGACTGGATGTTGGCCCAGCGTGATCTGGTGCCCAACGGATCGGCAACAGCCAAATCCCTGGATTACAGCCTTAAACGCTGGATAGCGCTGACGCGCTACCTGGACGACGGGGCTGTGCCCATTGACAACAACCAAGTCGAAAACCAGATCAGGCCGTGGGCACTTGGGCGTTCCAACTGGTTGTTCGCCGGATCGCTACGCAGCGGCAAACGGGCGGCAGCAATCATGAGTTTGATTCAGTCTGCACGCATGAATGGGCATGATCCGTATGCATATTTGAAGGACGTGCTGATGCGGCTGCCGACGCAGCGGGCAAGCGAAATTACCGACTTGCTCCCTTTTCGCTGGGTCAAACAGGGAGGCTGATCGTTGGGAACATCCATCAAGCGGGAAGATAGCGATAGACCTTTGTTTCTCTAACAGAAAATCCTGCTCCCTCATATAAAGGATGAGCAGATTCTCGATTTGGGTTAGACGTGAGATCCAGTGTTTTTGCGCCCAGAGCATGACTTCTTTCTACAGCTGCCTGAATGAGTGCTTTGCCGACCCCTTGTCCCCGGGCACCAGCATCCACAACAACGTCCTCGATCCACGCACGAACTCCTGTCGGAATACGGAAATGAATGAGGGTTAGCGCTCCCAAGATATTTTCTCCACCTGTCCCCTTTACGACTAATAAACCCGAGCATTCTGCACCTACGATCTGCTGCAATTCTTGCATTGTCATCGCCTTCGCATTCATGGAAAGCTGGGGGAGTAGGTCATTCAAAGACTTGAGCAATACCGGATTTGTCTCTCGAACCAACTCGATCAATATGGGTTGATTTGTCATTAGAGATCCTCGGATAGGGAGCAGTGGAGAAGGTAAGAAGTCTATCAAGACACGGCACCAAGCCTCACACCATGCGATCAGACAGATTGCAGTCTCAATATAGTACAGGCTACCCATGACCCGCTGGCTGACGTTGGACATCTCGCTGTTTGACAGCCACAGTCAAAGAAACCAGACGGGATGACCGGACGCTTACGATCGAAGAACATTGAGGACGGGTGCGCCATAGGCATCAAGCATCTTGGCAATGGCTCGTTGCCTCAGACCCCGACTCTTGTGACGTTGGACGCGTGATACGTCTTTTGATACTGAGTTCATGATTAAGCATGGACACTCTGTACCGGATTGGCTGGGTGCTGCTCTCGAGGTTTGCCGCCGCCCGTAGACTACTTCTGACCCGATTCACTCAGCCACTGCTCTGAGTCGCTGTTCGCTCGACCATCAATTTCTTTGTACATAAAGTTGCCCGATAGCAGCGTACTGACCCCTCGGGCTGGCAGGCTGGTACAAGTTGCATGGCTGCTATCGTCAAGACCCTCTAATTTTTTTGTGGTGAGATGGCTATATGCAAAACATTCTGCCTTTCACAACACATAAGCATAAAGAGGGTTCGATATGTGCAAGTTTCACCGTAGCGTGTTGTTGCTCTCCGCCCTGAGTACCATGAACTCAGGTGCTTGGGCCTACGAGTTATACTCCGATTCTGACACTACATTGAAATTGAATGTTCAAGGGGCTGTGGGTTTCTTTCATAGCGACGAAAGTTACAATCAGGGTGGCCCGATAAAACCAGGTTCAGTGGCATGGCAAGAGGGTTTTGTACGCTACGGGATGAGCGGAACTCAGGTCTTTCCAGGTTCTGCAAACACTTCGTTGTATGGAGAATTCAACTTGGTCAGCAATGCTACCTGGGGTGAGGGTGACGCAGCTGGCTATACCGATGGAACGGAGCGTCGTACGGCTGTTGACCGTGCCTACGTTGGCTGGCGCTCCGGGGATCTGTTTCCCGCCTTGGGCAAGGACGGCGTAGACTTCTCCGCCGGCAGCCAGAAGGTCAAGATTGGTGATGGGTTCATCATCAACGGTGATGGTCTGAGTGTGGGTAATAACTTCGCCGACGGTAGCCTTGATCGCGGAGGGGCCTACTATTTGACCGCCCGCAATGCCTTCGATCGGACAGCCTGGTTGCGCCTCGGTGGACAGGAGGGTTGGCGCGGGGATTTGATCTGGTTGAAGTCAGATAATGAAATCAAGGCCAAGCCTGAGCTCGGTATCGGTGTGCTTGAGCATGTAGCGCCTGAGGGTACGGTAGGTCTGACGTATATCAAAGGGTTAGGCGTTGATGACAAACTGGCGAATGCTTTCAGCAGGCAGCGCGACGGTTTGAAGGTCACCAGCTTGCGTGCCCAGGGTAACGCTGGGGTTAAAGACTTGTTCCTGTCCTTCGAGTATGCCCATGAAGAGAAAAGTCTGGGTGATGAACATGCTTGGTATGCCGAGGCGGGCTGGACGTTCTCCGCTGCACCTTGGCAGCCACGTCTCGGTTACCGCTACAGCCGCTATTCGGAAAACTACGATCCGCTGTTCAGTGGCTTCAGTCGGGGGTATGGAACCTGGTTCCAGGGCGAGGTGGCGGGTAATTACTCAGGTCCATTTCAGCGGAATGCCGCCATTCAGATGGTCAGCCTTGGCCTGACACCGCATCCTGATGTAGCGATGGGTGTACTTCTCTTCGATTTCAACACCCTCGACCCTGCTCAAGGCAACCTCGACGCTAAAGAGTTGGATCTTTACCTCGATTGGACCTTGGGACAGTTCACGGTCAGCCCGCTAGTAGGCTTGTATAAGCCGAAGAAGAGCGCAGAAGAGGGTGGGTCGCAACAGGGTAGCGATGACCTTAACCTTTACAGCCAGTTGGTCATCTCATTTGCATTTTAGTGATCGTCTCCTGCCGTAAAGATGTTAAACCATAAATACATTACGAATAGGATATATCCGATGCGTGCTCCCTTTTTTCGCTCCGCGCTGGCTGCGACAGTCGGTATAGCTGCTTCACTCAGCGTCTCGTGCGCGCTGGCCGCCTCCAGCGACCCTACCAAGCCAAATATTCTAGTTGTCGTTGCCGATGACATGGGCTACTCCGATCTTGGTAGTTTCGGAGGTGAGATAGAAACCCCGAACCTTGATTCCCTGGCAGCGTCCGGGGTGCAACTGACCAACTTCCAGGCTATGCCTGCCTGCTCTCCAACCCGTGCCGCGCTGCTGACAGGGGCGGACCCCCATCAGGTCGGTTTGGGCAATATGGCTGAAGAAACAGCACCTAACCAGGAAGGCAAAAAGGGTTACGAAGGGTATCTGAATGATCGGGCAGTCACGATCGCCTCCCTATTGCGCGATTCAGGCTATGACACGTACCTGGCAGGTAAATGGCATCTTGGAAGTACTGAGCAAACCACTCCGAACCAGCGCGGCTTTGAGCATTCCTTCAGTATGCTTAGCGGTGGTGCCAGTCACTTCCCGGACATGAAGCCTGCCTATGCACCTACGCCGGAAGCTAGGGCACCCTACGCGGAGGACGGCAAAATACTTAAAACATTGCCCGCGCAATTTACCTATTCCAGCCAGTACTACGCGGATAGGATGATCGACTATATAGCCGCAGATAAGGACAGTGGGCGTCCATTCTTCGGCATGATGGCCTTCACTGCGCCGCATTGGCCGTTGCAAGCGCCAGATGAGGCTGTGGCCAAATATCGAGGTCGCTACGACGCTGGTTATGATGCATTGCTCGAAGCCAGGCTGAGTAAGCAAAAAGCCTTGGGTCTGGTGCCGGCGGGTGCCGAACCGGCAGCCCGTTCCCCTAAAGGTCGGCCATGGAATAGCCTCACCGACGAAGAACGTAAGCGTGAAGCCCGTGCAATGGAAATCTATGCGGCGATGGTGGATCAAATGGACGTAAACACGGGGCGTGTCTTCGACTATCTGCGCAAAAATGGTCTGTACGACAATACGGTCGTTATCTTCATTTCTGATAACGGCGCGGAAGGCCACGACCTGGACGATACATGGCCAGGCGACAAATTTCCAAAGATCCGCAAGGTAATCGACGAGACTAACGACTTCAGTTTCGAACGCATGGGTAAGCCTGGTTCCTACACATTCCTTGGTCCTAACTGGGCTCGTGTGTCATCCCCGACCTTTAGCCTTTTTAAAGGTTTTCCGACCGAGGGAGGCACCCGTACTGCGGGTATCATCCGCATTCCGGGTATTGAATCGCACGGTAAAAAGCTCGACAAGCTGGTCAGCGTCAAAGATTTCGCGCCAACATTGTTAGAGCTGGCAGGTGTCAAACGTCCTGGAGTGCAGTACCAAGGCCGTGAAGTTGCACCGATGACGGGGACCTCGATCATACCGCTGCTCAAGGGGCAGAATGTGGCTGAGCGAACGGAGGCCGGTGAATTGTTCGGTAAGCGCTTCGTACGTAAAGGCGACTGGAAGCTGGTGCATATGCCCAAGCCATGGGGTAATGGTGAGTGGCAGTTGTTCAACCTTCATACGGATCTGGCTGAGGCGCACGATCTCAGCGCAAAAGAGCCAGCTAGAGTGGCAGAACTAAAAAAGACGTGGGACCAGTACGCGCAGCAAAATCAAGTGGTCCTGCCGGATCAGGTTAGCGGCTATTGATTTACGCCTAAGCGGAACCAGCGGCGGATCTTCGCGGCTTCTACTCGATAAGAGATTGATCAATGCCTTACCGGGCCGTTCTAAAATGCTTGTGCTTGTTGCAAATTTTGTTGTCGACGCCCGGTATGGCAGCTTCGTCTCCTCCCGCACAAGCCTTTTCGGATGGTTATGTCGCTCAAGAGAGTTGCTCCGGCTGTCATCAGGCCGAGGCAAATGCATGGGCAGGTTCCCATCACAGTTGGTCCCTGCGGGAAGCTCGTGAGGGTAACGTTTTAGGGGACTTTAATGACGTCATTTTCAATGATGGCAATGGCATTGAGCTTCGGTTTTACAGGCGTGGTGACCGCGTTTACGTTAATGCTGAGGACGAGCAGGGTAAACTCACCGACTTTGTGATCGCGTACACCTTTGGTTTCTATCCACTACAACAATACTTGATAGAGCGCCCTGGCGGGCGCTTGCAGAGTCTGACCGTAGCCTGGGATAGTCGTCCGCAGATGGCGGGCGGGCAGCGATGGTTTTCACTGTATCCTGGGCAACGGTTCAGCCCCAATGACGCACTGCACTGGACGGGTCGCTACCAGAATTGGAACGCCATGTGTGCAGACTGTCATTCTGGCAATTTGCGCAAAGGTTACGATGCTGCTGCGGATACCTACCAAACTACCTGGAGCGAAATGGCGGTGGGGTGCCAAAGCTGCCATGGTCCAGGTCAACGGCATATCGACTGGGCAACAAAGAGCGCCCAAGAAACTGAGCGTTCCGGTCCGGATGAGAAAGGGCTCGCCGTCGACTTCCATAACTCTCAGAAAGGTTACCTGGTTGAGCAATGCGCTCGCTGCCATAGCCGTCGCCAACCCCTTGGTAATGGAGGTCAGCCCGGCAAACCACTGCTTGATGCGATGCGCCCAGCGGTGCTTTCAGCAGGGCTCTATCATGCCGATGGGCAAATCCTCGATGAAGTCTTTGAGTATGGCTCATTCACTCAGAGCAAAATGTTTAACAAAGGCGTGACCTGCAGCAATTGCCATGAGCCCCACACAACGAAGCTGCGTGCTGAAGGCAACGACCTTTGCAAGGCATGCCACAATCCGGCAGGCAATCCACTATTTCCCAGTCTGATACCTAAAAATTACGATAATCCAGCACATCATCATCACGTGCCTGGCTCTCAAGGCGCGCAGTGCGTCAACTGCCATATGCCGACTCGTACTTATATGGGTGTAGATGAGCGACGCGACCACGCTTTGCGCATACCTCGCCCGGATTTGGATGCACAGACCGGATCGCCCGACGCTTGTACTGGCTGTCATAAAGGAGAAACCCCGGCCTGGGCGGCACAAGCGCTCGCAGGATGGAATTTCCGACCTCCCCTTGTTAAGCACTACGGCGAAGTCTTCGCTGCAGCTCGTCGCAACGATCCTGAGGTCCTCCCTCAATTAGCGAAGCTCATCACCGACACTACGCAGCCTGCCATCGTCCGGGCTACCGCGGTTGAGCTTGGCGCAAGTTACGGCTCGGCTTTAGATCGCAGTTTTATCGAAGCACTAAAAGACGACAGTCCAGAGGTTCGGCTGCAAGCAGCACGTAGTGTGGAGGCGCATTCACCCACACAGCGTTTGGAGTATCTGCTGCCATTGTTGCGTGATCCGATCCTGGCGGTCCGTGATCAGGCGGCTCGGGGGCTCGCCGACTATTACAATACTGGCTTGCAGCCGCCGTTACAGGACCTGCTTTCCTCTCAGCTCGCCGACCATGAGCAGCGCTTGGCGCGCGACGCTGATCTGCCTGTGACAAGAGTGAACTTGGCGATACTGCAGGAGCGTCTGCATCGACCTGAAGACGCAAAGCACAACTACCGCCAGGCTCTTGTACAGGACGCACGTTTCGTACCGGCCCGTACGGGTCTTGTGCGTCTGCTGGTCATTCAAGGTCAGACCGTTGAAGCTGAACAGTTACTTCGCGCAGGACTGGCGTCACAGCCTCAGCAGCAGGAGCTTATCTTAACGCTTGGGCTTTTGCTCGCACAGCAGGGTAATGCTCCAGAGGCAATAGAATGGTTGCAGCGTGCCGACACTCCACGAGCGCATTACAACCTTGGTCTGCTTTTGAGCCGGATGGGGCGTCAGAAGGAGGCGAAAATATCATTGTTAAGAGGATTGGAGCAGGATCCCGCTAATCAGGATCTGCGCTACACGCTAGCGTACCTGAGTGCGCAAAACAACGAGTTGGATGACGCGCTTAAATATTGCGAAGGTTCTAACGATATGAGATGTCAGCGGCTATCCGATGCGATAAAGGCCCGTGGACAATGAACGCTCAGTAGTTCTATGGCCCTGTAACGGGTGAGCACTTCAACTGCGGCCTTGACCGCCGCGTAAACGCTTTATCCCGGCAATGTGAGTAAGCGGCCAGTGAACACACCTTGCTCAGATCAGGCAGGTATCCATTGATGCGCCAACAGTTGCTCGATCTCACTGGCTCGCTGCGTTGGCAGCCGCGTGAGCACATCCTTGAGATAAGCAAACGGATCATGCTCATTGATGGGCGCCGACTGGATCAGGCTCATGATCGCCGCCGCCCGCTTGCCGTCCCTACCGCGACCATCAGTGCCGACTAGATCATCACTTCCAAACACGTTTATTTGGTCTCCAATACCATAGCGCTAAACTTCTCCCTCACGTCTCGTTCTGGCAGTCCATCTCCAATAATAATGAGCTGGGTAGACCGCAAGTTCCCGGGCCATGCCTCCAAGCTGGTTTCGGGAAAGAGATAATGCTCCACCCCTTGTACGATGATGGGCTTATCCGATTCCATTATGTTCAAAATCCCCTTCATTCTTAACAGCTTGTGGCTGTACGTCCGGGCCAGCCACCTTAGAAAAGAGATGGCGACGGCCCACTTGATCGGCTCGTCGGCACTTAAGCAGAAAGTATGCACCCCCTTGTGATTGTGCGTCGAAGTACTCACCGATAAAGATGGTTGGAAATGCGTAGGTCTAAGCCTTAGAAGCATCTCTTTTGCCAATGGCTGCTGTTGGTTTCTCAAGCAGTAACGAAAAAATATCCTGTTGAACGCGACCATTTGTAATGGGTTTATCTGGGTACAATTCGCGCAGCTTTTTAGTAATACCTACAAGGGTATCGGTACTCACCAGATCTGTTTTTGTCAGTACCAGGTGATCGGCGATACCTATTTGTCTGTCTCGCTCTACCCGAGGCCGATGCTCCAGCGCACCTATCTGGCAATCCACCGTGGTCACTACTGCCTGAAGTCTAAATCTTGAAACGAGGCCTTCATCACCAAGCAACAGCTTCACCAGTGGAACAGGATCTGCCAACCCCGTCGTTTCGACAATCACACGATTAAAGTTTGGTAACACTCCGCTTTCACGTCGGTTAAACAGTGACTTGAGGGTGTCCCCAAACTCAGATTTCATAGTACAGCACACACATCCGCTTTTAAGGAGTACGGCATCGTCGTCGAGCGTTCCGACCAGTAGGTGATCCAACCCAACCTCACCGATTTCGTTGATGATGACGGCGGTGCGCGCCATGCGTGTGTCGGCGAGAAGCTCGCGGAGCAATGTCGTTTTACCGCTGCCAAGGAAACCGGTCAGAAGTGTGACCGGTATACGGTCATGGGTGGTCAGGTTGGTCACCATATTCTCCTAATTCACGCCGATTCCAGTGAGTAGACTTCTTCCCCACAGATGAAAGTTTTGAGTACTTTCGTCTCCGCTATTTCGGCGGGAGAGGCCTCGAATATAGGCGTGTCCAACACAATGAATGTCGCCTCTTTACCAATCTCCAAAGAGCCCCGTTGATCTGATCGACCGACAGCAATGGCGCCATTTATGGTTAACATTTCCACTCCGAGTTCAAGAGAAACGCTTTCATCTCCATGCTCCAATACCCCTGCAAGCGCCGGGAATAACGTTGGAGTAGGAGGTAATAGCCAGTCCGTGCCGATCGTCATCAAAGCGCCGTTCTCGTACAGGGTGCGAAAATCGTAAGCCCTACCCAATGCTTCTTGATACTGCGGAATATGCCAGATCGCCGGAGACATTTCGGCCACAACGCCTAGATCTGCGAAGCGCTTGCGATCCCGCTCAGAAATATAGTGGGCATGAGCGATGTCGTGGTATTGGCCTGGGGCTCGAGGTACATGCGATGCGCGTTCGTAGTTATCGAGTCCAATTCGGGCAGAACCGTACCCAGTGCAATGGGACTTAACAATAAGACCCTCAGCAGTCCAGTCCGCAATCCGTTCGCTCAGTTCATCTGGATCTAATAAGAGGTTGTATGTGATCGGTTGGTCAGTCACCGGATCAAGCGGTACATGGCTGAAAACGGGTGCCATGGAGGTCCCATCAAGTAAAACCTTGATAGCGTTCACGTCAACCCTTGGGCTTGCATACATAGCGCGATTCGCAATCACTGCATCCTGGCCGGCCTTATTGCAGCCCGCAAGCATTTCCGAGCCCCATGGTATGTGACATGTCAGGTTCAGAGTGAGCTGTCCACGAGAATCCAAAGCTTTCGCTGCTTTCAAAAACGCTTCGTTTGCTGAAGCCTCCTGAACCGACGTGATTCCATGCTCATTACAAACCAACGCCGCCACTTTAAGAGCTTCTACGTTCTCTTCAAGAGAACTTTGAGGAGCGGCGCGGTGTACAACCCCCCAAGCTTGCTCACGGAGAATTCCGTTCAGTTCCCCGGTATCCTCATCACGGCCAATAACGCCACCGGGAATTGGAGGGGAATTTTTATGCAATCCGGCGGCGGCGAGAGCGGCGCTATTCGCCATCGCATTGTGGTAGGAAAAATCGTGTAGCACGATAGGTACACCGGGGAGGACATTATCCAGCCATTCCAACGTCAGGATTTCAGTGGTCAAGACTAATGGATTGTAAACGCTAGCCGTAATCCATTTACGATGTGAGTTTTTTGTCCAATAAGCCCGGAGCTGTGAGGCAAGCTCATCTAGGGTCTGTGGGTCGTCCAGTTGGCACTGAAACCCCAGTCTGCGTGCCGCCGCCCAGATCAAATGGCTATGGGCATCGTGCAGTCCAGGAATGATTGTCTTACCCTTGAGGTCGACATTTACAGTTTGAGCATTTGCTAGAGCATTGATCTCGGTCACGTCCCCGATAGCCAAGATTTTTCCATCATTTACCAGCATCGCCTCAGCCCTAGGCTGATTCTTATTAACCGTCCAGATTTTTGCGTTGTAGTAGAGAGTTGACATGGTTACTCCTTTCAGACTTTTGACGTAAGTTCAGTTGAGATGCGAGGCGGATGCGCTTTTATCAGGTAGACGATGATCCCGGCCACGGTCGAACAGGTCGCAGAGATCACGAACACTGGCGCGAGGCTGTCTCCTACTATGACGCTGGCGATTAGTGTCGGGGCCAGAGCAACCGCTAGGCATTGAGTGACGCCCATATACCTAACGTAGATATAGTTTGGATCGTTTGCGGCGATGTGCGCCATGTAATACGAAAGCGCAAGCATCCATCCTACGTTCATTACAAACAGCGAAGTCATCAGTCCGTTTGTAGTGACACTTGACGTAGCTAAAATTACGGTCGGGACGGCGATTAAAATACAGCCGATTAGAATGAAAGGCTTCCTGCCCCAAGTATTGCCAACTAAGGCGGCGAAACCGGCTCCAGGCAAACCTCCTAATAGACCAATACCAAATGCCCAGCCAATGTCCACCTCGGAAATCCCTTGAGCCATACCAATGTTACCAACGTATCCCCACAGGGAAAATATAGCCACCTCTAAAAGGAACATACCCAACATGGCAACGCCGCCATCAAATTGCGTACCTTGTCCTAATAATGTTGAAGACGAAACACTCTGTTGGAGGCGAAAAAGATACTGGCTTAAAAAAGCGCCAGCGACAGTGATCATGACAAACCATATCCCGATAGAGTAAATAGCAGTTTTTGCACTGTAGTACTCAACGATGACTGGGTACAAAATGGCGTACCCGCAGAAGACCAATGTTTGCAGTGCTAGCGTGATGCCATATGAACGCTCTTGACCTTTGATCAATCCTAGATAGTAGATAGCCAAGCTGAATGCCAGTCCCGCACCGCATCCCGCCATAAATCTTGAAGCCAGGACTACCTGGAAGTTAGCAAACTGGGCGGATACTGTGTTAAAAATGAGTGCAATTAATCCAGCGCAGATGAAAAGAATGGCAGGTTTAATACGCTTGGCTAGCGAGGCACAAACTACGGTGCCGAGCAGCATGCCATAGCTTTCCGCAGAAATAATCCAGCCCTGTTCGGAAAGATCTAGATTGCGTATCGCCGCAAGCGACCCAATGAACATCGGAAGAATACCAAGAACAATTATTGCAATGGTTGCAATCCATATGAGTAGCAGTCGATCACGGTTTACATTGGAGGCGTGATGGTTGTGCATGATGCACCTGTTTGGTTTTGGCGTTGGAGGGATGGTCTGATCAGTATTTATACGCAACCCAGAACTCAAGTGCGCTGAAGGTTTCATCACCCAATGCTTGCTTCGCACCGGACAACGGCTGCACCCAATTGAAAGAAACGAAAGAATAGATGGAAGGGGTGGGGGTCCATTCCAAGTACAGACCTGTCTCATTTGCAAAGTTTTTATTTGTCACTGGCGTGCCAAAGTAATTACTTTCCGCCAGCTCAAAGTGATGGTGTTGGGCACCAACCGAAAAAACTTCGTTGAGCTTCATTCTGCCGCGGAGAGTACTGACCTTTGCGTTACTGTTGTACAGCACATAGTTGCCGACAACTTCCCCAATCAACCATTGCCCCCAGTCAGTGTATCCCTTCGTGCTAGGGTCAAAGCTTCGCTTGGTGTTATCGCCCGGATCGTCATCGCCTGAAAAATACGCATAGCGATATCCAATCGAGGGCGCAGACGGCATGGAAAACGTATAGTCCAACGATCCGTACCAAGCTTTGGCGTCGTATTTGATTCCGTCTCCGCTGCCTTTCTCCAATGCATACTCTGCGTTGTAGACTAGGCCAGGAAGACTAGGAATACTGCCTTTGAGCGCGCGTAAGTTGTAAACGTTTTGACCATTTCGTTGTGACGAGAGGGCGGAAAGCTCCGACTCCATTGTGTCGACTTTGTAAGCCATTGCTCCTAGCACGACGTTTGGCAATTGCCAGTCAGCGTTTAGACCTTGGAGCCTAAAGTCACCCGCATGTCCGTCTGTGCGAAGAGAAAAAGCCTGAGCACTGACATGGCTACCTGTCCAGTTGAGAACGACAGAGTCCCGGTAGGCCGTTCTGGGCGCGCTGTAGTAGGCGCCGTCACCAAATGCATCCACATTCCCATCACCAATAAGGAACATGTTCCCTACAGCGAAGTTTTGGTTACCAACGGTCAGCTTCCAATCTCCGACTTGCACGCCACCATATAACTCCTCTAGGGCAGTGTTGTTGGCGCCGTTGCGGGTGTAGCCCCCTGGGTCAGCCCCACCTTGTGTGGTAGCTGCAACGATGGAACCTCCGGCCAATAGGGTGATGTCTGGGTTGACGCTATATTCCATTGTTACGCCTGGCTTTACCGAGAACTCTTGCCAGGAATGGTTTTGCCCGGTCGGTTTGCCTGACCGGATATCGAATGCGCCAGCACCAAAGTTGGCGTTTTTTGAAGAAACCGAGGCCGCCAGTGCGGATAGGGTGAAATCAGCCTTGAAATCGCCTTCTTGGATTTGGTAACCGGCAAAGGCGGTTCCAGAAAGCGTCAGGCCAACGCCATACGATAGACAAGTGAGGCCGTAGGTACGTGCGAACCTATGCATTTGTGGCTCCTGTGTATTTGATTTTTTTGTTCAACAGGGCAGTGAGGAAGCTCCGAGTTCGAGATCGTCCTGATCAGATGTAGCTCGGCGTAGCTGTTTGTCTTGGGAGGTGAACCTCCCGGAGCTATGAGGCCTGAATCGGCCTCTGCGAGGCTCACCCATCTCCGTAGCGGGGGCCGTGAATTGATTTTTGCCATCAAAAAATATTTTTGTAAAGAAAATAATTTGAATAAAAAATAAAACTACCCTAATCTACGATCATCTGGAGAGAGGACAGTCATGACGGGGTTGAGAGAGCGACAGAAGGCGCAACGTCGGCAGGTGATTGCCGACGCCGCGCTGGCCGTATTCAGTGAGGTCGGATTTTCAGCAGCGACGCTTGACCAGATCGCCATTCGGGCCGGCGTGTCCGCGCCTACCGTAGTGAACTACTTTGGGGGCAAGCAGGAGATTTTGCTTGAGCTTCTCAAAGCGCCGGATGCGGTAGCAATCCAGCGCCTAAGGCTTCGTGCCGAAAAAGCCAGTAGTTTGCTGAACGCGCTTTGCGAAATTGATACAGAGGTCGCTGTACTCCAGCTGGAAGCATTTCCACCTAAATTGTGGGCTGAAATTGCACCAGCCCTTTTAGCAGGAGAGCTGCAGTACATTTTCAACATTTGGAATGAAGTCTTGCTGTCTGAGGTCAAGCTGATTTTGCAATATTACCAGCGTTCAGGCCTGTTCAAACCAGAGGTGAGCATTGACGTGGCGCTGCGCATTATCAGTGATCTTAGCAATATGGCATTCGCCCGCCTTGTCACTCAACCTGAGCCTGACTTGGTGGGGCATGCCGTCCAGATGCGCGCTACGTTTGAGGCCATTTGTGCTGGACTGGAAGCGGTTGGCCACTCTGGTCTGACACTTTCCTCTAAAAAGAAAAGCACTGCTGCAGGTTCCAATTTAGAGGCTAAAAACTGATAACCGCTTTTTGAGGTTTAGGAGCCTCGGTTCGATCCAAGTTCTGCACTCGTTAATCGCCCTTGTAGAGCAGAAGCGATGATGACCATGATCTAGTGGAAGTCTCCACAGTGATCTGCGGCTCAGTAAGCATGGGACAAGGCCACAAGCCAGATGGACTTAGCACCCAGCAACGGCTGAACGCTTGTGACGACCTGTTCGCCAATCGGCTTGATGGAATGCGCTCGTATGAAAGGCTAGCTAGTCATTAGGCCATTAGGAAGAAGTATATCTAACACTGAAGTATTTAACATGCCCAGTTGCATCGCAGGCCGTCGAACTACAAGAGATGTACACAAGGAAGCTTTTATATAGCCTCGATCGATAAATTTACTAATTCCACCATTCTTGCTCAATGGTCACAATCAAACAAAACGACGAGGCTCCTGTTATGTCTTCAAAGGAATATTGGAAAACATTGGTCCATAGCCAAAAATTCGCCAGTCACGCATGGATTGGAGGGCAAGGCACAGTTTCGCCCAATACATTTGAAAGCATAAATCCTGCTACCGGACAGACGCTTGCTCACGTCATCAATTGTGGGGAGGTGGAAGTCAATCAAGCAGTCGAAGGCGCCCGAGCAGCATTCAACTCAGGTGTATGGTCTTCTTGCAGTCCGGTCGAACGGAAGCAGGTGCTGTTGCGATTGGCTGATCTGATAATTGAGCACAGAGAAGAGCTCGCGCTTCTCGAGTCAAGCTGCATGGGCAAACCCATTTCTGACGCTATGAACATCGATGTTCCAGGTTCGGCAAATGTTTTTCGCTGGTATGCGGAAAGCCTAGACAAGCTGTACGGCGAAACCGCACCTTCGGCGCCTAATGTATTGGCTACGATCACCCGCGAACCACTGGGCGTGATCGGTGCGGTAGTGCCATGGAATTTCCCGCTGGACATGGCGTCGTGGAAGATTGCGCCGGCATTGGCTGCTGGTAACTCTGTCGTATTAAAACCTGCAGAACAATCACCATTCTCCGCCATTCGACTGGCTGAATTGGCAACGGAAGCGGGCGTGCCCTCTGGTGTGTTCAACGTAGTTCCTGGTTTAGGAGAAACCACTGGACGGTTGGTTGGGCTACATAACGATATTGATTGCCTGGTTTTCACCGGCTCCACACAAGTGGGAAAAAAGTTCATGGCGTACTCGTCACAGTCCAACCTGAAGCAAGTATGGCTGGAGTGCGGTGGTAAGAGCGCCAATCTCGTCTTTGCTGATTGCGAAGATCTTGAGCTCGCCGCCGAGAAAGCTGCCTTTGGCATCTTCTTCAATCAAGGGGAAATCTGTTCTGCAAACTCTCGATTGTTGGTGGAGCGGAGTATCCACGATAAATTCGTCGCGCTGCTGAAAGCTAAGGCTGCCCTTTGGATGCCCGGTGACCCGCTGGACCCCACAAGCCCCGCTGGTGCAATTGTCGACGCAAAGCAAACAAGCAACATTCTCGAACACATCGAAATCGCGAAGGCCCAGGGTGCAACACTTGTTTGTGGAGGGCAAAGCGTTGAAATCAACAATTCCAGCAACTTCATTGAGCCGACTATTTTCACAGACGTGAATCCGTCTATGACCTTAGCCACCGAAGAGGTCTTTGGCCCTGTGCTCGCGGTCATACCGTTCGACACGGAAGATGAGGCAGTGGAGATTGCGAACTCGAGCGTTTATGGGCTGGCCGCCTCAGTTTGGACGGACAATCTGAACCGCGCCCACCGTGTAGCTAAAAAACTTCGTGCGGGGACCGTATCGGTAAACACCGTTGATGCGTTGGACGTGACGATACCTTTCGGTGGATTCAAACAGTCGGGCTTCGGGCGCGATCTATCTCTGCATTCTTTTGAGAAATATACCCAGTTGAAAACCACGTGGTTTCAATTGCGCTAAGCAGCGCCAGGAGAGATGAAATGACCAAACCGATACGCACTACAAGCGACTATCAGAAGCTCGATGCCGCACACCATATCCATGCCTTTCTAGACCAGAAGGTGCTAAACGATAAAGGCGCACTGGTAATCGAACGTGGAGATCGTTTGCATCTGTGGGACACTCAGGGAAAACGGTACCTTGACGGCATGTCTGGCCTGTGGTGTACGAACCTGGGTTACGGGCGTAAGGATCTCGCAGACGTTGCCCATCGTCAGCTTCAAGAGCTGCCATACTACAACCTGTTTTTCCAAACCACTCACCCTAGAGTGAATGAGCTGTCCGAGCTGCTCTTTAGTCTCCTGCCAAACCGCTACAGTCACGCGATTTATACAAACTCCGGCTCCGAGGCAAACGAGGTACTGATTCGCACAGTGCGCCGTTACTGGCAGATCCTGGACAAGCCCGAAAAAAGCATCATGATCGGACGCTGGAATGGATATCACGGCTCCACTCTGGGCAGCACAGCCCTAGGGGGCATGGGTTTCATGCACGAGATGGGTGGCATGCTCCCAGGCTTCGCTCATATTGGTGAACCCTACTGGTACGCCCAAGGCGGCGAACTCGACGAGCAGGCCTTTGGCCTGAAAGCAGCGGCTGAGCTTGAAACGAAGATCCTTGAACTCGGGGCAGAAAAGGTAGCGGCCTTCGTTGCTGAACCATTCCAAGGCGCAGGCGGCATGATTTTTCCTCCGGCGAGTTATTGGTCCGAGATCCAGCGGATCTGCCGCAAATATGATGTCCTTCTTTGCGCAGACGAAGTGATCGGTGGTTTTGGTCGTACTGGCGAATGGTTTGCTCACGAACATTTTGGCTTTGAACCGGACACCCTCTCTATCGCTAAGGGACTGACCAGCGGATACATCCCGATGGGGGGCCTGGTTCTGAGCAAAAAGATAGCGGAGGTGCTGGTCGAAAAAGGCGGTGTTTTCGCAAGTGGCCTGACTTATTCTGGCCATCCCGTGGCCGCTGCTGTTGCTATAGCGAACATCCTGGCTTTGCGCAATGAAGGGATTGTCACCCAAGTTAAAAACGACACGGGCCCGTACCTTCAGAAAATCTTGCGTGAGGCATTCAACAATCATCCGCTGATTGGCGACGTGCAAGGGGTGGGAATGGTTGCTGCTCTGCAATTTGCTGAAGAAAAATCATCTCGCAAACGGTTTGAAGCGGAGAACGATATCGCCTGGCACTGCCGGACTGTCGGTTTTGAAGAGGGTTTGATTATCCGCTCAACCTTGGGTCGGATGATCATGGCGCCTGCTTTGATCGCTAACCATTCTGAGCTTGATGAGTTAGTAGAGAAAACTCTCCGGGCAGTGAACCGCACGGGCCAGGAACTCAATCTGATCTAGCTATTGCCGAGCCTCAGCTTCCAAGGTTGAGGTTTGAGAGCCTTCCTGTAGAAAGGGGCTCCGCTCGGAGTCATGGACATACCCTGAGCATGATGCTGGATGAGCAACCGTACACCAAATCTCTCGCCGTAGAGATCGAGGGTTGGACTATATAGAGCTTGCGTGAGGCCTCTGCTACGCATCCACACTCAATTGCCGCAATGAAGTATTTGAGCTGTCGTAAGGTTTGTGCCGCCCCCGGCTTGCTAAGCGACGGCTCAATCAAGGTGAGTTCCACTGGCCCACGTATTCGGCACGGCTCGGAAGTCTAAATCTAAGCCGAGCAATGCCCGCTTGTGCCAAATCGCATACGCCCGACTATGAAGTGCCTTAACCAGGCATGGACGTCCATAAGTACCGCGTCTTGCAGGCGCTGGAGATCGTACGTCATTTGCTGCATCAGGTTGTCCCCGCGCAACGTTACTTGTTTGGTAAGCGTCCGGCCAACTCACCTTCCTGACTCCGACTCCAAAGGCGATGGCGTCCACCTAAGCGGACGCAATCACCCTTAATGCTGGAGTTCGGTAGGTGACTTGGCCGGACGCCTAGTGCGCCAGTTAAAGCTGGCGGAGGATAGTCGATGAAAGTTCGATACTGGTAAGAAATGGCGAATCAACCAGGCCCCGAGTCATGCATGTTGCACCGTGAGGTGCAGGGTGAAGCGTTGACAGGGGAAACCGATGGGCCAGCCATTGAGCCGCGTAATCAGGAATTCGGGATGCCGATGCTGTTAAGCGAAGCAGAAGGCAATACGGAGCATGGCGTTATACGCCAGTCATGCTCTGATCCCGCGCGGTCGGAGACCCTGTGCACGTCGGGAAGTCCTTCGCACAGAAACTGGGAGATCTCAGCGGCGCCCGGTGCGCAAGCACCGGGCGGAGCAGGAGAGGCCAAAAGCCGAAACCCTGCTGTCTACGCCGCCGAGAAGTCGGATACGTCCGTAGTACCTGAGAAGCCATCGAACAAAGGGTCTGGCCCTGCGGAGATAGTGGGGGAAAGGGACGTAGCCAAGGGAAACACCAACAAGCCTCCCGCGCCCCGGACACTGAGCCGGATCAGTTGCGCGTCGATGGGACTTGAAGGTGTACGTGAAGCAGCCCGAAGGAACAAGGGCATGCAGTTCACGGCTTTGCTGCACCACATCACACCGCAGTTATTGGCGCAGAGTTTTTATGCCCTGCACCGCGATGCAGCGGTAGGCGTGGACGGCATGTCGTGGTGGGAATACGAGGAAGGTCTTCTCCAGCGGGTAACTGATTTGCACGCAAGGCTCCACGGTGGAGCCTATCGAGCAACGCCATCGCGGTGGGTCTACATTTCCAAAACTGATGGCAGGCAACGCCCGTTGGGCATTGCCTCTCTGGAGGACAAGATCGTACAGCAGGCAGCCGTTACCGTTCTGATGCGATCTATGAAGAGGACTTTCTGGGACTCTCGTATGGGTTTCGGCCGGGACGTAGCCAGCACGATGCGCTGGATGCGTTGACGGTCGCGTTGAAGGGCCAGAAGGTGAACTGGATATTGGATGCGGATATCACGTCGTTCTTTGATGAGATCGACCATGAATGGATGCTGATGTTTCTGGGACACCGGATTGCAGACTGGCGCCTGCTCGGGCTTATCTGCAAATGGCTTCAGGCGGGTGTTATGGAAGATGGCCGTAGGGTAGCTGCGACCAAGGGGACGCCCCAAGGCGCAGTGATATCGCCATTGCTGGCGAATATCTATCTTCACTACGTGTTGGATCTGTGGGCAAGGCAGTGGGCCAGCGGCATGCCCGTGGCGATGTAATTATTGTGCGTTACGCGGACGACAGCGTGGCGGGCTTCAGGACGAAAGTGCAGGCTCAGCAGTTTTTGGTGCAATTGCAGGAACGGTTGGCCAAGTTCGGTTTATCGCTCAACGCCTCGAAAACACGACTGATTGAGTTCGGTCGTTTTGCTGCGAGAAATCGTAGGAAGCGAGGTTTAGGTAAACCGCAGGCCTTTGACTTCCTGGGCTTCACACACTGTTGTAGTACCAACAGAAACGGTGGCTTTCAATACTGCGACTGACGGTCAAGAAGCGAATGCGTGCGACGCTGCTGGCCATTCGGGATGAGCTGAAACGTCGACGTCATGAACCCATCCGGGTTCAAGGGCAATGGCTCACTCGGGTGGTGAGCGGTTACTTCAATTACCATGCGGTGCCGGGAAACCTGATACGTCCTGGCGGTTTTCGTTTGGCGGTATGTCACCTGTGACGGCAAGCCCTCAAACGTCGCAGCTAGCGTAATCGGCTTCAATGGTCACGCTATGGACGCCTTGCTGACCTCCACATACCTAGACCCAGAAATGCACATCCTTACCCTGAAGATCGCTTCGCGTCACGTACCCAAGGCAGGAGCCGTATGCGGTAGTTCCGCACGTACGGATCTGTGCGGGGGGCGGCAGGTAACTGCCGTCCCAATCGCGACCGATGTGCCGGCATAAACTATGCCTCAATCAGTTTACAGTTTTGACTCAAATACTTGACGAAGCATCCGCCGCATCACTTTGCCGCTGCTCGTTTTGGGCAAATCTTCGACGATTTGGAACAGGCGGGGCACCTTGTACGCCGCCAGTCGATCACGGCAGTGGCGCTCTATTTGTTGAGTGTCAATCTCGTATCCGATTTTGGGCACAATGTAGGCCTTGGCTAGCTCGCCTTTGACCTCGTCCAATACGCTTCCTACCGCAACCATCGCCACCGAAGGGTGCTCCGCAATCACGCGCTCAAGCTCAGCCGGATAGATGTTGAAGCCCGCAGTAATGAACATGTCCTTGAGGCGGTCAACGATGTAAATAAAACCCTCAGAGTCCATTCTTGCCAGGTCGCCGGTACGAAGCCAGCCTTCATCTGTTTTTGTTTCGGCTGTTGCATCAGGGCGCCCCAAGTAATGCTTCATTACTACTGGGCCGCGAATCTGAAGCTCGCCTATTTCACCGAGCGGCAGGGTATCCCCGTCAAGCTCAAGCTGGGAAATTCGCGCTTCCAGATGAGGAAGGGCTACGCCAATGGATCCCAGTCGGCGCTCACCATAGAAAGAGTGGGTTGTGCCTAATCCGCCGAGCTCGGTCATTCCCCACAATTCCAGAAGACGGCAACCTAATGCGCGCTCGACTTCTTCCATTGCCGTATAGGGCATCGTTTGTCCTCCTACTGTACATCGCGTTAACGAAGACACGTCGTAGGCGCCGAGATTAGGGTAATTGAGAAGATAGATGTACATGGTAGGCACGCCTTCTAAGAGGGTCGCACCATAGGTTTGAATGCTGGATAAAACAGCTTCTGCATCAAATGTTTTATGCAATACCAGTGTCATTCCGTATGCAATCGCTGAGTTCATGACTACGTTCCCATAGACATGAGACAGTGGCAGCGCGCTGACCGCAGTGTCAGACGCTGTACGTAAATGCATTGTTGCAGTCATGGAAACGTTTGTGAGAATGCATCTATGTGAAAGCACTGCGCCTTTGGGTTGTCCTGTTGTGCCAGACGTGTAACCAATGGTCGAAATATCATCTTTTTGAATGCCCGTAACTGGATATTCAGGTACTGCAATGTTGGCATCGACCAACAGATTGAACTGTTGCATCCCCGCGACAGTTACGCCGTCGAAAGAGATTAGTGCTGTAACTTCCGTTGGCCCGATATGCTCCTGTAAAGCCAACAGTTTGTCTGAAGTAGAAAATACTGCCACTGCGCCACAGTTTTTTATCGCAAACGCCGCTTCACAGGCGGTAAGCATCATATTGAGTGGGTTGACGATCGCACCTATTTTTAAGATGGCGTAGTAAGTGATGACCCACTCTGGTGAGTTGGATGAGTAAATCGAAACTACTTCCTCTCGCTTCACACCCATCGACTCTAAACTTGCAGCCAGGCGGGATGACTGCACGTCGATATCTAGGAAAGACCAACATTTGCCTTCGAAAATAATCGCAGGTTTATTGCCGAAGCGTGCAGCTGATTGCCCAACCCAATTTCCGATTGAATGTTCCATAGTCGATCTCCTATCGGATCATTGCGCGGCTTTTAATAAAACTGTTTGCATGTTTGTGTATTCTGCGAGGCCATGAAGAGAGTTCTCAATTCCCATGCCCGAGTTCTTATGTCCTCCAAAAGCAACGTATGGAGAAAATTGGTGAGCGTGATTAATCCATACCGTGCCAGATTCGATCTGCTTTGCGACTCTTTGTGCTGCGTCCAAGTCTTTGGACCAAATGGTTGCTGCCAATCCATACTCCGAGCTATTGGCCTGTTTTATTACATCCTCCAAATCACGATATTTGATCATTGGAAGCACTGGGCCAAATGCCTCCTCTACGACGCAGCGAGCGTCAGCCGGGGGATTGTCGATGATCGTGACTGGAATGAAGTATCCCTTTCTTTCCTCAAGCTCACCTCCCATGAGGAAGGAGAAACCTCTGGTTTTGCAGTCCAGGAGCAGATCTTTGACTTTGTTGAACTGCATCCTGTTTTGCAAAGGGCCGAGCGCGACTTCCGGATCAGCGCCATTGCCCATTTTAACGGTACCTGCATACGCGACGAGTTCCCGAGCTACTTCATCGTAAATATCCTCATGAACGTAGAGGCGTTTTGTGGCCACGCAAAATTGTCCGCTATTAGCAAATGCCGCCCAAAACAAATCTTGTGCGATAGCCTTCGGATCTACATCGGGAAATACGATTGCGGGATCATTACCCCCGAGCTCCAGCGTGAGGCGTTTGAGATTGGTGGAAGCGCTCTGCATCACTCGTTTACCCGTCGCGGTAGAGCCAGTGAATGAAATTTTTCCAATGTCCGGATGCTCGGTAATTAGTTGCCCGAGCTCGTTTCCTCCCGACAGCACATTCAGCACTCCGGGGGGCAAGATCTTGTTTGCGAGTTCACCAAACCAGAGGGTACAAAGCGGGGTGAAAGGAGATGGCTTCAGCACCATTGTATTACCGGCTAGCAGTGCGGGAGCGACCTTCCAGATTGCAAGCAGAAGCGGGAAGTTCCATGGAGTGATTGCACCGATTACACCGATTGGAGTATGACGGCTTACGATTAATTCGCCAGTTACCCCCTGAGGGAACTCGTCTTCGAGTGACTGTTTGGCTATTTCACGGCACCAATGAATGCAACCGTCAATTTCCCATTCAGCCCCAGACCGTCCCTTACCCTGTTCGGTGGTTAGGAGTGTGATGAACGCTTCACGTTGTTCCTCAATAATATCCCCGAATGCGGCTACCAGCTTTTTTCGCTGTTCGATGGGGGTTACTCGCCAGTCTGTGAATGCGATCTTTGCTGCTTGGACAGCCTCCTCAAGCTGCGTGCGCGAAGCCAGGGGGTATTCACAAATAGGCTCCTCAGTCGCCGGGTTGATAGCGAAAGCCGTCTCAAGGGATTCTTCAGCGCGCCCATTGATGGACAGTTTAAAAGTTTGCAGCTTCATGAGAATTTTCCTTAGGCTTTTTTGGCCATTGTTTTTGTAGGGGTAAATTCTTCTTAACTCTTTGCGACAAATCCATCCGCCGGGGCATGGAACGCTGGACAGAGGGAATCTCTACGCCTCGGTGGATGGCGTGGTGAGCAATACGCTTGCCCATTAGAACAATCGACGTAGCGTTGCTCTTTGTTGGCAGGTCGGTTGATTGATCTTGTATCAAACGTGGAGGAGGCTATAGAGCGGTTAGGGTCAAAATCGAGCCGAAACGGCCAATGTGGGATGTTTTAGATAAGGCGTTTGGAGCGAAACAGCTATTCCTGGCAGCCCTCTAATTATCATGGTTGAGGTTTGACCCGCAGGAGGCTGCCAGCGAGTATGGCGACCCATATACTCTTGCTGGTAGATGGCGTCCGAGGTGAATCATGACCATTCAGTCAAAAAAACACGCTACGTTGACACCTGTTCATCTTTGCGCGTGCATTACAAGCTATCTGGAGCGAGCAGGTATCCCATTAGACGATGTGCTATTTGGAACCGGCCTCAAACCGCTCGACTTTGAAAAGTCAGCAAAAATGGTCGACCTCGATCAGGAGCAACTTTTGCTCTCGAATGCATTGAGGCTTTCAGGATGTCCATTTCTTGGCTTGGACATCGGATTGGCTGCACGGATTTCTTCATATGGCCTCCTGGGGTACGCCATGATGACGGCAGCAGACCTGCGTAGCGGTCTTCAAATTCCCATAACACTGCCAGCGTTGCTAGGTACCTACTTCTCGCTGAGCCTGGTCGTTGACGGTGAGAAGGTTCAATTGCGCGCGGATCACTGCAGGGCGCCAAAAGAGCTTGAGCCGATCTTGACTGAACTCTGCCTTGGCTCGTTCAAAACCATCATGAGCGATATGGTGGGAAGCTCGTTTGAGTTGGTTCAGGCGTGCTTCAGGTATGAAAGCTTTGAGGGCGCGTCAGAGGCTTACCGAGATGCCTTTGGCTGCGAGGTTCAGTTTGAATATTCATGCTCGATGATCGTCTTCGACACAGCGGCTTTGGACATTTGCTTGCCTCTGGCCAACAGTCTCTGCCACCGAAAAATTCTAGAGCTCTGTCAGCATGAGAATCGAGACCTTGTTTCCAACAGGGAATGGTTGGAGAAACTGCGAACATTCCTCGCTCTCAACTTAAAGGAGCCGCCAGCTTTCGACGCGCTCGCTCAACAGATGCACTGCTCGTCCCGCACTCTTCGTCGGCAACTGGACGGACAGCATACGAGCTACCGGCAGCAGCTCGATGAGCTGCGATTTGCGAAAGCCAAGGCCTTATTGAGCTCTGAGAGCGGAACCATCGACCAGATTGCGGAGCAGGTCGGTTTTAGTGATGGTGCTGCTTTGCGGAGGGCTTTCCGTAGGTGGTGCGGACTATCTCCAAAGGTGTTTCGTTCCTAGGCGGCCAGCCGATTGGACACTTTCGGCCCGGTTTTGACCTCGTTCGCTATATAGCGTGCTCCGGCACCTACCGCAGAATCATTACCAAGAGGTTTGAGTATCGATTTGCAGAACAGGGCATAACCGGAATGAAGACTATCTACAGCGCACAGCATAGCGGGCATTTCGGACGGTCAGAGCTGATCGATGGCGTGTTCCATTCAAGTTTTGAATGTCCTGCTCGCGCTACCCGGATTCTAGAGATGGTCAAAAGCCGCAACGTAGGCCCTGTGGAAGAATCACGTGATTCTGGTCTATCACCCATACTGCGTATCCATGGTTGCGAATACATTGATTTCCTTGAAGGAACGCGGGGCGCTGGACGGCAGAAGGCAACAATTTCGATCTGCTTTCGCCATCCCTCCTATGAATATACCTCGACACTTTTATAGATGATCCAATCTCGAAGTTTAAGTTGGATAGTATTGGCTGCAAGGTAATGGGGCAATTTATAGGAACTCTGGGGCTTGCTACACTCTTCGTCCAAGAGGGTGGGGGTGCCGTAGGTGATATCGGTAGGGATGTAACTAATGTCTTGCAGGGCCATTGCGACGCTGCGTAACCAGCTCTGTTCAGATAGATGCTATGTGTAATGTCTGGTAACGATCTTAAGCTGAGCGATACACATGGCTAAGCAACGATAAAGAATTAGAAAAAATCGAATCGCTTCATTTTGTTTTCTCTGCCGTCAAAAATAAATATTACTCATATGGCGAGGTTGTTATGCAAGATAATACTGATGGGATCTTTAGGGCCCGCCCGATTCAAAAAGTCGCTGCGTTAGTCATACCTTGTCTGGCTAGTTTACCTATTATGGTGATGCCCTTCATATTTGGTGCGGTCATTGATCAAGTACAGGTCGACTCATCCAACGCGACCTATGCCACCAGTGCTGAAATCTCCATGATCGCGTTAGCATCGCTTCTGGTTTCAATTGCGCTGAAGGTGCTCCCTCCGAGATTAACTGCGTTGATAGGTTTATCGCTTGCAGCAATTGGACATTTTCTCTCAATCGGAAGCACGTCGCTTGAGCCAATGATTATTGCCAGAGCGATAGCGGGGTTCGGTGAAGGATTATGCATGGGGATGGGCTTTGCTACCCTGGCCCAGATTATCGGCGGCACAAGGTTACTTGCTTATTCATCGGGCATTGTTGCAGCGGCATCACTCATCTCTTTTATTACGGTGCCTGCTTTACAGTCCCATCTCGGATCCAGCTCTATTTTTTGGTTCATGCTCGTGGTCACTTTAATCTGTTTTCCACTGTTCATATGGATGCCCATAGCAAAACTTAAGCAATTGCCCAATGCAGCAGGTGGCGTTTATGCCCTGTTTAATATAAAGAGCTTTTCACTTTTTCTTGTGGCGTTTTTAGCAAGCTCTGGATCGAATACGCTTTGGCTTTATTTTGAGCAGGTTGGTCATTCGGTGGGGATGGATTTGGCCGCTATAGGAAAACTGGGATCATTTTCATCCATTCCTACCCTTCTCGTTCCGTTTGTTGCAAATTTTATATTTGCGCGAAATAAAACGGTTGTGCCAATTGCCGTAGCCTGTTTGCTTTCCGGTATTGCATCATACTTTTATGGCGCACCACCATCAGTCATTGCCTTTTGTTCCGTGGTTGTAATTATGTCGTTCCTCTATGTTTTCCTTATAGCATATATTCGGATGTTTTCAGCGCACTTAGATAGTAGTGGTCGCACCACGGCTGCAGTCGGTGGGGCCGACTCGCTTGGAATGGTCGTTGGCCCATTAGTCGCCGCATTCACGCTCAATTTAACTACAGGTTTCTCGTCGTTAAGTTCCTTCGGTCTTGCTTTGCAATCGTTGTGTGTAATCCCTTGTCTGGGTTTCCTTTTCTATAAAGCATCGCGGCATACACGCAGTGTCGGGAACGCCTGATTTGTAGGTGGACTGGAGAAATTATGAAGTCGATCGTTGAGCAATCTTTGTCGTCCACAAAGTTCATGCCTTTTTGGCTCGATAGCCCGGACGCTCCGAGCGCTTCGCCAGCATTCAGTGGCTTTCAAGAAGTGGATCTGGTGGTCATTGGGGGCGGGTTTACTGGCTTGTGGACGGCCATTCTCGCAAAGGAAGCGAATCCCACTTGGTCGATTATAGTTTTGGAGGCTGGGCGAGTAGCACATGGAGCATCTGGGCGCCCAGGTGGAATCATTTCCACGTCAGTTATGCACGGTTTGGCGAACGAAGATCGAGTCTTTCCCGACGACATCGATATCCTTGAAAGACTGGGTATGGAGAATCTTGACGGATTCAAGAAAGCGTTGGCGGATTATGGGATTGACGCCGATGTCGAGTGGAATGGTGAGATGACCATTGCCGTAAAGCCGGAGCATGTAGCTGACTTAAAAGAAGAATATGAACTGCATCTAAAACACGGGCATGAGGTGCAGTTTCTTGACGCAGAGCAGACAAGGAAACAGCTCAAATCGCCTATGTTTGTAGCCGGTATGTGGTCGCAAAAACGCAGTGGTATCATTAATCCTGCCAAGCTGGCTTGGGGGCTCAAGGCTGCGGCGATCAAATTAGGCGTACAGGTGCATGAAAACTCCAAGATGACCGAGTTATCTGAACTAGCAGATGGAATGCTGGTTCGTACTGAAGGAGGGAAGATATCAGCTCCTAAGGTTTTCCTGGCTACGAATGCGTGGCACGCTGGGCAGCGTGATATTAAGCGCAGAATTATTGCTGTTCGCGACCATGTACTGGCTACCGAGCCTCTTTCACAGGAACAGCTAGCGCGTATAGGTTGGGGCAATCGTCAGGGTATTTATGATACTCGGACGCAGCTCAACTACATGCGACTAACAGCAGATAATCGAGTTATTTTTGGTGGTAGTGTTAGCTATCATTTTAACGGTGATACGGCTCCTAAATGTGATGCCAGAGCTGATACTTACTACAGCCTGGCTGAGGCGTTTTATACAACATTTCCAAGCTTAAAGGACGTTAGATTCAGTCACGCATGGGGTGGGCCTATTGATTATTCGATGCGTTTTTCGGTTTTCTTCAGAAAATATTTTTCTGGGAAAGTTGTATATGCGGGTGGGTACACCGGGTTTGGTGTCGCAGGAAGTCGATTTGGCGCATCAATGGGGTTGGGGATACTCACCAATAATCCCGACCCGATTTATAAGCTGGCTATCGCCATAGAGCCTTCCGGATATATACCTCCGGAGCCTTTCCGTTGGATTGGCGCAAAAATCACATTCGCCGCTCTAAGTAAAGTAGATGAGAAGGGTGGGTGGCGCCGTTTATGGCTCAATTTTGTAAAGGTGCTGGGTTTCCCTTTCTGATACCCGATTCGCTAGTTTATATAGGCGTGTAGAGAGACTTTGTAATGACTAAAAATATTATTGTGGTGGGCTCGGGTATCTCCGGCCTTAGCGCTGCTTATGACCTGACCAAGGCTGGTCACAAAGTTACTGTGCTTGAGTCGACGGCGACAGCCGGTGGTCGTATGGCCGATGTTGACATGAAAGGCCTTAATGTTCATTCGGGAGCCACCATTATCTGGGACAACTTTAAAGATATGATGGGGCTCGTCAATGAACTCGGAATGAAAGATCAATTGGTGTCATGGACGCGTGATGCTACGCGTGTTGATAATGGGCAAAAAGTCTACGATATCCAGTACCATTTCAGTGTGAGTAACATGTTGACGCACCCTGCCTTTGGTACTGCAACAAAGCTTAAGCTGGCTAAATTACTGCCAGATATCATTCGCAGTGGTTTGAAAACTGACCCTTGTTTTATGCATACGGCTGCGGAGTTCGATACTGAGTCCGTTGCGGAATATTTGACTGATAAGGGCGTTGTTGATTTTCTCGAAAATTATATTGAACCCTTGTTTCGCGCGCCATGGAATTGGGAGCCGGAAGAGTTTTCCAAGGCTTACCTGCTGACCATGATGGGGCATTTGCCTACGGCGAAGACCCATACATTTAAATATGGTATCGGCTCGTTAACGCGCGAGTTGGCGAAGCACGTTGACGTTAAGTACCAGACAAAAGTCCTCAGCATCGTTGAGAAGCAAGGTGCTGGGTGTGACGTCCAGATCGAGAACAACGATGGGACACATATTCTTCAAGCTGATATCGTGGTATTTGCGGCACCTGCGGATCGAGCCAGTGCATTAGTATCGACTCTAAATAACGAGGAAAAAGCATTCTTCGAGAGTGTGAGATACAACGAGTGCGGCATTGTTTATTATGTGCTGAATAAGCCTTTGGAGCAAAAGCTGCAATGGTACACGCGCAAGCATCCGTCCCCCGTCGTTTTCTATGCGCAAATTCCTGAGGATGAGCATGTTCCCGAAGGCCACCGCCAGCCACCTCACCTGTATCTTGAACTGACACCTCAACAGCGAGATCGAGCTGTTGCAGAGGGTGGGACAGGTCACCTTAAGCAGTATGTCCATCAGTTTGCCAAGGATATGTATCCAGCTGTTGATGAGGAGACCGTTGAAGTTATTGAACAATGGATTCCTCAGATGTTGCCTCTTTGGTATCCAGGATACGCTAAAAAAGTTGCTGCTTTTATCGAGACGTACGAAGCTGCCCCACGGTCTATATATTTCGCAGGCGATTATCTGGCTCATTCGCATACCGGAGGCGCGTGTGCGAGTGGTCGTCGCGCCGCACGTTTGATTCAAAAGCACTGGAATTAAGCAGGGACGCCGACGGGATTCGTCGGCGTCCTCATGGGGTAAGTAAGCCAATGCGAAACCAACTTTATATTGATGGTAAGTGGAAGTTTGGCGGCGGACAGCGTTGGGATGTAATCAACCCGGCCACAGAGGACGTTGTTGCTACCATAGCCCTTGCTAGTGAGCAAGACGCCGATAGTGCTGTTGAAGCTGCTTCAAAGGCTTTTCCTTCTTGGAGGCGCACTTCCGCCGAGCAAAGATCTGCTCTCCTTTTGTCAGTAGCGTACAAAGTGAGAGACTATCGCGATGCGTTGATAGCGTTGCAGATGGAAAGTAGCGGAAAACCGTATTATGAAGCTGAAATTGATGTCGTCGCCGTTGCGGAAACTTTTGAATTTTACGCGGAGCTACTTCATTCACATCCAGATCGATGTGGCGTCGATTTGAAGGTGGAAGGCTTTTACGCTGAAGTGCTTGCAGAGCCTGTAGGTGTCGCTGCTTTGATCGTGCCTTGGAATTTTCCAATGGTCACCACTTCATGGAAACTTGCTGCTGCGCTTGCTGCGGGTTGTACGGCGGTGGTCAAACCGTCTGAATACACGCCATTAGCTGAATTGGCGTTGGCAGATATTATGGCTGAAGTTGGATTTCCTCCTGGGGTGGTGAACTTTGTACCAGGATTGGGGGAAGTAGTTGGTACGAAGCTAATATCAGACCCCCGTGTTCGTAAGGTTTCTTTTACCGGCAGCGGCTCGGTTGGAAAATCAATATTGACGCAGACGGCCAGATCTGTGAAGAACGTCAGTCTTGAATTAGGTGGGAAATCTCCAATAATAGTGTTTGAAGACGCTGATATCGATGTTGCCTTGGATCTAGTGGTTGCGGGGATTTTTTATAATGCTGGCCAGGTCTGCTCCGCCACATCTCGCTTGCTCATTTCGGAGAGTATACGAGATAAGTTTGTCGAACTGTTGCTAGGCAAGATCGCTGAGGTCGTAGTGGGTAGTCCGCGCTCTGGCGAAACAACGATGGGACCGTTGATTTCGAAACTACATTACGATCGTGTTTTGGCCATGGTCAATCAAGCAAGAACTGATTCAAACGCAAACATTATGGCGGGAGGCAAAAGGCCGCCGGGAGTTGGTGCGCGTGGGTTTTTCTTTGAACCCACCCTCATAGAAATTTTCTCGCATGAATGTGAGATATGGAATCAGGAAGTATTTGGCCCTGTTCTATGTTTTATGGTCTTCCATTCAGAAGAAGAAGCTATCGCTTTAGCTAACTCTTCAGTGTACGGCCTAGCTGCTACGATAGTAACCGAATCCGGCGAACGCGCTGAAAGGGTTGTAAATAACCTAGAAGCCGGCTTTATTACTGTTAATGCGCCACAAATAGTTAGCCCCAGATTGTCATGGGGAGGCTATAAGGAAAGTAGTCAGGGTAGGGAGTTAGGCCCTTATGGGCTTGCGTCCTTTCAAGAGATAAAGAGCGTTATAAAAGCTCAGCGATAAGAATTTTACAATAAAAATCTCGTGTATCGTCTGCGGGAACGCCCTTCGCTGTTTAGAAACTGCCCCAATGTAAATAAAATCAAAGAGAGGCTAATATGCGATTTGCGAGACTTGTGCTGGTAGTAGGTGTTACTGTTCCTTTTGTTTCCGCTCATGCTGTGGAACTTAATGAAAATTGGTCGTTGTTGCTCAATGTCGGAGCGTTCTCGGAGTATAGCTCACGAGGAATATCGCAAACTCAGCGTAACCCCGCTATCCAGGCTTCCGCAACCATTGCACATTCTAGCGGGCTATACGCTGGGCTGTGGACTTCCAATGTTGACTTTGGGGGTGGGTTAGATGCACGTCAAGAAGTAGATTATATAGCGGGTTACCTATGGCAGCCTTCAGATAAGGTTAGTCTTGATTTGGGGTATATTAAATATACATATGATAAAAGTTCGTTGTTGAATCTTAGTGAAACATATGCAGTGCTTACAGCATATGATTTTGTGTTGGGTGCCAGCTATTCTAGCGATAACTTTGGTGATCAATCAGCGTTGTATGAGTTCGTGGGTTATAAGTTTGTGCTACCTTATGATACTGCGTTAGATGTACGTTACGGGCGGGCAGATTTTAAAGACCCGGTTCTTGTTTCCAACGACGGGAAAGGTTCAGATTCTTATCGTGAATGGGAAGCGAAACTCTCGCACGATTTCGTGGGGGTGAAGTGGTCTTTGAGCTATATCGATACCGACCTATCTGAAGCGCAATGTCAGTCGTATATATTTTACAAGGATGTTTGCTCTGCTAGGTTTGTTGTCGGCGCGAGTAAAAGCTTTTAAGGCGTCGGCGTTTCTTGTTGACTAGTTTGCGGGTCTAAAGCCGTCGGCTCGAGTAGAACTTTCTCAAATTCTCCAGAAGGGTATATGATGTCTAAGTCGGAACTTGATCTTTGCTATCTCACTGCCACGGAGGCCGTGGCGCAATTTAAAGCGAAAACGCTATCCCCAGTCGACGTCTTGCGTGCTCAAATTGCGCGCATCGAAGCCGTGAATTCGAAACTTAACGCCATAACCTACACTCATTTTGATCGCGCGCTCAAAGAGGCTCAAGTTGCGGAGGGCCTCTACATGCGTGGCGTAGCGACTCGGCCGCTCGAAGGCGTCACCTGCGCAATAAAGGATGGCAATCCGATCAAGGGCGAGATCATGACCGTTGGCTCGAAGGCCTTCGCGGATTTCATCCCGGATGAATCGGCTCCGACCGTCGAGCGCCTAATAAATGCCGGGGCCATCGTCCATTGTCGCACCACGATGTCTGAGTTTGGTCATTCCGCTATCACCAAGAGTCCGTTGTGGGGTGTGACACGTAACGCCTGGAACCCTGAATATAGTAGCGGAGGCTCCAGCGGCGGCGCTGGATCGGCTCTCGCTGCGGGAATGACAACCTTGGCCGACGGTACTGATGGTGGCGGTTCAATTCGAGTTCCAGCGGCTCTTGGAGGGCTGTTTGGATACAAGCCACCCTTCGGACGAAATCCTGTGGACACTCTCTCGCCCGGGGAGACCCTGATGCACTACGGTCCTTTGGCTAGATCGGTCGCAGATTGCGCTCTGATGCAGAACGTTATGTCGGGTCAGCACCCAAAAGATCTCTACTCGTTGCCGGATCAAGTTGTTCTACCCACGTTTGGCGAAAGCCTTCGCGGAAGGCGGATCGCGTTGTCGATGAATCTCGGGTTTTATGAGGTCTCCAAAGAGGTTCGTGAAAACACCTTAGCGGCGGCGGAAATTTTTCGCGGTCTTGGCTGTATCGTGGAGGAGATTCAACTGCCTTGGGAACGGGCATCCGTAGAGGACGCCTGGCTTATCAAATGGCAGGCCCTACTATGGGCTCAGTGCGGCGACCTGCTGCCCGAATTTCGGAATGACCTCGATCCTTTCGTTGTGGAACTCATGGAACAGGGAAGCCATCTCGACCTCAGGCGCTTTTATCGTACCAATCAAACGAAGCATGAGATGCATCAGGCGCTTGTGGCTGCGATGTCGGGTTATGACCTTCTTATCGCACCAACTACGGCAACGACCCAGATCCCAGCAGATCGCCACGACGCGGACCCTCTGCTAATAAATGGCAAAGCGATCGATAGGCCCTATGTAGGATGGTTGCTGACGACCCCCTTCAATCTTCTCAGCCAGTATCCAGTCTTCAGCGTCCCGTCTGGGGTAGATCAGACCACCTCAATCCCAACGGGCCTTCAAATTATCGGGCCGGCCTACGATGACTTGGCGGTGTTCAGCGCTGCATACGCTTTTGAGGCTGCTACCCAGCCCTGGAGCTTCCGACGACCGCTCTTGTGATTGACGCGCTCATGCATGTCAAACGGCATGCAAATTGCCGCCGAAGCACGAAAGGACTTCCATGCCAGAGGCGACGGAATGAACGTGCAATAGTAAGGGGCGGTCAACCACGCCACCAAGGGCCGAACAGGTTATGCCGCCAGTAGGCGTCAGAGTCTCGTCGAATGTCACAAAAGCAGAAATCTCTCCTCAAGAGGGCAGTAACCGCAAGTCCCGGACGGAATCCGGGCCTTGCGGCTGGCAGTGCGCAGGCATCGACGGCGTCTGCGACGTGGACGAACGCGGAGCCGGGCACGCTGATGGAGCGGGTGCTCGCGGTTCCATCCTGTACTCGTCCTTGTCTCTGAGCAACCGCCATGCATTGGAACCAGCAGTAGGCGGGGGACTATTTAAGATATTCCATGCGTCGTTTGGCCTTGTAACAGTCATTGATATCGATAGCCTTCTGGTAATACTCCAAGCGACGCGCACGATTGCTGTCGCCCTGTAGGCGGTAGATTTCAGCTTGATAATCACGACCATTGCCCCATTGCATGGCGAAACCCACAGGTTCCTCAGGCTTGCATTCAAGCCGGACAACTGGTTGTGGAAAATACTTTTCGTAGAGTGGCATGCTGGTTTCTATGGCCTGCAAGGTTTTCTGGTACTCGGGCGTATCGGTAAACGCCAAGCACCAGGAGACAATTTCAAGTGCTGGAGGGGCAAAGCCCTGGGCGAGGCTTCGTTCGAACAAGGGGCAAGCTTTCTCTTTGATCACTTCGCTCGGAGACAGCATCGCGTAAATCAATCCGAGACGATATTGGGCTACGGGATGATCAAGGGCCGCTGCTTGTTCAAGCAAGGTAAAGGCAGGTTTGAGTAGCGCACCTCCTTCTTCGGCTAGGGTTAGGGAGCGCTGTCTCTCCTCTTCGCTTGTTGTTGGGGTGTCAGCTGTCACTGCTTCGAGCTTGGCATTCGCTTGTAGTAGGTATGGAACAGCTTCTTGGTAAAGACGCTCGGCACGAGGATCTATATGCAGTGTGCTGGCCAGGCTCAACTGTGGCAGCAGACAAGTTAGTAGGATGTAGCTCCAACGATGTAGGTGCACAAATTGGCCTTCTTGCATCAGCTATTGGGGGGCGGTCTAGACAAACTGCCTGGCTTTTTTTTGACCGGCCGCCGGCTAGTATCGGCCAGTTCGGTTGAAAAATTAGCTCCGGGTTACTGTGTGCAGCGGATCCGGGATGTCCTGGGGCCGCTGGTCATCGACATGCTCTCGACGGGGGCTCCCGTGGTTCTCGATTTTCCTGCCAACACTCCGGCAGATCGTCATTGGCTACGCAGCCTGGCTGACGCTGCGAAAGTCCCTCACCGTGTTCACTACGTCGAGATGGACGATGACACCTGCCGTCGCAGGCTGCACCACAGGAATGCGCGTGGCGAGCATGACTTCGCAGCCACTGATGCTGAATTCGACCTGATCACGAGCTACTTTCGTGCACCCGACCAGGCGGAAGGGCTGGATGTTGTCGTACACCGAATTTTGATCCGTTGAACATGTCGGGGCATTAAAGGTCGGTTTGCAGCTCGTGAAATACAGGGCATCGAATCCATAGGTTCGCTACGGCAGGCGTGCTTCACGATCCCATCCACTTATCCAAGAAATCCGTGAGTATGTCTGTGGATAACCGAGCTGATGCCCGGTAGGCAGGGCGTTTTAACGGGCGCTCAAAAAATGTACAGGCAGGTTGGCATCACCCTCCCGCCATAGGCCATTCAATCCTGCTAAACGTGGACTGCGTTGTGAGGCACTCAGTTGACTGAAATCCTTCCATGGCCGCGCGCGAAGCGGGCACGTTGAGACTATGCTCATTGCCACTGCAGGCAATGTACTGGTTTCACTGGTCGCCCACTAAGGAAAGGAGTCTGTATGTGTCTGATTCTTCATGCCCGGTTCTATTATCTGAATGGTCGAATGCGCAGTCTGGTAACGCGTGTCCATCGGCGTATTTCGAACACTCACAAAATCTTCTGGCGCTTGGCCGGCTGCGTGACTGGGCTGGCGCTGGTTGCTGTCAATCCAGTCCACGCTGCCGACGGCGGCATCGCCGGCGGCCCTACCGCGGGCTATAGCATTGCCTTCAGCAACTCCTATGCGGGCAGTGATTTCCGCAAGGTGATGGTGCGCAACTGGCAGGAGATTGCGGTCCAGGCGCAAAAGGATGGCTTGATCCGCGAGGCTCCGGTGGTCAGTGCCGATAACTCGGCCTCGGAACAAGCGGCTCATATCCAGGACATGATCGTCAAGGGTGCCAACGCCATCGTCATCCTGGCCGCGTCCGACACGGCCCTCAACGGCGTGATCCGCGATGCCTGCAACGCTGGCATCGTGGTAGTGGTCATGGCCAGCCTGGTCACCGAACCCTGCGTCTATACCGTGGACTACAACTGGTCCGCCATGGGCCGCGTGGAAATGGACTACATCGCCGGGCGCCTCAAGGGGAACGGAACGCTGCTGGAGATTCGCGGCATTGCCGGCGATGCCACCGATAAAAACATCAGCGACGGCATCCGCAAGGCCGCTGGCGATTACCCGGGCCTGAAGTTCGCCAAGACCGTCTACGGCAACTGGACCGCTTCCGTGGCACGCAAGGAGGTGGCGCTGGCGCTGCCGTCGCTGCCCAGCATCGATGCCGTCGCGACCCAAGGGGGCGACGGTTATGGCGCGGCCATGGCGTTCAAGGCGGCAGGACGCCCTTTGCCGATCATCGTGATGGGAAATCGTCAGGACGAACTTGCCCTGTGGAAACAGGAGCGCGATGCCAATGGCTACGAGACCGTCTCTGTCTCCGCTTCCCCGAGCGTCTCCCAGGTGGGTTTCTGGGTGGCCCAGCAGATTCTGGCGGGCAAGCAGGTGCCGAAGTTCGTCGAAGTGCCGCTGGTGCGTATCGATGGGAAAGACCTGGACGCCTGGCTCGCCACCATGCCGGTGGGCGGCGCCGCCAATCCTTCCTATGACCAGGCTTCCGTTGCGGCGATGATCGACGCGGCCATCAGCAATACGGCGCCGCCGACGCCTTTGCCGGAGGTGACGAAGCAGTAGTGCCAGGCGTGGAGCGGGGAGGCGAGGCGCCATGTTGACATTCAAATCCTCCACGGACAGGCCCATTGCCGTCAGGATTGGCCTGGCGGTCGCCGCGCTGGTGTTCCTGATGCTGGTGGTATCGCTGGTGAACCTCTATGGCCTGCGAGGCATGGTGCGTGCGGTGGATTCCGCCAGCCATTCAGCGGAAATTCTGGCCTCGGTCAACGGGGCCACCGGGCGGGTGGAAAACTTCATCGCCACCCGCGATCAGGAAAGCCTGTCCCAGGCCGAAGGTATGGTGGCGACGGCTATCGCCGGCCTCACCGCCATTCCGGTGGCAGAGGCGCAATCGCTCAAGGGCAGTCTGGAAAGGCTCGCTGCGGCAATCGCCGCCTTGCGCGCGGCGACCCTGACCATGGACGGCGAAACGGAGAACATGACAGCCCACTACGGGCGGATGCGAGAGGCGACGATCCTCGTCGAACAGGGCATCGCCGATGGGCTGAAGGGGATTGATGCCCGCGCCGCTGAGCACGAGGCGCGGGTGAGCAACATCGAAAGTGCTCATCGCATTCTGGATATCCTGCGCAACGGCGAACGGATCATCATCGCCAATGTGGCCAAGATGCTGGTGACCGGTAATGGGGCGGCCGTCACTGCGGCGCGGAACGCCTGCGCGGCACTCCCGCCGGTGGTCGAGCAATTGCGCGAGTCGATGGAGGCGCCGCAGGAGCGAGAGACTTTGGACCAGTTGGCGACGGCGGTCGCGGCTGTCAGCCAGGCGGTCGAGCATCTTGGCGAGGCACCCAAGCTCCGGGGAGACGAGGCTTTGCGGCATCTCGCCGCCGTCGGGGATTTGGTCGAGCGCCTCGATGCCATGTTGGGTGAAGTGGACGGGCATGTTTCCCGTGACGCAAACGACATTCAGGCAGCAACCGGTTTGCTGCAAAATGCCGCCGCGTTGTCCAAGCGTTTCGCCGAGCGTGTTGCGACCCTGGAGGCGCAGACCTTGTCGTTTCGCCTGTCTCCGTCGGCCGAGGTCGCCGGTTCGGTCGGCCACATCCTGGACGAGCTCTCCCGGCTCTCTCGGGTTCTCCCGGCGTCCGTGGGGCTGCAGGCCAAGGCTACGCCTCTGACGGTCAGCGAACAGATTGCCGGCTACCGGGCGGCATTCGCCAGGTTCCATCAGGCGAGCAACGCCTTGAGCGACGCGCGCGACCAGGTTCGCAACGAGGCTCGGAGCGCCGGCCTGTTGGTGGCGCGCTTCGCAGGTCAAGCGCGTTCCGACGCCGTGGTCCACAATGATCGCGGCATGCTTGCGACCATAGTTGCAGGGACCGTCGCCATCCTGCTGGCCGGCGCCATCGCCTGGAGCACGTCGCGATTTGTCGCGCAGCCCATCGTGGCCCTGGCTTCGGTCATGCGCCGGCTTGCGGCTGGCGATCTGAACGCCGAGATCGCCAGCGCCGGACGCGGCGACGAGATTGGAATCATGACCCGCGCCGTGCGGGTGTTCCAGGAGAATGCCCTGCGCATCCGGGTGTTGGAGGCCGAGGCCGAGGCCGAGCGACAGCAAGTCCAGGCCTCTTTGGAAAGAATGGTCGCCGAACGGACCGACGCGCTGCACCATCAGACCGAGGTGCTGGAGGCGCAGGCCATCGAACTCATTCAGGCGCGCAACCAGGCCGAGGCGGCTAACCAGGCGAAGAGCGATTTCGTGGCCACGGTCAGCCACGAACTGCGCACCCCCCTGACCCTCATTCTCGCTCCCCTGGAGCAACTCTGGGCGGCGACCACCCCGCCGGCGGACTGGCATGTGCAAGTCGAACGCGCCCAACGCAACGCGCTGCGCTTGATGATCCGGGTGAACGACATCCTCGATTTCTCCAAGGCCGAAGCGGGCAAGTTCGAGTTGTGTCCGATGCCCGTTGACTTGAACAAGACGGTGGGTGTGCTGGCCGAGGATGCCGCCATGGTGGCTGAGGGCAAAGGCTGCACCTTGACCTGCAGCATCGATCCCGCGCTCGGTACGGTGTTCCTGGACCCCCGGCACTTCGAGAAGATTCTCCTCAACCTGGTGAGCAATGCCATCAAGTTCACGCCCGCTGGCGGCACCGTGCACGTGGCAGTGACCGCGATTGATGGCGAGCGATTCGAGCTCGCGGTGCAAGACTCGGGGATTGGCATTGCGCCTGACAAACTGCCGTTGCTGTTCCAGCGTTTTTCCCAGATCGACAATTCCGCCACGCGCCATTACAGCGGCACCGGCATCGGTCTCGCTCTGGTCAAGGATCTGGTCAAACTGATGGGGGGCGAAGTCGGCGTCAATAGCGAGCCCGGGCGGGGTTCGTGCTTCTTTGTTCGACTTCCGCTGGGGGCCGAGCAAGACGCTGTACCGGGCGAAACCAGCCATATGCACGAGCGATCGTCACCGGGTACAGCAAGCACAACCGAGCAGCGCCACCTGCGTTTCGACGACGGCCGCCATGACAGTCGCAATGGCCGGGCGCCGATGGAAGACGCGGGCAAGCAGCACTCGGAACACGCCTTGCGATCCAACGTGCTCGTGGTAGACGACAGCCCGGAAATGCTTAGCTATCTGCGCGAGCTGTTGCGCGATGACTACAGCGTCGCCACCGCAACCGATGGAGAGCAGGCCTGGGCACTCCTGCAGCGTCGGCCCATCGATGTCGTCGTCTCGGATGTGATGATGCCGAAGCTCGACGGCTTTGGCTTGACGGCCAGAATCAAGGCCAGCGCCGGTTTCGCCCATTTGCCCGTGATCCTGGTGACCGCTCGCGGCGGTAGCGAGGCTTGCGTCTCCGGGCTGGAGAGTGGCGCCGATGACTACATCGCCAAACCCTTTTCGCCGCTGGAACTCAAGGCTCGCGTACGCGCGGCGCTGCGCATGAGCCAGGTACAAACCGAACTGCACGCAAAATCCCGTCAGGCGGGCATGGCCGAAATCGCTACGACTGTGCTGCACAACGTCGGCAACGTTCTCAACAGCGTGAACGTATCGGCAGAACTGGTCAGCAGCCAGATGCGCACCTCCAAAGCCCAGGGGCTGGGCAAGGTGGCTCAACTGCTGAGCGAACACGTCCATGACCTGAGCGATTTTCTCACTAGGGACCACAAAGGGAAGATGCTGCCCGACTACCTGCTCAGGTTGGCGAAAGTGGTGACGGAGGAGCAACAGGGCATCATCGAAGAACTTGGGCAACTCACCAAGGGCATTGACCACATCAAAACCATTGTCGCTGCCCAGCAGTCCTATGCCGTCGCCGTCAGTATTGTCGAGACAGTGCCGGTCGCAGAGTTAATCGACGATGCCTTGCGCATGAGTGCTGGATTACTGGCGCGCCAGGAGGTGACGATGGTCAAGGACATTGCCGACTTGCCCCTGCTGGCGTTGGATCGGCACCGGGTGCTGCTGATTCTGGTGAACCTGATCGGCAACGCCAAGCAGGCGTTGGACGGCGTGATCGATCGCAGCCCATGCGTCACGTTCAGCGTGTCCCTCGTTGAAGGGTCAGTATTGCGTATCACGGTGGCCGACAACGGCAATGGGATTGCGCCTGAGCACCTGAAGCGTATTTTTACCCATGGCTTCACGACGCGCAAAGACGGTCATGGTTTTGGCCTGCACAGCTGCGCGCTGGCCGCGCAGGAAATGGGTGGCAGCTTGACCGTGCACAGCGACGGGGTTGGACAGGGCGCAACCTTTACCCTCGATATTCCTCTTGATGCTTCGCTGAGTAAGCCATGAACACCTACCTGGCCTGACTGGCGCCTCAAAGGGGAATGTGGGTGGTCGACAAGACCTGGCGCAACCCCATGAACGAGCGAATCTGGCGAACCCCGGGCAGGTAAAGCAGTTGCTCCGCGTGGAGCCGGTTGAAGCTGTTGCTGTCCTTGGTTCGTATCAACATGAAGTAGTCGAATTCCCCCGTCACCACATGGCATTCCATGCAGCCGGACACTTTTTGTGCGGCCGCCTCGAATGCGGCGAAGGACTCCGGTGTGGAACGGTCCAGCACCACGCCGATCAAGACCACCATCCCCGCATCCAGCGCTTCATTGTCCAGCAGTGCGACGATGTGCTTGATCAGGCCGGCCTGCTTGAGCCGTTCGACGCGTCGCAAGCAGGCTGGCGCGCTCAGTTTGACCTTCTCTGCCAGCGCCACATTGGAGATGGAGGCGTCCCGCTGCAGGGCCTTGAGAATGGCGCGGTCGGTTCGATCCAGCGGCTGCGGCGTTGGGGCTATTTCGGTCGGCTTCTTGCGAGTATTTATTGCGCTCATATGTATTTCTACGCAGTAAAAGTATGTTTGATGGTTTTTTCTGAAAATTATGTTTCTTTAATTTCTAATAATTTGCAATACATATTTTTCGATTTCTTCTTAGTATTGAACTCATCGAAGCCCCCGTGGAAGAGCCTGGAATGCAGCCCTTTGCTTCTCGGCCTGGCGCTTGGATATTCAATAATCGAGGAGCAGAGTCATGAACCTGAATCGTTTTAAACGTTATCCGTTGACCTTCGGTCCTTCTCCCATCACGCCCTTGAAGCGTCTCAGTGAACACCTGGGTGGCAAGGTCGAGCTGTATGCCAAGCGTGAAGACTGCAACAGTGGCCTGGCCTTTGGCGGGAACAAGACTCGCAAGCTCGAATACCTGATTCCCGAAGCGATCGAGCAAGGCTGCGATACGTTGGTCTCCATCGGTGGCATCCAGTCGAACCAGACCCGCCAGGTCGCTGCAGTCGCTGCCCACTTGGGCATGAAGTGCGTGCTGGTGCAGGAAAACTGGGTGAATTATTCCGACGCGGTGTATGACCGGGTGGGCAACATCGAGATGTCGCGCATCATGGGGGCGGACGTGCGGCTTGACGCAGCAGGTTTTGATATTGGTATCCGGCCGAGTTGGGAGAAGGCCATGAGCGATGTCGTGGAGCAGGGAGGCAAACCGTTCCCGATCCCGGCGGGTTGTTCCGAGCATCCCTATGGCGGCCTCGGGTTCGTCGGCTTTGCCGAGGAAGTGCGCGAGCAGGAAAAACAACTGGGCTTCACGTTTGACTACATCGTGGTCTGTTCCGTGACCGGCAGTACCCAGGCCGGCATGGTCGTCGGTTTCGCCGCGGACGGCCGTTCGAAGAACGTGATCGGCATCGATGCCTCGGCCAAGCCAGAGAAAACCAAGGCACAGATCCTGCGTATCGCCCGGCATACCGCGGAACTGGTGGAGTTGGGCCGCGAAATCACCGAAGAGGACGTGGTGCTCGATACGCGGTTTGCCTATCCGGAATACGGTTTGCCTAACGACGGTACGCTGGAAGCGATTCGCCTGTGCGGCAGCCTGGAAGGTGTGCTGACCGATCCGGTGTACGAAGGAAAATCCATGCACGGGATGATTGAAATGGTCCGCCGTGGCGAGTTCCCCGAAGGCTCGAAAGTGCTTTACGCGCACTTGGGCGGGGCGCCGGCACTGAATGCCTACAGCTTCCTGTTCCGCAACGGCTGATTCACGCCAATGACCTGTAGGCGAGCGCTTGCTCACGAGGCGGTGGGGCAGTCGGCATGCATGTTGAATGTCACGGCCTCATCGTCGGATCGCCGCTCGGAGCGAGCCGCTGCAACCCAACCGCCGGGAGTACCGCCATGCATGGGATATCGCAATCCGCAGTCTGGATCAAGGAACCTTCGGCGGATGCCGGGGTGGTCATCGTGACCAGCGCCGCATTGCCCAAATACATGATCGACAAGCTGCACGTGACGATAGATGACTGGGACCAGGTGGCTTATCTGGCCGTCGCGCAATCCGAGGCGTTGTTGGTCGACTGGTTGCGGGTCGGGTCCAGTCCGGAGCCGTCTGCCGGGGGCGACACGTGTCATGCCCGCCAACTGTTGCGCTCCGTCCCCCACGGCAGCTTTTTACTGGAAGTCGGCACGGTGCCTGGCCTGACCTGGCTGGGATCCGTCTGCGGCCATCCGCTGCGCGTCGTCGAACTGGGAACGATAGCCTCATCCACTGCGGCGATGGATCGACAGGTGGAAGAAGTGTTATCGGCGACCCGGAGCCTGGCGAAAAGTGTGCTGCAGGCGCGTGGCGTCATTTAATCCAGTCCTCGTCAATTCGCCTGTTGAAACCAGAAAGGCAACGCTTATGAGCCGAACCGCCGAGGGTCGTATCCATGCAATGAAGTGGATGCGCGAGCCTTCCAGTTGTACGCGTATCGTGGTCATCGTGAGCGGACTCGATAGCGACCATATCGATTTGATCCATCAGGGGTTCAGCTGTTTTGACAATGTTGCGCTGATCCATGTCGATACGGTGAATACCGTGAATGGCAAGCTGGTTGGCGTGCAAATGGCCAAGAGTGACTACTGTTTTGTGGTACTCGGTGAGCTTGATGAGCGCTTCTTGCAGGACCTTTCCATTGGTCAGCCCTGCCTCTACCCGGTCGCACCGGACGAGGCGGCCGAACGCTCCGTCATTGCGGCGCTAGAGCAGGTAAAACGCCTCGCCCGAGTGAGCCACTCGCGCCACTTTGAAGTGATACCCGACACCTGCAGGAGTTGCCTATGAACCTGTCCGATCCCCATGCCCAATGGCCGACCCAGGCTGCCGAGGATGAAGAAATGGCCGAGTGGCGTGAGGCTTTGCTCTCCGTCGCAGCCCACGGCGGCACGGGCCGGGCCAAACAGATCCTCGACATGCTGCTGGCCGTTGCTAGCACTTCGGACATCGGCTGGCGACCCAGCCATGGCACCCCTTACATCAATACCATCAGCGTTGAGCAGCAACCGGTGTTTCCCGGGGACCTGGCCATGGAGGAGCGTCTGGCATCGATCATGCGCTGGAATGCCCTGGCGATGGTTGCCCGGGCCAATCACGCCTATGGCGAATTGGGCGGACACATCGCCAGTTATGCCAGTGCGGCGGATTTGTTTGAAGTGGGCTTCAATCACTTCTTCAAGGCGCGCACCCCAACCGGCGGCGGTGATCTGGTGTTCTACCAACCCCACTCGGCGCCAGGCGTCTATGCCCGGGCGTTCCTCGAGGGACGCCTGGAAGAAAAGGATCTGCAGCACTATCGACAAGAGATCGGCGCGCGTGCCAAGGGCGCCCGGGGGTTGTCAAGTTATCCGCATCCCTGGTTGATGCCGGACTTCTGGCAGTTCCCGACGGGCTCCATGGGGATCGGTCCGATCAGCTCGATCTACCAGGCGCGTTTCATGCGCTATCTGGAGCACCGCGGCCTGCAAAAAACCTCGGGGAGAACTGTCTGGGGGGTGTTTGGCGACGGTGAAATGGATGAGCCGGAAAGCATGTCGGCGCTGACCCTGGCGGCGCGCGAAGGGCTGGATAACCTGGTCTGGGTGGTCAACTGCAACCTCCAACGCCTGGACGGCCCGGTGCGTGGCAACGGTCGCATCATCGACGAGCTCGAGGCGTTGTTCGGCGGTGCGGGCTGGAACGTGATCAAACTGGTCTGGGGTTCCGACTGGGACAGATTGTTTGCCCGGGATAAGGACGGCGCGTTGGTCCGGGCCTTGTCGGCCACGGTCGATGGCCAGTTCCAGACGTTCGCGGCCAAGGATGGGCGCTTCAACCGTGAGCATTTCTTCGGCCAGGACGAAGCCCTGGCGCATTTGGCCGAAGGCCTGACCGACGAGCAGATCGACCGCCTCAAGCGCGGTGGTCATGATCTGGTGAAGATCTTTGCCGCCTATCAAAGTGCAATGCTCGAGGGCAAGAAACCGACGGTCATCCTGGCCCAGACCAAGAAGGGCTTCGGCATGGGTGACGCCGGGCAGGGCAAGATGACCGTGCACCAGCAGAAGAAACTCGACAGCGAGGCGTTGATCGCGTTCCGCAACCGTTTCAACCTGCCATTGACCGATGAACAGGCCACCTCGCTGAGCTTCTTCAAGCCGAGCGACGACAGCGCGGAAATGCGTTATCTGCATGCACGCCGCCGGGCATTGGGCGGTTACCTACCTGCGCGATCTTCGACCTGCGCGTCATTGGCCGTGCCCGACGTAAACAGCTACGCCGGGTTTGCCATCGCCGCCCAGGGCAAGGAAATGTCCACCACCATGGCCTTCGTGCGGATGCTCAGCGGCTTGCTCCGGGACAAGCAACTGGGGCCGCGAATCGTACCGATCGTGGCGGATGAAGCGCGTACGTTCGGCATGGCCAGCCTGTTCAAGCAGATCGGCATCTATTCCAGCGTGGGGCAGCGTTATGAGCCGGAGGACATCGGCTCGATCCTCAGTTATCGAGAAGCCCTGGACGGGCAGATTCTCGAAGAGGGCATCAGCGAGGCGGGGGCGATCAGTTCCTGGGTGGCAGCGGCGACCAGCTATTCGGTGCATGGCTTGCCGATGCTGCCGTTCTACATCTACTACTCGATGTTCGGCTTCCAGCGCATCGGCGACCTGATCTGGGCGGCGGCGGATCAACGGGCTCGTGGTTTTCTGCTGGGTGCCACCGCTGGCCGTACGACATTGGGTGGCGAAGGTCTGCAGCACCAGGACGGCAACAGTCATCTGATGGCGGCGATGGTCCCCAATTGTCGGGCTTACGATCCGGCATTCGCCGGCGAGTTCGCGGTGATCCTGAATCACGGCATGCGCCAGATGCTGGAGCGCCAGGTCGACGAGTTTTACTACGTCACCTTGATGAACGAGAACTACCCGCAGCCCAACCTTCCTGAAGGTGTAGAACAGGCCGTTATCAAGGGCATGTACCTGTTTGCCCGGCATGAAGTCGAGGAGGCGCGTGGACGTGTTCAGTTGTTGGGTTCCGGCGCCATCCTGGGCGAAGTGATTGTCGCCGCCGAATTGCTGGCGAGCGATTGGGGGATCGACAGTCAGGTCTGGAGCGTTACCAGCTTCACCGAATTGGCCAGGGAGGCACGGGAAGTGGAGCGCTGGAATCGACTGCATCCCGGACAACCTGCCAAGCGCAGTCATGTTCAAGAATGTCTCCACGACTCGGCGTCCGTCATTGCCTGTACCGACTATGTGCGCGCCTTGCCCCAGTTGATTGCCAGTTATCTCGATGGCCATTACACCGTACTCGGCACCGACGGGTTTGGCCGCAGCGATACCCGCAGCCAACTGCGCAGGTTCTTCGAAGTGGACCGCCACCAGATCGTCCTCAGTGCGCTGACCTCCCTGGTGCATGAGGGGCGTCTGGACGCCAGTGTCTGTGCCGAGGCCATTGAACGCTACGCCATTGACGTTGACGCCGTGGCCCCTTGGGTGGCTTGAAACCGGGCCATCAACCGCTTTCACCGACAGACAGGATGGTCGCCACCAACGCCTGGGCGCGAGGCACCAGCGTGTCCAGCTTCAGGTATTCACGATCGGTGTGGACCTTGCCCCCCACCGGACCGAGGCCACACAGGGTTGGAATGCCCAGGCTGGCGGTGAACCCGGAGTCGGCGCAACCGCCGGTGAATTCGCCTTCGACGCTGAAACCCAGCGCCAGGGCTTTTTGTTGGTAGATGTGCAGCAATCGTTCGCTGTGACGGGCCTCCATCGGCAGAAAGGTGGTCGCTTCCTTGAGGATGGCGTGGGTGCCGATCAGTTCTTCTTCGGCGACGATGGCCAGGATTGCGCTAAGGATTTGATCCCAGTGCTTGAGTTCGATGAAGCGTACGTCCAGTCGCGCGCAGGCGCTAGGCGCGACGGTGTTGCTGGACGTGCCTCCGGATATCAGGCCCACATTAGTGGTGATGCCTGCCGAGTAATCGGTCAAGGCATGGAGCTTGACGATCTTGCGTGCCAGGGCCTCGATGGCGCTGGCGCCGTCGGCATGATTGACCCCGGCATGCGCCGCGCGCCCGCTGACTTCGATGATCAGCGTGGCGCCGCCTTTGCGGGCGCTGACCACGTTGCCGCTGGCCCGACCGGGTTCGGTATTGAGCACGGCGCGGGCGGCACGGGCGGCGTGTTCGATATGGGTCCTGGCGCTGCCGGAGCCTATTTCTTCGTCACCGGTGTACAGGACCTGCACCGGATAGGGCAACGAACCGGCGCGCTTGAGTGCCTTGAGCGCGAAGCAGTTGAGCACCAGGCCGCCTTTCATGTCGGCGACACCGGGGCCATAGGCGAGGTTGGCGTCGCGGCTGTAGCCGCGCGTCGTGGTGGTGCCTTTGGGGAACACCGTGTCGCGATGGCCCAGCAGCAACACCGGCTTGCCAGGTTCGCCTGGCACTTCGGCGAGCATCACGTCGCCAAAACCCTCCACCGGCATGCGCTTGAGCAGGATGCCGTCGGCTTCCAGTTCCGCCGCGAGCAGCGCCCCCACCGCGTCGACGCCCACCTTGTCATAGCTGTTGGAGTCGGTGTCGACGATACGCTGCAGCAGCGCTTCCATGGCTGGGCGCTGGTCAGCCAGCCAGTCCAGCGCCTGTTGTGCAGTGGCACTCATTGCGCCTGCTCCCGCAACTGATGTTCCTGGGTCAGGCGTGCTGCGTCGTTGCCCAGGTCCCAGAACAGCCCGGCCATGATTTGCAGGCTTTCCTTGACCACCGGTGCCAGCAGATGTTCGTTCGGCGCATGTTGTGAGCAGGCCGGGTACGAGTGCGGCACCCACAAGGTTGGCAGGCCGAGCACATCGGCGAACACATCGTTGGGCAGCGAGCCACCGAGGTTTGGCAGCAGCGCGGGTTTTTTGCCGGTGGTCTGTGCCAAGGAGCTGAGCGCCCAATTGACCCATGGGCTCTGCGGGTCCAGCCGCGTGGCATGCATCACCTCGACATGGCTTTGCTTGACCTCGACATTGCTGAAACCATGGGCATCCAGGTGGGCGCGCACCGCCGGGATAAAGGTCGTGTAGTCGCTGTTCACCACGAAACGGATGTGACAATGGGCATTGGCCTTGCCGGGGATCGCATGCACAGGAGCATCCGGGTTGCCGGTCTTGAAGGCGATGACGTCGAGGGTGTTCCAGCCGAACACTTTTTCGCTCAGGGATAGCTCCGGGTTACCCCAGTTGGCGTCGATGTCCGGATCGCCCGGTCCGCCACCGACGTCAATATCGGCCAGTGCCTGGCGAACCGGCTCAGGCAGTGATTCAGGCATCAGGCCCGCCACTTTCACCCAACCGTGTTCATCGACCATGCTCGCGATGGCATTGGCCAGGATGATGCCTGGGTTGGCCAGCAACCCGCCCCAGTTGCCAGAGTGATGAGCGCCTTCGCGCAGATTGACCACCAGCTCGAAGTTGAACACCCCCCGTGAACCGAGAAAAATCGTCGGTCGTGAGGCCGCCAGGCGCGGGCCGTCCGAGGCGATGAAAACATCCGCGGCGAGCTCTTTACTGTGGGCGGCACAGAATGCATTCAAGCCCGGAGAGCCTTCTTCTTCGCCCATTTCCAGCAGCAGCTTGACGTTGAACCCCAGCTTGCCGTCGCGAGCCTTGAGGGTTTGCTCCAGCGCGGTCAGGTTGATCAGGTGCTGGCCTTTGTTATCCGCCGTGCCTCGGCCGTACCAGCGATCACCTTCGGCAATGACTTGCCACGGCGACAGCCCCTCACGCCATTGCGCTTCATAGCCGCGTACCACATCACCGTGGCCATAGCTGAGTACGGTCGGCAGTTCCGGATGCTCGATGCGCGTGGCGATCATGAAGGGACCGCGCTCTGCCACCGGGTTGTCATAGATCTTGACGCTGAAGCCCATCGCCTCGACATGCGGGGTGATGAACTCATGGAGGTAGCGATACAACTCGGGCCGGCTGTCCGTTGCCTGGCTTTCGGTGTGCAAGGCGACGCTGCGTTCGAGCAGATTGAAAAATGCGCCGCTATCGAATTGCTCGGTGGTGTTGCTGATGGCCAGTGAACGACTCATGAGTGGACAAGCTCCAGTGTTTGGGCGGGACTGTCGTGGAGGTGGCAACGCACGTTGCCGCCGATAATCGGATCATTGGCCGGGTAGGCCGTTTTGCAGGGGGCGAAGCAGCTCGGGCAGCGCGGATGGAAGGCGCAACCGGAGGGCGGTGACATCGGATTGGGGAAGGCACCGCGCAGGCCGATTTCGGGAATGCCCAGGCGCGGATCGGGCGTGAGCACCGAATCCAGCAAGGCGCGGGTGTAGGGGTGGCCGGGTTTGGCGAATAACGCTTCGCGGGTGCGTTCCTCGACGATACGCCCCAAGTACATCACCGCGACCCGGTCGGCGAGGTGTTCGATGACCGCCAGGTTATGGCTGATCAGCAGATAGGTCAGGCCGAATTCGCGCTTGAGGTCTTGCAGCAGGTTGAGAATCTGCGCCTGCACCGACACGTCCAGCGCCGAGGTGGGTTCGTCGCAGATCAACACGTCAGGACGCATGATCAACGCCCGGGCAATGGCCACCCGTTGCCGTTGGCCGCCGGACAGTTGGCTTGGATAACTGTCGATGACGCGCTTGGGCAGGCCGACCACATCGAGCATCGCTTCGGTCTTCTTGCGCCGTTCGGCCGGGCTGCCGATGTCATGCACGATCAGCGGCAGGGTAATGATTTCGCGCAGTGTCTTGCGTGGGTTCAGCGAGGAATACGGGTCCTGGAATATCGGCTGGATGTGCCGGGCCATTGCCTTGCGATCCGTCGCTGCCAGATGTTTGCCATTGATCAGCACATCGCCGCTGGTTGGCGCCAACAGACCGAGCAATAGCTTTGCCAGGGTACTTTTTCCGCAACCGGACTCACCTACCAGGCCGAGGGTCTCGCCACGCATCAGGCGCAGGGAAACACCATCCACGGCTTTCAGGGTGGCGGTGGGTTTGAACAAGCCCTTGTTGATCCGAAACTCGCGACGGATGTCGCACAGCTCCAAGGCAATGTCTTTTTTCATGACCGAGCCCTCTCTTGAAGGCGAATCGGCGCCGGGGCCGGTGCGGCGAACAGGCAGCGCGCCATGTGGCCGTCCTGTTCGATTTCGGGGATGTCTTGCGCGCAGGCCGTTATCGCCTGGGCGCAACGATTGCGGAACGCACAACCTTGCTGTTCGCCCACCAGGCTTGGCACCAGGCCTGGAATCGAACCCAGTGCCTCGCCCGGTTTGGTCCGGCCGGGGATTGGAATACTGGCCAGCAGACCACGGGTGTACGGATGCTGCGGGTTCTCGAACAGTTGTAGGGCAGGGGCGGTTTCGACGATTTCCCCGGCATACATCACCGCGACCCGATCGGCGATCCGTGCCACCAGCCCAAGGTCGTGGGTGATGAAAATCACCGCCAGGCCGAGCTCTTTCTGAATGTCGCGGATCAAGCGCAGGATCTGCGCCTGGATGGTCACGTCCAATGCCGTGGTGGGTTCATCAGCGATGATCAGGTCCGGCTCGCACATCAACGCCATGGCGATGATCACCCGCTGGCGCAAACCGCCAGACAATTGATGCGGGTACTGGCGCAAGCGTTCGGTGGCGTTGCTGATACCGACTTTCTCCAGCATCTGCGCGGCGCGCGCCAGGGCATCCTTGCGTGACACCTTGCGATGCTGGGTCAGTACTTCGCTGAGCTGGTCGCCAATGCTGTAGGCCGGGTTCAGCGAAGTCATCGGTTCCTGGAAGATCATCGCCAGACGGTTGCCGCGCAGGTCGCACATGCGCCGCTCGCTCTGGCCGAGCATGTCGATGCCGTCCAGTGTCAGCCGGGACGCGGTGCGTCTGGCCTTGCGTGGCAACAGGTCCATCAGCGCCAGCGAGGTCAGGGATTTACCGCAGCCGGATTCGCCGACGATACACAGCATTTCACCGCGCTCGACTTCAAAATCCAGACCGCGCACGGCATGCAGCATGTCATCCGGCGTCGGGCTGTTGCCCATGGGGATGTCCACGCGCAGGTTTTCAACATGGAGTAGTGCCATGTCCGGTACCCTCTATTAGTAAGGCCGTCTATCAGTTGCGGCCGTCGGGCAGGATCAGATCGCGCAGGCCGTCGCCGACCAGGTTGATGCCCAGCACCAGAATCATCAGGGCGACGCCGGGAATGGCGATGACCCACGGGGAAAAGAACATGTAGGGTTTGCCTTCGGCGATCATCAAGCCCCAGGACGGCGTCGGCGGTTGCACGCCAACGCCGAGGAACGACAGGGCCGACTCCAGCAGGATCGCGTGGGCCATTTCCAGCGTCGCGACAACGATCAGCGCGCCGACCAGATTGGGCAGGATTTCACTGGCCAGAATGCGCAGGGTCGAGCAGCCCAGCGCCTGGGCCGAGGCCACATATTCAGCATCGCGAATCTGTTGCACCGAAGCCCTGACCACCACCGCGAAGCGATCCCACAGCAGGCAGCCGAGCAGCACGATGACCACTTTCAGCGAGCCGCCCATCAGCGAGGCCGAGGCCAGCGCGACCATCACCACTGGCATCGCCAGCCGGGTGGTGATCAGGTAGCTGATAAATGCATCGACCTTGCCGCCGTAGTAACCCGCCAACAGCCCCATGACGGTGCCGATAAAGCCGGAAATCAGCGCCGCCGCGATGCCGATGAACAGCGAAATCCGTGCGCCGTATAGCAAGCGCGAGAGGTAGTCACGGCCCAGCTTGTCGGTGCCGAGGATGTACTCCCAGGTGCCGTTGGCCATCCACACCGGCGGTTTCATGCGCAGCATCACGTCTTGCGCATAAGGGTCATGGGGCGCCAGCCACGGGGCGAAGAGTGCGCCGGTGAAGATGATCAGCAACAACACCGCGCCGATGGCGAAACCACGATGGCGAAAGCTCTTGCCGAGTACTCGGCTCAAGCTGCTGGGGGGTGGCAGGTAGTCATTGATCGCGAGGGTCGTGGGGGTGCTCATGTAAGCCTCCTAGCGCACGCGGATGCGCGGGTCGAGCAGTGCGTTGAGCACATCGGCCAGCAAGGTGAGGATGATGTAGATCACCGCAATCAGCAGGACCACGGCCTGTACCACCGGAAAGTCGTCACGGGCGATGGCGTCCCAGGCGAGTTGTCCGATGCCTTGCAGGGAAAACACGGTTTCGATCACCACCGAACCGCCGAGCATGAAACCGAACTCCACCGCCGCCAGGGCGACGACTGGAATCAAGGCGTTGCGCAGTGCGTGCTTGAACAACACTCGGGCAGGGCGCAGGCCCTTGGCGCGGGCCGTGCGGATGTAATCGGAACTGAGCACGTCAAGCATGCCTGCACGGGTCAGGCGCATGATGGCCGGCGTCGCGTAGTAGCCCAAGGCAATGGCCGGCATGACGAAGTGCAGCAGGGTCGAGTTGCCGGACACCGGTAGCCACTTGAGCGTCACCGCGAACACCACGATCAACATCAGCGCGAACCAGAAACTGGGCATCGCCTGGCCCAGCACCGCGATGCTCAAGGCCAACCGGTCAACCCAGGTGTCGCGTTTGACCGCCGCCAGCACACCCAGTGGAATCGCCACCAGCAAGGCGATACCCAGGGCCATGGCCCCCAACCCGAGGGTAATCGGCAAACGGCTGGCGACGAGGTTGTAGACCGACTCCTGAAAGAAAAACGAGTCGCCCAGGTCCAGCCGTAGCAAATCGCCCAGCCAGTTGAAGTACTGGGTCGGTAGCGGGTTGTTCAAGCCGTATTGCACGCGGATCTGTTCGATCTGTTCGCTGGTGGCTTCCGGTCCGCCAATGGCCGTGGCCAGGTCGCCGGACAGGTGCAACAGAGAAAAGCTGATCACCGACACGGTAATGGCCACGCAAATAGCGATGCCCAGCCGGCGCAGAAGGAATCCAAGCATGGCAAGTTTCCTCGTATCCAATGGATGACATGTCAGGTGGTGTCCGTGGTGCGGCTCAGTCCGCAAGCCACGGCACCTCTGGATCAATCCGCTCTGTGCGGATTATTTCCAACTGGACTGAACGAAACGCGGCAGCTCATCCGGGTACGACGTGAACGCGAGGTCAGAGGTGTAGGCGTAGTTCATCGAGTAGTTGAACAGCGGCGCCCAGTACGCCTGTTCGCTGATGCGCTGCAACGCCTTGCGGTAGTTGTCCTTGCGCAGTTGCGGGTCGAGGGCGTTGTCAGCGGTCTGCAACCAACCCTGGACTTGCGGATCCTTGATGTTGTCGTCCGGGTTGCCCTTGAACCAGGTGCCGGCCGACGCCGAGGTGTCGAGGATCGAGAACGAGCCCCAGGCCTGAAACGACATGGGCACCTTGCCGCCACGCTGCTGGTCGCGCAGGGCGGCGTACTTCAAGAAGCGCAGCTTGGCGTTGATGCCCACGGCACGCAGGTTACCGATGATGGCTTCGACGTAGTCACGGTCGCGATAAGCGAAGATTTCGGTCTCGAAGCCATTCGGGTAACCGGCTTCGGCGAGCAGCGCCTTGGCCTTGGCCGGGTCATAGTCGTAGACCGTGGCCGCGGTGGTATCGCAGCCGAACTGGCCTGGATAACAGGCCACCTGCAAGGGCTTGGCTTCGCCACCGACCAATTGCGTGGCCAGCGCGTTGCGGTTGATCGCATGGTTGATGGCCTGACGCACCTTGAGGTTTTTCATGGGCGAGTTTTCAGTGGAGGTGCCCCGGGCATCCAGAATCAGGAAACCGATGCGCATGGTTTCGCCGCTGGTCACGGTCAGGCTCTGCATACCTTTGAGGTCGACTGCCTGATCCGGGGTCACGCGCCACGTCCAGTCGACACCGTCGGTCATCAACTCGGCCAGGCGGGTTTCCGCATCCGGGATCACCCGGAACTTGAGGTGGCCGATATGGGGCTTGCCTTGTGGGCTGTCCGGGAAGTAGTCCTTGTTGATCTCCATCGTCACGCCTTCGCCAGCCACCACCGACACGGCTTTGTACGGCCCGGTACCGATTGGCTTGCGACTGAATTCGGCCAGGCCGACCTTCTCGAAATACTGCTTGGGGAACATCGGAACGGCGTTGGACAGGTATTCCAGCGCCGGAGGGAAGGGCTTCTTCAAATGCAGGCGGACGCTGTAGTCACCGGTTTTTTCGGCGCTCTTGATCCAGTCGACGTTTTGCACGGTCACGACTTTCGCTTCGGGCGACACCACGTAGTTGAGGGTGAACACCACGTCGTCGGCGGTGAAGGCGTCGCCGTTGTGAAATTTGACGCCTTTGCGCAGCTCAAAATCGATGGTCGTGTCGTCGACCTGTTTCCAGCCAGTGGCCAACATGGGTTGGTATTGGCCGCTGTTGGGGTCGCGGTAGATCAGGTTGTCCCAGATCAGCCGCCCGAGAATCACGCCTTCGCGTAGATCGTTGTGATAGGGGCTGATGTTTTCAGGCTCACTGTCGGAAGCGTAAACCAGGGTGTCGTTGGCTTTACCGGCATGAGCCGGAAAACTGCTGATGAAGCCCATCAGCGCAATAGTGCAGGCGAAACCTTTGATGCCCATGCCGTCGTCTCCGTTGGCGAGAGTGGTTGAATCAAAGGGCAGCGAATCGCAAAAGCGCAAAGGAGGGTAAAAAGACCAGGTCATGTTTTTTTTGATCTGGACACGAATGTAGGGAAAGGCTATCAATGCCACAAGAATAATATTTCGATACTTCCTTTGCCGAAAAGGCAAACCTTGGGGGCACCGATGCAGCTGTATGGTGTGCAGTCCACGGCATTGCGCTATTTTCTTGAAGTGGCGCGATGCGGATCGATCAGCGAAGCCTCGGTACGGCTGAACGTCGCGGCGTCAGCGGTGAGCCGGCAGATTGCCAAGCTTGAATTGGCCCTGGACGCCAGCCTGTTCGAGCGTCGTGCCCGGGGCATGGTGCTGAGCGAGGCGGGGGTACGACTGGCGGCTTATGCGCGCAAGTCGCAGCTTGAGGCCGAGCAGGTGGTGCTGGAAATTACCGAGCTGCATGGCTTGCAACGAGGTCATGTGCATGTCGCCTGCTCGGAAGGATTTGCGCTGGAATACATGCCCAGGACCATCAGCGCGTTCCGGCGTGAGTATCAGGGCATTCATTTCACATTGGAGGTCTGTGCGCCTGCCGAAGCGACCGAGAAGGTTCGCTCCGGCGAAGCCGATCTGGCGATGACCTTCAGCCTGACGCCGCAAAAGGAAATCAAGGTCGAACATGTCCTGAGCGGGGCGATTTTTGCCGTGGTCTCCAACGCTCATCCTTTGGCCGGGCGTGAAGCGGTCAGCCTCGCTGAGTTGCAACCCTGGCCCATTGCGTTACCCAAGGCCGACACCACGATTCGGCAACTGTTCGACATCTGTTGCGGTGTACAGGGGTTATTGTTCGACCCAGTGTTGACCACCAATTACGTTGCCTCGCTCTATAGCTTCGTCCGCGAAGAGGGGGGTATCAGCCTGGCCAGCGAAATGACCTTGCACAAACAGGTGGCGGACAAGGCCCTGCAATGCTTGCCGATCCTCGATGAAGGCATGCATGCGCGGCGCATCGAACTGCAAAGCATGGCTGGACGCAATTTACCGGCAGCGGTTTGTGCCTTCAGGGATTTTCTGATTGCGGATCTGGCGAAAGCGAAGCTCTGAGCCGGGTGAATGTGTTCTAAATGTTTGAATGACGTCATTCGATTTTCTTGACCATCAGCCGCCGCGCTGTATCTGCTCCAGTATCAGGCTATCGGTGATGTTCATGTCGTCCAGCAACAGAAACATCTTGCTCAGCACCTCGGCCATTTTCCTGTCGGTGTCGGCGAACGGCAGGTAGAAATCCGTGACGCTGCTGCCTGCGGGCACGATGCACAGATAGTTGCCAGGTTCGATGTGGATGGCCGCGCTGCCCAAATGAATGCGGTAGTTCGCACGCTGGCCGGTCACGTGCAGAAAATGCCCTTCGCATTTAACGTTTTGCAACCCTAGCCCCTGAATCAACTCACCGACCAGTTCGGCGCGTCGTTGCAGGGTTTCTTGGCTGGTGCTGTAGTCGTCCGCGGCGTGGGCCACGGAGACCAGCAGGTCGGCGTCACGCATGACTTCCGAGAACAGCAGCGGCGGTACTTGTTCAAGGGGGATGGCTTTGTGGTTGCGGTGGAACGCAATCGTGTCGAAGGTAAAGTGTTCTGTTTCCGAGAGGTAATGACCGGTATCCAGAAAGTTGAACAGGGCGTAAATACCGTGCTCTTTGCTCTCGTAATAGATGTCCTCGACGCTGGAGGTCGACCAGTTGCGGACCTGTAGCAACCGGGCGGCGACTTTGGCTTTGAGGCGGTGGCCGGCAAAGCGGTTGGACCACAGGCCGGTGTCTCGCTCAGCAGGTGTCAGCAGGTATAGCTCGCGAAAGGCCTGTTTGAACGGCTGCACGCGGCGATGGGTCACCACTTCTTTCTGCCAGGCCGACAGTTGCCCTGCCGTGAACAGATGAAATGGGTGGGCGATACGCAGAGTCTTTTCAGCGACGTGTTGGCGGCCTTCAAGGTCAGTCACCGTCAGCGTCGCGGCATCGAGCCAGCCCAGCGCAGCGTCGTCGGCCTGCACAATCAGTTGTTCGAGCAGCAGGCGAACGGCGGGCATTTTCAACAGCGGCTTCAGGTCGTCCAGGGCCAGGGTTTCGCCGCTGCTCATTATCGCTTCCAGGGTGCGGCAGAAGCGGGTGATCTGTTCCTTGAGCTGGGTTTGCTGCGTCTTGAGGGCGATGAAATCGGCGTTTTTGCGCACCGCAGGCGGCGCGGTTTTGAGTGTCTTTCCGGCTTTGCAGATGGTCAACGTGGGCGACAAGCCGTCGATGACGAGGGTGATGTCATAGCCATCGACGGTGGCGGCTGTCAGGGCGGACTCGGCGATCTCCGATTCCATGGCCCACTCCAGGCGAATTGCCGAGGGGTAACCGGCGACACGCGCCAGGTTTTCCAGGCCTGCCTGCACCGCTGCGTGGGAGTTGGCCTGGCGTTCAGCGCCGTACTTGCGCACCTCTTTGTGCAGTTTCTTGAGTGTCAGATAGCGTTGGCGTACGTCGTCCGCATCCTTGACGGGCAGTACACCATAGATGCGCATGGCCGCCTGTGCATGGCGGGTCAACTTCTTTTCCAGCGCCGCTCGACCGATGCCCTGGTAGGCGTCGAGCAGCACGCGCGTCTCGGGAAACGCCCAGTGCGAGGGTTCGAGTGCCGCGAGGTACTCGCGCAGGTGGTCTGGGTCGGCCTCGGCCAGCGCCTTGTCCAGCAGGTAGCGATCCACCACACCCACGGTTTCATCCAGCGTATTGGGCAGGTCGGTGCCCCAGCCGGATCGAGGTGCCAGGGCAATGTTCAGGTATTCACGCTGGAACGCTTGCAGGTCACGCCAGCCGAGGGCGTCGAGCACCACTGGGCTGGCTTGTCCGGCGTAGGGCAGGGCGGTCAGCAAGGTGTTTCTTGAAAAGCCGGACAACGCCGCGAGCAGCGCTGCCGATTGGTCTTTGGGCAGATCCTGGAGCAGCAGGAAGCATTGGAGTACCGCGGCCGTATCGCCGAAGCTGTCAAAGTCATCCGGCGCCATGCCCAGTCGTTCGATGGCCGCCAAGGCCTGTAGCAACCAGCGAGTCTGATACACCTCTACCGAACGGAAGGTGTCAGCCAGCCTCACGGCGTTGTCGGGTAATCCAGCCAGGGCGTCCTCGACGTAACGAGCGGTGAAGTTCGCCAGTTCCGAGGGCACTTCGGCGGGGGCGTCGTCCGGCTGAGATGACTCATCATCGATGTCTTGCGGGTCATCGTCGTTTGAGTCGTCTTCGTCGAAATCTTCATCAGCGTATCGATCCAGGTCCACATCATCGCTGTCCAGCCCGGCGTCGTCGGAATAGAACATCATGGCGCGGCCCCAGGTATTGGCCGCCCGGACGAAGCGCGGGTAATCGAGGCGGCCCGCTTCCATCAGGCCCAACGCGATGCGCCTGATTTCCTCGTGCCCGTAGATATACGCATCGGCGAGTGTCCTTTGTTCACCACCCGGCGTTGAAGGGGGCTGCTCGCGGTTCCAACTGCCGTCCAGCAACCATTCGGCGAAGGCCTGCCAGGCCGGGGTGGACGGGTAATGGCTCAGGCGATTGATGCACGCCGGGACGTCAGGCAAGGCCCAGGCCTGGTCCGGACGTCTTCGGTAATAGGCCGGGCCATCTTCGTCAGTGGGCAATGGATAGTCACTGTCCTCGAAGGCGAATTGCAGCATGTGCCGCAGTCGCGCGCAGATCTGCTCCAGCGCATAGGCGTCCGGGTGAGCCGTGATCCACGCATCGCAGAGTCGATATTGCAGGCCATAGCGCTGTTGATCGCGACGGTCCTCCAGATCGTCCCAAACGGTCGGGAACACAAAACCATCCGCCAGCGCCTTGGGCCCCTCCTGGGGATGCTGCCTGACCCAGTCATCGGCTATGCGCAGGCAGTCGATGCCGTCCCAGAAATCGGGCTCGAATTCGTCATATTGGCTGAGCTCGGGATAGTCATCCAACGCGTTATCACAGAATGCTCGCAGCGCAGCGAGGCGTGTGGCTTGTTCGGGCACAGGACGGCGTGATTGCATGAGGGTATCCGAGGGAAGTGAACGACGAGGATCAACCGCCAATCAGCGGCACCAGGCGGATAAACGTGAGCGTGAAAGGGGGGCTCAATTCGATTGTCTCGTCGAGACTTTGCAGCATGACGCCGTTGTGCAGAACGCGGAATGCACGGGCTTCAAAACCTTTCAGGGCTCGCTCGACCTCAACGCCGACATCCAGGTCTGGAGCCGCGCGGGCCTGAGGCATGACAACCGCGCCTTCACGGGCCTGCCGAAGAACGTCCCGCTCGTTCAGGTACTGGCGGTCGAGCATTTCACGCATCGACGCTTGTTCCAGCCAATGCTGGACCGACAACGCGGCGATCTGTTCGGCCACGGTCAGGCGAATGAGCTCGGCGACCGTCAAGGTCAACGAACTCGGTGTCAGGGTGACGGGAGGCAGCAAAGGCTCCTGGCGTGCGCCTTTCAGGCAATAGCTATGAACCACGAACTCCATGACGCATTCCTTGCAAGCCAGGCCAACCGGGCAGATGGCGCCTTAGCATATCCCGGTCTGCAATAAACTTCATCGCGCCGCGTGCTCGGGCGCCGTAATAGAAGCCTGACAGGTTGTGGTTTACGACATTACTTTTCGTACGGTGCCTGGCTCAGATTACTTTTTCACTATCGCCATCCTGCGACCACTCATGAAGCACAGCAGGCCCCCCATGGCGGTCAGTGCGCTTAACGCATAGAACATCGTGGGGGCCGGAGTATGCATCAGCAGGTATCCGCAGATCACCGGGCTCAAGGCGCCGCCGAGAGCTGCCAGGTTTTGAGCACCGTAGTAGCTGCCGCGCAGCTCTTCCGGCGCCAGGGTATCGACGAAAAGGAATTCGGCCGGGTAAATGATCATTTCACCGAGGGTGAAAATGAACATCGCCACGCACCAGCTCACCATGTCGTCTGCCAGGCTGAAGCCGATCAGGCCAAGAATGAACAGGCTGGTGCCCGCTGCAATCCAGTAGCGCAGCTTCTCGCGATCGAGGAACCGGCCGATCTGGTATTGCAGCAGAATTACGGTGACGGCGTTGCAGGCGAGCAGGGCGGCCATGATGTCCAGCGCGCGTTTGGAGTCGTGGGTCACCAGCAGGTATTGCGACAAGTAGAGAGTAAAGCGTCCGTGCACCACGGTGCTGAGCAGGCAGCCGCAGGTGAACATGATCAGGGTGCGGTCGTTTTTCAGGGTCTTCAGCGTCTTGAGAAAACTGGGCGGTTGACCAATGACCGGTGTCAGAGCGGCATCCCTGGGGATTCCGGTCATCAGGAAGATGCTGAAAAACGCGATGCCACCGGCGATCAGGAACGGCGCAATCGGGTAGACACCGGCAATCACCACGCCGAGCATGGGGCCGGTGGCATAGCCGATGTTGGTCAGGGTGTAGCGCAGGGAAAATGCCTTGGCGCGCTGGCCCATGGGCAGGTTTTCGCTGAGGATCGCTTTCGAACCGATAAGGAACAGCGCTGACGCGGTCTCGGTGATTACCACGGTCATGGTGGTCAGGTAGAGGTTTTCGGCAAAGGTCAGCAGGATGAAACCGATGGCACTGGAGAGCATCGCCAGGATCAGCAGGCGGCGCTTTTCCAGGCGGTCGATGACATAGCCACCATACAGTGCCAACAGGGTGGCGATGAACACTGCGATACCGAGCAGCAAGCCGACATCCTGTTGGTTGAGGCCCAACTTATTGCTCAGGAATAACGTGAGCAATGGACTGGTAATGGCGCGGCTGACGACGATGGTCAGTGAAACGATCATCAAGCGTCGGATAACGAGCGAGTAAGTGGCCACGGAGCTATAAATGTCCTTATTCAGATTTTTGGCGTTCGCCGCAATACCGCGTCGCTGCGAGCGCGGACAAGCCACCGATCCAGTGTGCGTACCGATTGCAGTTCTTCAATACGCCACAATTGCTCCAGTAGTCCTTCAGCCTGTTCCCGCGGCATCACCGGCATCGTCAAGCTGAAAAACTTCTGCTCCAGAGCCACATCAGTCAGCGGATTGCCTGGCGCGCCCAATGGTACTTCCACGCACAAGCTCGCCTGCCGGCCATCCACGGTCCGCAGCGTCACCACGGGCTCGCCATCCTCGGACAGGCGCGGGTCGATTTCAAGGTGAATGCGCGACAGCCATTGGGTCATATGCGGATCGTTGCGTTGCGAGTCGTCAAAAGCCTGCAATCGACAATGCCCTTGCACCAGCCGCGCGGCCAAGGCATACGACAGGCTCATTTGCGCGGCTGCAAGGGTGCTGACGTCCTGACCGCCACACATGTTGTGGAGAAACCTGCTCAGCAATACCTGCACGTCTTCGACCTGGTCGACCCGTGCATTCAGTTGATCCAGCAGCAGCCCCAGAGCGTCGATGGCCGAATGGGTCCCGCGGCAGGAGGCATGGGGTTTGATCGAGCAACGGGCGAGCTTCCAGACCACACCAAGGTCCGCATCCAGCGCTTCGGGCATGGAGGTCTCCGGGGCGAGGGTTTTCAGAAAACCACCCCAGACCTCATCGAACAACTGCGTCGGCCCGCTGATGCCCTGTTGGGCAAACCGCGCCGCCAGTAGCCCACCTTCTGCGGCTCGTCCGCTGTGCAGTTTCTTGCTCTGCGAACCGTCGTGGATAAAGGCCCACAGGCCACCGCTGAAACTGCCGGCAATGCCTAGCGCCGCGAGGGTTTGCCGCGCATCCAGGCCCAGGATGCATGCACTGGCTGCTGCCGCACCGAACACTCCACAGGTCGCGGTGGAATGCCAACCGGCGCCGTTGTGGGCTGAATAGCCACCGCATGCTTCGAGCACCCGACGGCCCACTTCGTAGCCGATCACTACGGCACAGATGAACTCACGACCACTCACTGGCCGCGCGAGCAGCGAAACTGCCGCCATCACCGCCGGGAGCACAACGGCACCGGAATGATCGCAGCCACCGGTGTCGTCCAGCTCCAGGGCATGGGCGGCAACACCGTTAAGCATTGCTGCCTGAGCCGCGTTAACCTGCAGATCAGTGCCCCAAACCGACACCTCACCCGTTTCACCGACAAACACCTTGCCCGCCTGTTCTGCGACACCGCTATCGGCTCCGGCCAGCGTCGCGCCGAACGTATCAAGAATGTGCCGCTTGGCTTGCGCCACCAATGCAGGAGGCAAATCTTCAAACCGCAGGTCCACACAGAATTGCGCCAGACGTTGCAGACGTTCGCTCATAAAACGTAATCCCGATAATGTCGCTCGTAAACGGACGCCGGATGATCCTCGGCGACTGGCGTTGCGGTTTCTGCCCACCACTGCGCGACCTCGGCCCCCGTGGCGATCCACACGTCATCGTGCTGTTGAATGCCCTCGATCAACTCGCGCAACACGCCTATCCGTCCCGGCGTGGCGATGATTTCCGGGTGGAGGCGAAGGACGTAGCACAGGCCAAAGCGATGAAACCCAGCGAAGTCCATCTGCAGGTTGCCCAAGGTGTGGCTGTAGGACGCGATCCGCGATTGCCCCGGCGGCACCGCCGGGCTCAGGTTGAAGGCGAAGTAAGGCTCGTCTTCCAGTTCATGATGCAGGGGGAGTTCAATGACGCTGGGTGCAGTTGGGTGAGCGAATGGCAAGTCATCGCCGCACCACGACGAGGACCAGCGGATGCCCTGGACTTTCAAGGCCTCGATGAACCCCGGTGCGGCATTGCCCGCCGGGATTCGAAAGCCGACCGGCCGCTGGCCGGTCAGTCCGGCCAGGGCCTCACAGCCCTTGGCGATGTCATCGCTTTGCGCGGCCAGGTCCAGCGTGTCGTAGTCTTGATGACGATAACCAGCGCAGGCGATTTCATGGCCGTCGGCCTGGATCGCCTGAATGTGTTCGGGGTTTTCCTGCGCAACGATGCCGGGGACAAACCAACTGCTGGAGACCTCGAGTTCCTTGAACAGGCCGAGCAACCGCTCCACGCCGCGTTGGGTGCCGTAGCGCCATACCGACAAGGTCTTGTCACGTCCGGCGACTTCCGGGGCCTGGGTCAGGATGCCGTGGATGTCGTTGTAATCGACGCTCAGTACCACGGCGCAGCGATAACCTTTCGGCCAGGGAGTGAGATCAGCCATGGTGATGCTCCTTTAGCCACCACTGGGCGACGTCGCGGCAGGTGGCGAACCATACGTCGTCGCGCTGGCGCATGTGCTCGAAGAGTTTTTCCAGCAGCAGGATGCGCCCCGGCTTACCGGTAATCTTGGGGTGGAACAGGGTGGTCAGGCATAAGCCTTCGCCCATCGCGCCGTCGTATTCGCGGCACCAGTTATCCAAGGTCAGCGCGTAGCTGGCCGTGCGGTCCAGCCCGCAAGGGAAGTTCGGCGCGCGGGTATAGGCGAGGGAGGCGTAGTCGTCCATTTCCCAGCGGCCAGGGATTTCCACCAGCGGCGTATCGAACCCCGGCACGTTCACCAAGTACGGTCGATCGTCTCCACGCATGCTGCTGGAATAGGTAACGCCGGCCTCCACCAGCATGGCCGGGGTTTCGGCACGCCAGTCGCCGGACGGCGTCCGAAAACCTTCTGCGCGAATGTTCAGGTGTTTCCAGAACACCTCGCGGGAGGTGTTCATCACCTCTTTTTGCTGATCCAGCGTCAGGGCGTAAAAAGATTCGTGTTTGTAGCCGTGATAAGCCACCTCATGCCCGCGTTCGACAATCGCCTGGCACTGTATCGGCCAGTTCTCTACGACCCAGGCCGGCACGAAGAATGTCGTCGGGATACGGAACTCGTCGAGCAGATCGAGCAGGCGTGGTAGCGCCCGGTAAGGACCATAGCCACCGAAACCGAAGTACTCGGGCTTGCGCCAGATCGAGCCGTTGAGCATGGCGTCACCGGTCGGGCCATCGAGGTCGAAGGCCAGGGCCAGGCAGGCCTTGTATTTGTCAGGCCAGGTGGGTTGGGGCGAGGAGGACATCTGTAGTGCTCCAATAATCTTTCAAATACACAACCTATCCCTGTGGGAGCGAGCTTGCTCGCGATGAAGTCGGCACACTCAACATCTGCGCCGGCTTCATCGCTTTCGCGAGCAAGCCCGCTCCCTCATTGGATTAGGGGGGGCGCGGTTACTTCCCGGCGTTGATGGTAACGGTCTTGATTGCACCCAGTTCCAAGTCCCATTTTTTAAGGATCGCCTGGTAGCTGCCGTCATCGATCATGCTCTGCAGCGCAACCTTCACCGCTTCGCTGAGCTCGGGTTTTTTCTTGCTCACGCCCATCCCACTGAACTGCTCGGAGATCGGCAGGCCCACGGTCTTGTACATGTCCTTTTCCTGGGTCTTGAGGTAGGGCAGGGTTTCGCTACCCTGCATGGCCGCATCGATGCGACTCTGGCGCAGTTGCGCACGGGCATCGGCCGAGCCTTCGGTGCCGATCACATTGATCGCAGGCTTGCCGGCGGCTTCACAGTTGGCCTTGCTCCACTCGGCAATTTCCGTCGGGAAGGTGGTGCGGCGGCTGGTGCCGACTTTTTTGCCGCACAGGTCGACGATCTCGTTGGTGTCCTTGTTTTTCTGCAGGGTGTAGAACTGCGGACCGCTGGTGAAGTAGTCGATGAAGGTCACGCTGGCCTGACGTTCGGCGGTGTCGGTCATGCCCGACAGCACCATGTCCACGCGGTCGGTGGTCAGGGCGTTGATCATTTGTTCGAAGCCGGTTTCCTGCCATTTGATCTTCACGCCCAGGCGTTCGGCCAGGGCATTGCCCAGGTCATAGTCCAGACCGGTGAGGGTGTTGGTGGCCGGGTCCTTGAAATCCATCGGCGGGTAGTTCGGCATGATCGCTACGACGATCTCGCCCTTGGCCTTGATACTGGCCGGCAATTCAGTGGCGAGGGTGAAGCCGGATGCCATAACGCCTGCGAGCAATGCTGGAATAACGAAGTTCTTCATGGTCGTTCTCTTTTGAGTGTTGTGAGCGCCAACGGGCGCTTAGGTTCGAACGGCAGAAATGAAGCTTTGGGTGCGAGGGTTTTGCGGACTTATTAGTATTTCTTCGGGGCTTCCAGCCTCCACGATCTGCCCGCCGTCCATGAACACCATGCGGTTGGAAACCTCGCGAGCGAAGCCCAGTTCATGGGTGACGACGATCATGGTCATGCCGGTCTGCGCCAGATCGCGCATCACCGACAGCACCTCACCGACCAGTTCCGGGTCGAGTGCCGAAGTGGGTTCATCGAACAGCATCAGCTTGGGGCGCATGGCCAATGCACGAGCGATGGCGACGCGTTGCTGCTGGCCGCCCGAAAGCTCGATCGGGTAGCTGTTGCGCTTGTCGGCCAGGCCGACGCGGGCGAGCAGCTCCAGCGCTTCCTCATTTGCCTCTTTGGGTGAGCGCTTGAGCACCTGGCACGGTCCTTCGATGATGTTCTGCAGCACGGTCATGTGCGGGAACAGGTTGAACCGTTGAAACACCATGCCGGTGGACAGCCGCTGGCGGGCGATCTGCGTTTCGTTGAGTTCGTGCAGCTTGTTGCCGACGATCCGGTAGCCCACCAGTTCGCCGTCGACCCACAGGCCGCCTTTGTCGATTTTTTCCAACTGGTTGACGCAGCGCAGCAAGGTGCTTTTTCCCGAGCCGGACGGGCCGATGATGCACAGCACTTCGCCTTGCTCGACTTCGATGTTGATGTCCTTGAGCGCGTGGAACTGGTCGTAGTATTTATTCAGGCTCACGGCCTTGACGATGCTTCTCATGGGGAACTCCTCAGGAACGCTTGCCGGCGCCGCGGGCGAAACGACGCTCCAGGCGGCTCTGACCAAAGGACAGGACGGTGACGGTGGCCAGGTACCAGATGCCGGCGACGATCAGCAGCTCCATCACGCGGGCGTTGGCGTAGTAGATGTTCTGGGCGTTGTAGAGCAGTTCCGAGTATTGGATGACGCTCGCCAGCGAGGTCATTTTCACCATGCCGATGAACTCGTTTCCCACCGGTGGAATGATGATGCGCATGGCCTGGGGCAGGATGATTCGACGCAGCGCTTGCAGGCGCGGCATGCCGATCGACTTCGCGGCTTCATACTGCCCGGTGTCCACCGAGAGCAGACCGGCACGCACCACTTCAGCGGTGTAGGCACCTTGGTTGATGCTCAAGCCAAGCAGGGCCGCCACGAATGGGGTCATCAGGCTCACGGTGTCCATTTCGAACAGGCCGGGGATGCCTATGGTGGGGAAGATCAGCGCCAGGTTGAACCACAACAGCAGTTGCAGGATCAGCGGCGTACCGCGAAACAGCCAGGTGTAGATCAGCGCCACATAGCGCAGGATCGGGTTGGCCGACATGCGCATGATCGCGGTGATCACACCGAACACGATCCCCAGCGCCATCGCCAGCACCGCCATGACGACGGTGTTGAGCAGGCCCCACATGATCGCCTGGGAGGTCAGGAACTGGCCGATGTACGACCATTCGATCTTGCCTTCGGCGAAGGCGCGCACCAGGCCGATGAGTGCGATGACGATCACCGTGGCGAAGAAGATCCGCCCGTAGTAGCGCCGGGGCACATGATCGTACTGGGTGATGTCGAACTGGTTTTCCGCCAGCTTGCGCTCCGCCTGGAGTCGTTCTGCCTGTGTCTGGCTCATGGTGGTTCTCCGTACTCGGTTTCGGCGCTATCGCTGTGGGAGCGAGCTTGCTCGCGATAGCGGTGGGTCAGTCCACGTTGATGTTGAAGGTGAAGCCGTAATCGCGAGCAAGCTCGCTCCCACAGGTTTTGCGTGCCGCTTCAGAGGCGAAAGCCCTGATAGTCCTCGGTCCATTGCTGCTGGGCGGCGAGGGCGGTTTTCAACCGGCCGATCTGTTCGCGCACCTGTTGTGGCGCGGTCCCGCCCCAGCCGCTACGGGCAGCGATGGCGGCTTCGAGGGTCAGGCTTTCGCGCACTTGCGGTGTGAGGCGCGGGTCGATTTCCGCCAGCAGTGCGGAGGAGGCTTCCCACAATTCGATATCGTTTTTCTCGCAAGCCTGGACCAACGCGCCGGTGATCTCGTGAGCTTCCTTGAACGGCACGCCGCGCACTGCCAGCCAATCGGCGACTTCGGTGGCGAGGGTGAAGCCCAGCGGTGCCTGGCGACGCAGTTCTTCGACGTTGACCTTCATGGTCGCAACCATTCCGGCCATGGCCGGCAGCACCAGCAACAGGGTGTCGACGCTGTCGAGCACGCCGTTCTTGTCTTCGCTCAAGTCGCGGTTGTAGGACAGTGGCAAGGATTTGAGGGTGGACAGCAGGCCGGTCAGGTTGCCGATCAGGCGTCCGGCCTTGCCCCGTGCCAGTTCGGCGATGTCTGGATTCTTTTTCTGCGGCATGATCGAACTGCCGGTGGCGAAGGCGTCATCGAGCGCGACCCAGCGGAACTGCCGCGACGACCACAGGCAAAACTCTTCGGCCAGGCGCGAGATATTGATGCCGAGCATGCTGGCGATGAACAGGAACTCGGCGACGTGATCGCGACTGGCAACGGCGTCGATGGAGTTTTCGCAAACACCGCTATAGCCCATTTCCTTTGCCGATTGCTGAGGCAGACGCGCGATAGCCGAGCCAGCCATGGCCGCCGCACCCAGTGGCGACAGTGACGTACGCACGTCCCAGTCCACCAGGCGCTGCACGTCGCGCAGCATCGACTGGGCGTGGGCCAGCAGGTGATGAGCGAACACGATCGGTTGTGCCTGTTGCAGGTGGGTGAAGCCGGGGCAAATAGTCTCGATGTGTTGCTCGGCCTGGTCCACCAGTGCCTGCTGCAAACCCAGCACTTCAACGGCCAGGGTGCGCACGTGGTCACGCAGGAACAGCCGCAGGTCGTTGGCGGTCTGGTCGTTGCGCGAACGACCGGCACGCAGCTTGCCACCGAGGGCGCCGAGGCGTTCTGTCAGCAGGCGCTCGATAAAGGTGTGGACGTCTTCGTCATCCAGGGTCGGGGCGATGCCGCCAGCGCGGTAGTCCGCGCCGATGCGTTCCAGGGCGTCGAGCATGGTCAGGGTTTCTTGCTCGCTCAGTAGTCCGGCGCGCTGCAATTCCCGGGCATGGGCCTTGGAGCCGGCGAGGTCATACGGGGTAAGTCGGAAGTAACGCTCAGGGCAACGGGAGAGGGCCGCCAGGGCTGCGGAAGGGCCGCTTTTGAAGCGAGCACCCCAGAGACGGTCGGTGGTTTGGGCCATTGTTGTTTTCCTCGTCAGTAACGCGAACTGAAATGGGTAATCCGGGCCCAAACGTCGCCGGAAAATAGGCGTGCGAAATCGGGCCAGAGCAGTTTTCAAGGGGCAGTTGCAACGGGGCGAGAGCTGATCGAAGTGTCAGCTTTTAATGTTTCGAGATCAGTGGTTTGGCATGGAGGCCTGGGATTTATTGGCGGTTGCCAAGGCTGGTTTTCTGTGTTCATTATTATTAGGCCAGCTATATTTTTTGTTGTTGGACACAGATTGTTGGATAGGGCGCCAGAGGTAAATAAGCATTATGGAAACCCCACTTTCCAATTCCGGAAACCCGCCGCCGAAACCGCTGCAACGGGCACCGTTAGCCCTCAGTGGGCTGGACTTCAAACTGCTCAAGGTGTTCAAGGCCGTGGTCGAGGCAGGAGGCTTCAGTGCTGCGCAAAATGAGCTGAATGTAGGGTTGGCAGCCATTAGCAAACAGATTTCCGATCTGGAAATCCGTATCGGCATGCGCCTTTGCACGCGGGGGCGAGAGGGGTTTCACCTGACAGAAGAAGGGCGTCTGGTATATCAGGCGTCAATAGATTTATTTGCCTCGGTTGACAATTTCCGCGATCGTCTTAGTTCCGCACAAAATGAACTTGTCGGCGATCTTGGCGTGGGGGTTATTGATAATACGATCTCTGATTCCAATTCGCCGTTAGTTGCCGCGCTTAAGCATATAAATGAACAGTCGCCCAAGGTCAGGTTTCAACTTCAGGCCACGCAACTTGATGAGGTTGAAAGAGGTGTCGTCGAGGGGCGATTGGTGGCGGGAATTGTGCCGATTTATCAAAAGCGCGAAGAGTTCGATTACTACGCGTTATACGAAGAGCGCTCGGAGGTTTATTGCGCGCTCGGCCACCCGCTGTTCTCCATGGCGGACGCGGACATGGGGGAAAATGTGCTCAAGGATTACGAGTGCATCAACCATCGCTACGCGATTCATCGCGACAAACTGAAATTTGCCCACTACGACAGCTTTTCCGCCTCGGCAACCCAGGTGGAGGCCGTTGCACTGCTGATCAAAACAGGGTGTTTCCTGGGCTTCCTGCCCCAGCATTACGCCGCGCCGATGGTCGCGCGGGGCGAGTTTCGCGCGGTGCGCCCGGACCTGTTCAACATCGTCACGCCGTTCAGTCTGATACTGCGCCATAACATAGTGCGCAGCCCCTTGGTCAAGGCATTTGCTCTGGCATTGGGCGTGGACTTAAAAGTCCCGGTATGATTGTTTTTCGCGTTAAACACTAACGTGCACCGGTTACGAACAACAACGATTGACCAAGCGTAAAGGCCCAGCATTACAGTAGTACTAACGCCGTTCTATTCGGCCTCTGTTGCGTCGACCGATTGAGTCTACAGCTGATTGTTGCCAGTCAAGGCACGGAGAAGTCGGCTCTCCCAGACTGATGGACCTGTTCATGGACGGTCTATGCGCTGACATCCCCGAAAGCTTGAAGAAGAAACCGTCGAGAACTTAACTAAGCGCTCGACGAACAGTGTGCCTACAACGAGCGATGCAAAGGCGCTAGCATGAGCGTTTACTCATAGAAGGGACCATCATGCGAAACCTCCCTCCTTCTTCGAGCCTGCGCGCCTTTGAAGCCGCTACGCGGCACGCCACGTTCACCGCGGCAGCAGAGGAGTTGCATGTCACACAGAGCGCAGTGAGCCACCAGCTCAAGCATTTGGAACAGCTCTGGGGATTGCAACTGTTTCATCGTGGTAACTCGCTGCACCTGACCTCGGCAGGCGCAGCGCTTGCGCCCATCGTGCGGGAGTTCTTCATGAAGCTCGAGGCCACCTTGGCCGATCTGCGCGAGCAGAACGGGCGACAGCGGCTGAGCGTGAGCACGACCTATTCTTTCGCCTTGAAGTGGTTGCTGCCCAGGCTGCCTGACTTGGCGCAAGCGCATCCGGAAATTCTGCTTACCCTGGACAGTACCGATAGCCCCATTAATTTCTCGACGACAGACCCGGACGTGGCTATCCGCCTGGGCAACGGGCATTTTCCTTCGCTGTTTTCAGAATTTCTGTTCCGCGAGCAGATTTTCCCGGTCGCCAGCCCAGCGTTGCTTGCACGCTTTGGTACGCCTCAAACGGCCGCCGAATTGCTGCGCTATCCGCTGCTTACGCGCGATGGCGCAGCGTTGGTGCCGAAATGGGAGCAGTGGTTTGCCCAGGTGGGCGTCGAGGTCACGAGTTTGAAGGAAAGCATTCGCTACGCAGATACCAATATGACCATCGAGGCGGCGCTCCTGGGACAAGGGATCGCGCTGGCACGCAGCGGGCATGTCGAAGCCGAACTCAATGACGGCCGTCTTGAAAGGCTTTTCGAACTGCCGTGTGCATCGCCCCTGGCGTATTACTTCGTATGCCCCAAGGGGATCGAGACCCAGCCTCATATCACCCACTTTCGTCGTTGGCTGATTACCCAGGCCCTGGATGCGCAGCACGCTTATGCATGAGGTTTTCTTCATGCGGGGATGAGGAAACTTTGCTTTTTTGGCGCTACTCGATCGGTCTAGGATGATGCATGCCTTTACACATCATCTGCCTCGTCTTGTTCGCCGCGCTGCTGCACGCCAGTTGGAATGCCATGCTGCGCGGGGGCACCGACCGTTTGTGGTCCATGACCATCATGTGCGTGGCGATAGCCTTGGCGAGCGTCATCGTGGCGGCGCTGCTGGCGCCGCCCGCCCGTGCCAGCTGGTTCTGCGTCGGACTCTCCGCTGTATTGCACGTGGGTTACAACCTGTTCCTGGTGCGCAGTTACAAGTCCGGCGACCTGGGCCAGACCTATCCAATCGCCCGCGGTGTATCCCCGATCCTGATCGTCCTGGCCGCTTCGCTGTTCGCGGGCGAGCGGGTGGCGCCGAGTGGTCTGCTAGGTATTGCGTTGGTGTCGACCGGAATCCTCTCGCTGGCTTATACCGGGCGCCGGCGGGCGTTACCTGACTTGCCCTACGCACTGGGAACCGGTTTTTTCATTGCCGCCTACAGCGTCGTCGATGGCATGGGTGTTCGCCTTTCCGGGGCGCCAATGGCCTACACCGCCTGGATGTGCCTGTTGTGGGGCGTGATGATGCCCCTGGTTTATATCGGACTGCGAGATGCCAGCAGCCTCTTTGCCTGGCGGCCAGGTATCGCCGCAGCCTTCGCTGGCGGGTTGGTTTCGTTGCTGGCCTACGGCGTCGTGATCTATGCCATGGCCCATGCCCCGATGGGAGCGGTGTCCGCCCTGCGGGAAACCAGTGTCATGTTCGCCGCGTTGATCGGGTACGCCTTTCTTGGCGAAGCATTGACCTTGCGCAAGCTGCTGGCCTGCGCCGTTATTGCGCTCGGTACGCTGGTGATCGGTTGACGCCACTTTTTTCATTGGGCTGTGAGGATTGACCATGAATGACCGTTCGCAAAACCCCGTGATCCTGATCACCGGAGGCGGGCGCGGGATCGGGGCGGCGACGGCCCTGCTGGCCGCTGAGCAAGGTTACAACGTCGTGCTGACCTACATCGCCGATGAGGCGTCGGCGTCGGTGGTGGCAGCGCAAGTCGAGGCCAAGGGGAGCCGTGCCTTGGCGGTACGTGCCGATAACGCCGACCCAGTTCAGGTCGCCGAACTCTTCGCCACCCTTGACCTGTGCTTCGGACGACTCGATGTGCTGGTCAACAACGCTTCGATATTGGCACGCCAATCTCGCTTGGAAGATCTCGGCTTCGAGCGCATGCAGCGAATCTTTGCGGTCAACACCTTGGGCCCGATGCTCTGCGCGCAACACGCGACCCGACGCATGGCCTACCGTTATGGCGGGCCTGGCGGTGCCGTCATCAATATCTCTTCAGCGTCAGCCCGCCTCGGTAGCCCGAATGAATACGTGGACTACGCAGCGTCCAAGGGAGCGGTTGAAACGTTCACGACCGGTTATGCCAAGGAAGTGGCCCGGGAGGGTATTCGGGTCAACTGCGTTCGCCCCGGGCATATCTACACCCAGATGCATGCCAGTGGCGGAGAGCCGGGCAGAGTCGACCGGGTGAAGGAGACGATCCCCATGGGGCGTGGCGGCCAGCCGGAGGAGGTGGCGCGGGCCATTCTCTGGTTGGCGGGGCCGCAGGCTTCGTTTGTGACGGGCACCTTTCTGGATGTGACCGGAGGGAAGTAGACCGGTTAGCGAGGTCGTCCTGCAAAGAATAGGATTTGGGCTTGCAAGTCGCCGCTGATCCCTGGCCGGGATCGCGGCGAAATGAGGGGCCTGTCGCTACTTGTAATGTTGCTCAAACACCGCCAACTGCTCAGGCTTGATCAACTGAAAGGGCACCCAGACGTCCGTTTCCACCGGTTCTCCCTTGATCATCTTGAGCGCTGCCTGTACCGCGCTGGTCGCCTGGGCCTTGGGGTCCTGGAACACCGAGGCGACCAGCATCCCGCGCTTGATCGCCGCCAGGCCATCGGGCAAGCCGTCGATCCCGACGATGGCGACCTCGCCCTTGGTTTTGCCGGCCTGCTGCAAGGCCATGGCCGCACCGATGGCCATCTCGTCGTTGTTGGCGACGATGGCGTCGAACCGACTGCCCGCCAGCAGCCAGTTACTGGTCAGGTCCATCCCTTTGTTGCGCTGCCACTCGGCGCTTTGCTGCTCGACGATCTTGATGCCGGGATAGTCCTTGAGCACCTGTTTGACGCCTTCGGTGCGGTCGTGGGTGGCGTTTTGTGCCAGGTCGCCCATGATGATCGCGAGGTTGCCCTTGCCGCCGAGCTTTTCGGCCAGGTAGCGCATCTGCAGTTGTCCGGCCTCGATGTCATTGGACGCCACCGTGACGACGCCTTTGGGCAAGGTGCGCTCGTCCGGGTGACGGTTGACGTAGACCAGCGGCGTCTTCGCTTCGACCGCGGCGCGGGTGATATTGGCCGTGGCGGAGGTGTCCACCGGCAGGACAATCACCGCGTCCACTTTCTGGTTGATAAAGCCTTGGACCTGGTTGAGTTGGCGCACCACGTCACCTTGGGCGTCCTCGAACTGGATCTTCACGTTTTCCTTTTTCGCGGCCTCGTCCAGGCCGTTACGCACGTAGGTCATGAAGTTGTCGTCGACCCTGGCGATGCTGACGCCGATGCGGTAGTCGGCGGCGGCCCATTGGCTGAACAGCAACAGCAGGGTGGCGAAAAGCAGTGTGCAACGACGCATGATGATTGTCCTTTTGTTGTTATGAGTTGTACGTCACCAAGAGATGAAAATCTGCCGCACGTCTTGAACACGGCGCGGCTTTATCCATCAAGCGTGAAGGCCTGCCGGAAACGCTCCAGCGCGATCTCGCTGTCACCGCTGGCCCAGCCTTCGAGGCCGACGACACCGCTGTATCCCATGCCGAACAAGGCCTTGGCAATGGCGGGATAGTGGATTTCACCGGTGCCTGGCTCCATGCGCCCCGGCACATCGGCGACCTGGATTTCGCCGATGGCGTTGCCGGCGCGCTGGATCAGTTCGATCAGGTTTCCTTCGCCGATCTGTGCGTGATAGAGGTCCAGGTTCATCTTCAGATGCGGGCTGCCCACGGCTTCGATCAGCGCCAGGGTATCGTCAGCGCGGGCGAACGGCGTACCCGGGTGGTCGACTGCGGTGTTGAGATTTTCCAGTAGGAACACCCGGCCTGCGTCTTCGCCCAGGCGGGCAATTTTTTCCAGCGTCTTGCAGGCGTTCAACCACATGCGCCCGGTGGTCCGGGCCACGGGGTTGACCGGCAGGCCCTGGTCACCCAGGCCGGTGCCATGCAGGTTCAGGCTCGGGCAGCTCAATTGAGCGGCGACCGCCAAGGATTCCTGGGCGCTGTCGAGCAGTTGCTGGATGCCCTCGGGATCGGTCAGGTTGCCTGAGATGTAGCCGGTCATGGAGGTGAAGTCCGCGCCGCTCGCTACGAGGGCTTGGATGTCCTTGGTCGTCCAGTTCCATATCTCGACGCTGAAGCCCAGGGCATGAATGCGTTTGACACGCTCGATGAAGGGCAGGTCGAGGAAGACCATTTCGGCGCTGATCGCCAGTTTGAACGGGATGAAACTCATGACCGTGCTCCTTGCACGCGCACCGCTTTGCCCTGTTGGAAGGACTCGATACAGGCACGGGCAATGGCCAGTGCCGCCCGCGCGTCTTCACCGCTGGCGAGAGGTTTTTCTCCACTGCGCACGCAGTTGGCGAAGTGGTTGAGCTCAGCCACATAGGCATCCCGCAGCAGGTCGGTGTCCATGCGCTGGGTGTCGGCCTGGACCCCATTGGCCAGGTAGCGCAGCAAGTCGGAGTCGTTGACGTTGCCCATGGTCAGCATGCCAGCGCTGCCGAACACTTCGCCGCGGACATCGTAGCCATACACGGCCTGGAAATTGGCCTCGGCCGTGGCGATGGCGCCGTTATCGAAACGGATCGTGACCACCGCAGTGTCGAGAAACCCTTTGTCCTTGTAGGTCGGTGCGATCAGGGCATCGGCCATCACAAAAACCTCAACCGCCTCGGCGCCCGGATTCAGGTAGCGCAAGGTGTCGAAGTCATGGATCAGGGTTTCCAGGAAGATCACCCATTGCGGCGACGCGGCCGGGTTGTTCAGCGCTGGGTCACGGGTCAGCGAGCGCAGCAGTTGTGGCGTACCGATCCGACCGGCAACCACGTCCAGGTGAGCGGTGCGGAAACTTTTGGCAAAGCGACGGTTGAAGCCGACTTGTAGCGTCACCCGTGCGTCGGCAGCGGCGGCGATGGCGCGGTCGGCTTCGTCCAGGGTGATGGCCATCGGTTTTTCGCAGAACACGCCTTTGCCGGCCCGGGCCGCACTGATCACCAACTCGGCATGGCTGCGGGCCGGAGCGGCGATCAGCACGGCGTCGATGTCCGGGTCATCGAGTAATTGCTGTGGGTCGGTATAGACCTTCTGCACGTCCAGTTCTGCCGCCAAGCGTGCGGCTTGGCCGGGCGTAGGGTCGGCGATGGCGGCGAGGCAGCCGCCGGGGATGTGCCGGGCGGCGGTCAGGCCGTGAAAACTGCCCATGCGGCCGGCGCCGATGAGGCCAAGGCGAAGGGTCTTGGATGTGCTCATGAACATGACTCCCTTTATTGTTTTTGCGACTCGGCGCTAAGAATGGCCTCGTCTGTGCAAGCAGGGAGCAAGCGCTGTGCCAATAGTTAACTAATTGATATTAAAAGTGTTTTATTCAATTCTATTCAAAATCATGTTCATTTAAATGACATGTCTATACTGACATGTCGAAAATATGAACATGTGGCCGAATCATGAACCAGCAACCTGCAGCATTGAGCGCCGAAGACCGTGACTACCTCACCACGCTGGGCCCCGCGTCGTTGAACCAAGGGCCAGGCACTGCGCTGGATGAGGCTTGGCGCGCGTGTTTGCAGGGGGCTATCGAACGGCCTGCGGGGATCCGCCGGGTGATTTGGGAATCCTGGTTGCGCAGCGTCCATGCCGGCCTCGACCCAGAAGACGGCGAGTACCGTTTTGTCGCGCCTGCCGACCTGACCGCGACACTGGCCGCCAACCGGGTGCTGATCGCTGCTGCGGCGCAAGTCATGCGCGGTTTGCTCGCCTATAACCCCAGGGGCCATATCAACCTGACCGATGCCGAAGGCACGACGTTGTATTTCTGTGGCCTGGACCTCACACCCATAGGCAGTCGATTGCTGGAGTCGGTACAGGGCACCAATTGCACCGGGCTGGCTATTGTCGAAGACCGTTTGGTGTATGTGCTGGCCGAGGAGAACTTCGGATTTGGCCTGCGCCAGCGTCGGATGCATTGCGCCGCCGCGCCAATCCGCGATGCCCAAGGCCGGACGCTGGGTATGTTGACCTTGACGGCAGAGCCCGGCTGGTTTCATTTCCATACGCTGGGCACCGTCCAGGCTGCGGCCGAGGCGGTCTCCAGGCAGATGGCGCTGCAAGCCTTGCTGGAAGAACAACAGACAGTCCTTGAGGTGCTCAACGAGGGCTTGGTGGTTTTGGATGAGCAGGGCCGCATCAAGGCCCTCAACCATTACGCGCGACAACTGTTCCGCGTCGGCCATGACCTGCTCGGCAGTCCGTTCAAGAGCCTGGGCCAGAGCGAATTGACCGATGCAGTCCTGCTCGCGGGCGGGGATGGCGTGCGCGACCTGGACTGCACCTTTGAATTGCCCGACCGCAGCCATCTGGCCTGCCTGGTGTCGGTCTGCCCGCTGGAGCAAGGCGGGCGGATTGTGTCGTTGCGCGAGAACCGACGCATCCGGGAAATCACCCGGCGGATCATTGGCACCCAGGCCAGCTACACCTTCGAAACCATCCTCGGCCGTTCACAGGCGATTGAGGATGCACTGCACCTGGCGCGGGTTGCCAGTCGCAGTGATTCGACCACGCTGATCCTCGGTGAGAGCGGCACTGGCAAGGAGCTGTTCGCCCAGGCCATCCATAATGGCAGTGACCGTTGTGGGGGGCCTTTTGTGGCGGTTAATTGCGGCGCCATTCCCCGTGACCTGGTGCAGAGCGAACTGTTTGGACATGTCGAAGGCGCTTTCACCGGAGCGGCGCGCGGTGGGTCGGCGGGCAAATTCGAATTGGCCGATGGTGGGACGATTTTCCTCGATGAAATCGGTGACATGTCCTTTGATGCGCAGGTCAGCCTGTTGCGTGTCCTGCAGGAAGGCGAGGTGACACGGGTGGGGGCGAAAAAATCGCTGCGGGTCAACGTGCGCATCATCGCCGCCACCCATCGCAACCTGAGCCAGGCCGTGGCCGAAGGCGCCTTTCGCGAGGACCTTTACTACCGGCTCAACGTGCTGAACCTGACGGTGCCGCCACTGCGGATGCGCCGCGAAGATGTACCGTTGCTCGCGCGGCATTTTCTCGCGCGATGTGCCCGGTCGCTACGCAAGTCGATGCAGGACCTTTCGCCCGCGGCGCTGGACATGCTTGGCGCCTATCACTGGCCAGGCAATGTTCGTGAGCTGGAAAATGTCATTGAGCGGGCGACCAACCTGGCGATGACTGAACTGATCGAGCCGAGCGATCTTGCCTTGGAAATCAGGCAGCGAGGGCGCCCATCGACATGGGGAAGTGCCCCTGGGCCGCGGATGGCGCCGGACCTGGGCACCCATGAGATGAATGCCATCATCGCCGCCCTCAAGGATACGCGCGGGAACATCCGCCTGGCTGCTCAACGGCTGAATGTGTCGCGTGGCGGGTTGTACAACAAAATGAGTCGGTTTGGGCTCAAGGTTGATGCGTTCCGTTCTTAGCGGGATGCTGTCGTAAATGCGCTGAAAATTGCCACGATCCCTCGCTGGGCTGCTGCTATAGAGCGTGCGCGATAACGCGTAAATGCCCGTGATGGGAAGCGTTAACGCGCAGTCCTGACGATGACCGACCAACGGGGAATGTAAGTTTTTACGGTTTCTTTACGGTAGTGTTATGGCCTGGAATGATACTGGCCGCGATTTTCAGATCGTCCGGGCGCCTTGCATTTCCAATGGCCTTGGCAAATCGTATTGCACGAGGATGGCATACACTTCCCCCCGTAATTTTATAGACGTAGCCCTTGAGCGAAGCAGCGATTCCCGCCCATGAAGACTCCCATACCAAAACATCAGGAGTGGGCTTGCTCGTCGCCGCGGTGGGCGTGGTTTATGGGGACATTGGCACCAGCCCGCTGTACACACTCAAAGAAGTGTTCGTCGGTCACTACGGCGTCCAGGCCAACCAGGACGGTGTACTGGGTATTCTGTCGTTGATCTTCTGGTCACTGATCTGGGTCGTCTCGATCAAGTACGTGCTGTTCATCCTTCGCGCCAACAACCAGGGCGAGGGGGGCATCATGGCCTTGACCGCATTGGCACGTCGGGCTGCGGCACCGTTTCCCAAAATGAGCAGGGTCTTGGTATTGCTCGGGCTGTTCGGCGCGGCACTGTTTTACGGGGACAGCATGATCACCCCGGCCATCTCGATGCTCTCGGCGGTCGAAGAGTTGCAGCTTGCGTTCGATGGAATCGAACGGTGGGTCGTTCCGCTGTCCGTGGTCATCCTGGTAGCGCTGTTCCTGATCCAAAAACAGAGGGTCGCTTGATTGGGCTGATGGCTCCTTGTGAGTCAACATAGCCAGCAAGGCCGACTCCGAAGAGGCGACGTGATCGAGATTCCTAGCGCGACTTTTCGAGCTGGGCCTATTGGCAAGGTGGATGCTGCTGCGCTGGACCGCGTGGCGCCGCGTTCGATGCTGCCCGCGTCGGCATTGTGATGCAGCGATCGATGTTTCTTGCATACGGGCTAATTACTGTCAGCCGCTCCACCCGATGATTGACAGTGTCAAACAGCTCCCGTTATTGACAAAAGGGGGGATAACGCATAGTTGATGTTGCCTTGTCTGCCTGCCCAATTTCGTCCCCCTGACCAGACGACTCCCCCTTAAGCAGCTCTTGAGCGAAGTGCACATGATTTTCTCTATGAAAACGGATGCTTTGACCGCCCGGATAGCGCAAGCCCAACTCTTCGATGCGACGTTCGAACTGGTGTCCTCGGCGCTCGTCCTGCTCGATGGCCAGGGCCGGATGCTAAAAGTGAATGACGCTTTTGCCGAGCTGTTCGGCTACAGCCTGCCGGAACTGCTCGGTGCACCGTTTTCGGAGCTACTCGATCCTACTGAATGGTTGAGCCGAAAGCCTCAGGATGGCCAAGCCTTGCTCATTCATCTCCCAGGCTCGCTTGTTGATCGGCATTATCGGCACAAAGATGGCAGCCTATTGCTCGGACGAAGCAAGATGATCGCGGTCGGGACGTTGTCGCTGTGTGAGATCGTTCCGATTGAAGTCCCGGTGGATGAGGGGCTGGGACAGCACCAGTGGTTGCAACGGATCGTTGAAACCGCGCCAGGTATTATAGGCACCTTTCGCTTGAACAGTGACGGTACCGCCTCTGTGCCCTGGGTCTCGTCCTGTTATGAAGAATACTATGGCGTGACCGCGGAAGAGGTGAAGCGGGACGCCAATGTTCTGTTTGAGCGGCTTCACCCTGAGGACGTTGGCCGGGTCCGGGATTCGATTGCCGAGTCGGCGCGTACGTTAAATGATTGGCAATGCGAATACCGCGTATGCCATCCAAAAAAGGGCGAGATCTGGCTGGAGGGTCGCTCCAAACCGACACGAGAAGCTGGTGGTGCGGTTCTTTGGGTGGGTTTCCTGCACGACATCAGCGAGCGCAAGCGCATGGAGCAGGCTTTGCTGGAGAGTACGGCTCGTTACCAGGAGGTCTTCGATAACTCATCGGATTGCCTGTATCTGTTGGAGGTCACCGATAATCGACAATTTCGATACATAGCGGTCAATGCGTCTTTCGAACGAACCTCGGGGATCGACCGGCAACAGTTGATAGGCCGCTGTCTCGGCGATGTCATTCCGCACGCCGGTCAAAAGGTCATGGCCGCAATCAGGGATTGCCTGGCCTGCGGCCAGATCATAGAACGGGAAAGTGAACTCGAATTGCCTGCCGGGCTCATCGCCCTGCATTCGACTTTCATTCCCGTACGGGACGAACACGGCATCATCTATCGCATCGTTGGCATCAGTCGCGACGTGAGCGAGCGCAGGCGCATGGAAAATCGCTTGCTGACGAGTGAGCAACAGTTTCGCACATTGGCAGAGAACTCGCTGAGCCTGATTATTCGCTATGACCTGAACGGCCGACGAACCTACGTCAATCCCGCCTTTGAGCGCGAGACCGGAATTCCCGTCGCCCAGGCGTTACATACCGAGCTTGAAGCCGGCTGGAGCGCAGACCTGCCGGTAACTGAGTATCAGAACCTGTTACGTCAGGTGATCGACACTGGCGAGCCGGTGGAAACAGTTTTGGAGTGGCGCTGTGCGCGAAGCGGAAAAGTGGTGGTGCATGCTGTTCAACTGATTGCCGAGCGCGGAGTGGGCGGCGAGGTTGTCAGTGTATTGGCCAAAGGGCATAACATCACCGCGCTCAAGCGCCACGAGCGCCTGGAAGAGGCCAGGCTATGCCTTTTCGAGCAGTTGGCGAAGGGGGCTCCGTTACCGGAAGTTCTGGCGCTGGTGACCCGTTTTATCGAGCAGGGGCGGGCGGACTTTATTGCCTGCGTCATGTTGGCGGACGACGATGGCCGGTATTTGATTCCGGGCTCGGTTTCACAACTGCCGCACCCATGTGTGCAAGCCCTTGGCCGAGTCTGGATCGGCGAGGATGTCGGTTTTTGTGGCTCGGCCGCTTGGCGTGGCTCGGCGGTGATCACTGAGGATCTGGTCGCGGCCCCCTGCCGTAGTGCCTTGCGCGAACGACTGATAGAGGCCGGGTTTCGTGCGTGTTGGTCAAGACCTATCCAGGATTCGCTAGGGAAGCTGCTTGGGACCTTCTGTGTTTATTTGCGTCAACCGGGGCGGCCTTCGGAGGACGATCTCAAACTGATCCATCAAGCCAGCCACTTGGCTGCCATTGCCATCGAGCGCAAACGTGCCGAGACGTTGTTGCTTGAGAGCAAAAAACGCTATCGGGACATTTTTGATGGTTCTCTGGACGCCCTGTTTCTTCTGGATGTCAGCGAAGATGGACGGTTTCGCTTTGTTGAGGTCAACCCGGCTTTTGAGCGGCGTATCGGCATGGGGCGTGCGCAACTGTTGGGCCGGACCCTGGATCAAACGCTCGCGCCCTTTGCCGTGGCGATTGCCATCGAAAGGTGTCGGCACTGCGTACGCAGCGGTGTTCCATTTGATAAAGAAGATGAGTTCGATCTGCCCAGCGGGCACCTGGCCTTTCATACGACGCTGATCCCCGTGCCAGGCGTCGATGGACAAATCCGGCGAATCGTCGGTATCGCACGCGACATCACCGAGCGTAAACACACGGAACGTGTTGTGCATGCACGGGAGCAAGAGTTTCGTGCGCTGGTGGAGAACTCTCCGGATGTCATCGCTCGCTTCGACCCGCAAGGGCGTTTTCTATACGCCAACCCGGCGGCGCAAAGGGTGCTCAAACAAACGCTGAGCGAACTGCTTGGCAAGACCTTCAGTGACGCATTACCGAGTTCGCCAACAGCACAATCTTTTCAAGACAAGCTAGAGCTGATCATTCAGAACGGCGACGTTCTCGACGAGGAGTTCACTTACGAAACACCGCTCTCACAAAATGAGCAGATCATGTGCCATCAGGTTCGCGCCGTCATTGAATATGACCGACGTGGGCGGTTGCTCAGCGTTCTCGCCGTCGGTCGCGATATCAGCGCCATGCGTGCCGCCGAGCGGCGCCTGGAAGAGTCCAATGGTCAACTGCGCCAGTTATCGAGCTATCGCGAAGCCACGCGGGAAGAGGAGCGAAAGCGCATTGCCCGGGAGATCCACGATGAGCTGGGTCAACAACTCACTGCGCTGCGCATGGGAATTTCCATGCTACGCCTGCAATTTGGTCACGATCATCCCGCGCTGGTGGAACGGGTCCAGGCGCTGATGGCGCGGACCGACCAGACAATCGAGGTCGTGCGCAACGTCGCCACCAGCCTGCGTCCCGCTGCATTGAACATGGGCTTGATTCCAGCGCTCGAATGGCTGGTGTCCGAATTTTTGCAGTGCACCGGTATAGCCTGTCGATTGCACGTGCCATCGACTCGACTAAAACTCGACGATGAACGCGCCACCGCAGCTTTTCGGGTGATTCAGGAGTCGCTGACCAACGTTGCCCGTCATTCACGGGCCAGCCTGGTGGTGATCCACCTCGTGAGTGGAGACGACTACGTCTTGATAGAGGTGTGCGACAACGGCCAGGGGTTCGACCCGATGCTATTGCCTAAAGGTACGCTAGGTATGCTTGGCATGCGTGAGCGGGGGGTGATGCTCGGCGGCAAAGTCACCATCGACAGCCAGCCCGGCCAAGGTGTCCGGGTTCGCGTGCATATCCCCCTGCTCGTCAGCTCCTGACGGCGCTCGGGCTTTACCCACACGGCCGACGGTCGCGTTGATGATCGGATCTGGGTAGGGGGATTCCTACCGACGCCACCAAAATGCTTACTTAAAATCAGCCTTCACCGATAGGTGATATCTCGTGTGACCTGCACTATGCGCCATTGTTATGACATCGCTGTTTCCCGTGCGGAACGGACAATGATGTCGCTGATGCGTTGGTTCATTCGAATGGCTTGGATGTCGGTTCATCGTTTCCTGGGATTGAACGAGTGACTCACTCAGCGCGCTGACGTGGAGGAGTGTGGGTTTGAGTCATGTTTGCTTAGCCATACGGGATATGCCGGATGAGCAGCTATCGATGCGTTCGGGCGGACTGTATTGGGTCTGTGTCGACCGCGTCGGCGATACCGAGACCTTGGCGCTACAAGGGCTGAGGGCATTACCTGCACAACACCGAGCGACCCTGGTGTGGAGTGGTTATGTTCCAGAGCAATTGATCAGTGCCCTGAATGAGCGATCCGCGACTGGCCCTTCGCACCTGTTCGAGGTCGCCGAAACCGATATCCATTTGGCTCTCCAGTCGCTGCCATCCGAGTTGAGGCGCGCGGCAACGACGTCTGGCAGCCTGCTCTTGCTGATGTTGCCCGCAACCAGTTGGCAAGCCTTCGACGCGGCGAGCCTGCAGCGGTGGTGTGAGGGGATGCGGCGCTGGTTGCGCGAGCATCGGTGCACGCTTCTGGTGTTGTGCCATGGACAGGCCCCGCGACTGCATGGCGAGTTGGTTCGTCTCGATGAGTATTTGTCCGGGTTGGCGCAGTTGTACCGGCGCGATGGCGGCATCCACTATCAATCGCACTTCTGGCACAACGACCATGGCGTTTGCGGCGCTCGGGAATTCGAGTTCGAGCTGCACGCCACTGGCTTTGGCCTGTCCCAGGCCGAGCAGGCTAGCCCAACTCCGACACGCACCGATGACCAGCGCATCTATCTTGCCCAGCGCACCGTGCTGGAAGGTGCTGCGGTGCCATCGCAACAGTGGAGCGTGTTCGAGCGGCGTATCGACCTGTTGCAACAGGCCACTCAGGCCCGCGCCGCGAGCGTGATGGTCGCTGTCGAAAGTGACCAGCAGGTAGAAGCGCTGGCCCGCGACCTATACGCGTTGCGCCAGCGTTGCGGTACGGCACTGAAAATCATCGTGCGGGAAATGGAGCCGTGCTTGCGCTATCGCGACGAGCGCCTGTTGATGACCTGTGGAGCGAACATCATCGTGCCCTTTGGCAACGCGTTGCCTCGGTTCTTTAGCCTGGTCGACAGTGTGCAGGGCCAGGTTTGGCGCCGCAGGCGAGCGAGCCGCGACCTGGAGTCATTGCTTGCACGCTTGCGTGCGCCGATGACGCGCGGTCTGTTGGCTCCTCGGGAGTTTCTGTCGGCGCTGGAGCAGATCTATGGCGGCGCTTCTGGCGAAGTCGAGCACCAACTGCTGCGGTTGCAGCCGCGACCGGCGCTGACGATCGAACAATGCCTGCACCAGATCAACCTGCGCCGATTCGGCGATATCGCCACCGTGGTCGATGGCGTTTTCTATCTGTTTCTGTTCGCTTGTCGCAGCGATGGCCTGGAATCGGCGCTGGGCAATATCTGTCGCCTGCCGTGGCGCACTCTCTTCAGCGACTGCCAGCCTCTTGCCGAACTGGATGCTTTGCCGCGAACCGCCTTCCATGACGCCGCGAGTCTGCCGGACACGTTGTGCCTGGCCCGGGACGGGACGGAGACAGTGACGCGGGCGCGAGCCGAAATGGGTGCCTACCTGCCAGAGCGAGCCCGTTTGGCGATCATGGACTGCTGCGAATGAGTTATTACGAATTACTCCAGGTCATTGCTACGAGCAGCTTTTTGACGTTGGCGCTGGCCCTATTGTTGCGCGGTTTCTGGCGCCAAGGAAGAGACTGGCTCCAGAGCCTTCTGCCTCCGCGCTATTTGAAGCCTCACCGTTTACCCCGGCACGCCTCGACGCGCCAGCACCCGGGTGTGCCTCATGAGTAAGTTCGAGTCAGTGATCCCAGCAAGCACCGTGCGGGCGTGGCCCGGCCTGGGTCACTGGAACCTGTATTTCATGATCAAACTCGTATTGCAGTGGGGCGGCTACCTAAACGTTCAGGTGCTGCCCAACCTGTTGTTCGCGGCGTTTTTGCTGTTGCCCCTGAACAGCCGCTTCAGTGTGATCGGGCGTCGGCTGATCGCTGTGCCAGCGGCGTTGGCGCTGTTCTATCAAGACACTTGGCTGCCCCCTTTGAGCAGTTGGATGGCCTGGCCTTCGGGGGCGGACTTTTTCTCCGGCCATCTCTTTGTGTTGGCCGAACGTCTGATCGATTGGAACCTCTTTGGTTGGCTGTTGCTGTTGGTGGTGGCGTATCTGTTTGTCCAGCCCTGGCTGCGTATGACTACGCTGAGCCTGGTCGGTCTGGCCTGGTTGGGCTGTGTCAACCTGCTGGTGCTGTACCCGGGCCACGAGTCGAACGCCACGCAGGTAAGCCCGTCGGGCGATACGGTCATGGGCGCAAGCTCGGCTGTCGACAACTACCTGCAGCAGTTCTACCGCGCCGAGGCCGACCGACGGGTCGCATTCGAGCCTTCGACCTCTGCCGCGCAGCCCTTCGACCTGGTGCTGATCAACATTGACTCCATGGCCTGGGACGATCTGGATTTCAGCGGTTTGCGCGACCACCCGTTGCTGCGGCAAATGGATGTGCTGTTCGACCACTTCAACTCGGCCGCCTCCGAGCGGGTACCGGCCACGCTTCGGCTGTTGCGTGCCGGGTGCGGCCAGACGCCCCTCAGCCAGTTGTATAGCCCTGCCAACGAGTCTTGCCTGCTGTTCGACGCGTTGGGTCGACAGGGTTTCGTCGGTGAAACCCTGCTCAATCACAGCGGGCAGTTCGAGGGCTTTCTAAACGCGGTACAAACCCTGGGCGCGTTGCCGGAACCGGAGACGAATGTCAGTCATTTGTCGCCCGTGCTGGCGGGACCAGACGGCTCACCGGTGTTGCGCGATGGCGAGGTATTGGATCTTTGGTGGCAGCACCGCCAAGCTCAGCCCAACCAGCGAGTGGCGCTGTTCTACAACACCCTGACGTTGCATGAGGGCAACCGGCTCGTGACGGCCGATGGTGCTGGCCACCGCGCCGACTACAAGGCACGGGCCCAGACTCTGCTGGACGACTTGAGCGGCTTTATCGAACAACTGGAGCTTAGCGCTCGTCCCGTGGTCGTGGTGATGGTGCCGGATCGCGGCGCGGCCCTGCGCGGCGACCGCATGCAGTTCCCCGGTATGCGTGAGATACCCGGCCCGTCGATCACTCGGGTGCCCGTCGGCATCAAGTTGATCGGCATGGGACGTAATCCGCGCTCCACCCCTTTGCGCATCAGCGAACCGAGCAGCTACCTGGCCGTGGCGCAAATCATCGAGCGACTGTATGCCTCGCCTTCTCGCGCCGAGGGACAACTGCCGGATTTGCAAACTGTGCTGAAAGGGTTAGCGCAAACCTCGTGGGTGTCCGAGAGCGAAAACAGCGTTGTGCTGGATTACGCCGCAACGCCTTATGTACGGATCAGGGAGAACGACGCATGGCTGCCTTACCGGGCGATGTCCAAATGAGCGCCAGGTCGCTGTCGCGCACAGAGCGGGCCGATGACATCGCTCGATTGAAGGCCGAGTTGCAACTGCCCGCCTTGAAATATGTCGACGTCTCGCTTCAGAAAGAGTTGCGCCGTGCCTTGCAGCGCTGGCCGCTGCTCGCCGAATTCGAGCAGGCGCAACGGGTGCCTGGGGCGCGGGTTTCGCTGGCGCGTCAGAACGAGCCGGAGGTGGCAACGTGACGTCTTTGGGTTTGCACGGATTGCGTGGTGGCACTGGCAGCAGTTCGTTGCTGGCGGCCCTCGGTTATGCCCTGCACGCCTTGGAGCAGCGCGTGCTGCTGGTGGACATGTGCCCGGAAAATCTGCTGCGTCTGCACTTCAACCTGGCTGTCACGGAGACGGATGGCTGGGCGCGAGACCTGCTCGACGGCCAGGATTGGAAAGGCCAGTTCTGGAACCTTGCGCCGAACTTGAGTCTGCTGCCCTATGGTCGACTCTTCAGAGCCGACCAGATGCGACTGGAGCAAGCGTTGAGCCTTCAGCCCGGACTCTGGGACAGGCGCATGAGGGCCTTGGCCGAGCACTTCGATTGGATACTGTTTGATCTACCCCATCACATGCCCTGGCTTGACCGCGCCGTGTCCTGCCAATTGCAGATTCAGGTGATCGAAGCCGATGCTGCCTGTCATGTCTTGCTGCAACAGCAGGAGGAAATGGCCGATTACCTGCTACTCAATCGGTTCGATCCGGCCAGTCAGATTCAACGCGACCTGATGCTGATCTGGCGCCAACACTATGATGCACGGCTGCTGCCGGTGACCGTGCACAGCGATGAAGCGATGCGCGAAGCATTGGCCTGCAAGCAGCCGGTGGGCCGCTATGCGCCGGGCAGTCTGGTGGCGCAGGACGTGCTCAGCCTGGCGATATGGTGCCAGACCCGACAAGGGGAGGGGGTATGATCGCCCGCTGCTTCCCTTATCAGTATTTGCGCGATAAGCACGGATGCGGGCCGCTGGTTGCGCTGCTGCTGGGGTTGGCGAGCGTCCTGGCCTGGTCGGTGTTGCGCTTGGAGTCAGCCGCCTGGCGCCAGTTGCTGGACCAGCGGCAACGCTGGTATCCACAGTTGGCCGCCAAGTCGCCGAGTCTCGGCGATCCCTTGCGTTATGTCTTGCAAAGCGTCTGGTTGCTGCTGATACGACCAGTCGCGCCAGAGCAGCGGTCGAACTCGTTTAGTGGGTGGACGCGGGTCGTCTCCTTGAATCGGATGGTGTGGCTGCGGCTGAGCAATGCGCTCCAACAGCAAACCCAACGTATTCGTGATCACTCGCGAGTCACCCAGGGCGTCCATTGGTGGAAAGGCCTGGAGCGGCACCGCCAATGGTTGCTCGGCGGTTTCCTGGTCGCCCAGTTGGTTCTGCTGACGGTGTTGTGCATCACTGAGCCGTTCGGTTATGTAGAGCAACTAGTCTTCGGACTCTTGCTCTGGGGCTTGACCATGCTGGTGCGCGGCATGCCCGGACGTTTCGCGACCCTGTTGATGGTGGTGTTGTCCACCATTGTCTCCTGCCGTTACCTGTGGTGGCGTTACACCTCGACGCTGAATTGGGATCAGCCCCTGGATCTGGCCTGTGGCCTGGCGCTGCTGGCGGCGGAGACTTACTCCTGGATCGTGCTGATCTTTGGTTACATCCAGACCTGCTGGCCACTGAATCGTGAGCCGGCGCAGTTGCCGGACGATACCCGGCACTGGCCGACCGTCGATTTACTGATTCCGACCTATAACGAGGATCTTTCGGTGGTTCGAGGCACGGTGTACGCCGCCCTGGGCATCGACTGGCCGGAAGAGAAACTGCGGATCCATATCTTGGACGACGGCAAGCGCGAAGCCTTTCGCCAGTTCGCCGCCGAAGTCGGGGTCGGCTACATCATTCGTCCGGACAATCGACATGCCAAGGCCGGCAACCTCAACCACGCGTTGGGTCGCATAGACGGCGAACTGGTCGCCCTGTTCGATTGCGACCATATGCCGGTTCGCTCATTCCTTCAGTTGACGGTGGGTTGGTTCCTGCGCGATCCGAAACTGGCGTTGGTCCAGACGCCCCATCACTTCCTGTCCGCCGATCCTTTTGAACGCAACCTCTCGGTGTTTCGCAACAGGCCGAACGAGGGTGAACTGTTCTATGGCCTGATCCAGGATGGCAACGACATGTGGAACGCCGCGTTCTTCTGCGGCTCCTGTGCGGTGCTGCGGCGTTCGGCGCTGGATGAGATCGGCGGATTCGCGGTGCAGACCGTGACCGAGGATGCCCATACAGCCTTGCGCCTGCATCGCGCAGGTTGGAACTCGGCGTATGTACGCGTTCCCCAGGCGGCCGGCCTGGCCACGGAAAGCCTGTCCGCCCATATTGGCCAACGCATCCGTTGGGCCCGGGGCATGGCGCAGATTTTTCGTACCGACAATCCCTTGCTGGGCAAGGGCCTGACGGTGTTCCAACGGATCTGCTACGCCAACGCGATGATGCACTTTCTCGCCGGTTTGCCGCGGTTGATATTCTTGATCGCGCCCTTGGCTTTCCTGCTGCTGCACGCCTACATCATCTATGCCCCGGCGTTGATGATCCTGTTGTACGTTTTGCCGCCGATGATCCATGCCAGCCTTACCAACTCACGCATGCAGGGGCGCTATCGGCAGACGTTCTGGGGCGAGGTCTATGAGACCGTCCTGGCCTGGTACATCGCCCGCCCCACCACAGTGGCGCTGTTCAGCCCGAACAAAGGCACCTTCAACGTCACCTCCAAGGGTGGCCTGATGGAGTACGACCGGTTCGACTGGAAAATCGCCCGGCCCTACCTGATCCTGGCGGGCCTGAACATTGCGGGGCTGGGTTTTGCCTGTTGGCGGTTGTCCACGGGGCCGGCCAATGAGGTCGGCACGGTGCTGGTGAGCTCTCTGTGGGTGATCTACAACCTGTTGATCCTCGGTGCGGCGGTAGCGGTCGCGGCTGAAGTTCGCCAAGTGCGCCAGACGCATCGGGTGCAGACCCGGTTACCGGTGGCGGTGCGTCTGGACAGCGGTCATTCGTACCCGGGCACGCTGCTTGATTATTCCGATGGCGGTGTTGGTGTACAGATCGATGTGCCGTTGTCGTTGCCGGTTGGCGGGCGCATTTCGTTGTTGATGCAGCGTGACTCGCGAGAGTTCCTGTTTCCCGGTCTGGTCAGCCGCAGCCACAAACAGTTCGTTGGCATCAACTTCGGCCAACTGTCCACCCGGCAAAAAATCGATTTTGTGCAGTGCACGTTTGCCCGCGCCGATGCCTGGCTGAATTGGGGCGAGAACTATGTCCCGGACAGGCCCCTGCATAGCCTGATCGATATTTTCAAACTCGGTGCCAAGGGCTACTTCCAACTCTACCAATACCTGCCTTTGTGGGTTCGCCGTGTGGCCGGACCGCCACTGCGCCTGGTGGGCTGGTTATTGAGTTACCTGCCGCGGATGCCGTCCTCATTTTTTTCATCTTCTTCTCGGTCAGTGAGCCCAACATGAGTCGCTATTTCAGTAAATCCCTGGTTGCCGGCCTGGCGCTTCTGACCCTTGGCGGCGCTCAGGCTCAAGGCCTCGCAACGCCGCCGCTCGATTCGGTCCCGAGCTGGAGCAACACCTACAATTTCGCACAGTTGGGTCACGCTGCCGACAACCTGTTGCTGGGCATTCATGACAGCGAGCAGATCGAATTTTCGTTGCGTCGCGACCGCATCGCCAGCGATGCCCGCTTACGGCTGGAGTACACGCCGTCGCCAGTGTTGCTGCCAGTGTTGTCACATCTGCGGGTGTATCTCAATGACGTGCTCGTCAGTGTGCTGCCCATCGAGAAAGAACACCTGGGGCGCAAGACATTCCGCGACGTGGCGTTAGACCCGCTGTTGATCACCGACTTCAACCGGGTGCGTCTGGAGTTCGTCGGCCACTACACCGACGTTTGTGAGGATCCAGCCAACAATGCGCTGTGGGTCAATATCGGTCGTCGCAGCGAGATCGAACTGCATGAGCAGGCGTTGTCCTTGAAGAACGACCTGGCCTATTTCCCCTTGCCGTTCTTCGACTCGCGGGGCCAGGACAAACCGAGCCTGAGCATGGTTTTCGCGGCGTCGCCAACATTGGGCGAGCAACGCGCGGCGGGGGTCCTGGCGTCTTATTTCGGCAGCAAGGCCGGTTGGCGTGGCATGCGTTTTCCGGTGTTGTTCGACCGTCTGCCCGAGGCCGTGACCGGAGCCACGCCTGCGATCGTATTCGCCACCAATGACCGTCGCCCGCCGTTCCTGGCCGACCTGGAGCAGTTTCCAAAGGTAGCGGCACCGGTGCTGCAGATGATCGACAACCCACAGGCGCCTCACAGTAAGGTGCTGCTGGTGCTCGGTCGTGACGATGAGGATCTACTGGTCGCTGCCCGCGCATTGGCGCTGGGCGGGGATCTGTTGCGCGGTTCGCGTGTGACGGTGGACAAGGTGCAGCAACTCAAGCCCCGGCAACCCTACGATGCACCCAACTGGATTCGCACCGATCGTGCTGTCCGCTTCGCCGAGTTGATCAGCTATCCCGGGCAATTGCAGGCGAGCGGCCTGCGTCCGGCGCCGATCAGCGTCGATCTCAACCTGCCGCCGGATCTGTTTGTCTGGCGCAGTCAAGGGGTCCCGTTGCAGATCAACTATCGCTATACGCCCAGCGTGGTCACCGATGAGTCGCGGCTGAACATCAATCTCAATGATCAATTCATCAGCAGCTTGCCCTTGCCAAGCAGTGATAGCTCGAAGTTGCAAAGACTGCGCCTGGCGGTGCTGTCCACGGACCCTGCCAATCCCGACGAGAAGGTGTGGGTGCCCGCGCTGAAAATCGGCGAACGCAACACTTTGCGCTTCGACTTCAACTTTGCCAGCACCCTTGGCAGCGCTCAACGCGATCATTGCCAGACGACGTTGCCGGCAAGCAATCAGGCGGCGGTTGACGACGCCTCGACGATCGATCTGTCCGGCTATCACCACTTCATCGCCATGCCGGACCTGAAGGCGTTCGCTCGCAGCGGCTTCCCCTTCACGCGCATGGCCGATTTGTCGGAAACGCTGGTCATGGTGCCAGCCCAAGGCAGTGCCGTGCAGATCAGCACGTTGCTCGAAACCCTCGCGGCGATCAGTGCACGTTCGGGGGCGCCGGCCCTGGGCCTGCAACTGTCTGCCGACTGGGGCATGGCGACCCGCACGGACGCCGACCTGTTGGTGCTGGGAGGGGTTGCCAGGGGCATTGGCGAGATTGCCGATACGAACCTGATGCTCGATCAGCTCCATGACTGGTTGCTGGAACCGTCCAGCCAGGCGCTGAACGGTTCGTCAGCGCGTGCCGGTCAGCTCAACGACATCAGGCGCCAGCCGGCCCATCGGGTCGAGGTCACGGCCCAGGCGCCGATTGCCGCCTTTGCCGGCCTCAAGTCGCCGTTCCATGAGCAGCGCAGCATTGTCGCGCTGCTTGCCCAGGATGATGCCGGTTACCAGTTGCTACGCGATACGCTCGCTGACGGCGGGAAGATGGACACCGTGGCAGGTTCTGTAGCGCTGTTGCGCAGCAGCGGCGTAGAGAGCAGCCAGGTTGGCGAGCAGTACTTCGTCGGACATCTGCCCTGGTGGTTGTTGCTCTGGTTCCAGCTCTCCGAGCATCCGGTGTTGCTGGCGGTGACGGTGGTGCTGATCGTGCTGCTCATTGCATTCGTATTGTGGCGCTCGCTCAGTTGGGTTGCCCGGCGGCGGCTGATGAGCCAGGAGTGATGCCCGTGAGAGGTTTTCTGGTGCTGCTGTTGAGCCTGTATGTCGTTGGCCCGGCGAGTGCTGCGCAGTGTGGCTGGCCGGCCTGGGAAAGTTACAAACAGGCATTGGTGAGCCCTGACGGCCGGGTTGTCGACCCCTCCACCGAGCAACGAATCACCACGTCGGAAGGGCAGAGCTATGGCCTGTTCTTCGCGTTGTTGGCCAATGACCGGGCGAGCTTTGCCCGGTTGTTGAGCTGGACCCAGGACAATCTGGCCGGCGGCGACCTGTCTCGTCGGTTACCTGCCTGGCAGTGGGGCCGCGACCAGGAAGGCCATTGGAAGGTGCTCGACGCCAACAATGCCAGCGATTCCGATTTGTGGATCGCCTACAGCCTGTTGGAGGCGGGTCGACTTTGGCGCCAACCTGCCTATGAGAAGCTCGGGCTCAATATGCTCTGGCTGAGTGCGGCGCAGAGCATGCGCAATGTGCCAGGGCTGGGCCTGATGCTGCTCCCTGGAGGGCAGGGTTTCGATGGCCCCGACAGTTGGCGACTGAACCCCAGCTACCTACCCCCGCAATTGCTGGCGCGATTTGCCCAAGTGGCGCCGATCTGGAGTGAGCTCGCCGCCAACTCGCAGCGCTTGCTGATGGAGGGCTCGCCCTTGGGGCTGGCTCCCGACTGGTTATTGTGGCGAGCCGGGCAGGGCTGGGCAGCCGACAGCGTGACGGGTGCCAAGGGCAGCTACGACGCGATCAGAGTCTATCTATGGCTCGGGATGCTGGCCGAGGATGCGTCTGGAAGGCGTGAGTTGCTCGAGCATTTCCAACCCATGTTGGCGTTGATCACGCGTTTGGGGGCGGTGCCGGAAATGCTCGACACCCGTACCGGTGCGGACACCGGCAGAGGCCCCGTGGGTTTTTCCGCGGCTCTGCTGCCCCTGTTGGCCAGTGCACCCGCCAGCGCTGAGGCATTGAAGGGACAACGTGAACGGTTGCGCCAGGAACCACCCGCCCCCGATGCTTATTACAATCGTTCCTTGCTGTTATTCGGTCAAGGCTGGGATGAGCGGCGATATCGGTTTGACAAGAACGGACGTCTGCTACCGAACTGGGTGGACGTATGCAAAAAGTAACGGGATGGGCGCTGCTGGGATGTCTTTGTGGGCCAGTGCTAAGCCAGGCGGCCACCCCGGTTGATCAGCAACAGCGGTTTCTGGAGCAGATGCGTACCGGCGAAGCGCTTTATCGCGAAGACCTGGTCCGTGACGCGTTGGCGCGCCTGAACCTGATTGCCCCCGACCAGCCGCGAGTGTTGGTCGCCGGGATCCGCCAGGCACTGCTGCAACAGGATCAGCCGCTGGCTGCGCGCTTGTTGGCGACCTTGCAGCGCCAGGCGCCGGACTCCGCGGAATTGCTCCAGGCGCGAAGCCTGTTCACGCTGCAAAGCGCGATCGGGCAGCAGGGCTTGCATCGGGCGCGGGAACTGGCGGCGGCGGGAAAGGCCCAGGAGGCGGTCGGAATGTACCGACAATTATTCGGCGACGCCCCGCCGGATCTTGCCAGCGCCGTGGAGTACTGGCAGGCACGCAGCGGCATGCCCGGGCAGCGGGCAGCGGCCATCGACCAGTTGCAGGCACTGGATCGTCAGTATCCGGGCAATATCCGCCTGCGACTGGTGCTTGCGAACCTGCTGTTCGCGCAGAAAAAAGACGCCGAGGGCCTGGCGATCCTGCATCGGTTGGCGGGTGATCCACTGGCGAGCAAGGACGCCGCCGAGCAGGAATACAACTACCTGAGTCGTCTGCCCATCAGCCCGAACAGCGTGCGCGGCTGGCAGGACTTTGTCGCTCACTATCCTGATTCGCCCCTCAAGGGAAAAGCCTTCGGGCAGTTGCAGCTTCAACAACAACGCTTGGCCGATCCAGCCTGGCAGGCCGCGGCCAAACGTCGGCAGCAAGGCCCGAAAACCGTCGACCATTATTCGATACTGTTGCGCCAGGGTGACCAGGCTTTGCGGCGCAATGAGCTGGTCAAGGCCGAGAAGGCGTACCAGCAGGCCCGTAAAATACGGCCGAGCGATGCCAGGGCATCATGGGCCCTGGTCCGTCTGTACCAGGCCCATTCACCCGATCAGCTTGAGACCTTTCTCGATAAGCTCTCGCCTGCGCAGCAGCGCGAATTCCAGGCGTTGCGCCAGAGCCTCGCGCTCGCGGGTTTGAAGGCCCAAGCCGATGTTGCCACGCGACGGTCCGATTGGGCGCAGGTCAACCGTCTGCTGCTCAAGGCCCGCATGCTCGATGGGGACGACCCCTGGCTGGCCTTTCATTTGGCCAAGGCTCAGCAGGCGCTGGGCCAGACTGGCGCGGCCGAGGACACCTTCCGCCAGCTCATGCAGCGTCAATCAAACAATCCCGAGGCGCGTTACGCCCAGGCGCTGTATTTGAACGCCAACGGCCGGGACAGCGAGGCGCTGGACGCACTGACACAGATCCCACGATCGGCCTGGAGTCAGCCCATGCGGGACTTGGCCGGTCAGTTGCAGCGCCGTCTGCTGCTGGCGCGAGCCAAAGCGTTGCGCGATGCGGGTCAGGAAGCCCAGGCGGTGACCCTGCTCTTGCAGCAGCCGAACAGCGAAGACTTGGTGGCAGTCGCCGGTTGGGCTTTGCAGCGCGGTGACCGAGCTCAGGCTCAAACCTATTACCGTCAGGCATTGCAGCGTGATGCACGGAATGTCGAAGCACAGTTGGGTTTGATCGAAACCCTGATCGCCGATGGTCAAATGCAACCGGCGCAGCAACGGCTGGAGCAGATGGTTGTGGCGCCAACCACGACCCCTGACCATCTGCGACGCCTGGCCAATGCCTGGGCCGCCGTTGGCCATCCGGAAAAGGCCGACGCATTGTTCGCGCAATTGCTGAACACCCCGCAAAGCGATCCGTTGATCTACCGCGATGGCGCCCGACTGATGGCCAGGCAACAACCTCAAGTGGCTCTGGATCAGTATGCCCGTGGCATGGCGGCTGCCGGCCTGCTGAGCCCAGCCCAGGCCAGCCCCCGGGACGATCGCGCCCTGACCCTGGCCAGCCGCGAGAAGGACACCGACGACTGGCTGCCACGCAGCTTGCGTCAGGAAGTCGAGGATGTGTACCAGCAACAGAATCCGACGGTACACCTCTACCATGACATCGCCTGGCGTACTGACAACACCACACCGGGTACCTCCGACTTGCTGGCCCAGACCTCCATCTTGCGTATCGACGCGCCAGTTGCCGAAGGCCAGGGCTTTGTCCAGGCCGAAAACGTCGACCTTGATGCCGGGCGCTTCGACACCGATGCCGACAGCCTGCATCGCGAAAGATTCGGTACCTGCGCGATTCGCCTGCGCAATCGTGCAACCGGTGAGCTGTCGCCCGGCGGCTGCCCGGGCGAGACGCAACGGGCGCGGGGCAACACCTTGGCAATCGGTTGGCATGATGAGCGCTGGGCCCTGGATATCGGTCATTCCGCCGAAGGCTTCCCCGTCGCGAACTGGTTGGGCGGGGTCAGCTTTGCCAGTGACTGGAACAGCCTGAACTGGAAACTCACGGCTTCGCGGCGACCGGTGAGCGATTCGCTGTTGTCCCACGCTGGGGCCGTCGATCCCGTCAGCGGCGTTCGCTGGGGCGGCGTCACCGCCAATGGCCTACGCCTTGATGTGAGCCATGCGACCAGCGCGGTGGACGGTGTCTGGGCCAGTCTTGGTGCCCATTGGCTGCGAGGCGAGAATGTTGCCGACAACAGCCGTCGCTCAGCGATGGGCGGCTACTACTACAACCTGATCGAACGGGCCAACGAGCGTCTGCAGACCGGCCTGACGCTTATGTATTGGGGGTATGACAAGGACCTGAGCGATTTCACTCTGGGGCAGGGCGGCTACTACAGCCCGCAGCACTATTACTCTCTGGGTGTTCCGCTCGATTACGCCTGGCGCAACGACGACTGGTCGGTGCGGCTGGAAGGTTCACTTGGCTGGGCTTATGCGACCACCCAGGCCAGTGAACTCTATCCCCTGGAGGGGGCCGGGGCGAACTGGCTGAGCCACGTGCAGCAGGCAGGTTTTTCCGCCGAGGATGTGAGTCAGGTCAAGGCCGCAAGCTCCACCAGCGGGGCCAACATGCGCCTGCAAGGCCTGGTCGAACGCCGTCTTTCGGATCACCTCGTATTGGGCGGCGGATTGGCCTGGCAGCACAGTGAAGACTACGCGCCGAGTCGCGCCTTGTTGTACCTGCGATACACCTTTGACCCTTGGCAAGGCAACTTGCCTTTGCCGCTCGAGCCGATTTCACCCTATGCGCAAATGCGCTGATCGGTCACAGAGTTCATGTTGTCAACCGCCGCCGTCGGGAGAAGGCGGTAGAGGAAATCGATAGATGGTGGGAGAAAATTCCAGTGGCGTATCCCCTAAGCATTCGCTGACCAGGCGTGCCCTGCGCCTTGCCATATTGCGCATTGGTCTGGTTTCTCTGAGCGCGGGGGGGATTTCGTATTATTTCAACTCCACCTTGATCGAGTGGGAAGTGACGGGGCAATTGCTGCTGTCTACCGAGCAGTCCTTGCAGCGCGAAGCCTTGCCGTTTCGTGAAATCAAGGATCTGCAACAGAACTTTCTCAATGAGTTCAAGGAAATCCTGGCTCGTCCTGGCATGCAGGCCAGGCTGGTGAACGACTTCCAGCAGATTTTCTACCGTCACGAAGATGGCTCCTATACGCAGCGCCCGCAGTTGTTTGAAGGCCAGCCGTTGGCCGACGGACGCCGTTTTGCCGGGATGTCGGCGACCTACGCGCCTGACATTGTGCCCAATGACGACACCAAGGCGCGGTTTGCCCTGTCCTACATCTTGTCCCACAAGTACGGTTCCAGCACCAAGGGCCGACTGTTCAATTTCTACGGCGTGGTGCCTGAAAAGGGGTTTCCCATCTATCAGGACGCCGATATCGCCAAGGTGTTCACCTATTCGGGGCCGGATGCCCTCAAGCTTGAAACCTATGAGTTCTATGAGCGCGGCTTCGGCACACCCGGCAACGACACACTGTTTACCCGCATGTATTGGGATTTCTCCAACAACGCCTGGATGACCACCATCGCCACCGCCGATGTGGCTGATGCGTCCGGCAAGCACCAGATTCTGGCTTGTGTCGATGTGCTGCTCGATGAACTGATGAAGCGTACCGCCAGGCCCGCCATGCACGGCGCGTACAGTACGCTGTTCATTGCTGATGGGGAGGGCACGTTGATCTACGGCCCCACCGTCATGGAACAGGTCAAGAGCAGCGCGGGCAAGGCGTCCATTCAGTCGCTCCAGATGACCGAACATTACCCATTGCTCGAAGCCGTTTCTTCGCTGGTACCTGGTCAGGCGCGGATTATCCATACACAAGACGACATCGTCGCGATGGGCCTCATTCCCGATACGCCCTGGGTGCTCGCAGTCCACTATCCTCGGACGCTGATGGCCCCGGCCGTTCTCGATAACCTGCTCATCGTGGTCGTCCTTGGGTTGCTGACGCTGTTGGTGGAAATCTTTATCCTGCGCTCCATTTTGCAACAACAGGTGGCCGTTCCGCTGTTCCGGTTGCTCCAGGCGACGCGACTGCTCGGCGTGGGCAAGGAGCGTCTGCGGCCTGAGCAACTGCCAATCCAGTCCGCCGACGAGATCGGTGAACTGGCCCGGGCCTTTGCCCAAATGGCCGAACGCGTCCAGGACGCCCACGAACATTTGGAAATCAAGGTGCAGGACCGGACTTGCGAGCTCGAAAAAACCAATCGGCAACTGTATGAGCTGAGCACCACCGATGGCTTGACCGGCATTGCCAATCGCCGGCACTTCGATGAGAGGTTGGTCAGCGAATGGCGTCGCGCGTTACGCGCAGGTACCGTTTTGTCGCTGATGCTGATCGACGTCGATCACTTCAAGAAATACAACGACCATTATGGACATCAAGCCGGTGACGATTGTTTGCGAAACGTTGCCCGCACGCTAAAGGAGCATGCCCAGCGGGCAGGTGATTTGGCGGCGCGCTACGGCGGCGAGGAGTTTGTGCTTATCACCACCACCGGAGTAGATGGGGCGCTGGACCATGCTCAGGCAGTTTGCCTGGCGATGGAAAACATGGCGCTGCCCCATGCGATGTCACCCTTCGGTGTGGTCACCGTGAGCATAGGTCTGGCGGTCATGCCTTTTACCCAGGAGGGTGCGGTGGGCGACCTGCTCAAGCAAGCCGACCAGGCTCTTTACAGCGCCAAGGCTCGGGGGCGCAATCAGGTAGTGCTGGCAGACACTCAGTGATGTGTTCCAGATCGAGGATGTCCGTTGCCATAAAGAATCCATGGTCCACACTGAACCCATGGGCGATGGCGGACAACTGTGGGAGGTGCTATGAGTTTAAGGTGCCATTACACCTTCGACCCTTGGCCATGCAACCTGCCTTTGCCGGTCGCTCCCCTGTCACCCTATGCGCCATTGCGCTGATCGATAACAGGTTGCATGCAGATCGGACGCCGCCGTCGGGTGATGGCGGCAGAGGTAATCGATAGATGGTGCCAGAGAACTCCGAGGGTGTTTCCCCCAAGCATTCGCTCACGACCCGCGCCTTGCGTCTTGCCATCGTGCGCATCGGTCTGGTGTCGCTGGGCGGCGGGGCGATTTCCTATTACGTCAACTCCACCACGATCGAACAGGACGTGACCTGGCAATTGCTATTGTCGACCGAGCAATCCTTGCAGCGTGAGTCCTTGCCGTTTCGGGAGATCAAGGATCTGCAGCGGAACTTCCTCAAGGAGTTCAAGGAAATCCTGGCCCGTCCCGGCATGAAGGCCAGGCTGGTAGAAGATTTCCAGCAGATTTTCTACCGTCATGAGGATGGTTCCTATACTCAGCGTCCGCATCTGTTTGAAGGCCAGCCCCTGGCCGATGGACGTCGGTTTGCCAGGATGTCGGCGACCTATGCACCCGATATCGAACCCAATGACGACATCAAGGCACGATTTGCCCTGTCGTACCTGCTGTCTCATAAATACGGTTCCAGCACCGAGGGCCGACTGTTCAACTTTTATGGTGTGGTGCCGGAAAAAGGCTTCCCCATTTACCAGGATGCCGATGTCGCCAAGGTGTTCACCTACTCGGGCCCGGAGGCGCTCAAGCTTGAAACGTATGAGTTCTATCAACGCGGTTTCGGCACCTCGGACCATGAGACGCTGTTTACCCGGATGTACTGGGATTTCTCCAACAATGCCTGGATGACCACCATTGCCACGCCCGATGTGGTCGATGTTTCGGGCAAGCACACTATTCTGGCCTGTGTCGATGTGTTGCTTGACGCGCTGATGGAGCGTACGGCCAAGCCCGCCATGCAGGGCGCCTATAGCACGCTGTTCATCGACGATAGCGAAGGTACGCTGATTTACCACCCTTTCGTCATGGAACAGATCAAAAGCAGCGCGGGCATGGCTTCTATCCAATCGCTCCAGATGGTCCAGCACTATCCACTACTCGAAGCCGTTCCCACCCTGACGCCGGGTCATGCACGGATAGTCCAGACGCCGGATGACGTCGTCGCGGTGGGCCGGATTCCCGATACGCCCTGGGTGCTCGCGATCCATTATCCACGGACACTGATGGTGCCGGCCATTCTGGATAACCTGGCTATCGTAGTGATTCTCGGGCTACTGACCTTATTGGTGGAAATCCTGATCCTGCGCTCCATCCTGCAAAAACAGGTGGCCCATCCGCTGTTCCGGTTGGTCCAGGCGACACGGCAGCTCGGCGTGGGTAAAGAGCGTCTTTGTCCTGAACAATTACCCACCCGGTCCGTCGATGAAATCGGTGAACTGGCCCGCGCCTTTGCCAAAATGGCCGGACGGATCCAGGACGCCCATGAGCGTCTTGAACTGAAGGTGCAGGAGCGTACTCGCCAAGCCAGCCACCTGGTTGCCATTGCCAAGGAGAGGGAGCGTGCCGAGACGCTGCTGCTCGAGAGCGAACGGCGCTACCGGGACATCTTCGATAACTCCATGGACCCCTTGTTCCTGCTGGAACTGACCGATGAGGGCTTGCGCTACATTGAACTCAACCCAGCCTTTGAGCGGGCGACAGGTCAGGGGCGCACTGAACTGATCGGCAGAACCGTGGAACAGACACTGCCGACACATGCCGCAGCGGTGGCAATCGCCACGTATCGGCGCTGCGTGGACGGCGGTGTCCCACTTGACGAGGAACATGAGCTGGATTTGCCTGCCGGTCGCCTGACTTTCCACTCCACGCTGATCCCTGTCATTGGCCCCGATGGGCATGTGCAGAGGATTGTCGGCATCGCTCGCGACATCACCGAGCGTAAACACGCCGAACGACTGCTGCATACCCGTGAACAAGAGTTCCGCGCCTTGGTGGAAAACACGCCCGATATCATTGCTCGTTTCGATTTGCGGTGTCGCTTCTTGTATGCCAACCCCGCAGCGAGAGACTTACTTGGCCATCCCTTGGATTTTCTGCTTGGCAAAAACGTCTGTGAAGTATCGCCGGATTCGGATGTCGCACGATTCTTCCACCATGCGCTTGAACAGCTTATTGGTACGCGCGACGTTACCGAGGAGGAGTTATCGATCAGCGTTCCGGTTAAACGGGGCAAAGAGGTTTTCTGCTATCAGGTCCGCCTTGTGCCTGAACGTGATCGATACGGGGGGCTGGTGAGTATTCTTGCCGTTGGACGCAACGTCAGTGCCATGCGTGCAGCTGAGCAGCGCCTCAAGGAGTCCCACGCGCAGTTGCGCCAGCTGTCCAGTCACCGGGAGTCCACGCGCGAAGAAGAGCGCAAGCGCATTGCCCGGGAAATTCACGACGAACTGGGCCAACAGCTCAGCGCGCTACGCATTGGTATTTCGCTGTTGCGCCTGCAGTTTGGCAATGATCAACCGTTGTTGGTGGAACGGGTCCAAGTCTTGATGGGGCGCGTCGATGAAACCATTCAGGTGGTTCGCAATGTGGCCACAGCCTTGCGTCCCTCGGCACTCGACATGGGACTGACCTCGGCGCTCGAATGGCTGGTTTCCGAGTTCTCGAGCAACACAGGCATTGCCTGTCGACTGAAGGCGCCAACGGCTAGATTGGAACTCGATGACGAGCGTGCCACCGCCATCTTTCGCCTCATACAGGAATCGTTGACCAATGTTTCCCGCCACGCCCAGGCGAGTCAGGTGCATATTCGCTTGGAGTGTCTTGCCGAACACGTCGTGATTGAAGTATCCGACAATGGCAAGGGCTTCGATCCAGCGCAATTGCCCAAGGGCACACTTGGGATGCTCGGCATGCATGAGCGCGGACACATGCTTGGCGGAACGGTTAGCATAAGCAGTGCCCCGGGGCAGGGAGCCTGTGTGCAGGTGAGTATTCCCTTTCAGATAGACCCGGAGGACAGATGATCAAATTAATGATCGCCGACGACCACGCCATCATGCGCGAAGGCTTGAAACAGCTCTTCGCGTTGGCTGCGGATCTGCGTGTGGTGGCTGAGGCGGAAAACGGCGTGTTGCTGCTCGAGCGGCTGCGCCAAGGTGGTATCGACCTGTTGCTCTTGGACATGAGCATGCCGGGTATCAGTGGCGATGACCTGGTCGCGCGGATACGTGCCCATTACCCGCAACTGCCGATCCTGGTGTTGAGCATGCACAATGAGGTGCAGATCGCCCAGCGCGCGCTCCGCTCGGGCGCCTCAGGTTATCTCACCAAGGACCGCGACCCCGAGACCCTGCTCGCGGCCATACGTCGCGTAGCGGCCGGGGGGCGCTACATCGATGCCGGATTGGCCGAACAAATGGCCTTTGCCGCCTCAGGCCTGGGACCCAGCAATGAGCATGACGCGCTAACCGACCGGGAACTTCAAGTGTTGCGACTGCTCGCCCGAGGCCTGAGTGTCTCGAGCATCGCGACGGAGCTGGTCATCAGCCACAAGACCGTCAGCACGCATAAGGCGCGCTTGATGGAAAAGATGGGATTTCTCAGTACCGCCGATATCGTGCGTTATGCGATGAGCAAGCAATTGCTCTGATCGATCCACGCATACGCCAGCAGGACATGAGCAAACGTCGGGCATGCGTTGGCGCGTGCAATACGACCTAAGGCGTGTAGGCGTTCGGATCGCAGCATGCCACGCTCGCTACTGATCAGACCATGAGTCTGTCCTTCCCGGTAGCCCAGCCAATGCACTCAGAATCATGTCCAGATCCATCCGCCTGTTGATTGCCGATGACCACGCCATCATGCGCGAGGGACTGAAGCAGATGTTCGTTTTCGCCGACGATGTGCAAGTGATGGCTGAAGCCGAGAGCGGTGCCGCGGCGTTGGACAGGCTACAACAGGGCGATATTGATCTGCTGTTGCTTGATATGAACATGCCGGGACTCAGCGGCGTAGAGATGATTTCACGCATTCGCGCCCAGTATTCGGACCAGAAAATACTGGTGTTGAGCCTGCACGACGAACCTGAGGTCGCCTTGCAGACTATCCGGGCTGGCGCTAACGGGTACCTTTGCAAAGTGTGTTCACTCGAGACGCTGCTCGGTGCTATTCGTCGCGTGGCATCTGGCGCACGTTTTCTCGACCCTCAAATCGCCGAGCGCATAGCGCTTGGTAGCCCAGGGCCGGGACAACATCCCTATCACGGCGTGCTTACCGAGCGTGAGCTTGAGGTGCTGCGCCTGTTTGCCGGCGGCAGCAGCGTGACCCAAATCGCCGAAATGTTGACCATCAGCAGCAAAACCGTGAGCACTCACAAGGCTCGACTGATGGACAAAATGGGTTTTTCCAGTAGCGTGGAAATCATCCGCTACGCGGTGAGGCAGCAGCTTATCGAATGACAGCGGTGTTCTTTGAGCACCGTACCTGATTATTCACGGACGCAATCCGGCTTTCACGGGAGGGGTCAGAGGGCCCCTACCGAACCCATCAGAATACCTACCGAAAAAACAGTTCAACCCTATGTCGGCTTATCGCATAAGACCGGCATCATCGGCGCGTCTGCCGCCTTCCCGTTACTGCTCGTGAGCCGCAGCCTGCCGCCAATTTTGTCGACCGTGCGTCAAAGGAGAGTAAAGAATGTTTTTTTCCAGAATGGGTGTCAGTGCCAGGCTCGGCTCCGGATTTGCCGCCTTGCTCCTGATGATGGTGATGATGGCCATTGTCGGCATGAGCGGCCTTTTCAATGTGCACATGATCGTCAACGATATAACGAGCAATGCCTATCCCAAAGTTCAAATCAGTAATGACTTGGTCGGTAGCGTCAACGATACCAGTACTACTTTGCGTGATTTGATTCTTAAGACTGATGAACCGTCAATGAAGCAGCTTCGCGACAGGCTCAAGGCGATCCGCGAAAATCGCATTCGACAGATGGACGCCCTGGAAAAGTTACTGGACGACCCAGAAGAAAAAAACCTTTTCAGTAGCGTGCGCAGCGCTCGCATGGGCTATGCCCAGGTCGCTGACCGCGTCACGGAGTTGGCATCCGCAAATATGAACGATCAGGCAGCCGAGGTGCTTTATGGTGAGCTGGAGCCCGCACAGGCTCAATACGCCGGATTGCTTAACGACATGGTTGAAATGCAGGAAGAGTCGTTCGCACAGAACGATCAGCGAGAGCAGATGGAATACGACCATACTCGTTTCCTGTCTTTCACGCTTCTTGGTTTGGCGCTGGTTATCGGCTTAGGGCTGGCACTCTGGATAACGCGCAGCCTCACTCGTCAGTTGGGTGGCGAGCCGCAATTTGCCGCGGAAATTTCACGGCGGATTTCGGCTGGTGATCTCAGTGTGACCATCCCGTTGCGCCGTAACGATACTGATAGCCTGCTCGCCGCGATGAAAGGCATGGTCGAGAAGCTCTCGCAGATCATTGGTGAGGTGCGCGGCGCGGCCAACGCCCTGAGCGGCGCCTCCGAGGAGGTTTCCGCCACCGCCCAGTCGATGAGCCAAGCCTCCAGCGAGCAGGCGGCCAGCGTCGAGGAAACCACCGCTTCGATCGAGCAGATGTCTGCCTCGATCGATCAGAACACCGAAAACGCTCGGGTCACCGACAGTATGGCCGGTAACGCCGCCAAGCAAGCGGTCGAAGGCGGCGCGGCAGTCAAGGACACGGTCGCGGCGATGAAGAGCATTGCCGACAAGATCGGCATCATCGACGACATTGCCTACCAGACCAACCTGCTGGCCCTGAATGCGGCAATCGAAGCGGCTCGCGCCGGCGAGCACGGCAAGGGTTTCGCTGTCGTCGCGGCGGAAGTGCGCAAGCTGGCTGAGCGCAGCCAGGTTGCCGCCCAGGAAATCGGCGAGGTGGCGAAGGGGTCGGTGGCCCTGGCCGAACGCGCCGGCAGCTTGCTGGATGAAATCGTCCCCGGCATCGCCAAGACCAGTGACCTGGTCCAGGAAATCGCTGCGGCTTCGGATGAACAGTCCTCGGGCGTAGGTCAGATCAACACCGCGATGAACCAACTCAACCAGATTACCCAGCAGAACGCATCGGCTTCCGAGGAACTGGCCGCCACCGCCGAGGAGATGAGCGGTCAGGCCGAGCAACTGCAACAGCTGATGAGCTTTTTCAGCCTCACCAACCAAGGGGATAGCGGGCGCGGCGTTGCGACCACGCGGGCCAAGCCAAGCACCAATCTCATGGTCTCCGCGTCGGCAACGAGGTCCGGCAGCCCCAGGGAAATGGCTGTACCGGCCGGTTTTGTGCGTTTCCAGGAGTAATGCCATGAACCCGTTGAATAAGGTGGAACGCGCCGGCGGCGCGGGGCAAGTGCGACAGTACCTGACCTTCACCCTGGCCGGTGAACAGTTCGCAGTGGGCACGCTCAGCGTGAAGGAGATCATCGAATACGGCCAGCTCACCAGTGTGCCCATGATGCCGCCCAGTATCCGCGGCGTGATCAATCTGCGCGGCGCGGTGGTACCGGTAATTGACCTCGGGGCTCGCTTCGGTGGCCGGCAAGCGGAGGTCGGTCGGCGCACTTGCATCGTCATCCTTGAGGTGGACCATTCTGACGAGCAGCAGGTCATTGGCGTGCTGGTCGATGCGGTGAATGAAGTGTTGGAAATTGCCCCGGCGGATATCGAACCGCCACCGGCCTTCGGCGCACATATCCGCACTGACTTCATCCTGGGAATGGGCAAGGTAGAGGGGCGATTCGTCATCCTCTTGGATATCGCCCGGGTACTTTCGGTGGACGAGCTTGCTGCGTTGACACGGGTCTCGGAAATGCTACCCGGTGAGTAAGACGAACCGTGTGATGTACCCAGTAAAACAGTCCGAAACTGAAGTTCGAACGCTTGCGCTGCAAGTGTTCTGTGCAACCTGAGAAGCGGAAATATCATGTTCAAGAATATGCGAGTCAGTGTCCCTGTGACGCTCGGTTTCGTCGTGGGTTTTCAGGAATGATGCAATGGGCCAGTTGATCGATATGCATGAGGTGGGGTTCTGGCTGCTCCTGCTCACTCCGGGCCTGGCGATGCTTGTCTGGCTGGCGGTTAGCCTTTGGCGTGTGCCGAGGGTGACGACCAGACCTGTCGACCCGCACGCCGAGGCTGAGCCCGTCAGGTTGGAGCAACTCGCCCGTCAAACGATCGAGCAGCTCAACGATGCATCGATCGCGCTTAGACGCTCACTGGTGGATGTGGACGAGCATTCGACACATGAGAAGCCAGGCCCCCTGACGGGTTTGCCGGTACATAAACCTGGCATCACCGTCGACAAGGATTTTATTGACCTCGCTGACAAGATGTACGCGTTGGCTGAGCTGACCACCCACCTGCGGGATAAAAAAGAGGCTCTGGCGCGTGGCGGCATCGACCCTCAGTTGGCGGCTATCAGCCCGGCATCGAGCAAGCATTACTTGTCGTTCACACTTCTCGGTGAGCGCTTCGCGATCAATACGTTGAACCTCTACGCCATCGTCGAGGCCAGTCAACTGATCGTCAAGTCGGCCTCGACGCCAAAGTTGCACCGTGCGATCAGACTGCGCAATACCCTGGTACCGGTGATCGACCTGAGCCAGCATCTGGCTGGCCGCCCCACGCAAGTGGGCCCGCGCACGTGTGTCGTCATCCTTGAATTGGCTCGTGCCGATCATATGCAAACGATCGGTGTGGTGGTGGATGCCGTCGCTAATGTGCTGGAAATTTCACCGGCTGACATCGAACCGCCGGTGACAAGCGACAACAGGATCCGCAACGACTTCGCTCTTGGCACAGTCACGGTCAACCACCACCCCCTCACAGTGTTGGATCTGGCGCGGGGACTTTCGGTAAACGGCTTCATTCTGCCTTGCGCAAATGTTCAACCGATGGCGCGAGAGCGATTGCCGTCATGAGCGTTCACCTGCAAGTACCTGACAACGTGCGGAGAGCCAATCCATGAAAGTGTTAGAACGCCTGTCTTTGCCCGGCAAGTTCACGTTATTGGCACTGCTGTGTCTGGCGTTGATTGCCGCGCCGACCTCCCTGTATGTACTCGGGGCCTTGAGTCAGAGTCGCCAGGCTGTCCAAGAGTCTCGTGGCATGCAACCCGTGCAGCAACTGCTTCACCTCATTCAACTGATGCAGCAACATAGCGGGCTCTCTTCGGCGGTGTTGGGCGGCAATCGCGCTTTAGATGGAGAGAGACAAAGCAAGCTGGCCGAAGTGGAGCGCGAGTTCGAGCGAACCGAACGCGAACTCCACGACGCGTCGGTTCCTTCCTCCTTGCTGGAGTCTTTGCAGCAGGTGCACCGGCTGTGGGGCGAACTGGCGCGCGATATTTCGCTCGTCTCAGTCGATGGCGCGCAGAGTATGACGCGGCATGTCCGATTGATCACCGCTTGTCTTCAAATTGAAGATTCGCTGCTGGATCACTTCGAGTTGTCGTTGGATCCGATCTTCGAAACCTACTATCTGATCACTGGTGCCTTGGTCGAACTGCCGCAGACCAGCGAGTTGCTTGAACAACTGCGCGCGACGGGTGCCTTGTACCTGGCGCAAGGGAAAATACAGCCCGGGCAGCGCGCCGTGCTGAGTGGCCTGACGACTCAGGCGATGGATAACTTCGACAAGTTGAATCGCGCCTTCACCAAGGTCAATACCGTCAGCCCGCAATTCAATGCACTGCTGAGTGCTCCCCTGACGGCACTGCGATCGCAGGTCGAACAGACACTGAAATTGACCGACACACATCTGATCTCGGCCAGTGTCCCGCTGTATCCGGTCGCTGATTACATAGCGGCCTATACGCGAACCATCGACACTTTGTTCAATTTCAACCGGCCGGCGTTGGCTGCGCTTGCCGACGCGCTTGCTGCGCGACGCGACAGTGCCCGCAACGATGTGATTCTGATGTCGGCCGGCTTGCTGGTGTTGTTTCTGGCCGGGTCTGTGTTAGCAACTTCGATGGTATTGCGTCTTCTCAAGCAACTTAAGGTCGCGTTAACGGCCGCCGAACGCATCACCACGGGCGACCTGAGCTATCCGATCGACTCGTTCGGAACCGATGAGCCAGCCCGTTTACTGCACGCGTTGCAGCGGATGCAAGAAGGACTGCGCGGCACGGTCGAACATATTATGCGCTCTGCCGAGCGACTGGCCTTGACCGCCGGGGAGTTGAGTACGGTGACCCAGGATGCCACGCGTGGTTTGAACCGACAGAGCGGCGAACTGGATCAGGCCGTCACCGCGGTCAACGAAATGACCACTGCGATTGCGGATGTCGCGCGCAATGCCGCCTCAGCTTCCGAGGTTTCTCAGTCCACCGAGCAACGCTCTCTAGACGGCCGGGGGAGTGTGGGTCGGACTGTGGCTTCAATCGAGTCGCTGACGGGTGATATCGAGAACACCACAGACACCTTGCAGTTTCTGGCAAAACAGACTGGCGCAATCACCACCGTGCTTGACGTCATCCGTGGTATCGCCGAGCAGACCAACATGCTGGCCTTGAACGCAGCGATCGAAGCGGCAAGGGCAGGGGAGAGCGGGCGCGGTTTTGCCGTGGTCGCGGACGAAGTACGAGCCTTGGCGCAGAGGACCCAGGAGTCGACCAAGCAGATCGAGAGCATTATCGACTCGGTGCAAAAGGGCAGCCAAGGTGCTCTCAGCGCCATGCAGGACAGCAGCGGCAAAACAAGAAAAACATTGGAAGTTGCCCGCGAGGCGGGCTTGGCGTTGGGTTTGATCGCAGAGGCGATCGTGCAGATCAACGAGCGCAACTTGAGCATTGCCAGTGCTACCGAGCAGCAGTCCCACGTGGCCCGTGAAGTCGATAGCAACCTGCTTAATATTCGCGATGTTTGTGTGCAAGCGTCGAGCAGTGCGAACCAGACTCATGCATCCAGTCGTGAACTCGCGGGCCTGGCCGATGAGCTCAATGCCCTGGTCAAGCACTTCATTGTTTGAGGTAAAAAACGCCGCATCATGAAACATCTGCACGGACTTCCCCCGCAATGAATAACCTGGTGCTCTCCGATAAGGAGTTCCGGCTGTACCGCGACATGATTTTTGAAGTGGCCGGAATCAGTATGTCTGATGCCAAAAAATCGCTGGTCAGTGGGCGTCTGGCCAAACGCATCCGCCAGCGCAATCTGTCGAGCTACGGTGACTATTTTCGGCTGTTGATGCGTGACCCGGCCGAACAGCAAATAGCAGTGGATTTGTTGACCACCAACGAAACCTATTTTTTTCGCGAGCCCAAGCATTTTGCTTTCTTGCGCGAGCGCATCCTGCCCGAGCTTGAAAACCGCTCCACGTTAAGGGTCTGGAGCGGCGCATGTTCCAGCGGCGAGGAACCTTACAGCATTGCAATGACCCTGGCCGAAGCGCTCGGCAACCGGTCATGGGAACTACTCGCCTCGGATCTCAGCACACGGGTGCTGGAAAAGGCTCGCGATGGCCTGTATCGCATGAACGATGCCGAAGATATTCCACGGCCGCTGTTGGTTAAATACTGTTTCAGGGGCGTCGGCGAAAACGCAGGCACTCTGCTGATCGACCCGGTCTTGCGTAACCGCATGAGCTTTCAACAAATCAATCTGAACGCGCCATTGCCCCAGTTGGGGGCGTTCGAGGTCATTTTTTTGCGTAACGTGATGATCTATTTCGATCTTGAGACAAAGCGTCAGGTGATGCGGCGATTGCTTCCGATGCTGAGGCCGGGGGGCTACTTCATTGTCAGCCACTCGGAGAGCCTCAACGGCGTTTGTGATGAGTTGAAAGTCGTCGCGCCTTCCATATACCGGAAGCCTCATGCGTAGACACGACGGCATCATCGAGATTTTCCTGCAGCCGGGAGAGTTGTATTTCGGCGACCGCTACACCCGAATCCGTACGTTATTGGGCTCCTGCGTATCCATGGTGTGCTGGCATCCAAAGCGGTTGATCGGCGGTATGAGCCATTTCATGCTGCCGACCCGCCCGTTGCCCTCTACCGATGAACTCGACGGTCGTTACGGCGATGAAGCGATTGCGCTGATGCTGCGTGAAGCGCGCCTGCATGGTGTTTCGCTCGCGGAGTTCCGCATCCAGCTATTTGGCGGTGGCGATATGTTCCCCGCCATAGGAAGACAAAAAGGTAACCATGTGGGCAAGAAGAACGTCGAGGCCGCCAAACAGCTGTTACAGGCCCATGGGTTGAGTTGCAGCGGTGCCCATGTGGAGGGCGTCGGCCATCGGAATCTGATCTTCGATCTGTGGAGCGGCCATGTCTCGCTCAAGCATATTCCGCCAACGGCGGACGTACATCAGGGTAAACGAGCATGAAGCCAATCAAGGTGATGATCGTCGACGACTCCGCCGTGGTACGCCAGGTCCTTTCGGCGATGCTCGCCGAGCACCCCGGGATCGAAGTGATCGGGGTGGCCGTCGACCCGTTGTTCGCACTGGACAAAATGCAACGTGAGTGGCCCGACGTCTTGGTGCTGGACGTAGAAATGCCACGCATGGATGGCATCACGTTCTTGAAAAAACTGATGGCTGAACGACCGACTCCGGTCGTCATCTGCTCCACGCTCACCACGGCCGGCGCCCAAACGACGTTGCAAGCGTTGGCCGAAGGTGCAGTTGGAGTCATCGGTAAGCCTGGCCATGGGCTCAAGCAGTTCCTCCACGATACCGCTGAAGAGCTGGTCCAGGCCATCCAGAGCGCGGCGAGGGCCAACTTGAGCCGCCTTATCCCACGGGCGGGCTCCAGGTCGCTCGCCGATCTTACCCTGCCGCCCGTTCACCGTGCCCTGCGACAGGCTACCGAGACGCTGGTTGCCATCGGCACGTCCACCGGCGGCACTCAGGCCTTGGAGGCGATACTCACACGCCTGCCACCGGGTTGCCCGGGCTTGCTCATCGTCCAGCACATGCCGGAGCGTTTCACGGCTGCCTTCGCCGAGCGGCTGAACCAGTTGTGCCGGATCGAGGTACTCGAAGCACGCAACGGCGATCGGGTCATGGCCGGGCGGGCATTGATCGCGCCAGGCGGACGGCACATGTTGCTTGCGCGCAGTGGTGCTCAGTACATGGTGGAGGTTCGTGACGGGCCGCCTGTCAGTCGGCACCGACCTTCGGTCGACGTATTGTTCCGCTCTGTCGCTCGGGCGGCTGGTAGCCGTGCGCTGGGTATCATCATGACGGGCATGGGCGACGACGGCGCGCGAGGTCTGAAAGAGATGCATGAGGCCGGTGCCCGTACCCTTGCTCAAGATGAGGCCAGTTGCGTGGTCTTCGGCATGCCCAAAGAGGCGATCAAGCTGGGGGCGGCGGAGCGTGTTTTGCCACTTTGCGACATTCCTTCGGCGATTCTCGCCAGCACAAACGCAAGGGGCGGGGCATGAAGATGAACGAAGAACTTCCTCCCCTGAGCTTGCACGACGGTACTCCCTGTGCCGAGCAGACAGCACCTTGCGCCCGACTTGTACGTGAGGCGTTCGAGAGCGCAGCCGATTTTCGGGCATTCCGCGCATTGGCCGAGAACACGCCGGACACCATTGCCCGCTATGATTGTCAGGCTCAGCGTACCTATGCCAACCCTGCCTTCGCCCGTATGGTCGGGGTGCCCGCCGCGGATCTGCTTGGCAGCAAGCCCAGCCAAAGTGGTATTCCTCAAATGTTGGCCTACGAGGCCGCATTGCTCGACGTCGCACGCAGCGGCCAGCCTACCGAATACGAGCTGTCCTGGACCGGGGCGGGTGGGCACTTGATCACCAGCCAGATTCGTCTCGTTCCAGAGTGTGGAGCTGACGGACGGGTCATCAGCGTGCTGGCCGTTGGTCGCGACATTTCCGAGTTCAAGGCAACGGAGCGGCGCTTGGAGCAAGCCGAGGCCATGGCTCGTCTCGGCCACTGGCAACTGGACTACCGCCCGGGCTCCTTACGACTTTCGGCGCAGCTCTGTCGGATGCTGGATAAACCTCGTGATTGGGCTCCGACCCAGAGCGATCTGCTTTCTATGCTCGCGCTCAAGGACCGTCGGCGAGTTCTTGAGTGTCTCTGGCAGGCGCGCTCCGAGCGAAGCACTTCCCTGACACTGGAATATTGTGTCTCTGTGGGTGGGCAGTCCCTGCACCTACATTCTGATATGAACATCGAATACGACGCCGATGGTCGGCTCCTGCAAGCACTTGGCACCGTTCAGGACGTCAGCGAACTGAAAGCCTATCAGCGGCGATTGCATACCCTGGCGTTCTATGATGCTCTGACAGAACTGCCTAATCGCGAGCTGTTTCGAGAGCGTCTGCAACAGGCGTTGGCCGAATCCGGGCGCAGCGGTCGCCAGGTTGTTGTCGCGGTTCTGGACCTCGACAATTTCAAAGTCGTAAACGATACGTTTGGACATGGCGCTGGCGATGAATTATTGCGCGAAACCGCCAGGCGCCTGCGACGTTTCGTATGCGGTAACGATAGCGTCGCACGCCTGGGCGGTGACGAGTTCGCTTTGATTCTTACCAAACTCACCAACGCTATGGACCTGGAGGATGTAGGCAAAAGAATCCTACAGGCGATTACGGGGATCTACCGGATTCAGGACCGGGAAGTTTTCGTCTCTGGCAGCCTCGGAATTTCACGCAGCCCGACAGACGCACACACCATAAGCGAACTGCTGCAATACGCTGATTCGGCCATGTACCATGCCAAGGCACATGGGCGGAACAATGTGCAACTCTACTCGCCGCGCCTGACTCAACAAGCCACCGAGCGCCAGACGTTGGCGGCCAGCTTGCGCCATGCCCTGCACAACGGCGAACTGGCGCTGCACTATCAGCCGCAGATCGACCTGGCCAGCGGGCGTGTCATCGGTGCCGAAGCGCTGCTGCGCTGGAATCACCCCGAGCAGGGCCAGGTGCCGCCGGATACGTTCATCCCTATCGCCGAAGAAACCGGATTGATCGTAAGCATCGGCGAATGGGTCCTGAATGAGGCCTGTCGCTTTGCCGCCGCCTGGAACCGCGAGGGGCGTTGCCCGTCGCTGAAAATAGCCGTCAACCTTTCGCCACGGCAGTTCCAGATGAACGATTTGTTCGCTTCGGTCCAAGCCATTTTGCAGCAGACCCGTTGTGAGCCAGGCTGGCTGGCGCTGGAAATCACCGAAGGCCTGTTGTTGGAAAACAGCAGTGTCGTACGCGAAACCCTTGAGCAACTGAGCGCCATGGGTATTTCGATCGCCATCGACGATTTTGGCACTGGCTATTCGGCACTGGGCTATCTGAGTCGCTTCCCCATCGAAACCTTGAAGATAGACCGCTCTTTTATTCACGACATCGAGCACAACCGTGACAGCGCCGAGTTGGTCAAGGCGATCATTTCCATGGCGCATAGCCTTCGTTTGTCATTGATCGCCGAAGGTGTTGAAGAGGTCTCCCAGCAGGTATTCCTGCAGCGCTATGGCTGTCATAGCGCGCAAGGCTGGCTGTATGGCAAAGCTGTGTCCCAGGAAGATTTCGGACAACTGTCATTGTTTCATGCTGCCTGGCCTTGATGGGCAGCACGCGGCATCCGTGGCTCTCCCACCGTTTTGATTTTTTCCTATCAGAGTTGATACACCCCGATGAAAAGTCTTCGCAATATGCCAATAAGCCGCCGGCTATGGATTGTTCTTTTGCTCGCCATGACCATGCTCCTTGCGCTTGGCGGATTTATGCTGCAACAGATCTACAAAGAGGAATATGAAGCCAAGACCGTCAAGACCCGCCAAGTGGTTGAAGCAGGCATGGGCGTACTCAAGCATTTCCATGAGTTGGAAACCAGCGGCGTTCTGGGTCGTGAAGAAGCACAGAAGCAAGCCCTTGTGATCATCCGAAAGCTACGCTATGACGGCGACAACTACTTATGGGTCAATGACTTCGGACCGAGGATGCTTATGCATCCGACCAACGCCAAGCTCGACGGACAGAACCTTTCCGGCTTCAGGGACCCTGATGGCAAGGCGTTATTCCTGGACATGGTGGCCGTTGCCAAGAGCCATGGCGGCGGCGTGGTGGGCTATCGCTGGCCCAAACCAGGCTTCAGCGAACCCGTTGGAAAAATTTCTTATGTCGAACGGTTTCAACCTTGGGAATGGATACTCGGGTCCGGCACCTACATCGATGACGTGCAGGCAGCTTTCCGAGTGCAGCTTTGGAAAGCGGCCGGTGTGTTCCTGGCGATCGGCTTAATCATGAGCCTGCTGGTCATACTGATCAGCAGAAGTATTATCCGGCCATTGAATGAAGCGGTGCGCGCCATGGCTGACATCGCCAGCGGGGAGGGCGATCTTACCCGTCAACTGGATGCCGGCGGCAATGACGAGCTGGCTGCGTTGGCCGGCCACTTCAACGCCTTCACCCAAAAGTTGCGGAATGTGATCGGCCAATCGCTGCAAGCCGCTACGTCTTTGAGTCAGGCGTCCGTTTCACTGGATGGGATCGCCAATGAAGGTCAGGGGCACAGCGAGCAGCAGGCCCATCAAATGGACCTGGTGGCGACCGCGATCAATGAAGTCACCTATGGCGTACAGGACGTGGCGAAAAACGCCGAGCAAGCCGCCAGCGAAGTGCGCGATGCCGATGAGCGTGCCCGGCAAGGGCATAGCAACATTGGCAACTGCTCGCGACAGGTCGAACAGTTGTCTGGAACGATCCAGCAAGCCGTGAAAGTCATCGAGGCGCTGGCGCAGGAGAGTACGCAGATCGGCAGTGTGATTGAAGTGATCCGTGCAATTGCCGAACAAACCAATCTGTTGGCCCTCAATGCCGCCATCGAAGCGGCGAGGGCGGGGGAGCAAGGCAGGGGCTTTGCGGTGGTAGCAGATGAGGTGCGCATGTTGGCTCAGCGCACACAGCAGTCCACCACACAGATCCAAGGCATGATCGAAACCTTGCAGCGTAATTCAGAGGCTGCCGTCAAGGTGATCGATGAGAGCAGCCAAGGTTCGCAATTGACCATTGAACAGGCCAGTCTGGCCAGTCTGAGCCTGGATCAGATCAGCCAATCGTTGCGTAACCTGACAAGCCTCAATGCCTCGATTGCCAGCGCGACCTTGCAACAGTCCCATGTGGTCGAGGACATCAACCGCAATGTCACCCAGGCCGCTGGCCTCGCGCAAGACAACACATTGGCCTGCGAGCGAACCAGCGCGGCAAGCCAGAGCCTGCGCCAATTGGCTGATCAATTGAACCGCCTGTTGGGCCAATTCCGGGTGTAAGCCCGGACGGGACAGTGTCAATTAGGCTCACATCGTCGCACAGGGCGCTGACGGTGTGATGTCCAGCTAGGCCGCGACGGCGAGGCGGCTTGCTGAATGTCGGTGTAAGCATCCCCCTACGTGATTGCGCAAGCCCTTACTCAATTATCAGTCCGGGCTTATGGGGTAACACCTGAAAAAGTGGCATTTTGAAATCGGCTATTACAGCAACGATCACTATCCAGTGGTCCGCCGCGAAGCGACAGGCTTCGATCTGTCAAACACAAAAACAAGTCCTACAAACGTCGACCTCTTGTGAAGCGGGATCGATCCGTGCGCAACGACTTCACCGCCGGCCGAGAGAATCACATCCAGATCATGCCATTAGACTCCGCCGTCTCACCGTTACGCCGGCACGTCTTGCTAAGCACTTGCCGATGTTTCTGCGTGTTGGGCTTCTGGTTGCTGTCACGAGTAGTGGTCGCCCAAGATCTGACCAGTGTTCCATTCGAGCAGTTGCTGGAAACCGAAGTGGTCGACGCAGCACGATTTTCACAGCAACTGACCGATACCCCGTCCGCCGTCTCGGTGATCACGGCACAAGACATTCGCCGTTTCGGTTACCGGACGTTGGCCGAAATTATGAACAACATGCGCGGCCTGAATATCGGTTTCGATGGTGCCTATTACTTCCCTGGAGGCCGTGGTTACGGGCAGCCTGGCGAATACGCGGGACGGGTTATGCTGCGCATCGACGGTCAGCCGGTCGCCGATAACGTTTTCAACCAGATCTACCTTGGTGAAGACGGCTTGCTCGACACCGAGCTGATCGATCGGGTCGAATACGCGCCAGGGCCGGGCGCCGCGTTGTACGGCAACAATGCCTTCTTGGGGGTCATCAACGTTGTAACCCTGCGAGGGCGCGATCTGAATGGCACCCAGGTGGCCATGACCACCGGCTCGAACCAGGACCGTAAGGTGCGCGCCAGTTGGGGCAAGCGTTTGGATAACGGTGCTGAATGGTTGGTTTCGGCCTCGTCGTCTCAAGCCGATCTGCCGCGAACGCACCTTGACGATGGGATCCTACAAGACGATCTTGACGGGCAGCGGCTTTTCATCAAGGGGGCACAGGGCGCCTGGAGCATCGAGGGGGTCTTTGCCGAGCGCAATCAGCAAGAGTTGTCGACTCCGCTTGGCTCCGCCTGGAACTTTTCCGATACGAATACCTTATGGAAGCTCGGCCACGATGCGGACCATGGCAGCTTCCGTTCCTCTGTCCGGCTCGCCCAGGGTAGTTATCAGTACAGCAGTGCCTACCGTGAGCCCATTGAAGACGGGCGTCGTTTCATCGAAAACATTGACGCCGACGGACGGTGGTGGGATCTGGAGGGGACTATCAGCAGCATAGCCCTCACGGGCCATCGCGTGGTATTGGGTGGCGAATACCGCGATGACTATCTGCAAGATCAACAGATGCGGCGATATTTCCCCCGACGCAACGAATACGAATTGAGCCGGAGCCATGGGGAGGCCCAAACCGCCAGCCTCTTCGCCCAGGATGAGATCGAGCTGCCCTACGATCTGAGCTTGAACTTGGGACTGCGCTTTGATCGGCGTAGCAGCAACGACACGGTGGTGCGCAGTGCCCCTCGCGCTGCTCTGCTTTATACAGGCCTGTCAGACACCACTCTGTCGCTGTCCCACGGCGTTGCGACTCGTTTCGCAAGCCGCAACGAGACGACCTTCTACGAGCTTTCCTCGACCGAGTCGGAACGTGTCACCACTACCGAGTTCGTGAGCGACTATCGCCGTGGTGACTTCAGGGTGTTGGGCAGTCTTTATCGTTACCGCATTACAGATCCGATCCGACGGTTTTCGGATCCTGCCTTGGCATGGGTCGACACCCGTGGTGCGGAACTCGAAGCGCAATGGCAATGGCACGGTGTTCAACTGCGCGGCAGCCATACTTGGCAGCGCTCGCAGGACAACCTGGCGCGGAACCTGATCAATTCGCCGCGCAACCTGAGTAAGTTACAGATATCGGTACCGCTCGCTGGAGAACGGTTGCGAGCGAGTCTCGCGGCGCGCTACGTGGGTGAGCGCCTGATAGCACCTGGAAGGAATGTTGCCGGTTATGCAATCACTGACCTTACCCTGACGAGCGAGGAAATTCTGCCCGGCGTGAGTGTGACCGCCGCGGTGCGTAACCTCTTCGACCGCCACTACCTGGAGTCCCCGTTCGGCGCTGAGATTGAACGCGGAGAGCGTACCCTGTGGTTCAGCCTGGGGTACGCGTTCCAATGAAAAACCTCGTTCTCCACCTACTCATTTCTGCCGTACTGTACCTGCCCAGCCAGAGTCTGTTAGCTGACGCGGCGGTGGACGAGCGCGCCATGAAGGCGGCCTATCTCTATAACTTCACGCTGTTCGCCCAGTGGCCCTCCCTGCCTGACGCGGACTTCCAGTTCTGCGTGCTAGGCAGCACACCCTTGGATGAAGAACTCACTCACCTGGAGGGTAAAAAAGCCCAAAACGGCTTACCCATTTCCATACGATGGGTCCTGCCCAATGAGTCGTTTTCCGGCTGTCAGGTACTGTATATCGACGAACGCAACCGCCGAACGCTGGATTCGCTGCTCCACCGGCTTGCCGCATCGCCAGTGTTAACCATTACAGACGCCACCGGTTTTGCCGATCGGGGCATCATGATCGAGATGCGCCGCCAGGGCCCGCGCATTGTTTTCGACGTTAATCTTGCAGCAGCACGGCGCGTGAATCTTGACTTCAGTGCCCGTCTGCTCAAACTCGCCAGTTTCGTGGCCTACAGGTCCTAGGCATGTCTCCCATGCCTTTCAGGGATCGGCCGCTACGCGACAAACTCACCCATACGGGTTTTTTACTGACCGCGGCTGTCATGGTGATCCTGCTGATAGCCTTGCTGGCCTACCAACTGATCGTACAGCGCAATGCGTTGGCGGAAGGGGTGAGGGCGCACGCCATGGTGATCGGAAGTAACGGTGCCGCGGCGATCATGTTTCACGATGCACTCGAAGCCCATGAGACACTCGCGTCTCTCAAACACATTCCAGACATCACGTGGGCCGCGTTTCTCTTGCCCGATGGAAAGGAGCTGGCAAGCTACCAAAGGGACACGACCGATGCCAATGGGAATCGCGCAGTGACCGATGGCATAGGCTGGAATTACTTGCTTATTCGTCAGCCTATTGTGCTTCATGGACAATACATTGGCAGTGTCGCGGTGCAGGCAAGTCTGGCATCCCTTTACCGTGGCCTGGCGTTGCAGAGCGCATTCGGGGGGCTTGCGGCCGTCGTGGCCCTGTCATTGTCCTTGATCTTATCGCGACGAATCGCGTCAAGCATTGTGCGACCCTTGCTGGACTTGGTTAACCTTACCGAACAAGTACGCGCCAAGCGCGATTTCAGCCTGCGGGCAACGGAGTACGGGGCTGACGAGGCCGGCCGTCTCGCCCGCAGCTTCAATGACATGATGGAGCAGCTAGAATGGCACGATGCCCGGATCAGTGCCGAACTGCAACAGCGTCGGCTGGCCGAGCAACAGCTCAACCAATTGGCTTACCACGATCCCATTACCGGCCTGCACAACCGGCACTATTTCAAGGAAAAACTCGAGACCGCCGTGGCGGAAGTGCTTCGCTACGGGACGTCCTGCGCAGTGCTGTTTATCGACCTGGATGATTTCAAGATCGTCAACGATACGCTCGGTCACGAGACCGGCGACAAGTTGCTGATCTTGGTCGCGGAGCGATTGCGTCATGCATTACGAAGCAACGATGTGGTATGCCGGATCGGCGGCGACGAGTTTGCGGTGATCCTGGAAAATCGAGTCAGCACTACTCAGGCCACCCGGGTCGCGGCGAACATCGTCGGCGCACTGTCCGATCCTTTCGATATCGAGGATCATCGGATAAACATCGGCGCGAGCTTGGGCATCAGCCTGTGCCCCGATCACGCCTCAGACACCGTCAGTCTTCTGCGCAATGCGGACATGGCGATGTATCGCGCCAAAGGTTGTGGGAAGAACAACTTTTCTTTGTACGCATCGGAAATGGAAAGCAACCCGGTCAGCCACTGATATTCAGGTGCCCCCTATCCGGCAACATAGGGGGCGCCCTACCTGAGAATCAGTCTTGCCTGATAGTGGTCGCGAGGGGCCACGCCTATATTGGATACCCTCAAGGGAGACCACGTCCACACAGGTCCGGTGTCTGTGCCGCAAACATGTCCTCGTTCAGCTCCTCTTGATCATCAGAGGGGCGCTCACGGATAGGTAAGACTTCGACGGTTCGCCCCAGTGTCTCTTCCCGTTCAGCTATTGGCGAGCACGCACCAGGAATCGTAATGATGAATTTGAATGTCAGCACCCGGTTAGGTTTTGGTTTCGCGTTTATCTTGGCGCTGTCGACCGCGCTGACATGGCTGGCGACCTCTCAAGTGACCTATATCAAAAACACCCTCTCCGGTATCAATGACGTCAATAACGTCAAAGCCCGCTATGCGATTAACTTTCGCGGTAGCGTGCATGACCGGGCGATTGTATTGCGCGATACATTGCTGATCGCAAACAACACGGAAATCCCGCCCGAGCTGGCGAAAATCAAAAAGCTCTCGGAAGATTATGCGACCTCGGCTGAGGCGCTCGATCGCATGTTTGCGAGCCAGCATGACATTACCTCTGAAGAGCGCAGTGCGCTGGCGAAGATCAAGGCCATCGAGGCGAAAACCCTGCCTCTGATCGGGCGCGTGGTGGAAATGCGCCTGAATGATCAGGGGCCCCAGGCCCTTGAGCTATTGCTGACTCAAGCCCGTCCTGCGTTCGTGGAATGGTTGTACCTAATCAACCAATTGATCGATCTCGAAGAGGGCATGAGCAAACAGGCTGCCAGTCAAGCTTATGCGGTGGCCAGCCAATTCAGTCTTGTCATGTGGGGGGCGACCATCGCTCTCATCATCTTGGGGGGCGGCGTGGCTTGGGTGTTGGCTCGCAGTTTCTTGAAACCGCTGACCCATGCGCTGGCTATGGCCGAGTCGGTCGCGGTGGGTAATCTTACCTCTACACAGGAAGTTGAAGGGTCGGATGAGCCCGCCCGTTTGCTCAAGGCTTTGGAACGTATGCAGCGGAGCCTGCGCAATACGATCAACAATATTTATGTTTCCGCCGATCATCTGTCCCATACCTCGGAAGATATGAAAACCCTTTCTGAGCAAAGCTCGATGGGCTTGAACCGGCAGAACCTGGAGATCGAGCAGGCTGCCAGTGCAGTGACGCAAATGACCGCGGCTGTGGAGGAAGTGGCCCGTAATGCCCTGCTGGCCTCGCAGGCATCAGGCACCGCCAGTAGCTCATCAAAACATGGCCGAGAGATGGTGGTAGCGACTGTCAGCGCGATTCAGCAGATGATCGAAGAGGTACAAAAGACCTCGACACAGGTCGGCGAACTCGCCCGTAAAAGCCAGGACATCGGAAGGGTACTTGAAGTCATCCGCTCAATTGCCGAGCAAACCAATCTGCTGGCCTTGAACGCTGCCATTGAAGCGGCGCGGGCGGGCGATGCCGGTCGCGGTTTTGCGGTGGTCGCCGACGAGGTGCGAGGCCTGGCTCATCGCACTCAACAATCGACTTTGGAAATCGAAGACATGGTCACGGGCATCCGTGGTGACATTGAAGATTCCGTGCTCTTGATGAAAGGCTGCACACTAAAAGCTGACGGTACGCTCGACGTTGCGCGTTCAGCAGGCGGAGCCCTGGATGAAATTACCCATGCCGTAGAGCAGATATCGGAACGCAATCAAACCATTGCCAGCGCGATGCAACAGCAAGCAGTGGTGGCGCGAGAGGTAGACCACAACCTGCTGAATATCAGGGATTTCTCTATCGAGTCGCAGGAGGTGGCGAATAAGACGTTTACGACCACCAAGGAGCTTAACCAGGTGATTAACGACTTGCGTGAAATGATGAAGAGCTTTGTCCTCTAAGTTACGTAGGTCGCCCCTGGAAACCGATATCGTCTGCGCGGCAACGCTATAGAGGTCTCCATGGGCTATGGACGTTGTCGCCAAGGTCTTGGATTGAGCGACAACGGGAGCAACGATAGACACGCGATCATGCGTGCGCTGCGACTATGCCGTTCTGGCAGATTCGAATCCTGCGGCACAGGCTCGATTCGCTAGCAGCGCTGCCAACGTCCGCTATAAAAATCCGTTGACATCAGTGGATACACCTCTGTAACGTCAGCGCACAGGTCGTCGTTTCCTTTTGGAAATCGCAGACCCTCAGCAATATTGCTGAGTACATATCGGCTATAGAAGCCCCTGAATTGCGTTAGTAGCGCATTCGGGGGCTTTTTTTTTGGAAAAAATAATATGTCGGCTTTTCGATCCTCTGACGAAACCCAAGAATTTCCGAGCATCACGGTGGCAGCCGTACAAATGGAGCCACGAGTGGGCTGCAAGGCTGAAAACCTGGAAGTGTCGCTGCACCTGATAGCCGAAGCGGCCAGCGCCGGTGCGCAGATCGTTGTACTGCCCGAATTGGTTAGCAGCGGGTATGTCTTTTCCAGTCGTGAAGAGGCCTTTGAACTGGCGGAATCCGTACCGGCAGGCATCAGCACCCAGGCGTGGGAAGACGCTGCCCGCCAGCACAACGTTTACGTCATCGGCGGCGTTGCCGAACGAGTGGGGCACAAGCTTTACAACGCTGCCGTCATGGTCGGCCCCGAAGGTTATGTGGGGACTTATCGCAAGCTCCATCTATGGGGAGACGAACATCTGTATTTCGAGGTCGGCGATCTTGGTTTACCGGTGTTCCATACGCCTTTTGGCCGCTTGGCGATGATCATCTGCTATGACGGCTGGTTCCCGGAGGTCTATCGACTGTTGGCCTTGCAAGGCGCAGATATCGTCTGCATGCCAACCAACTGGGTACCCATGCCGGGACAGGGCAGCGGCGCGATGATCATGGCCAATACGCTGGCCATGGCCAATGCGCACGTCAACGGTCTGAACATCATTTGCGCTAATCGTGTAGGCACCGAACGCGGTCAGCTCTTTGTGGGCAACAGCATCATTGTCGGCGCCGACGGTTGGCCATTGGTGGCCCCAGGCAGTGCAGATAACCAGCAAATACTTTACGCCGATATCAATCTGAAGGCGTCCCGTCAATCCCGGCGCCTTACAACGTTCAATACGGTCCTGCGTGACCGCCGTACCGATATCTATGACCCCATGTTAGGCACCGGCTGGCAGCTACCTCGCTACTAACCCCCCATCTCTACAACAAAACGATCGAGGATACTCACATGAAATCCACTTATCCCCTTATCCGTATCGCTGTTCTGGCTGCTACGGCGATCATAGCCACCCAGGGACATGCCGCTGAACCTATCAAGATTGGCGTTGCGGTGGGGTTGTCAGGCGCCAATAGCGTGGTGGCGCCAGCTGTTGTTCAGTCCTCGGAGCTCGCTGTGGAGCAAATCAACGCCGCCGGTGGAATCCTCGGTCGCCCGGTGCAGTTGGAGATCGTTGATGATGCTTCCGGTGCAATAGGTGCGCAGAAAGCCTTTGATACGTTGGTGCTGGAAAAGAAAGTGAACGCCATTATTGCGATGGAAAGTAGCGCCGCGCGCAATGCCGCCTTGCCGGTTATTTCTCGGGGGCGCGTGCCCTATATCTATACCTCGTTCTATGAAGGCCGTTCTTGCAATAAGTGGATGTATGTCAACGGTTGGGTGCCAGAACAGCAAGTTGCCCCCGTAGTGGATTACTTCAGCCAGAAACTCGGGGCTAAAAACTACTTTCTTGTCGGTAGCGATTACGCCTTTGGCCGGGGCATGCTGAAGTTTACTAAAGCGTACATTGAGCAACACGGCGGGAAGGTCATCGGTGAAGAGTACCTGCCGATGGACGGAAGTGACTGGACGGCCGTTATTTCAAAGATTCGCTCGACGCAACCCGACGCGCTTATCAGTGCCACGGCAGGTGGCGCACCTAACGTCTCATTGGCCAAACAGTTGAAAGCCGCGGCGCTGACACTGCCTTACGGCAACCTGGCCATTGACGAAGGCACCGCCAAGACCATGGGGGATGTCGCAACGGGTATGTACATGTCGGCTTCGTACTTGACCAGCATCGACACACCGGAGAATAAAAAATTCCTGAGTGACCTCGGCCAGAAGTTTGCCGGGAACCTGTCCACGCCAAACGAACTTTCCGAACCGCAATATGAAGCCTTCTTTCTCTACAAGGCTGCGGTGGAAAAAGCCAACTCCATCGACTCCGCTGCGGTTGTAGAGGCGTTGAACGATGTCTCCATCGTCGGGCCGCGCGGCGTTGTGCAGATGAATGCCAGCCGTCATACCCCCCTGGCCATGCGCCTGGGTCAAATACAAAGCGATGGTTCTATTCGCATTTTTGAAACCCAAGAAAAAGTCAGCCCAGGTATTCAATGCCCGAATTTGAAATAGTCCATTGCTTGATTACTAAGTAACGCTTTACGGTGCATTCTCCCCGGAGGGAGACGTCATGGTGTTAATTCTAGATATAACAACAACAATAGCCATGCTGTTCATTGTTACTGCGGGCCTGATGATGATTTTCGGAATAATGAAAATCGTCAACTTCGCCCATGGTGCCTTGCTGACCATGGGAGGGTATGCGGCGTTTGTCGTGACCCAACTGGGATGGAGTCCCTGGCTTGCGTGGCCGTTGGCTCTCGCGACCGGAATGATCGTTGGCGCGATTATCGAATATCTGATTGTTCGGCCACTTTACAAACGCCCTCTGGATGCCATCTTGGCAACGTGGGGGCTGGGTATCGTGATTGGCCAACTGATCATTCTCGCCTTTGGTCGGGATGTGAAGTTTGCAGATGTGCCTCTGGCTGGAACCTGGTCGCTGGGTGGAACGGATTACTCCGCCTATCGACTACTGTTGATTCCCCTGGCACTCGGCCTGTGCGCCTTGCTGACGGCGCTACTCAACGGCACCCGCTTCGGTGTCAAAACCCGCGCCGTCATCATGAACGAGGAATTGGCCAGTGGCCTGGGCATCCATGCCGGGCGCATACGCTTCATTACCTTCAGCCTGGGCGCGGGCCTGGGCACATTGGCCGGGGCCTTGATTAGTCCGCTTTCGAGTATTGACCCAGGCATGGGGATTATCTGGCTGGTTTCTGCCTTCATGCTCGTCATGGTCTCCGGGCATTCGATGCCCAGCCTTATCGTGACTTGCGCGGTATTTGGTGCGTGCCAAGTTATCGTGAGCACCTATGCGAGCCCGGTACTTGGCGGACTCACGATTGCCGTGTTGGCGGCGTTGACCTTGCGTATTCGTCCAAAGGGGTTCGCACATGACTAACACTACGTTGCAGGCGGCAAACCCCCAATCCACGGGGGCCAGTCGTCAGGGAGCATGGGGCCGTCCGGGCGTGCTGGCTTTGATCGCCATCGCATTGCTGGTCGCTGGCCCATGGATCTTCGATAGCTATGTCCTCAACCTGCTGATCAAGGCCTTTCTGTTTGCGATCGTCGTTATCACGGTGGATGTGCTGTGGGGCTATACCGGATATCTCACCTTTGGGCAGTCGGCGTTTTTTGGTATCGGTGCGTATGCCGCAGGCTTGGTTTTTACTCACTTTGGCCTGTCGCCTGGCTCCATTGCTATCGCCATCGGGCTCGCGATTGTTGTCCCGATGGTGGTTGCAGGGTTGGTGGGGTGGCTATCCTTCTACCGGGGCGCCTCGCCGTTTTTTGCCACGGTTATCTCGCTGGTGTTGCCCATCGTAATGACCCAGTTGTTGCTGTCCGGCGGTGAGTGGACGGGCTCCAGCTCTGGCCTCACCGGCTATGACACCTTCGACTTGTCGCTCAATGCCTGGTACTGGATCGCCGGGAGTGGCTTGGCAACGATAGGGCTTTTCGCCTGGCTGTTCGTGCGCAGTGATGCCGGGCGTGTGCTGGCGTCGATACGTGACAACGAGTCCAGATGTGCGTACCTGGGGATCAACGTTCCGAACATCAAAATCCTTCTGCTGATCGCCACTGCGGCGATTACAGGGATCGCAGGTTTTGGCTACGGCGTTTTCAGTGGCGTGGTGGCGCCCGAGTTGTCCGGTTTCGTCTTGGGTACCGAGCTGATCATCTGGGTTGCGCTGGGTGGACGCGGCACGTTGTGGGGGCCCATGGCGGGGGCGATTCTGATTAACGTCGCAACGGCCTATCTCGGCAGCCGCATGCCGTTTTTGTGGCAACTGATCCTCGGCCTCTCTTTCGTGCTGGTGATCGTCTTGTTGCCGCAGGGGATCGTCCCGGCTCTGCTCAAGCCCCTCGGTTTCGGTGCACGTTCGCGGCGAGTACCGGCGCTGGTTGAACGTGAAGGGAAAGCGGTTCCCGAATCGGATGGCGTGCCTGCGCTTCTAATGGAGGACGTCACCAAGAGTTATGGTTCGCTCAAGGTACTGCAGGGGATCAACCTCAAGGCCGAGGCCGGTGATCTGGTTGGACTGATCGGCCCCAATGGTGCCGGTAAAACAACGCTGATGCGGTGCATGAGCGACGGGGCTGACCGTACATCCGGGACGGTGCATCTGTGCGGTAACGATATCCGTCGGCTTCCGGCCGAGGCCTGCGTCCGTTTTGGTCTCGGGCGCAAATTTCAAAATGCCAATATTTTCGAATCCCTGACCGTCGCCGAGTGTCTGCGTATGGCCGGAACCCTTCACGAACGACCCTTGTTTTTCACGCGGGCGGATACGTTGGCCTTGCCATCCTATGCCTTGGACGTTCTGCGGGTTACCGGGTTGGATAGCATGCTGGACGTGGTCGCTCGAGACTTGTCGCACGGTGAACAGCAAGCGCTGGAACTGGCCATGGTGCTGGCCCTGGAACCTCGTATCGTGCTGCTCGACGAGCCTACCGCAGGGCTGACAAAGACCGAACGCACGCAAATCGGTGTGGTGCTTTCCATGCTCGCAAACCGCTACAAATTGTGCTGCCTGCTGGTTGAGCACGATCTGGATTTTGTGGAACAGATCGCTACCCGAATCGTGGTATTACACCAAGGGACGATGGTCATGCAGGGCACTTTCGAAGAAGTCGTCAATTCGGATTTGGTCAAGACGATTTATGCCGGATCTGCACTTGTTCCACAGGAGGTCGTATGAACGGTGCCACATTGGAACTGAATTCAGTCACGAGCGGTTACAGGGCGTCCGTCGTCCTACGGGATATGTCGTTCAAAGTCGCGGCCGGCGAAGCGGTCGCATTGCTGGGCAAGAACGGCATGGGCAAGACGACGTTGCTCAAGACCATCATGGGGTACCTGCCCAAGAAACAAGGCACTGTTCAAGTCAACGCCTGTGACATTACACGACTGTCGCCTCATCGAGTCGCACAAGTAGGTATTGCTTATGCGGCTCAGGAAAAAGCGCTTTTCACCGAACTGAGCATCCGGGACAACCTGCGTATGGGGCTCGAGAAAGACGCGTTGTTCGATGAGCGTTTCGCTGCCATAGAATCCGTGTTCCCGGTTTTCAAGGACCGTCTGAAGCAGTACGCCGGCACGCTGTCGGGAGGTGAGCAAAAAATGCTGCTGGTGGCGCGCGCGTTAATGATGCGCCCCTCCATCATTTTGCTGGACGAAATCACTGAAGGCTTGCAGCCCTCGGTGATTGACCGGATCGCTGTCGCACTGGTGCACGAGCGGCAACTCCACGGCACGACCCTGCTGCTTATCGAACAAAATGTACCGTTCGCTTTGAAGGTGGCGGATCGATACCTGGTGCTCAAACAAGGCGAGATCGAAGAGGAAGGCGACGCCCGCGCACCAGGTGCTACCGAAGCCATTTTCAATCATCTGAGGGTGTGACGCTCATGGCCCTGTCCAGTTCTGACGACCTGCCGTTGTGCCTGTTCATCGCCACAGGCGGAACAATTGCCATGCAAGTTGACCCTTCAACGTCGGCCCCGATACCTGCGTTGTCGGGCAGCGACTTGATCAAGGCCGTGCCTGCCATAGCGACGATCGCGCGGCTCGAAATCAATAACCTGTCTAATGTCCCGTCAGTCGAAATCGGGCCGCAGCGCTGGGTACAGCTGCATCAGGTCATTGAAGCCGCGTTGGCTCGTCAGGATATCGCGGGTGTGCTGGTGTCCCACGGCACCGATACCCTTGAAGAGACCGCGTGGTTTCTCGACTTGACGTTGACCTCCAGCAAGCCTGTTGTGCTTATCGGCGCGCAACGCAATGCCTCCGAATCGGACTTCGACGGGCCGCGCAACCTTTTGAGCGGTGCCAGGGTCTGCGTTGAGCCTGAGTCTTCGGGCAAGGGCGTGATGGTGGTCCTGAACGATCAGATCAACGCCGCACGGGAAGTCAGTAAAACCCATACCTCAGACGTTGAGTCGTTCAACTCGGGCGATGCCGGTTTTCTCGGAAGAGTGGACGGCGATACGGTCATTTTTTCTCGCTCATCCTGTCGTCGACAATACTTGTCGCTGGGGCGAGACAGCTTGCCTCGCGTTGACATCGTGGCCATGTACGCCGGCGCCGACGCCTCCTCGTTGGACGCTGCCGTGCAGGCGGGCGCCAGGGGGATCGTCATCCAGGCGCTGGGGGCGGGAAATGTGAATGCCGAGGTGTATGCGGCCATTTCGCAGGCCATCGACGCCGGTGTCACGGTGGTCGTTGCCACCCGCGTACCTCGTGGTCGGGTCAGGCCTCTTTATGGCTTTGCCGGGGGCGGCAGTACTTTGAAAGAGGCCGGTGTCATCTTCGCCAATGACCTGAGTCCGCAGAAAGCGAGGATATTGTTGATGTTGGCTATCCAAAGCCTCAGGTCCGCAACCGAACTACAAGATATTTTTGATCAATAGGTAAGCGTCATGCCCAACACCAAGACAGCAGTCACTAAAGACCAGGGGTGGCCTATCGGCATCTTGTACTCGCGCTCGGGTGCTACCGGTGTCACTGAGTCCGAACATTTTTTTGGTACTGTGCTGGCGATCGAGGAAATAAACGCCCTGGGTGGCGTCCTGAATCTGCCGTTGATTCCAACCGCCTATGACCCCAAGGGGTCTGCGGAAGAATACCGACGCTTGACCGGCAAGTTGCTGATCGAAGATGAGATCAACGTCATTTTTGGCTGTTCCCGCTCTTCCAGCCGAAAAGCGGTGCTGCCGCTCATCGAACGCCATAACGCGTTGCTCTGGTATTGCTCGTTCTATGAAGGGTTCGAATATTCACCCAACATCATTTATACCGGCGCCGTACCCAATCAGAACAGCATTCAATTGGCCGCTTACCTGTTGCAAAACAAGGGCACCCGGTTCTTTCTGGTGGGTGCGGACTATATCTACCCTCGTGAATCCAATCGCATCATGCGGGACGTCGTTGAACAATACGGCGGCGAGATTGTAGATGAGGTCTACCTGCCCATCGACGCAGGCGTAGAACAACTCAAGGACGTTTTGAATGAAATCCGCGAAGCCCAGCCGGATGTTGTGTTTTCGACCCTCGTCGGACAGTCGGCCCGGTCTTTCTATCAGTTGTATGGAGAGCATGGGCTGGATCCCAAAAAAATGCCCATTGCCAGCCTCTCCATGACCGAAGAAGAAATCCGTTTGATCGGGCCGCAACTGTGTGAAGGCCACATCACCGCTGCCACCTATTTCGGTTCGCTGCGCAACGATAGTAATCAACGGTTCATTGAGCTTTGGCGCACACGCTTCGGCGACCGACCAACCAGTACCTGGTCGGAAATGGCCTATTCCCAGGTTCACCTGTTCGCGCGTGCCCTGGAGCGAGCTGGTAGTCTGGACAGGCGCAAATTAGTCGACGCCGTACACAAGGTGAAGTTCGCTTCGCCAGAAGGGCCGATAGCGATTGATGCGGAAAATAACCATTGCGCCCTCACGCCCCGGATCGGAATTTGCCGCAGTGATGGGCAGTTCGACGTCGTATGGGAAGGATCGGGGCCGGTCAAACCCGACCCTTACCTCTCCACCTTCGGTTTCTCTGAGTTTTGGTTGAGGTGACGCCATGAGTTCCAGCCTTCGTCGTCTCTATGAAGATTTGCGCAGCATCTGTGTTGCGTTTGTTTATCCCCCTGGGGATGACCGCGATATTGTCATGCAGCAGCTGAAAAGAATTGGCTGCCGGGTGAAAATCGTCTGGCCATTCCCCTCAGAGCCGCCTGCGGACGTCGACGTCATTCTCTTTCAGATTACGCAGGCGCTGGAAGGCAACAAGATCTGGTCGGGCGCCTCCGTCAACGCGGCGCTCATCGCGCTTTCCGACTACGAAAGCCCGACCATCTTGAAGTTGTTGCTCGATACGCGTGCTCACGGGGTGATTTCAAAACCGTTTCGATCTTCCGGAATTCTTAGCACGCTGGTCCTTGCTAGAGCTTCGTACAGCTATCAGGAACGCTTGCAAGGGAAAATCGACAAACTGGAGTTGACCATAAAGTCTCGTCGACAGATCGAAAAAGCCATTCGTGTGTTGGTCGAACGTCAAAACCTGACCGAGACTCAGGCTTACGAACACATGAGGTCGCGGGCAACCAAGTTGCATGTAACCGTCGCCGAAGTGTCCGGGATGATCATCGAAGCCCATGAGGCCATGGAGCGGCTTGGCTTGAAATCGTAGTCTGGATGTCCCACGTTACGACCACGCCAGCGGCAAACAGACCATCCGTCCCGACGCTCGCATACAGTGCGCTGCGCTTCAGGAGTTCCTCCAGGCGTTGTTCGGCAGGGAACAGGTTTTTCAAATAGACGTCGGTCCGTACGTTGATGAACAGCTTGACGCCCGCCTGGTTTGCCACCTTTCTCGCAACGTCGATCTTGCGAACAAGCAGCTCTGGAGAGCCCAGGCCGTCTTCGATGTTGATCCCGACCGCCCCAGCGGCGATGACGGCGTGGATTACGTGGCCGACCTGCTCCAGGTCATCCGAGTAGCCGCCTTCGATATCCACCGTGAGCGGTACGCTGAGCACCCGTGCCATCGATTTGACGGAGATCGAGAGGCAGCTTGTTGCCATCCTGATAACCGTGGGACCAGGCCATGGCCGCGCAACGGGCACGCTTTATCTTTTATCACTTCGCTCGGAGACAGCACCTCCAAGGCTCGGGATATCACCTAGCCCTTCTCAAGCGCTGATTCCCAATTCGTCAATAGCGCCTACCGCGCTACACCTGTCCTGCCCCTGTAGCGCTACTCGCTACACCTGTAGCGTCTTTCACGGATGAATAGCGCTTCGCCCCGTCCCGGAACCCCAACAAATCAAGCCGTCTAGCCCTGTTCCAAGTCAGTGGCATGGGCATTGCTCCTTCACGAGCGCGCATCGATATGACCGCGCCACTAATAAGAAAAGGACTACGCCCATGAGACAGATTGGTCATGCCTCGTTTTCCGGTGTTCGATCTATCGTCGCCGGTATCCCTCTGAAATCACTCGTCGCCGCTTTGCTGTTGAGCCTGGCCACTGCGTCTGCCTTGGCTTCTGAGACGCCAGCCAACGTCGACAGTCAGCGACTGATTGCGGCCGATAAAGAACCCGGCAACTGGATGAGCACCGGACGGACCTATGATGAGCAGCGCTACAGCCCGCTCAAACGGATCAGCGACCAGAACGTCGGCCAGCTTGGGCTGGCCTGGAGCTACAAGCTTGATCTGGATCGCGGTGTCGAGGCCACGCCGATCGTGGTCGATGGCGTGATGTACACCACTGGGCCGTTTTCGGTGGTGTACGCGCTGGATGCCCGTAACGGTAAGTTGATCTGGAAGTACGACCCGCAATCGGACCGTAACCGCGCGGGCGAAGCCTGCTGCGACGCGGTCAACCGTGGCGTGGCTGTGTGGAAGGGTAAGGTGTACGTGGGCGTGCTTGACGGGCGCCTGGAGGCCATCGATGCCAAGACCGGTCAACGCGCCTGGTCGGTCGATACCCGGGCCGATCACAAGCGCAGCTACACCATCACCGGCGCGCCCAGGGTGGTCAACGGCAAGGTGGTGATCGGCAACGGCGGCGCGGAATTTGGCGTGCGCGGCTATGTCACGGCCTACGATGCCGAGACTGGCAAGCAGGTCTGGCGGTTCTATACCGTGCCCGGCGACCCCAAGCTACCACCGGAAGACAAGGGTATGGCCATTGCCGCCAAGACCTGGCATGGCGACGCGTTTGTCGAGCAGGGCGGTGGCGGGACGGCCTGGGATTCGTTTGCCTTCGACCCGGATTTGAACCTGCTGTACATCGGTGTCGGCAACGGTTCGCTGTGGGACCCGAAATGGCGCAGCCAGGCCAAGGGCGACAACCTGTTCCTGTCGTCGATTGTCGTCGATTGTCGCGGTCAACGCCGATACCGGTGAGTACGTCTGGCACTACCAGACCACCCCGGGCGACGCGTGGGACTACACCGCGACCCAGCATATGATCCTCGCTGAACTGCCCATCGACGGGAAACCGCGCAAGGTGCTGATGCAGGCGCCCAAGAACGGCTTCTTCTATGTGATCGATCGCGCCACCGGCCAGTTGCTTTCGGCCAAGGGCATCGTGCCGCAAAGCTGGACCAAGGGCATGGACATGAAGACAGGTCGGCCAATCGTCGATGACGAGAACGCTGCCTATTGGAAGGACGGCAAGCGCAAGCTGGTGACGCCGGCCTTCTGGGGCGCGCATGACTGGCAGCCAATGTCCTACAACCCGAACACCGGGTTGGTGTATATCCCGGCCCACATCATGTCCGCCTACTACGAGCACATTCCCGAGGCGCCCAAGCGCAACCCTTTCAAGAGCATGTACCAGTTGGGCCTGCGGACCGGAATGATGCCGGAGAATGTCGACGGTCTGTTGGAAATGGCCAAGGGTTGGTCGGGCAAGCTGATCGCCTGGGACCCGGTCAAGCAGCAGCCGGCCTGGGAAGTGCCCTACGTAACCATCTTCAATGGCGGCACCTTGAGTACCGCCGGTAACCTGGTATTCGAAGGCAGCGCCGATGGCCGGGTGATCGCCTACGCGGCCGACACCGGCAAGAAACTCTGGGAGCAACCTGCGGCCAGTGGGGTGATGGCAGCACCGATCACCTACAGCGTCGATGGCGAGCAGTACGTGACGTTCATGGCCGGTTGGGGCGGGGCATTTTCCACCTTTGCCGGCGCCCTGTCGCTGCGTGCCGGGGTGCAGCCCTTTTCCCAGGTGCTGACCTACAAGATTGGCGGCACCGCCAAGTTGCAGGAACCGGCGCCGCGTCCCGATACCCCGAAACCACCCGCGCTGAGCACCGACACAGCGGCTATCGAAGCCGGCGGCAAGCTCTATGACGGATATTGCTCGCAGTGCCATGGCATCCACGCGGTCAGCGGCGGCGTGTTGCCGGATCTTCGCAAGCTGACGCCGGAGAAACACCAGATGTTCCTCGGCATCCTGTTCGGTGGGCGTGTGCCCGATGGCATGCCGTCCTTTGCCGATGCCTTTACCCCAGAGCAGGTCGACCAGATCCATCAGTACCTGATCAAGCGGGCCCACGACCTTCAGGACGAAGGACTGGCCTGGAAAAAATTCAGCGCCAAGCAATAAGCCTCCGGCCGGCCGGTAGCCTTGCCGGTCGGTCGCACATCCTCGACAGGAGAGACGCGGATATGAGTGACATCATCTACCAGAACTACATCGCCAATGCCTTTATCGCCAGCGACGAGCATCTTGAGGTCCATAACCCGGCCAACGGCCAGTTGCTTGGGCGCGTGCCCCAAGGCAGCACCGCCGAAGTCGAGCAGGCCATCGCAGCCGCGCGCCAAGCCCAAAAGGCCTGGGCTGGCCGCCCGGCCATTGAACGTGCGGGCTATCTGCGCAAAATCGCCAGCAAGGTGCGCGAACACGGCGAGCGTTTGGCTCGGACCATTACTGCCGAACAGGGCAAGGTTCTGGAGTTGGCGCGGGTCGAAGTGAATTTCACGGCCGACTACCTCGACTACATGGCCGAGTGGGCGCGGCGCCTGGAAGGCGAAGTGCTGAGCAGCGACCGGTCCGGCGAGAGCATCTTTTTGCTGCGCAAACCCCTCGGCGTGGTCGCCGGGATTTTGCCGTGGAATTTCCCGTTCTTCCTGATCGCCCGCAAGATGGCGCCTGCGCTCTTGACCGGCAATACCATCGTCATCAAGCCGAGTGAAGAAACGCCGATCAACTGTTTCGAGTTCGCTCGCCTGGTGGCCGAGACCGATCTGCCCGCTGGCGTCTTCCACGTGGTGTGCGGCACCGGCGCTACGGTCGGCCATGCGCTGACCAGCCACCCAGGCATCGACTTGATCAGCTTCACCGGCAGCGTCGGCACCGGTTCGCGGATCATGGCCGCTGCGGCATCGAATATCACCAAGCTCAATCTGGAACTGGGCGGCAAGGCCCCCGCCATTGTTCTGGCTGACGCCGACCTGGACCTGGCGATCAGGGCGATTACGGCCTCGCGGGTGATCAATACCGGGCAAGTGTGCAACTGCGCCGAGCGAGTCTACGTCGAGCGCAAGGTGGCCGATGCGTTTATCGACGGTATTGCGGCGTCCATGGCGGCCACCCGGTATGGCGACCCTCTGGCCGAACATGGGTTGGACATGGGGCCGCTGATCAATCGCGCGGCGCTCGACAAGGTGGCGCAAATGGTCCGGACCGCGAGCGGGCAGGGTGCGCAGATTATCACCGGCGGCGCGGTGGCTGATCTGGGCCAGGGTTTCCACTACCAGCCAACCGTTTTGGCCGGGTGTTCCGCGAACATGGAAATCATGCGCAAGGAGATCTTTGGTCCGGTGCTGCCGATCCAGATTGTCGATGACCTTGACGAAGCGATTGCACTGGCCAATGACAGCGAATATGGCCTGACCTCGTCGATCTACACTGCGAGCCTGAGCGCTGCCATGCAGGCAACCCGCTCGCTGGATTTCGGTGAGACCTATATCAACCGCGAGAACTTCGAAGCCATGCAGGGCTTCCACGCCGGGACGCGCAAGTCAGGTATTGGCGGTGCTGATGGTAAGCACGGGCTGTACGAATACACCCATACCCATGTGGTGTATATCCAGGCGTGACAGTTCCACAGCCCTAAAAAACACCCAGGTCAGATTGAGGGTCTGGGTGTTTTTATTTGGGATCAGAGACGGTCGTTGGGTTGCACCAAACGTTGCTTTTTCATCTGTCGATAGAGCGTCGAGCGAGCGACCCCCAACTCGGCGGCTGCCGCGCTGATGTTCCACCGATGCCGGCGCAAGATCTCCAGCAGATTCGACGCGGGTGGTTCGCTGCCCACGGACGGGCTGGCCAGCCGGGCATACGCGTCGCCCTGCAGCAGTTCGGCGGGGAGGCAGTCGACATCGACATTGCCGTCCTCGGCCAGCGCCACCGCGTAGCGCAGGGCATTGATCAGTTGGCGGATATTGCCAGGCCAGGGTGCTTCCAGCAGGCACCGGTGGGCTTGGGCGGAGAGTTGCAGGCCCTTGGCTTCGACCTGGCTGTCGAGCAGATGTTGGATCAGTTGCGCGCGGTCACTGCGCTCGCGCAAGGGCGGCAGACTGAGGTTCATGCCATTGAGGCGATAGAACAGGTCCTCGCGGAAGTGTTTGTCGCGCAGCATGCCTTTCAGATCCTGGTGTGTGGCGCAAATCACCTGGATATCCAGTGATACCGGCACTGGGGCGCCAAGGGGGGTGATCTCCCGTTCGGCCAGCACGCGTAGCAGACGGGTTTGCAGATGGGCCGGCATATCGCCAATTTCATCGAGAAACAGCGTGCCGCCTTGGGCCAGTTCCAGCTTGCCCTTCATGCCTTTTTTATCGGCACCGGTGAAGCTACCGCCACGGTAGCCGAACAGTTCACTCTCGATCAGGCTCTCGGGGATTGCCGCGCAGTTGAGTGCGATAAAGGGCTCGTCCCGGCGCGCGCTGGCCTGGTGAATGGCCCGTGCGAAGGCTTCTTTGCCAGTGCCCGTCTCGCCGGTGATCAGGATGGCGATGTCGTTGTCGATGACCTTGCGCAAACGGCGCACGGCCTGTTGCAGCGTCGGGTCATCACCGGCCAGTTGCTCCAGATCGGGGTGACGGGGCCGCTGTGCCTTGGCCGGCGCGGGCGCCAGACGGTGATGGCTCGCGGGGATGCGCAGGCTCAGGTCCAGTAGCGCTTCGTCATGCCGCGCACGCAGGCGCAGGCCGCGGGCGCCGCCGTTGGTCAGGCGCAGTAGCTCGTCGACGCCCATGGGCAGCAGTTGGTCGATAGGGCCGCCCAGCAGATGGGGGCCATGGGCCTGGTCATGGGCGACAAAGGCCGCGTGATTGGCACCGATCACTCGACCACTGTCATCCAGCGCCAGCAATTGCTCGTTGGCGAGATCGGCAATCTCGTCGATGGGCTTGAGCGAGAGAGTCAGCCGATCCCGGTAGTTTTGGCGAAAGTGTGCGTTCTCGATCAAGCGGACATACAGGATCACCAACTGCAAGGTCAGGTATTGGCTTTCCTTGGGTCCATTGCTGTTCAGGCAAGTAGCGTTCAAGCAACCCTGCAGCAGGCCCTGGGCGTTGAAAATCGGCGCAACGGAACAGCTCAGGCGAGCATTCGAGGTGAGGAAGTGCTCCTCGCGGTGGATGATCAAAGGCTCGGTCGCAGCCAACGTGGTGCCGATGCCGTTGGTGCCGGCGATGGACTCGTCCCAGCGCGCGCCGACCACCAGGCCCGAGCGGACATAAGGAACAGGCTGGTCGGGCAGGCGGGCATCGAGGGTGATGCCGTGTTCATCGCTGAGCAACACCGCGAAGCCGGCCGGTACCACGCGCCGGGCCAAACCGCTGACGCCCTGGCTGGCGATATCGAGGTACTGCTGGTGTCGTTGCTGATGCTGGCGGATGTCTTCGGCGCAAAGAACATCCAGGCGTGCGGACGAGGAGGGATCGAGTCGATGTTTTATGACGCTGCGATACCAGGACTGGGCAATCACTCGGTCCGGACTGATTCGCCGCTCAGGGAAGTGCTCGTTGACGAAGGCAGCGAGTTCGCTCGGATGGGGCTGCGCGCTATGCCGAGTCATGGGAGGCTCCGTGTAGCGTGCCGCTTCAGAGGGCGGGCACGGCGTTATTGTTATCGGTGCGACGAGCCACGGCCGTCAGGGCTTTAAGATAGTCCCTGTTCGCGGTTGACGCTATGCCAGGCCACATCTCAAGCACCCGGAGGATTAAGTGACGCCACCGCTTACATCCGGTGATGCTCCAGCAGGAAATCCACGAACAGCCGCACCCGCGCCGGCATTGCCGAGCCCCCCACGAACACCGCATGGATCGGTTCTCGGTCGCCTGGGTTCCAGGCTTCCAGCAGCGGTATCAGGTCGCCGCGCTGCAGGTCTTCGCTCACGGTGAACTCGCCGATACGCGCAATGCCGGCACCGACTCGCGCGAGTTGCGCCAGCGCCTCTCCACTGCTGCATTCGATGTTGCCGCTGACCTTCAGGGAAAACTCCCTGGCGTCGCGGATGAACGGCCAGTTGGGTTCGGCACGCCGGAAGTTGAAGCGTAGGCAGTTGTGTCGTAGCAGGTCTTCCGGCTCCTGGGGGATGCCGTGGCGCTGCAGGTATTCGGGCGATGCCACCACGACCTGGCCGGTGTCGCCGATCCTGCGCGCGGTCAGCGGGCTGTCGGGTAGATGACCAAAGCGCACCGCCACGTCGGCCTGGCCACCGAGAATGTCGACGACTTCGTCGCCGAGGGTGAGGTCGACGACGATGTTCGGGTAGCGGGCGCTGAAGGCTGCCACCAAGGGAACGATGGCCAGCCGCCCGTGGCCAAGGGCGGCGCTGACCCGCAATCGGCCCCTGGGTACGCCCTGGTCGGCGATGGCTTCTTCGACCTCGTCCATGTCGGCCAGGATACGCCGTGCGCCGCGCAGGAACGCCTCGCCCTCGGCGGTGAAAGTGATCGCGCGGGTGGTGCGCAACAGCAGGCGGGTACCCAGGCGTTGTTCGGTACGCGCGATGATCCGGCTGACCGCCGAGGGTGTCAGCCCCAATGCACGCGCGGCGGCTGACAGGCTGCCTTCCCGCGCCACGGTGGCGAACACGCTCATTTCACCTGACCTACCGTTGAAGTCCATTTGTGCCTCTTGCGCAAAGGTGATTGCCAAAAATGCTATCTACCGCCTGAAAAGACGGGATCGTAGCATTCGCAGCATAGATGAGGAGCCTTCCATGCGTATCAATCCACCACTTGTTGCACTCGCCATCGGTGCCTTTGGCATCGGCGTGACCGAGTTCGCCCCCATGGGCATGTTGCCGGGCATCGCTGCGGATCTCGGCGTTTCCATTCCCGCTGCGGGTCTGTTGGTCAGTGCCTACGCCTTGGGCGTACTGCTCGGCGCGCCATTGATGACCCTGACCACCGGCAGGATCCCCCGGCGCTATCTGCTGATCGGGCTCATGGCGATTTTTACCCTGGGTAATCTGATGTCAGCCCTGGCGACCGATTACTACAGCCTCATGGTCGCCAGGGTGGTGACCTCACTGAACCACGGTGCGTTCTTTGGCGTTGGCTCCATCGTCGCCGCCAGCGTGGTCGCTCCGCAGAAACGTGCCGGGGCGGTGGCGGCAATGTTCATGGGCCTGACCCTGGCGACCATCGGCGGCGTGCCGCTGGCCACCTGGTTTGGCGAACTGTTCGGCTGGCGCACGACATTCTGGGGTATCACCGGCCTTGGCGGGGTGACCATGGCCGCGTTGTGGTTCGCCTTGCCCAACCTGCAAATGCCGCAAGGCGTCGGCGTGCTGGCTGAAATTCGGGTACTGGGCCGTGGCCCGGTGCTGGGGGCGTTGGCCCTGACCGTCGTCGGCTCGGGGGCCATGTTTACCGTCTTCACTTACATCGCACCGATCCTCAGCAACGAGACCCACGCATCCACCGCTTACATCACCGCCATGCTGGTGCTGTTCGGTGTGGGATTGACGCTGGGCAACATGTGGGGTGGCAAGGCCGCCGACCGCTCGATAGACCGCACCCTGATCGTTTCGCTGAGCGTGCTGATTCTCGTCTTGCTGGCGTTCACCGCGCTGATGCGTTGGCCACTGCCGGCCGCCGTGGCCATCCTGATATGGGGTATCGCCAGTTTCGCCCTGGTTCCGCCGCTACAGATGCGCGTCATGGAAGCCGCCAAGGACGCGCCCAATCTGGCCTCGGCGGTGAACATAGGTGCCTTCAATCTCGGCAACGCGATAGGGGCGGCGCTGGGCGGAGCGGTGATCAATGCCGGGCTGGGTTATCCGGCGATTTCCCTGGCCGGAGCGGCGATGGCGGGTCTGGGGCTGCTGATGGTGTTGGCTTTTGCCTGGCGTTCCAGAGCAACTGCAACGGCGGTTGCATGACGATGCTGTGAGGGGGACTGTGAGTCCCCGTCGCCTCACGCGCCTGCTTGGCCATCGTGCGGCTAAACCAGCTGACGGATTTCCAGAGACAAAATCGAAGGCGGCTTGGGTGATGGCCGGCAGGCACGCGCCGGCCATGGTGAGTGGATATTCTCTCGCCCAGGACTGAATGTCGCCTTATGGCTTAGGCTTGCCCAGTTGCTTGGCCGTCTCGGTCACGATGGCGCTGAGGCCCTGCTCGTTGATCTTCTTCCAATCGCTGTCGGTGGCCAATTGCATGCTGTCGCGTGCGCCGGAAACCACTTCCAGTGGTGCTGCGCCCTGGGTTTCGATTTTCAGGTGGGCCTTGTTATTCACCGCCACGCTGAACGCACCTGGAGAGAACCACGACCAGTATTCGACGATGTGCACGTTCACGTTGGCGGCGCTCGGCGTGGGGGTGTTCACCACTTGGTACCCGGCCTGCTGATAGGCTGTCGCCACCGCATTGCCCACCAATTGCGACACGGTACGACCCGACGGCAGCACTACATCGCCCAGCCCTTTACCATAACCGTTGCGCTTTCGTCCGATGGCCCGTTGGGTGACGCTGGTATCGTTCACTTCCTCATCGTTTTTCAGGGAAGGAATATCGGCGCTACGAGGCTTGATCTGAAACACCCGCTCATCCACTGCGCTGATATACACCTGCTGCCCTTGGCCGGAAGTACTGGCTTGCGGCGCGGGGCCGACGACGTCCACCTCGGAGCGGCTGGTGGCGCACCCCACGAGTGAGGCGAGGGCGATGGCGGTGGCGATGACTTTGAAAGATGACATGGTGGCTCCTGAGGGTTCGGTTGTCCTTTTGCCCCCGGCCTTCATACGGGCGTTTTCGGGGCGACGGAGCTTAACCGTTGCGCGATGCCTGGGGAAGCGATGCCGCGCACCGGGCGTGCTCCCAATCCAAGGCGGGCTCATGAAGCCCAGGTAGCTTGGTATTGCGCAGATAGCGCGGGGTCCGGCGGATTGCTCGATATGCTCATCATCCGGCGATCAGCGCCGGCCAGGCTCGGGGCCTATCATTTAGCGATCCGTTACCGAGACTTGGCTTGGCTGTTGGAGCAATACGCGAACGTTGTGCGTTCCCCTTTATTGAGTCAGAACCGCAGTCAGAAAACGGTTTTCTTGAAGGGGCGAGCGGATACGCCCCGATAGAACGACCAAATAGCGAGCCCCTGCACGACGACTGCTGCTGTCACGACGGCGACGATCGCGTGATTCGGATCGCTGAAGAGGGAGCGCACCAGGCCGAAAAAGGCTGGGGCGAAGGCGTAGGTGGCCTGACTGATCGCGACCATCAGGGCGATCACCTTGGCGGTTTGTTCACGGCTGAACTCGGTCTGGGCTATCAGTGGGGGCAAGGAGGTGGCATTGCCAATGCCTGAACCGATCAACACCACGGCTATCCAGGCCACTGTCGGGTGAAGGTCCAGGCCCAGAAGCATCAGCGTGCCCAGCATCTGGATGGCATAACCTTGGCAGGCCAGTTGTCGGCGGTTCATGCCTTGGATCATCAAGCGTGCGGCGACGTATCGCCCGCCCATCGCACTGGCAGTGGCCAGACCCATGGCGAATGAGGCGTCATGCGCCCCCATGCGACCCACCAGGATCGAGTACAGGTGCGCGATCAAGCCGATCTGGGCGAACAGCCCCAAGGACATGCCGGCTGCCAGGGTGCGGAAGCTTGCCGAGCTGAGGGTCTGCTTTGCGGTCCACGGCGTGGCGCTGGCGCTGATCGGCACGGGTTCCGGTTGGTTTGCATTGTCGGGATGTTGTCCCACGCTTTGTGGGCTCTTGTTGAAGACCAGCAAAGCGAAGGCGCCTATGAGCAACACCGCGATAATGCTGATTACCAGCGCCGCCATGGCAAAGCCGAAACGCTCGATCAGCAACACCCACAGCGGCGAAAAGATCACGCCACCCAGGCTGGCGCCGTTGTAGGCCTTGCCCAGGGCCTTGGGTCTTTCCTTGACGTACCACGGCGCGATCAGGGTGTTGACGGCCGCGGCCCCCAATGTCACCCAGCCGATACCCGAGCAGACGGCGCCGGTATACAGCACCCATAACTGGTTGGCGTGAGCCCAGATGTTCACCCCGATGCCCAGGAGGATGCTGCCCAGCAGGGTGATGGCGGGTATCCCGAAGCGTGCGTAAAGGCGTGGCAGGTTGGCGATGACAAGCGTGCCGCTGAGAAAGTGCACGGTCACGGCAGCCGAGACCTGGGCGATCGGCCAACCCGTGCGCTCCATGACCGCTTGCATATAAATCGGCGGGCCATAGAAGCCGATCCCCCAACCGATCATCGCCAGGATGAACGTGCAGGCCAGTACGGTTTTGCCAAAAAAGCGGGTGTGTGTCATCGCCATCTCCTCCAGGGTGGCTCACAGACTATGGGATCGACAGGTTCCTCAATTCGAGGTGCGTCGAACTATGGATGTCGAGCACGATTGCTTCCTGGATTTGGTTTTCGCGTCACTCCGGGACGCTGCTGCCGGCGGGTACGATGCACAGGCAGTTGCAACTCACAGCCTGGAGCATCCGCTACATTGAATGGAGCTGAGCTTCAATCGCTTCCTTGTCGATAATCGACCAGACCTCACGGATCCTGCCTTCCTCGAACGCGTAGAAGACGTTTTCCCTGAAGGCGATCCGTGCTCCATTAACGGCAAGCCCCAGGAACTCCCCAACCGGCGTGCAATTGAATGCCAGGCGAGCCGCCAGCTTGGGTGGGTCGATCACCAGAAATTCGACTTCAAAGCGCAAGTCGGGAATGTCCCGATAGTTCGCTTCCAGCATGCTTTGATAGCCATGCAATCCTAATCGCCTCACGTTGTGAACCACCTCCTGGTGCACAAAAAGGCCCAGGTTTTCCCAATCCTGTGCATTCAGGCAGGCAATGTAGTCGCTATAAATATCTGCAAGATTCGAGGTCATGGGGACTGATCTCCGCTACGTGTCTGTTCAAAAAGCATAGTCATCTGCAGCTTCGGCCTGCTTGTCGTCACGTCGGCAGCTCCATTGAGTGTGTCAGCGGCATATCGAAAAATAATGGCGTCGATCTGTCGATTTCGACCATTGCCGTTCGATTAGTCCGTAGAGCCGCCACACGGACGGCCTAATCCATTCACTCTCAGGAGATCAGAGCATGCGATTTATGGTGATCGTCAAAGCCAGTCCGGAATCGGAAGCCGGAGAAATGCCCAGCGCGGAACTGCTGGCCGCCATGGGTGCCTACAACGAAGAGTTGGTCAAGGCCGGGGTGATGCTCGCCGGTGAAGGCCTGCACCCCAGCGCCGAGGGCGTGCGCGTGCAGTTTTCCGGCAAGGACCGGACGGTGATCGATGGGCCCTTTGCTGAAACCAAGGAGTTGATCGCCGGTTTCTGGATCTTCAAGGTCCAGTCATTGCAGGAGGCCATCGACTGGGTCAAGCGCTGCCCCAACCCGATGGTCAGCGACAGTGAAATCGAGATCCGCCAGATCTTCGAGCTCGAGGAGTTCGGCGAGTCCTTTACCCCTGAATTGCGCGAGCAGGAAGAACGCTTGCGGGCGCAGATGTCTGGCCAATCCTGAAACCGACTACAGGAGACCCTACCATGAGAATCATTCCTTACCTGACCTTCAACGGTAACTGCAAGCAAGCCTTCGCTTTGTATCAGGAGGTACTGGGCGGCGATCTGTTTTCCATGTCTTTTGCCGAGGCCCCCGAGGAAACCGGGATGCCCAAGGATCCCAACCTGATCATGCACGCTTGCCTGACCGTCGGCTCCTTCAGCCTGATGGCCTCCGATTGCCCGCCAGGCCAGCCGTTTCGCAAGCCGCAAGGCGTGTCGGTCTCCCTCAATGTCGACAGTGTGGAGGAGGCCGAGCGGCTGTTTAAAGGTTTGAGTGCAGGTGGCAGCGTGTACATGCCCTTGGAGAAGACCTTTTGGGCGGAACGCTTTGCCATGTTCGAAGACCGTTTCGGGATTGCCTGGATGGTCAATTGCGAGGGGGAAAAATAAGTCGAGCCCAGCCCATGGATGGACGACTCGGGTGAACCTTGCGCCAATACTGCGTTCACTTATTGAGGTGCCGTTTTAAGTGGTCCTGGGGGGCGAGCAAGCTCGCTCCCACATGGGCCAGTCTGAATCTGGCGGCCGCCCTCCAGTGCCGATAAGGACTTCGCATGCACCCAACCTCATCCACATTCCCCTTGACCACCGCCGTCGAACGCGAACTCAGTCCGCGTGCGGTCAGTACGGGAATCGTCCTCGGTATCCTGCTGACGCCTTCCAATGTCTATGCCGGGTTGAAGATCGGCTGGTCGTTCAATATGTCGATCATCGCCTTGCTGGTTGGCTATGGCATCTGGCAAGGCTTGGCGAGTCGATCGGTGGGGCGACTGCCCTGGACGCTGCACGAAAGCAACATCAACCAGACCGTGGCCTCTGCCGCTGCGTCGATCATTTCCGGTGGGTTGGTCGCTCCTATCCCGGCCTATACCTTGCTGACCGGCCAGCAGTTGGACGCCATTCCCATGGTGGCCTGGGTCTTTTCGGTAAGCTTCCTGGGGATCTGGATTGCCTGGTACTTGCGCCCGTCACTGCTCAATGACAAGGCGCTGAAATTTCCCGAGGGCATGGCGACCCTGGAAACCCTGCTGCATATCTATAACCACGGCCACGAAGCCGCGACGCGCTTGAAGGTGCTGCTCAGCGCCGCGTTGTTGTCCGGGTTGGTCAAGGCGGTCGACACCTTCATGTGGGCCATCCCGCGCTGGTCTCCGAGTGCCCAACTGGAGCGCCTGACGTTTACCGCCGACCCTTCGCTGTTGTTAGTGGGGTTCGGCGGGATCATCGGTATTCGCGTGGGCCTGACCCTGCTGCTCGGTGCCTTGCTGGCGTGGGGCGGGTTGGCGCCGTGGCTGCTGGGGCAGGGCCTGGTGCGGTTGCCGCATGGCAGCAGCGGCCCGCAGTTCGCGGCGCTGGTGGAGTGGTTGCTCTGGCCGGGGGTGAGCCTGATGGTCTGCTCGACCCTGGCCTCGTTGGCGATTCGCTTGTGGGCATTGCACCGCTCCACCAAGGCGGGCGGCGGGGCGATCTGGACGATCCCCAAGCCTGGGCCTGCCGTCGGTTTCATGCTGTCGATCATCCTGGTGGTGAGCCTGCAAGCGCTGTTGTTCGGCATCAATCCGTGGATGGCCTTGTTGACCATTCCCTTGGCGATCTGCTTGGCGGCGGTGGCCGCCCGGGTGGTGGGCGCCACAGGCATTCCGCCGATCGGCGCCATCGGCCAATTGTCCCAATTGAGCTTCGGCATCGTCGCCCCGGGACAGGTGCCGATCAATCTGATGAGCGCCAACACTGCCGGTGGTTCGGCCGGGCAGTGCACCGACCTGATGAACGACTTCAAGGTCGGCCGGGCGATCGGTGCCACGCCGCGCAAACAATTGATCGCCCAGACCCTCGGTATTTTCGTCGGTAGCATCGTCGGGGTGTTGGCCTATCTGGCCCTGATCCCGGACCCGCCAACCATGCTGCTCACCGAAGAGTGGCCGGCCCCGGCGGTCGCCACCTGGAAGGCCGTGGCGCAAACCCTGACCCTGGGTCTGGATTCGTTGTCAGCGAGCATTCGCTGGGCGATTTTCATCGGCGGCCTGGTCGGTTTGTTGTTGGGGATTCTCGACAGCCTGCTGCCGGTGCATCGGGCTCGCTACTTGCCCAGCACGGCGGCCTTGGGCCTGGCCTTTGTCTTGCCGGCCTCGGTGTCGCTGATGATGGCCCTTGGTGCGGTGCTGACATGGCTGGCGAGCTGTCGCTGGCCGAGCCTCACGGAACGCTTCGCCATCATCGCGGCGGCAGGGTTGATTGCCGGGGAGAGCATTACCGGAGTGGGGGCGTCGTTGTGGCAGATGCTTACCAACGGCTCGTAGGTGCGACGTGCCCACTTCAACTGCTAAGGCTGGCCCGTGGTCTTGGTGGAGACAATTTTGCCGTAGTTTTCTGCTGGCGGCGTCTCGACGACCAACATACGTCCTTTGCGACACTTGAACTTCACCCCTTTGCGCGGCGCCATGACTTTGGTCGTCTCCATGCACATTGCCTTGGAAGCAAAGGTTGGCCCTGGTTGTCGTTCCTCGACACAGCCTTCGAAGCCACTGCAGATCGTCATCACAACAAAATAAACAGTCATCATCTCGGTGTCGCTCCATTGAGAGATGCGATTAATTACTTCCTGTGGTCCAGGTCGTTGGCCTAAACGTTTTGCGGGGGCTGCCTGCGAATGATGAGCTTCGATTTGAACCCCCAGCAATGGCGCAGGGGTACCGTGCGTCGGGAAACCGTCACTGTATTAATTTATTTTTATTTCGTTGGTTTTTGTGCCAATAAGTTGGCGTCAGCCGGGGTGAAGTGGACGTGTTCGAGGTGGCTTGGGATGGCCGTCACCGGGCGGTAAAATGGCGCAGAGAAACGAAAAACCTGTGGGGGCGAGCTTGCTCCTACAGGTTTTCTCTTGGTTGGCTGATATTGTGCCGTCGGCCTGTTTCATGAGGACCTGGCAGTGCCCGTTTGGACAAGCTTGGCCTCAAGCCATTCCTTCAGCGCCAATGTGGCGCAGGAGGCGAATTTCGCCGAGGGCCGGATAAGGTAGATCCCTCCTTTTGCCCCCAACTCCCAGTCCGGTAATACCCTGACCAGTTCTTTGTTTGCCAACGCCCGGCTGAACAGCCACTCCCCCGCACCCAGGATGCCGGTACCTGCAATGGCCGCGCTCAAAAGCGCTTCACTGTCGTTGGACACCAGGGAGCCTTGGGGGCGTATGGTCACTTGTTCACTGGCGCTGATCAGCTTCCATTCAGGATAAGACGCCAGCCCCGTGAATCCCAGGCAGTTGTGATTGGTCAGGTCCGTGGGTGACGCTGGCCAGCCATATCGTTCGATATAACCAGGAGACGCGCAAAGAATGCGCCGATGATCGCCGAGGCGCTTGGCAATCAGGCGGCTATCGTTGAGTTCCCCCAGGCGTATCGCCACATCAAAGCCTTCGGCGATCACATCAACCAAGCGCTCGCTGTAGTTCACGGTGAGCGTCAAATGTGGATGGGCCGCCAGGAACTCCGGCAGTATCGGCGCCAACCAGAGCCTGCCCAGGGCGGCCGGCACCGCCAGCCGCAGATTGCCGCGCACCTCGGCAGCCCCTGACGCTGCCTCTTGTTCTGCTTCAGCCATCAACTCGGTTGCCAACCGCAGGCGCTTGACCAGAAGGGTTCCTGCCTCTGTCAGGCGGATATGGCGGGTGCTGCGTTCGAGCAGCCTGACCCCCAGCCGGGCTTCCAGCGCCGCGAGGCGCTTGGAAATGATCGTGGGGTGGCGCTGCAAAAGCCGAGCGGCCGCCACAAATGAACCTTGCGATTCGAGCGCAAGCAATGCGGCAAATTCGTCTGTGTGGCGGCTATCCAGTGTGATCACGTGTCCACGGCCTCCAGGCTTCTCAAGGACATCTCAGGGAGTGAGCAGGAGAGTACCTGAAGCGCGGCCGCTTTCCAGGTCCGCGTGGGCTTGTGCGGCGTTTTCCAGCGGGTAGGTTTTCCAGACGGCGGGTTCGATGATCCCGGCCTGAAGTGCAGCCAGGACGTCATCGGCGCGCGCCTGATATTCCTCGACGCTGCTGGTGTGGGCGGCAATCGAAGGGCGGGTGAGGAACAGCGAACCCTTGGCATTCAGCAGGCCCACTTCGACTGCTTGTGGCGCGCCTGACGACGCGCCGAAAGACACCATCAGCCCGCGCGGGCGCAGGCAATCGAGCGATGCCGCGAACGAGAGACGTCCAATCGGGTCGTAAACCACATCGGCCTTCCTGCCGTCGGTGATTCGAGCCACCTCCTGCGCAAGCGTCTGTGCATCGAAAACCAGGACGTCATCGCAGCCCAGTGCACGTGCCTTCTCGACGCTTTGCGCACGAGAGACGACACCGATCACGAAAGCGCCCAGGTGCTTGGCCCACTTGGCCATGATGGCGCCCACACCGCCAGCGACGCCATACAACACCATGACCGTTCCCGGCCCCACTGGATAAGTGCTCTTGAGCAGGTACTGGGCCGTGATGCCCTTGAACAGAACGGCGGCGGCATCCTGGAAACTGATCGAGTCGGGAAGGGGCACCAGTTTCCCGACCGGAACCAATCGACCACTTGCGTAGGCACCCAACGGGCCGGTGGCATAAGCCACGCGATCAGCCACTTTGACTTGAGTGACATCCGGCCCCACGGCAGCGACCACCCCGGCCCCCTCCAGGCCCAACCCCGACGGCAGGGCGACGGGAACCACGCCGTTGCGCTGGCTGACGTCGAGGTAGTTGATACCAATGGCATGCTGCTCGACCCACACTTCACCGAGGCCGGGCGCAGCATGATCGTTTTGTCGGACCTCTAGAACGTCCGGTCCGCCTGTGGATGAAAAACCAACGACAGTGACCATCTCAGCGACTCCTCAGGGTTTGAAATAGATGTCACTGGAGGATGATTGCAGATCGAAGTATGGACAATACCTTGGATATGCAGGGCATAGCTGCACCTTATGCAGCAATTCGCTTGCTTGAATCGGTGGTTGGGCTGACCCTGTCCTGGCTTGGACTCCTGCAATTTTTTATCACCTGCGTCGCACTTTTACCCAACTTGGTGGCAGCAGAACCGACTATTCTTTCGGAACACTGCCTTCTTGGCAAAAAGGGACGTCATGCCAGACATCGATCGCACCACCGGTCCCACACACGGCATCACATGCGCTGATCGAACCTGTTCGATTGGGCCCAGGTTTGCAAGATCCTCGTTACTCCGGATGGCTTTAATGACGGTTTCCTGTCTTTTCACGGCAATTTGCGCATACGGCCAGGACCTGTCGACCGTAGCGGGGCTCGAAGACACCACGGTCACGGTGATGCAAGCGCAGGAGGTCGTTGCCAGGGCCACCCTTGGCGCCGCGCGCTGGAGCGGCCCTGTATCCGGCCCGCAAGCCCAGCGGGGCAAGAGCATCGCGCTTGTCGCAGAAGATTTGCGTAACGGAGGCATTGTCGGTGTCGCACAGGGTGCCCGGGAGGCCGCCAATGCGTTGGGCTGGACGCTGAAGATATTCGATGGTGCCGGCTCATCGGCCGGGCGCGCAAAAGCCTTTTCCGATGCCCTGGCCGCGAAGCCCGACGGCCTTATCCTGTGCGGCTCCGACGCTCTCGAGAACAAGGCCGCGCTGATGCTCTTTTCCAACAAGGAGATACCGGTGGTTGGCTGGCATGCCGGGGCAAGCCCGGGGCCGATTGACGGCACGCCGGTGGCCATGAATGTCACGACTGACCCGCTTGACGTGGCGCGTCTCACGGCCATGGCGGCAGTGGCGCAATCAAATGGACGCGCCGGCGTGGTCATCCTGACCGACTCCAAGTACAGCATTGCCATGGCGAAAGCCAAGGCCATGGAAGACGTCATTCGGGCCTGTCGTGAATGTACGTTGCTGGAGGTGCGCGATGTGGCGATCTCCGAAAGTGGCGAGAGGATGCCGGTGGTGACCAAGGAATTGCTTCAGCACTATGGCAAACGCTGGACCCATGCGTTGGCTATCAACGACATCTATTTTGACTATTCGATTGCCTCGCTGACCGGCGCCGCCATACCCAGTGACGGCATCAGTCTGTTGTCTGCCGGTGACGGCAGCGCTTCGGCTTTCCTGCGCATACAGGCAAAAACCTACCAGACCGTGACGGTGGCCGAGCCGCTCAACCAGCATGGCTGGCAAGTGATGGATGAGTTGAACCGGCTGTTTGCAGGTCAGCCAGTGAGCGGCTTCGTCGCGCCGATTCACTTGGTCAATAACGACAATATCGCCTTCGATGGCGGGAAAAAATTCCAGTACGATCCTGACAATGGCTATCGAGACATCTATCGCCACCAATGGAATCCCTGATGTTGGACGTGACTTCCCGGCTTGGACGCCAGCTATTGCCCCAATCGCTGCGCGCACAATTTACCCTGGCGTTTCTGACGCTGGCGCTGCTGATCCTGGCAGGCGGTGCTACGGCGGTCTACGCGCTGCGCACCTCGAACAGCGCGACTCGACAGCTGACGGATGAGCGACTGGTCCGCATGCAAAATGGGCAAGACATGGTGCAGCGCACCTTGCTGATCGAACGCCAGACCGACCAGCTTCTGACAACCCGTTCCTCCGACATCCTGCGTTCAAGCTATGCAGCGACCGTCGAACAGCTTGAAGCCCTCGATCAACTGGTGCAGCAACTGACTGCCGCAAACAGTGGCGTGGCGATACTCGACATGCATCAGTCGAGTCAGATGTTCCGCAATACCGCCAACATCGTGGCGCAACTGCGAGAAAGCCTGCTGCAAACCGAGGTCACCTTCGAGCAGGCCCTGGCGGATCACACCGCTCGATTAACGGCGGCCCAGACCCGGGCCAGCCTGGAATTGGCGGTGCTGCTTTTCGATCTGCCGCAGGCCGTTGACAGTGAGGCCGTGCAACGGCTGCGGGCCCGGTATGAGCGCCTGCCACGCACCGCCGGCGCGTTATCCGACGCTGAGGTGCAGATTCCGGATCTTTTCTCCCTGCGCCAGACGCTCATCGATCAACACAACGTCCTGCAGCGTTTCAACGAGCAACTCAAGAATGAGGCCGGGGTCCTGGTCGCGGTGGCCCGTACGCAATCGAATGCCTACACCCAAGACTATCGCGAAGCGGTACAGCGTCTGGTTGAGGCCTCGAATCGCAGCCAGCGATGGGTGCTGATCATGTTGGGCGCCAGCCTGGTGTTCGCCTGGTTCGTCACCCGGGTTTTCATGGGGCGTCATGTGCTCGTGCGCCTGAATGAAATAAGCCGGCAATTGCGTCAGGAACACACGGACAAAACGCATTTGATGATGGCCGACCATGGGAAGGACGAGATCGGCAACATGGCGCGGGCGGTGAATCAATTTCTCGAAGACCGACTTCAATTGGAAAAAAGAACGGCCCAACTGAGTATCGCCACAGAACGGCTCGCCGTGCAAAACGATCGATTGGAGCAGGAGGCCATCGTTCGTGCCGGACAAGGTCATGTCCTGGAACTGATCGCCAGGAGCACCGAGCTTACAGAGGTGCTTGATAGCCTGGCGCACCTGGTCGAGTCCCAACTGGAGGGCATGAAGGTCTCCATCCTGCTGCTGGATGAGGAGGGCAAACACTTGCTGCACGGGACGGCACCCAGTTTGCCGAAAGCCTATAGCGAGCTCATCGACGGAATTGAAATCGGTCCGAACGTCGGTTCATGTGGGACCTCGGCGTATCGACGAGAGCCGGTCATTGTCACGGACATCGAGCAGGATCCACTGTGGGAAGCGTACCGTTCACTCGTGGCGCCCTATGGGTTTCGCGCCTGCTGGTCGACGCCGATCCTGTCCCATGAGCGAAAGGTCTTGGGTACGTTTGCCTTGTATGCCAACACCGTGCGCAGCCCCAGCGCGGCCGAGACGCAACTGATCGAGATGGCCACACCGCTTGCCGGCATTGCGATAGAACGCCAACTGACTGAAAAACGCATTCGTTTTATGGGTGACCATGACGCCCTGACCGGGCTGCCGAATCGCACGCTGCTCGAAGACCGCCTCAAGCAGGCGATGCTATATGCCCAGCGTTACAACCGGCTGGTGACAGTGGTGTTTCTCGACCTGGACAAATTCAAACTGGTGAATGACAGCCTTGGGCACAGTGCCGGGGACGAACTGCTGAAAACCGTCGCCCAGCGCATGCTGGGATGTGTACGGCGTACCGACACCGTGGTGCGACTGGGTGGCGACGAGTTTGTGATCATTCTGTTCGACCAGCCCTCGGACCTGGACGGCGTGACGCCCGTCCTGCACAAGATCCAGGAAGCCATCCTGCGGCCGATTCAACTCAGCGGCCATACGCTGCACGTCACCTGCAGCATGGGGTTGGCCACGTACCCTACCGATGGCACCGACACCGACACGTTGCTCAGCAATGCGGACGCCGCCATGTACCGTGCCAAGGAGCTGGGGCGCAACAGCTTCCAGTTCTATACGAGCGAGATGAATAACAAGGTCCAGGGCAAGCTCGCCATGCAAGACGGGCTGCGAAGCGCACTCAACAATAACGAGTTCCTGCTGTTGTACCAGCCACAAGTGGATTTGCAGTCAGGCCAGATCATCGGCGTGGAGGCATTGATCCGCTGGCAGCATCCCGAACTCGGCATGGTCTCTCCCATCAAATTCATTCCCCAGGCCGAAGAGACCGGACTGATCGTGCCCATCGGCGATTGGGTGATTCATAGCGCCTGTAGACAGAACAAGGCGTGGCAGGATGCTGGCTGGCCGCCGATCACCATGTCGGTGAACATCTCGGCTCGCCAGTTCATCGAAAGGGACCTGATCGACCGGGTGATGCATGCCTTGCAGGAATCCGGACTGGACCCGATGTACCTTGAGCTGGAACTGACCGAAAGCCTGATCATGCAAGACCTTCAGCAAGCCATCAGCAAAATGAAGGCCCTGCAAGCCATGGGGATCAGCCTTTCGATCGACGACTTCGGCACCGGCTACTCCAGCCTCGCCGCATTGAAAAGCTTCCCGATCGCGAGGCTCAAGATCGATCAGTCTTTCGTGCGTGATCTGCCCGACAACGAGAATGACAAAGCCATCGCCACCGCCGTGATTTCGTTGGGGCACAAGCTCAATCTCAAGGTCATTGCCGAAGGGGTCGAAACCGAGGAGCAGCAAACCTTCTTGCGTGACAACGGCTGCGATGAAATCCAGGGGTATTTTTTCAGCAAGGCGGTCAGCGCGCAGGAGATCGGTCAGTTGTTGCGTATGCCCCGCCTGCCTCACGCGAGCGGCATTGCGAGCCCAGGCTCGGCAAGGCAAAAACAGATGTAAAACGCCCCAATCGTCCAATGCCCGGGCATTGATGGCTCTGCCTTTGAGTATTTCGAGGGAGGGCATCCGGATTTCAGGAAGCATCCTGCTCGTAGCTTCAACCCACGTAGGGATCGCTGTCCTTGTCTTCCGTGGAGACCACTCGCAGGGTAGCGCCGTTGCCGAGGCTGCCCTGACAGTCAACGTAGCCGTCGGTATCCAGGGTCTTTTTCAATTTCAGGGTTATTCCTGAGGGTGGACTGTCGTAGAAACTACTTTTTTTGCTCATTTCTGGCACCGGTAAGTCGGCGAGATAACGGTCGGCATGACCAACCCACAGGCCACCGCAGCACTGACGGCCTGTTGGCGGCTTACCGAGCCCAGCTTGCGTCGCGCATTGAGCAGGTGGAAGTCGATGGTGCGTTCGGAGCAGGTCAGGATGTGGCTGATTTCCCAGGTGGTCTTGCCTTCGCTGGCCCAGTACAGGCAGTCCATTTCCTTGGGCGTCAGGTCCTGGCGCGGTTGGGCAGGCCGTTGCAATTGATGTCGTATCCCGGCGAGCAGGTAGGGGATGAGCATGAACAGTTGGTAGACGGCAGGATTGGAAAACCCTTTCTGTTCAGTGATCTGTGTGTCGTCGAAGGCCACGCTCAAGGTTCCCCTGAGCATTTCGTAGCGCAGTGGGATGCTCACGCCGCTGCGCAGGCCGTGTAGTTCGCGTTGCTCCCAGAAATGCCGGGAACGTCCCCGGGCACGCCGTCGCTCGCTGTCCCAGAAAAGCGGCACCAGCTCGCGTCGACAGTGCCTGAGTATCGGGTCGATCTCGATCAACCCATCACAGCGGTAGTGTTCCAGCCAGCGTTTGGGAAAGGTAGTGATGAGGCCAGCGAGAGGGTCGGTATCCCTCGGCGTTGCCGGCCCGAGGCTGATGAGGTAGCTGCCGAAGCCGAGTTGGCGCAGCACTTTGTTCAGCAGGCGCTCCCAATCGCAACGGTTGGCATCCTTGGCGAGGCTTGTGAAGGCGGCCAGCGTAGCGGCACGCTCGGCCTGGGTCCGGCCGCAGGCGGGGGAGTGGTGTTTGTCCATAAACGGATCGCTCTCGTTGTAGCAGGAATGACTCAGTCGCAGTACGGGGAAGGAAGGGGCGCATGCCCCTTCCGGATGGATCACTTGTGCACGTGACACCGGATGAAGCTGCGGAACAGGTCCAGGCCGTTTTCGGTGAGGATGCTTTCAGGGTGGAACTGCACGCCTTCCACCGGCAGGTGGCGATGGCGCACGCCCATGACATAGCCGTCGTCCGTGGATCTGGACGTGATCTCCAGGCAGTCGGGTAACGGCTGCTCGCTGATCATCAACGAGTGGTAGCGGGTCGCCCGAATCGCCTGTGCCTGGGTGTGGTCATAGACGCCCTTGCCGTCGTTCTCGATCGTGCTCACCTTGCCGTGCATCACGTGTGGAGCCCGGCAAACCTGGGCACCGAAGGCCAGGCCGATGGCCTGGTGACCCAGGCACACACCCAGCAGCGGCAGGCGTCCCTGAAAGTGCCTGATCACTTCGATGTAGCCCACATCGGCCGGATGCCCAGGCCCAGGGCCCAGCACGCAGAAATCCGGTGAGAACGCTTCAATGCGCTGGATGAGGTCCGGTACGTCGTGACGCTCGACGTGGGTTTCCAGCCCCAATTGTTCCAGGTATTGGCTGATGATGAAGACGAAGCTGTCATAGGCGTCGATCAAGAATACTTTCACAGTGCGATCTCCTGGCCGGTCACTGCCCGATAGACGGAACCCATCTTGTACAGCGTCTCTTTCCACTCAAGCTCTGGCACCGAATCGGCCACCACTCCGGCGGATGCACGCAAGTGGTACGTACCCTCATCGAAGACCGTCGAGCGAATGCACAATGCGGTGTTGACGCTGCCATCGAAACCGACCAGGCCCAGGGCCCCGGCATAAATGCCCCGGCGGTTGCTTTCCATTCCCTCGATCAACTCCATCGCCCTGACCTTGGGCGCGCCGGACATGGTGCCCGCGGGGAACGAGGCCTTGATCACGTCGTAAGCATCCAGGCCCGGGCGCAGCAGGCCGCGAACGTTCGACACCATGTGGTAGAGGTGCGAGTACTCTTCCACCAGCATGAACTCATCGACCTCCAGCGAGCCGGCCTGGCACACGCGACCGATATCGTTGCGACACAGGTCGATGAGCATCAGGTGTTCGGCGCGCTCCTTCTCGGAGCGGGTCAGCTCCAGGACCAACTGAGTCGGATCGACGCCAGGCTTCTTGCCCACGGTGCCGGCGATCGGGCGCATCTCGATCAAGTCGTCCTTGATCCTGACGAACAGCTCGGGACTGGCGCCGATCAGGTCGATGCCGCCTACGTGGGCCAGGTACATGTAGGGGGAGGGGTTGCGCAGGCGCAGGTTCTGGTACACATCGAACGGCGAAACCTGCGAGCGGATGCGAATCTCATGACCGAGCTGGATCTGGTAGACGTCGCCGGCGCGGATGTGCTCCATCGCCACTTCGACACGCTCGACGAATTTCTCCGGGGTCACCGTGCGCTCTTCCTCGAAGCCCTCGGGGTACGGTAGCGGAGCCAGTGCCTCGGATGCCGGGGTTGTGTTCAGGAAGGGGTAGTCCTCCAACGTGCGGGGCGACCAGAGATCGTGGTTATTGATCAGGGTTTCGACGATGCCATTGCTGTGGAAATAAACCAGGGTCTGATAGACCGACAGGGCAATGAGCGGGTAGTCGTAGGTCTGTTTGGCCAGATCGGGAAGTCGCTCGATCAGGCGAACGCAGTCGTAGGAGAAATAGCCGAAGAAGGCCAGGCTGGAAGGGGCATTGGACGCCGGTTGGAACGTTGCCTGGATCGCCCGGAGCAGGTTCCACGCAGCCTCGCTGTCGGGTAGATGGATCTTGTGTTCCGGATCGACCTGCATGCCCGCTTGCCGCAGGCTGGCGGACAAATGCTCACACAGGGCGGCGCAGCCTCGCAGTTGGGCCTGGCCCTCATCGATACACACTTCGAAAAGCGGTTCGAGCCCGACGATCGTCGCCCGGCGATCACGGCTTGGGCCAGACAGTGATTCAAGAATGAAAACAGACTCGCGACCCAGTTGTTCCAGTGCATTTGCATATATGCCAAGTGCATCCGTAGGTCGACGTTCTTCACGGCGAAGAACATTCACGCCAATTAAATTTTTATTCACGGTTAATACCATATTCAAGGTGTAACGATTCAGGCGCTCGATTAAGAGAGCGCCACGGGAATATAAAGCGCGCAGGCACTTTAAATACGTGTTGACGGATATTCTGAATAGACGGGACGGACGCTGTTCATGTCGCGCGCACTAAAAAGCTTGCAATGGATTGCAGCCAATTGTTACGCAGGGCACAAGGTGCGAGCGCCTTCGATTTCAGAGGGAAAAGATCAGGACGTTGCTGGCAGGCAGCAGACAGGCTCCGGTCTTCGCTAGATTAGCGACGCCAGATATTGCTTTTGAAGATGGCCAGAATGGCCCGGGAACAGCTGTCGGGATAGCTGTGGGAGGAACTGATAGCAGAAAGGTGATAGTACATTTTAGACATCCCAGTCTTGGCTAAGCACTGCGGGAATAATTGGCAGTGCGGCGAAATTACCAGCGTGCCCTGGGGCTGTCAACTGCTGCGGGCATATTAATCTTTCATTCATTTCTGAATGTCGACGGGGCGAAGAGCTATCCCTGCGCGTATGTAAACGCGCGTGCTTTTAACAAGAAACTCGTGCGCGCACAACTGTGAGATAGCGCAGCTGGGTATTTATAAGTTCTGTTACTAACGTAGCGGCCGTTGAGTTCCAGTAACCCATCAAACCTGAGCGGCTGAAATGAAAGAGCATTTAGAGACATTCAAGAAGCGGTACGATCCGATTCATCATGCCTATTGGACCGACGTCCTCAGCGACACCGAGCTGGCGGCCTGGCACCAGGCACAGTTGCGGGAAGTGGTCGGCCACGTGAAGCGGTCCTCGCCGTTCTATTCCAGGCACCTTGCCCAGGTCGACGAGCGTTCGCTGACCTTGGATGACCTCGCCACCTTGCCATTCACGACCAAGGATGATCTGCGCGAAGCAGGCTTCGACATCTTGTCCGGCCCGCTGGAAGACAGCATCTTCTATTACGAGACCACGGGGACCACCGGGCCCGCCACGCCATGCCCGCGGGACCGCAAGGAGAGCTACGCGAGCAATCGCCAACTGGCCATGGCCTACCAGGCCGTGATCGAAAAGCACTTCCCGGGCGAAAAGACCGTGGTCGGCATCATGGGACCTACCGAGGTCCATTCCTTCGGTGACACCCTGGGCGATGTCTGCACCCAGCTCGACCTGTGCAATGCCAAGATCTGGCCGCACTCACCGGTGATCGGTTGGCCCAAGGCGCTGCAACTGCTCAAGGACCTGCGGATCGGCGTGCTCGCATCGGCGCCGGGGCTCTTGCTGGCCATGGCCAAGGAAGCCGAGCGCCAAGGCTTGAACCCACGCGAGGACTTCGCCCTGCGCGCGTTCATGATGAGCGGCGAGCTGTGCACCCCTGCGTTGAAGAACAACCTCTACAGCCTGTGGGGCGCGCAGGCCTACAACAGCCTGTATGGCTCCCAGGAAGCGATGATCATCGCGGCCTGCAACGCCAACGACCAGTTGGTGCCGCATCGCCTCAACTACATCATCGAGGTGCTCGATCCCAAGTCCGGGGAAAGCCTGGGCTGCACCGGCGACGGTGAGTTGTGCGTGACCATGCTGATTCCTGGCAGCAAGCCGTTGATTCGCTACCGCACGGGCGATCTGGTCTCGATCCAGTCGCGTCCCGGCTATCCGCAATCGATGCGCCAGACCGTCAAGGTCGTCGGTCGGGTGAAGGATGCCGTGCAACTGAACGATCGCGCCTTCTCGGCCGCACAGATCGAGCAGGCGCTGATTGAAGGCGTCGAACAATGCCTTGGTTACCAGATCATCCTCAGTCGCGCCAATGATCGCGACACCGTCATCGCCAAGTTGGAAATGTCGCGCTTCTTCGAAGGCGATCGTGGACGTCTGGTGCTGCTGATCAAGGAGCGCCTGCGCGAACGGCTGGGGGTCGATGCCACGGTCATGGTGGTGGGCGACCTGGCCGAGCATGTGAACCTTGGCAGTTGGTTCAGCTGGAAAGAAGCGCGCATCGTCGATCAGCGTCAAGGCCAGTGAGGTCAGCGATGAGCCTGTCTGTTCGCGTGATTGACAACGCCAATGAACTGTTCGAGTCCGTCAGGCAACTCAGGAGTCGCTACCTGGGGACCAACCCGGCACGGGAGGATGACTTCGAGCGACGGGAGCAGGTGCGCGACGCCTTGTCCTATCACCTGGTCTACCTGGACAAGGACGAAGTGGTCGGGACGTTGCGCGTCACGCCGCTGGGTCATGGCCTGAGCTTCGTCGAGCGAGCGGTCGACGTGCAGGCCTATTTCGAACAATCGACGGATGCCTTCGATGCCAATCGCCTGGTGCTGGACGAGCGATACCGCGGCGGTCGGCACCTGCGCATGTTTCTCCTGCAAGCGGCCATTTGGCTGAAAGCCAACACTCACCTGCGATTCATCTCGGCACTGTGCCGCGGCCAATTGGCTGCGCTCTATGTCGGTCTGGGCGGGCGCGTGCTGGTGGATGACGTTACCTGGACCGGGGAACAGGTCGAGCGGCGCTACAGCCTCGTGTACCTGGAACTCGAAAGTGTTTACCTCAATGTTAAAGGAGCCAATTGAAATGCAAGCATTCTTCAAGGAACTCGACGCTATCGTCGACGCGGGCTGGGCCCAGATCAAGCAGGGCGCCTACTGGAAATTCAGCCTGGACAACCCAACGCCGCCAGCCCTCTACCAACAGCTCATGCTGCAGGTCTACCACTACACCCGCTACAACTCGGTGAACCAGGCCGCCTGCGCCTTCAGTGCCGATCCAGAAGAAACGACGCTGTTGCGCTTCGTCTACAAGCACGCCTTGGAAGAGCTGGGCCACGAGCGCATGGTGCTGCGTGACCTGGAGTCGGTCGGGCTGTTGCCGCAAGCCATGCCGGCGCCCCTGGCGCCGACCCAGGCACTGATCGCCTTTCTCAACGATGTGGCCATCCGCAAGGGGCCGATCGCTCGCCTGGGCTACAGCTACTGGGCCGAGGACGTCTACGAGCACATCCAACCGATCCTGGAACGGTTCCGCGCCGACCTGGGCTTGAAGGATGAGCAGATGACTTTCTTCGTCGCCCACTCGACCATCGACGAGAAGCACGCCGAGGAAGTGCGTATGGCGATGCAGCGTGCGGTGAAGACCGAAGCAGATCGTCGTCAGATCAAGGAAGTGGCACGCGTCACGCTCTGGCTGACCGGGCAGTTGATGGAAGAGGCTTTGCGCGCCTACCTGGCTGGCGAAGAAGGGTTGCGGGAGGCGTCCTGAATCATGAATCTGACCATCATTGTCGGGTCAAGCCGACCTTGTGGTGTCAGTGCACGGGTGGTGGCGCTGGTGCGCCGCCACCTGGGCGAGGAGGTCGCGGTCGATGACATCTGGCTCAAGGATTACCGGATCGACTACTGCGACGCCGACAACGCCTGTTCCGACCAGGACTGCCAAGTGCAGGACGACGTCGGGCAGTTGGTGGCGCGGCTGGACCGCGCCGATGCGGTGCTCTATCTCCCCGTCATGCATGCCTACGGCACCAACAGTCGCTTCCAGGCGTTTCTGGAGCGAGTCGGCTATGGCTTCCTGCGGCCTCGGGAGCGTCCGCTGCGCGACAAACTCGCGGCAATTGCGGTCGTCGGCCGACGCTATGGACACACGGCGGTTTTCTCCCAGGTCGCGCTGAACGTGCTGCTCAACAAAATGATTTTGGTCGGCTCGGGATTTCCGCCGTGCTTCCAGACCCAACTGGCCCACGATCCTGAAGCGGAACAGGCTCTGCGCGAGACATTGGACCGGCTTTGCGAGCATCACTGTCGACTTAACCCCCCAGCCCTTGCGACAGGCAAGCCGGAAAGAATCCTGCGGCCCATTCAATTTCAGAAGGGATAACTGTCATGCCATTGAAAGACTCATTGCTCGCGTTATTGGTCGCGTTTCTCTGGGGCGCGCAGGTCACTGCAGTGAAAATCGGCGGCGCCGAGTTGCCGCCTATCCTCATGGTCGCCATGCGCTACGCGATCATGGCGCTGTTTCTCCTGCCGCTGCTCAAGCGCGTCAAACGTGAACAGTTTGCGTCCGTGGCCCTGATCGCCACGATCACCGGGACCTTGCATTTCGGTTTGCTGTATTGCGGTATCGCTCGGGTAGACGCCTCTACCTCGGCGATCATTTATCAATTGGCGGCACCGTTTACCCTCGTCCTGGCATTCGCGTTATTGGGGGAAGTCCTGAAACTGCGGCTCCTGGCGGGCATCCTGCTGGCGTTCGCCGGTGTCCTGGTGCTACTGGCTACGCCATCGGCGGGCGGGACGTTCATCGGCATGTTGCTGGTGGCGCTGGCGGCCTTGGCATTCGCAGCCGGGTCAGTGTTGACCAAGCGTCTCGGACCGCTGGATCCGCTGGCCTTGAGTGCCTGGACGGCGGTCATCGCCGCACCGCAACTGTTGCTGTGGTCGTTCGTCCAGGAAGGCGAGCAATGGACACGCGTCTACACGGCCAGCGCCCAGGCATGGTGGGCGGTGCTCTACACCGCACTCAGTGGTGGCCTGCTGGGGTTCGGTCTGTGGTTCTGGTTACTCGGTCGCAACTCGATGCAGCAACTGAGTCCGTACCTGCTTCTGGTGCCGGTGTTCGCGATCGCTGTCAGCCAGGTCATGCTCGCCGAAGGTTTCAGTCAGCGCCTGGTGATCGGCGCCGTGTTGACGCTGTCAGGCGTGGCGCTATGCCAACTGCGCCTGCCGGCAAGATTCTTCCTCAAGGCCGGTAGCAAAGGGCAAGGAGTGGCGGATGAACCGCGTTGATCGATTGCTGCTCGGCACTTTGCGCCTGGTCCACCGCTGGCAGTTCGGTTTGAAACTGCGCTGGCACACCGGTAAACATGGACGCCTGGCCTATCTGCAAAGCCCTGCGCGGCAACAGCGGACGACGCTGGTCATGCTCCATGGCTTGGGCGCCAGCAAGGATCAGTGGGGCCCTGCGATGCTGGGCATGGCGCGCCATCACCACTGCGTTTTCGTCGACTTGCCGGGGCATGGCCAATCCGTGTACGAGGCGGGTGCCGGCTTTGGTCCCCTGGCAATGCTGGCGGAACTCGAAGGCCTGCTGGATACACTCGTCGAGGGCCCCTTCGTGCTGGTCGGCAGCTCTTTGGGTGGGTGCGTGGCCGGCCTGTATGCCGCCAAACACCCGCAGCGTGTCAGTCACTTGGTCTTGTTGGCGCCTGCCGGTCTGGGCGAGCAAGCGCTAGGCCCCACGTTGAAAGCCAGCCTGCAAGGGGCGGGCACGGTGTTTGGCTATCGTACGGTCGAAGAGATGAAGCGCTTCTGGAGCCTGGTGTTCCAGGCGCCGCCCGAGGTAGGAGGGCGCTTGGCCCAGGCCATGGCGGCCAGCGGCAAGTCGAGGTTTGCCGCGGTGCAGCGGGTCGTCGAGGATTTCCGTCGCGAAGGCCTGGACGTGCTGCTCGAACGGTTGCCACAGATCGCTGCCAAGACGCTGGTGATATGGGGCCGGCATGACCAGGTATTCCTGCCGGCGACCCTGGACAACCTGCTCCAGCAACTGCCCGATGCACGCGGCGAGTTCATCGAGGACTGTGGGCATGTGCCCTATCTTGAACGGGGCGCCGTTGTGGTGGCGGCCATCAGGGGGTTCATTGCAACGTCCAGGGTCTAGCCGGATTCGATCAAAGCCTGGCCGCCAAAGTCCCCTTTCTGACCTCCCATAGCCTCAACAGCCGGGTAGCGCTGCCGTAACGTGCACCTGACTGCGCACGCAGAGGGAGCGTCCTGATGAATCGTAGAACCTTTATGCTCGGCACCGCCGGAGTGGGTGCATTGATGGTCGGGGCGGGGGCGCTGTTGCGTCCGAGCGATCGGGGCAGCCCCTACAACGAGTACTTCCGCGCGTTGAACCAGGAGCTCAAGCGCCATGGGCCGATGCGCCCCGTGATGCTGATTGACCTGGACCTGCTCGATCACAATATCGATGTGGTCACGCAATCCGTTACACGCGCCGGTAAACATTTGCGTCTGGTGGAGAAATCCCTGCCATCACCGGGTCTGTTGTCATACATCGCCAAACGTACCGATACCCGGCGGCTGATGTCGTTTCATCAGCCGTTTCTCAATCACGATGCCGTGACCTTTCCCGAGGCTGACATCTTGCTCGGCAAGCCTTTACCGGTACGCTCGGCCGAGGTGTTTTACCAAACCCACAAGGGCGCCTTCGACCCTTCCAGGCAACTGCAATGGTTGCTCGATACCCCCCGGCGGCTGATGGATTACCTGGCATTGGCGCAAGGCCTGGGCATCCGGATGCGGGTCAATATCGAGCTGGATGTCGGCCTGCACCGTGGCGGAGTCGCTGACCACGCGGTGCTCGGCGAGATGCTGACGCTGATCAGTGCCCATCCGCAGCAGCTCGAATTTTCAGGCTTCATGGGGTATGACCCGTTTGTCGGCATGGGCGTGCCCAGGGTCCTCGGTTCGTCCCAGGCGTTGTTCGACAAAGTGATGGTCATTTACAACGGCCATGTGAATTACCTGCGTGAACACTTCCCTGCACTTTGGCACGAAGGGCTCACGCTCAATACGGCCGGTAGCCCCAGCTACGGTATACATGAGCAGGAACGCTTGAGCAGCGAGGTTTCGGTGGGAACGGCGTTTCTCAAGCCGACCCATTACGACCTGCCATCGCTGGTCAAGCATGTGCCGGCGGCCTTTATCGCAACGCCGGTGCTAAAGAGCACTGGCCCCGTCAATTTCCCAGCCCTGGATGACAAGTCGCGATTGTTCTCCTGGTGGGACCCTAACCAGCGCGCAACATTCTTCCTCTACGGCGGTAACTGGATGGCCGAGTTGGAGTCTCCCAAGGGGCTGCAAAGCAATGAGCTCTATGGTCGCAGCTCCAATCAGGAAATGGTCAACGGCTCCCTGGCCGTAGGGTTGAACGTGGAGGACCAGGTGTTTTTACGGCCGACCCAGACTGAATCCGTGCTGCTGCAATTTGGTGATTTGCTGGCCGTGCGCGGTGGGAAGATTGTTGAAACCTGGCCGGTGTACTGATTGGCGCAGGGAGGCGAGCTTTTGGCTTGGCCGAGAAAGCGTCCTCAAAGACGCCCCCGCAACAGAAACAGCACCAGCGCCACCAGGCAGGCCATCGTCTGAATCCCACCCAGCGTCGTGACCGGCGCGAAGCTCAAGACCGAGGCCAGCCAGGTGCTCAGGGCAGCCGCACCCATGGAGAGAAAACCCAGCAATGCGGAGGCCATCCCGGCTTCCTTGCCGAAAGGCCCCATGGTGATTGCCGTGCCCAGCGGATTGGCCAGGCCCATGCCCCACAGGAAGATGATCATCGAGAGGGCATACCACCCAAGACCAGGCGCGGCTGGGCCGACGAGCAGCAGGCCGCCGCCGGCCATGGCGCAGGCAATGCCCACGAGTGTGGCGATTCGGGCGCCATGACGATGCGCCAGGCGCGGGGCCGCCATGCCGGCTGCGAACACGACGAATACCGTAGCGGCGAAATACAGGCCGGTTTGCAACGAGGTCAGGCCGATACCTTGCATCAGGATGGCGGGCGCCGCCGCGAAGGAGGCGAACAGGCCGCTCATCAGCAGGCTCATTGAAAGGGCAGGGAGGATGAAGCGCTTGTCCAGCGCCAATCTGCCATAGGCGAGCACCACGCTCTTGGCCGAGTGCGGCGCCCGGCGATCGGCGGGATGGGTCTCTCCGAGGTCGCGTACGTAGAAAAACGCCAGTACCACGGCGGCCAGTCCCACCAGGATGAAGATGGCTCGCCAGCCGAGCGTGACGGACAGGACGCTGCCGGCCAGCGGCGAAAAGCCCGGCGCCGCGGCAGTGGCGATCATCGTCAGCGACAAGGCGCGGGCCAGCGTCTCGCCTTCGAACAGATCCCGTGCGATGGCGCGCGACAGCACCGAGGCTGCGCACACGCCCAACGCCTGGACGACGCGTCCGGCGATCAGCACATCAAGGGTGGTGGCAAGGCCGGCGATGACGGTGCCGACCACGAACACTGAGAGGCCGCCGAGCACCAGTTTCTGGCGCCCGTAGCGGTCGGCCAGTGGCCCGACCACCAACTGGCCCAAGGCGAACGTGATGAAGAAGCTGGACAGCGTCAGGCCGAGCTCGCGAGCGGTCACGCCCAGGTCTTTGCCGATCTCCGCGAACGCCGGGAGAATGATGTTGGTAGACAGCATGCTGATCGCCGCCAGGCCTGCAAGCAGCGCCACGACTTTGCCGGTCAATGGTTGTGTGGAGGCGTGCGGTTGCGTAGCGGTAATCGCCAATGAAGTTCTGGCTTCCATACATCCTCTCCTAGGCTTGGTTGGCGGGCAAAGGCATTGATGTCAAACGCCAAGATTGTGGTTCGCGAGCTCGGTGCAGTAATGGAGATTTACACATGACGCTCATAATATTTTCATGAATATGATGATCGTAATCTCTTGCGTCAAGTTAAATATCTGGAGTGCGCAGGCAGGATTTCACTGTTGCCTATAAGTAGGAACGAGGGAGAGCGGATGGGGAGGATGTGAGGTCGACGCTTTTCAAGCGTCGTGACCTCGGTATCAGGTAGGTCCGGATCGAAAGATGTCTCAAACGGCCGGCCGACGCATCGCCAGAATGGCCGCACCGAAGCCGATGAACGTCGAGCCGACGAGCCTGCTGATCCACACGGAAAACGCTGGCCGTTTCAGTACGCCTTTGGCCTGGGCCGCAATGGCGGCATACAGGCTCAAGGAAATCAGTGACAAGCCGGCGAATATCGAGGTAAGGAGCAGAAACTGCGGCAGCAGTGGGGCGCTCTGGTCGATGAATTGCGGGAACAGGGCGGTGAAGAACATCGTCGCCTTGGGGTTGGTGATGGCTGTCAGAAAGGCCGACTTGTATAGCTTTGAACGCGATGGCTTGCTGGTTTTGCCATCGGCTTGCACATCCTGCGCGAGTATCGGGCTCTTTTTGAACAACTGCCTGGCGCCCAGGTAGAACAGATAACCCGCCCCTAGGACTTTCACGGCGTTGAACAACCATTCGGAGCTGGCGAGCAACGCGCCGAGCCCCAGCATCGCGGCGGCCGACAAGCAGAACAGCCCGCTGGCGTTGCCCACCGACGACCACACCGCGTAACGCGGCCCGTAGGCCAGGCTGTTATTGATCGCCATCAAGGTGGCCGGTCCAGGACTGGCGATGGCGATGGCCGCGACCAGGGTAAAGGCGAGAATTGAGTGCAGTTCCATTGTTCACATTCGCGACTGGTTGAGAGGGATGCATCCTACAGGAGAACCTGGGGTTGCCTGAATACAGCCGCCATAACGTTTCTATCGGTGCAGCCGCCCTCGGGGTGTCCATCGAGTGGTTCGCGACCCTGCTGGGGCCTTGCCTTGGGCACTGAGCCGTTGGGGCGGCTTTAATGCTACAGTCCGGCCTTTCCTGGGGAGGGGCGCGTCATGCGGATCGTATTAATGGCTTTGACCATGGCGCTGCTGGGTGGATGTGCCACGGCCAACGAAACCTTTGGCATGGGACAGCTCTGCGGCCGCCATCCTTACTGCGGTGCGGCGACCGACATCGAGATCATCAAGGCCTCGACGAATGACAACGACGTGTATTCACGCGCGCTGGCACCGTTTGCAGTCGTCGACCTTCCGTTTAGCATCGTCGCCGATACGCTGATCCTGCCTTATACGATTTTTCATATGAGGCCTGCCGAGGAGTAGGGAGTGTGCCTCGACCGGTTGAATGCGCCTGGCCCGCTGAATGATGCCGTCGCCGGTAGTTGCCGCCGGTCCTTTATTCAGGGGGTGGTCACCAACATTGGCAACCCCAAGTCCATGGGGTGGTGGTTTGATTTTTTCTCTGGGGGGTTCGCCAGCTGGTTTAGCGAGTAGCCGTTGCTGGAGCAAGCCTTCGTCGTTATACACCAGGTTGGTCTTCCGCTGACCGACCTGGCGCTGGACGAAGTGACTGTACCGCACTAGCGGTTGATCGTTCCCACGCTCCTGCGTGGGAATGTCGCCAGGGACGCTCCGCGTTCCGCTTCTGGATGTGACGCAGAGCGTCACCGGATGCATTCCCACGCAGAGCGTGGGAACGATCAATTGATTGACTGTGTGGTGGTTTGATCTTGTCTCTGGGGGGGGGGGCGCCAGCTGGTTTAGCGAGTAGCCGTTGCTGGAGCAAGCCTTCGTCGTTATACACCAGGTTGGTCTTCCGCTGACCGACCTGGCGCTGGACGAAGTGACTGTACCGCACTAGCGGTTGATCGTTCCCACGCTCCTGCGTGGGAATGTCGCCAGGGACGCTCCGCGTTCCGCTTCTGGATGTGACGCAGAGCGTCACCGGATGCATTCCTACGTCTTGCTGCGCCGAAGGTTCGCGCATTTGTCGATTTCATGTGCGCCAGGTACGCGGACATGTCTCTGTTACTGAATGGATAGGGACGATCAATATCACGTCGGGTTGTCGGCAATGAGCCTCACCCTGTGGCAATCGGCCGGTTCGAGTTTCTGACCGTTTGAGGAACGAACATCCATCGGCATGAGCGCCTGCCCGGACGTATTGTCCAACAGTACGGAACGCGTTTCTCCTGGCTCGAACAGGAAGCGTTCGCCCCATTGTCGCAGGCTGACCACGACCGGAAAGATTTCCCGGCCTTTGTCCGTCAGGACGTACTCCTTGTAGGCGCTTCCATCGGATGCGGGTCGAATGTCGAACACACCGGCCTCGACCAACGCTTTGAGTCGCGAAGCCAGAATGTTCTTGGCCACGCCCAGGCTCTTCTGAAATTCGCTGAAGCGGCGAATGTCGTCGAATGCGTCACGAATGATCATGAGCGACCAGCGATCGCCAATCACATCCAGTGTCCTGGCTACCGGGCATTCGCTGTTTTGCGGTGAAGCGTTTTCCATTTTATTGACCTTCTGAAAAAAGGATCGCAAGTCTGGTCGATGTCTGTGGTTGCAAAATGAAACCTGATCGAGCAACAATCCAGTCAGGTTTTTAATTGAAACCAGTTTAGCGCCAAGGAGACGCGCATGACAGCCGATGTCGACTGTTTCACCCAGCAGCCTTCGGACAAACAGGGGGGCGAGGGAGCTTGCTCCCGCTTGAGTGCGAAGCGCTCACGGAAGGGGTCGCTTCGCAGCCCAGCGGGAGCAAGTTCCCTCGCCACAGGTTCTTTGAATGCGCAGCAGTGCCCGGGGCTTTCGCCGGCGCTCACGTTATTGTTTTCCGTGACCTGCGCACTGGCCGTCGCCAATGTCTACTTCGCCCAGCCCTTGCTTGCGTCAATGGCCGAGAGCCTGGGCGTCGCGCCGGGATTGATCGGGGTGGTGGTGACGGCCACACAGGTGGGTTACGCGCTGGGGTTACTGTTCATCGTCCCGCTGGGGGACAGAGTCAACCGTAAACGACTGGTTTGCGCGCAATTGGTGTTGTCCGCGCTTGTGCTGGCGGCCGTCGGTGCAGCCCAGCATTGGTTGGCTTTGCTGGGGGCGATGATCGTGATGGGCTTGCTGGCGGTGGTTGTCCAAGTGCTGGTGGCCTATGCCGCCATGCTGTCCACGCCCTCCCAGCGGGGGCAGGCCGTGGGAACCGTCACCAGCGGCGTTGTCCTGGGTATTCTCCTGGCGCGGTTTACCTCTGGAGTGATCGCCGATCTGGCGGGCTGGCGCGGGGTTTATTTCGTTTCCGCGGGATTGATGCTGACTATCGCGGCTGTGTTTTGGGCGGTGGTGCCTGCCGCCGTGTCGTCACCTGATCGGCAGCCTTACCTGGCGCTCATCCGGTCGCTGTTCAAGCTGTTCATGACCGAGCCGGTGCTACGGATCAGGGGGCTGCTGGCCTTGCTGATCTTTGCGGCGTTTTCGGTATTATGGACCGCCATGGTGCTGCCGCTGAGCTCCGCGCCGCTGTCGCTTTCACACACGGCCATCGGCCTGTTTGGCCTGGCTGGCGTCGTCGGGGCCCTGGCAGCCAGAAGGGCCGGCCGGTGGGCGGATCAAGGCTTCGGACAACGCGTTACCGGCTGGTCGCTGGGGCTCCTGGTGCTCTCCTGGCTGCCCATCACGTTTACCGAGACCTCCCCGGTTGCACTGGTGTGCGGCGTGGTGTTGCTCGACTTCGCGGTACAAGCCGTGCATGTCACTAACCAGAGCTTGATCTTCGCAGCACGGCCCGACGCCCAAAGTCGCATGGTCGGTGCTTATATGTGCTTCTACTCGGTGGGCAGCGCACTGGGCGCGGCGGCCGCGACCCAGGTTTATGCGCTGTGGGGCTGGATGGCGGTCAGCCTGCTAGGCGCCTTGATCAGCTTCGCCGCGCTGGCGGTGTGGAGGCTCTCGCTTCATTGCGGCCACTGCTCAAGCAGGATCGAGACAAACTTCTCCGCAGCCGGGGAAAGCGATGCGCCCCGGCGGTAGACCAGGCCCAGCGAGCGGTTTACCACCGGCTCGATCAGCGGCACGCTGACCAGCGTTGGATGATCCCCGGCCGGCATCGCCAGGCTGGGCATCGCCGACACGCCGAGGCCAGCCTCGACCAGTCCCAGCGACGTCGACAAGTGCTGCACTTCGTAGAACCACTGCGGACGCCAGCTCAGGCCCGACAACGCGTGGTCCAGCAGCATGCGGTTGCCGCTCAGGCGACCGACGCCTATCAGCCGATAATCACTGAGTTCCGACCAGGTGACCGCACTGCGTTCAGCCAGTTCATGATCGCGCCGGCAGGCCAGCACAAAGGGTTCGTTGACCAGGGGCACGAACTCGATGTCCGGGTGCTGGCCGCTCATCATGTTGATGCCGAAGTCGGCTTCACCGCGCAGTACCGCTTCGAGTCCTTCGTTGGCGCTGAGGTCGAGCAGGCGGATGCGGATTTTCGGGTAGCGCTCGTTATAGAGGCGAATCACCGAAGGCAGGAAATAGAACGCCGCCGTGGGGATGCACGCCAACGTCACCCGGCCGATCTGCCGCTCCGCCAGCTCGCGGATGTTGAGAATCGAGTCATCGAAATCATCCAGAAGCCGCCGCGCCTTGGGCAGGAAATCACGGCCGACACTTGTCAGGCTGACCTTGCGGGTCGTGCGATCGAGCAAAGCGGTGCCCAGACCCTCTTCGAGTTTTTTCATCCGTCGACTCAGGGCCGGTTGTGACAGGTGCAGCGCATCGGCGGCTTCGTGGAAACTGCCCAGTTCGGCGATTTTCACGAAAGATCGTATGTCCTGGAGTTCATATTCCATGTTCTACCTCACCGGAGAGGGGGATGCGCGGTGCAAATCATCGTAAAGTAATTCATTTGTGAAACGCAATAATCTCTCTGATCTTTGCATTGGAAACACTTTTCAAATTTTGCCACTCTTGTGTCCAGAGCATCAATTATCCAGATTGATCAACAAGAGTTAGTGAACATGCAGCGAATTCCTTGTGTGCTAATGCGCGGCGGTACGTCCAAAGGCCCGGTGTTTCTCGCCTGGGATCTGCCGGTCGCCATCGCCGAACGTGACGAGCTGCTGCTCAACCTGATGGGATCCGGCCACGAGCTGGAAATCGACGGTATCGGTGGCGGCAGCCCACAAACCAGCAAAGTGGCGATCGTCAGCCCATCGCTGCACCCTGACGCGGATGTCGATTATTTGTTCGTCCAGGTCATGGTTTCCCAGCGTCGGGTCGATACCGCCCCCAACTGCGGCAACATGCTCTGCGCCGTCGGCCCCTTTGCCATCGAGCAGGGGCTGGTCAAGCCTTCCGGCGACCTGACCCGGGTGCGTATTCGCAACCTCAACACCGGGACTTTCGTGAATGCCCAAGTGCAAACCCCGGAAGGCAAGGTCAGCTATGAAGGCGACACCGCCATCGACGGCGTGCCTGGCACAGCCGCTCCGGTACAGCTGACGTTTCTCGATGCGGCGGGCAGCAAGACGGGGAAACTCTTCCCGACCGGGCAACCCCAGGACCTGATCGACGGCATCCCGGCGACCTGCATCGACATGGCGATGCCGATGGTGATCGTTCAAGCCAGTCAGCTTGGCAAGCGCGGCGATGAAAGCCCCGCTGAGCTGGACGCCGATAAAGCCTTCCTGCAGCGCCTGGAGTCCCTGCGTCTCAAAGCCGGCCTGGCCATGGGCTTGGGTGATGTCAGTGACAAGGTCATTCCCAAACCGGTGCTGGTGTCTCCGGCCAAGTCTGGTGGGACGATCCAGGTGCGCTACTTCATGCCGCACAACTGTCACCGCGCCCTGGCGATCACCGGCTCCATCGGCCTGGCCACGGCGTGCGTAACCGAAGGCAGCGTCGTCGCACAGTTGCTTCGCACCGTCAGCGAGCCGCGCTTGCAACAGGTTCGGATTGAGCACCCAAGCGGCGGTATCGATGTCGTACTGTCCTACACCGGTGAAAAGGGTGAGACCATCCGGGCCTCGGTGGTGCGTACCGCGCGCCGGCTTTTCTCAGGTTACGTCTACGCCACGGCGTCCCAACGGTTGGCCGGATAGCCTAGGCAGCCAGGGTCTTTTGCATCAGAACAATTCTAAAAATGGGTGATGCCATGAAAGTTGTTAAATCGCTCTACTTCCAGATCATCTGCGCTGTGCTGCTGGGCGTGGTCGTCGGGCATTTCTGGTCGCAACAGGCGATTGCCTTGAAGCCGCTGGGTGATGCCTTCATCAAGCTGATCAAGATGATGATCGCGCCGGTGGTGTTCTGCACCATTGTCACCGGTATCGCCGGCATGAGCGACAAGCGCTCGCTGGGACGTTTGTTGAGCAAGACCCTGCTGTTGTTCCTGGCGCTGACGGTGATCAGCCTGATCATCGGCCTGGTGTCGGTCTACCTGTTCAAGCCCGGCGCGGGCATGAACATCGACCCGACCCGGTTGAGCACCCAAGGATTGTCGCAGTACACCGAATCCGCCGCGAAACTGGGTGTGGTGGACTTCTTCATGCACATCATTCCCGACACCTTCATCGGCGCGTTCGATAAAGGCGAGGTGCTGCCGGTGCTGTTTATCGCAGTGCTCTGCGGTTTTGCCCTGTCGTCCCTGGGCGAGCGTGGCAAGCCTGTGCTGGACGTCCTGGAATCGGCTTCGCACATGGTGTTCAAGATTTTCTCCTACCTGATGCGTTTCGCTCCGATTGGCGCTTTCGGGGCCTTGGCCTTCACGGTGGGGCAGTACGGCATCACGTCGCTGGGCTCGCTGGCCAAGCTGATCATGACCTTGTATATCGCCTGCGCCTTCTTCGTCTTCGTGGTGCTGGGCAGCGTTTGCCGCGCCCACGGTTTCAGCCTGTGGAAGCTGCTGCGTTATCTGCGTGAAGAGTTCCTGGTGGTGCTGGGGACGTCCTCGACCGAACCGGTAATGCCGCGGATGTTGGAGAAACTCCAGGCCCTGGGTTGCAAGAAAGGGGTCGTGGGGTTGGTGCTGCCGACGGGCTACTCGTTCAACCTCGACGGCACGGCGATCTATCTGTCGCTGGCGGCGATCTTCATTGCCCAGGCCTGCAACATCGACCTGACGCTGACCCAGGTCATCACCATGCTGGCGATCATGCTGCTGTCGTCAAAGGGTGCCGCGGGGGTGACCGGCAGTGGGTTTGTCGCCCTGGCCTCGACCTTGACGGTCATCCACGATATTCCCCTGGCGGGCCTGGCCCTGTTGATCGGGATCGACCGGTTCATGTCCGAAGCGCGGGCGTTGACCAGCCTGGCGAGCAACGCCGTTGCGACCGTGGTGATCTCCCTTTCGGAGAATGCCTGCGACCGCGAAGTCCTGTTGCGGACCCTGGATGGCAAACCGGCCCTGGCGCAGACCTCGGCAACGGACTCTACCTGGGACGATACGAAGGTCGCCAAACACCTCTAGCCGCTCGCGGCTGACTCGACGGCACCACATCCGCTTACTCACTACCTGCGCCAGGCACTTTTGCGTGTTGCCTGGCGGGTTGGGGGGCGTGCGCCTGAATGTCAGCCAAGCTACTCATAACAACAAGAGAACTGACATATGCTCGCTTTACTTGGCTTGGCCATGGTGGTGGTCTTCACCTTCCTGATAATGACCAAACGGTTGTCACCGATCGTCGCCCTGACGGTGGTCCCCATCGTCTTTGCCGTGCTTGGCGGCTTTGGCGGGACCACCGGCAAGATGATGTTGGACGGCCTGAAAATGGTCGCGCCGTCGGCGGCACTGTTGTTGTTCGCGATCCTGTTTTTCGGCCTGATGATCGACGCCGGTCTGTTCGACCCGTTGATCCGCAAGATCCTCAAGCGGGTCAATGGCGACCCGATGAAGATCGCCGTGGGCACTGCGCTGCTGTCGCTGTTGGTGGCGCTGGACGGTGACGGCACGACGACTTACATGATCACCTGTGCCGCGATGTTGCCGCTGTACAAACGCATCGGCATGAATCCGATGATCCTGGCGACTGTTTCCATGCTCTCCTTGAGCATCATGAGCGGCATGACCCCTTGGGGCGGCCCGGCGACCCGCGCGATCGCAGCGTTGGGCCTGGATGCCGGTGAGTATTTCGTGCCGCTGCTGCCGACCATGATCGGTGGTGCGATGTGGGTGGTGTTCACGGCCTTCCTGCTGGGCCGTGCCGAGCGCAAGCGCATTGGCAACGTCCAGCTGCAAAGCGGTGGCGGTGACTGCTACATCAACGCGATCATCGAGAACACGCCGCACAAGCGTCCGAAGCTGGCCTACGTCAACCTGCTGCTGGTGGTTGCGGTGATGGTTGCGCTGGTGATGGGGCTGATGCACTCGGCGATCCTGTTCCTGATCGGTTTCGTCCTGGCACTGATGATCAACTATCCGCAGTTGGACATTCAGAAGGAGCGCATTCTCGCCCACTCGGGCAACGCCATGACCGTGGTCCTGCTGGTATTTGCCGCGGGCATCTTCGCCGGGATTTTCTCCGGGACGAAAATGGTCGATGCGTTGGCACAAACCCTGGTCGACTGGATTCCGCCATCCTGGGGCCATCTCTTCCCGCTGGTGGTGGCGATTACCAGCATGCCGTTGACCTTCGTATTGTCCAACGATGCCTACTACTTCGGTGTCGTGCCGATCCTTGCCAATGCCGCTGCCGCCTATGGCATTGATCCGGTCGAAATTGCCCGGGCGTCCATTCTCGGCCAGCCGGTGCACCTGATGAGCCCACTGGTGGCCTCGACGCTATTGCTGGTGGGCATGGTCGACCGCGACTTGGGCGACTTCCAGAAAGCCACCGTCAAATGGGCGGTGCTCACCTCCCTGGTGATTACCGTGTTGGCCCTGCTGACCGGGGCGCTGACGCTGTTTTCCTGATTCACCCGACAACCTTGTTTTCCTGCCTGACACGCCCCCTGCAAATGGGGGTGAGAAGGCCTGCACGCCCAATAACAACAACGAGTAGCCAGACATGACCATTTTGCTGACCCGCGGGGCTTTGTTTCCAATCCTTGGCCTGTTGCCCCTGGCCTCGGCCAGCGCCGAAGGTTTCATCGACGACAGCAAGCTGAAGCTGCAATTGCGCAACGTCTACTTCAACGAAAATTTCCGCGATGAGCACGGGATGAGCACGCGGGCGGCAAGGACTGCCAAGAGTGAGCGCACCGAATGGGCCCAGGGCTTCCTGCTCGATTACCAGTCAGGCTTTACGCCGGGCACCATTGGCTTCGGGGTCGATGCGCTGGGCCTGCTCGGGGTCAAGCTCGATTCCGGGCGTGGCCGCAGCGGCACCGGCCTGCTGCCGGTGCATGACGACGGTCGCGCCGCCGATGAGTTCGCCAGCGCGGGCATGACCGCCAAGGCCAGGATAGCCAAGACCACACTCAAATATGGCACCTTGCTGCCCAAGACTCCGGTGCTGGTCTACAACGATGCGCGGCTGTTGCCCCAGACTTACCAGGGCACTCAGATCAGTAGCACCGACATCGACAACCTCACCGTCACCGGCGGGTATCTGGAGCGTTTCAAGCTGCGCGATTCGAGCGACAGCATGCCCATCGTGCCCGATGGCTACGGCGGCGATAAGTCCGGTGATTTCAGTTATGCCGGTGCCGACTACAAGTTGGGCAAAAACATCCGCCCGAGCTATTTCTATGGCGAGCTGGAGAATTTCTATCGACAGAACTTTGTTGGCATCCAGCATGATCTGCCCCTGGGCGCCGGGGTATTGACCAGCGACCTGCATTACTTCAACAGCGTCGATTCGGGTTCGGCCTACGGCGGCAAGATCGACAACGATATGCTCAGCGGGTCGCTGTCCTACGCCGTTGTCGGCCACACACTGAGCGCCGGCTATCAAACCCTCAGCGGCGAGGCGGGCCTGCCTTATGTCAGCGGCGCCACGGTGTACTCCTTCAGCAACGTCGGGATCGGCAAGTTCATCGAGGAAGACGAGAAGACCTGGATGCTCGGTTATGGCTACGACTTCGCTCGCCTCGGTGTGCCTGGCCTGACATTTTCCACCCGCTACCTGAGCGGCAACGACGGCAAGTCCAACACCACGGTCAAAGAGTGGGAGCGTGACGCAGAGATCGCCTACGTGGTGCAGCAGGGTACGTTCAAGGGGCTGGGGGTGAAGTTGCGCAACTACGTCTATCGCTCGGACTTTTCCCGTGGCCGTGACAGCAATCGTATCTACTTCAGCTACGACATCGCGCTTTGGTAGGTCATGCAGTTACCTAAGAAACAACGATGGACCTGTGGCGAGGGAGCTTGCTCCCGCTCGGTTGCGACAGTCGTGAACCGGCGGGTGCGGTGTGTCTGTGTTACGCGTTCGGCAGGTTTTGGGGTCGCTTCGCGACCCAGCGGGAGCAAGCTCCCTCGCCACGGTTTTCTCAGTGGCCCCGCGCTCATCACGGTGGCCCGGTCGAAACGTTTGCACCTTATGAATCCAAGCAGCATGAGATAGGGGTCAAGTACGAGCACGGCACGTTCATGACCACCCTGGCGCTGTTCCAGATCGAGAAGCCCAGTGGCGAGCTCGGTGCGAACAATGTTTTCTCGGTGCAGGCCGAACAGCGCAACCGTGGCGTGGAACTGAGCGTGTTCGGCGAAGTGGCCCCCGGCACCCGTTTGATGGGCGGCGTGACATTGCTCGATGGTGAGCTGACGGATTCCGCCACAGCGGCCAACCGTGGCAATAAGCCGGTGGGCGTGCCAGACGTGCAAGCCAACCTGTGGGCCGAATGGGACACCCCGTGGGTGGAAGGCTTTACCCTCACCAGTGGCGCGATCTACACCAGCAGCCAATACGTGAACCAGGCCAACACCCAGGAGCTGGATGCCTGGACCCGTTTCGATGCGGGCGCTCGCTACGCCACCAAGATCGAAGGTCGACCGACGACTTTCCGAGCCACGGTCCAAAATGTCTTTGACCGCGAATACTGGTCGGGTGTCGCCTCGTATGGGGCGTTCTCTCCCGGCTCTCCGCGCACATTGCAACTCTCGGCCACGGTCGATTTCTAAGAAGCGAGCAAGGGTGGCTCAAACCAAGGGCCATCCCCTCGTTTATAGCGGTCGATCAGAACTTTTTCGGCACGGGCAGGGGCCGGTCGATACAGTCATGGTCAGGAGCGCGCCGCGCAGGCAAGGGCACCAGCGGTACCAATTCCTCTTCGACGATTTGATTGCTCATGGCCAATTCCAGCTCGGGGCAGTCAATGCTGAGCCAGTCACCGTGCTGGAGCGGCACATTCGCGGTGCGATGACTCAAGCTGTGAAACACGTAATGAACCAGCCCGGGCTCGAGAAACTGCTCGTGTTTCTCCAAGAACTCTTCCGAGTATCGGCGCAGACTCTGCCAGCGATGCAAACTCATCCGGTGGTGACTTGCCGTCAAGGGTTGGCCGTCGCGTTCTATCTGGACATTGATGGCCAAGTCAGCCTGCAATTCCCCCACGATCAATGCCGGGGCAATCGCACAGGTACGCAAGTGCGCATGCGTTGAAGAAATGGCGTCACGACTGTGCAATACATGATCGTGAATATCGTTACCCAGGGTAAAACCAATGAAGCGCAGCGCACCAAACGGGTCGACCCAATAGAGGCAGACAATGCACGGCTCGCTACTGATGCTTTGTGAATGATAGGGCACCTGCAAAGGGTCGCCGTCGGTCTTGAGCAGTCGGCCGTTACCTTTGTAATACCAGGCTTGTTCTGTCTTGGCGGTACAGAGCGTGATTTCGCTGATCTGGACCAACAAGTTGTTATCGGGCTTGAGCGGCGGTCGGTATTTCACCGCCGCAGGCGTAAGCGGGTAGGGCGTGGACGGCAGGTCCTTGAGATAGGACTCCCAGTCCATATTCCGATCCGCGCAATGGGCCAGGGCTTCATAAAGATTTCCCTGGGGTGGACGCACCTCCCGGCTTTGCCCGGACTTGAAGTCAAATACGCCAAGGCCTCCTCGCGGCACTGGAGAGTCCAGCAACATTACATAGTGGGTCATCACTTATCCTCCAGGGTCAAGCGTGCGGACAGGGGGGCGTAGTCCTTGAGTCCGTTGAACGCCGGGTTTGCCTCTTTGAGCCGTAAGGACAGCAAGCCCCCCGTGATACTTCCGGCCAGTGCCAGGAACAGAATCGCGGTAAGTCCCCACGTCATGGCGATGTAGCCGGCGACGACAGGGGCGACGCCCCCTCCAAGAATCTCTCCGCAGCCCACCACCAGGCCCGTCGCGGTGGCCAATAAACTGGGCGGCACTGATTCGCTGGTCAGTGGGCCGACCGTCATGCAGATCAGGCTGAAGTTGATAAAGGACAAGAAAAATAATTGAAGGAACAGTAGCCAGGGCAACGGTGGGCTGATGATCAATAAACCCACCAACAGGGCGCTGATCATGAAGCAGATCGAGACCACGGGCTTGCGACCCAGTTGGTCGGACAAGCCGGGAATGACCAGTTGGCCAAAAAAACCACCCAGGCCAATTGCAGAAATGATCATGGCCATGGAGAAATTGCTCAGGTGCAGAATGTCTGTCAGGTAGCTAGGGAGCAGGGCGCACAGAACGAACTGGCACGTCAGTATGCAGAGCATCAAGGCAATATTGAGCCGCACGTTCCCGCAGGACAGGGCCGTCCTCCACTGGCTTTTGGAGGTATGTTCAATCGACTCCGTGCTGGGCGCCTGGGTCGGTTGGTAGATTCTATAGAGGTACCAGGCCACTAATAGGCCGGGTAACGAAATGATGGCGAATACGGCGCGCCAGGATCCGGACATTTCCAGCAATACGCCCGCCAGCAGCGGTCCGAGGCACAGGCCGATGATGGGGAACAAGGCCTGTTGAATCCCTAGGTTGAGTCCGCGCCGGGAAGGCTGCGAGACTTCATCGGTGACAATGATACTGACCGGAGTGAAGGCCCCTTCGCAGACGCCCATCAAGGCGCGCAAGAGCACCAGGCCCACCAGGCCGGTGATCAATGCAGACGCACCGGCCAGAATCGATAGCAAGGTGATCGACAGCACCAGCAACTTCTTGGGGCCCAGTAGCCTGATGGCGGCGCCCATGAACAGGGCAGAGCCTCCCCATGCAAATGCCAGGATGGCCGACAACATGCTCAAGTCCTGATAGTCCAGGGCCAAGTCACGCATGATCACCGGGAACAGCGGCATGATAATGAACCTGTCCAGTCCTACCAGCCCGAAGCTCAGCGACAGAAGCGTGATCATGCGTCTTTCATAGCCGCCCCAAGGTCGAGCGACCAAATACTTCATCTCCATGTTCTTTTCCTTCTTTCCCTAGCGCTTTCGAAGCTCTCTTGAGCGAGGTGAACGCCTGCGATCCATACTCCGGCAGCCAGGGGCAGGTGTGCCCCTGGCTGGGTGCCGGTGTTTTATCGGATCTGTCAGGCGACCCACTTGCCCACGGCCATTTCAGCGGTGAAACCGGGGCCGAAGGCCGCCAGCATGCCAGTCGCGCCATCGACAAGCCCGCTGTCAAACTGGCGCTTGAGCACATCGAAGACCACTACGCTGGCGATGTTCCCGGCTTCGCTCAAACTGTCGCGAGATTGCGCGACCCGGCCGGGTTCCAAGTCCAGTTGCAGGACCAGTTCATCAAGAATTTTCCGTCCGCCGGTATGGAAGATGAAAAAGTCATTTTGAGCGCAATGTTGATTGAAGGTCTCGTAGTTCAATTCCTCCATCATCGGTGCGACATCTTTAATGGAGTTCATGACGGCCTTGTCCAGGGTAAAGTGAAAGCCACTGTCCTTGACGTCATATTTGATGTAGTGCTCGCTATCAGGCAGGAAATAAGACCCGGTCTTGGCGATCTTGAAACCAGGCGCCTTGTCATCGGCACGCATGACGCAGGCCGATACGGCATCGCCGAATAACGCCGCCGATATGAACGCGTGCAACTTGGTGTCCTGGGGTTGATAGCAGAGCGACGAGAACTCCAGGGAGACGATGAGGACATGGTTGTCCGGCGCCAGGCTGGCAAAATCATTGGCGCGATTGATCGCCGCAGCGCCTGCCACGCAGCCCAATTGAGCGATGGGCAGTTGTACGGTCGAGGTTCGCAGGCCCAGGTCATTGATCAAGTGGGCCGTGAGCGAGGGCATCATGAAACCGGTGCACGATGTCACCGCGACCATGCGAATGTCGTCGATGGTCAGCCCGGCATTTTCAATGGCTTGGCGCGCCGCGATGGATGACATGCGACGGGCTTCGCGTTCATAAACGATGCTGCGGTGGGTGAAGCCAGTGTGCACCGCCAGTTCATCGATAGGCAGGACCAAGTGCCGTTCGTTCACCTGTGTGTTTTGAATCATTCGTTTGGCAAGTGCCATTCGTGGATGATCATCATGCAACTGCTCTAGATGCTCGATCATTTGTTGCTGGGTGATCTTGTATTGCGGAAACAACAGACTGGGTTTGCAAAGAGTAGACATGACAAGTCCTCGGCTAGAAGCCAATAAAGTTAGAAGCACATTTAAGGCAATGACTGCAAAGCAGGACTCTGAAAGACAGAATCAAAGCAGCGGGCTGGGGAGCCAAAAAACTTGACTGTTGTTATCGAAAGAGCGGTGTAGCGGATGCCTTGTTTGTTATTTAACCAACACAAACTTATAGGCATATTGCCAGGCCAAGTTACTTTCCCGGACATGTTTGCGAATAACCATGCGCACGGGCGCACCGCTGACGACTTGCCGGGGATCGGTGACATCTACGATTTCCGAGGCAATCACCAAGCCATCATCCAGACGCACCATCGCCATGAAGCGGGGCACGGTTTCGCCATAGCCCATGGCTGCCAGTATCGGATTCTCGGCATGGGCGCTGACTTGAATCGTGCCGGTGCGTGCGCAGCGATACGGTTCCACATTCAACGAATTGCACGCGCCGCAGACGGTGCGCCGAGGGAAGAAAATTTCTTCGCAATCCTGGCAACGGCTGCCTTCGAGACGGTATTTGCCGCCATGCTCGCGCCATTCGCGCAACATGCTGGCGGTGGTCATGCGGTGAATCTGTTCAGGGTAAAGGGACATGGTCGGCTCCTTAATCGTTGGAAAGCACAATGACACTGTTGTGCGCGGCGTAACCGCCCAGGTTTTGCGAGACACCGATACGGGCGCCTTTGACTTGGTTGTTGGACTCGCCGCGAAGCTGTCGGAACAATTCAGTAATGTGCAAAATCCCATCGCAACCGGAGGCGTGGCCGCGTCCGATGTTGCCACCGTCAGTGTTCAGGGGAAGTTGCCCATCAAGAGCTATGCCGCCTTCCAATACGAAGTCGCCTGCCTGGCCTGGACCACATACGCCCATGGACTCCATTTGAATCAACCCGGCGCCCAGCAAGTCGTAGACTTGCGCCACATCGATATCCTTTGCAGTGATGCCGGCTTTTTTGTAGGCGATTTCTGCGCAGGCCATCGAGTTGGCGGAAACTGCCATGCCTACATCTTTTGGCAGTCCCGGAAATTGGAGCGTCGGGTTGTGATAGCGCGTGCCGAAATAGTGCGATACACCGGTGTAGGCACAGCCACGGATAAATACCGGTTGGGTCGTGTAACGGTGCGCAAGGTGTTCGGCAACCAGGATGGCGCAACCGCTGGCTTCGCCCCAGGCCAACATCGAGCCACACGCTTCGCTACTCTTGAGCGCTTCAAGGGATGGAATCGGCACGCCATAGCGGGTGGCGGTGGGGGTGTTATGGGCATAGATACGCATCTGCCGCCCAAAGGTTGCCAATACATCCGCTTCGCGTCCTGCATAACCGAACTTTTCAAAATACTCGGCGGTCGCCAGGGCGAAGGCGTCTGTGTGTGAGATGCCTAGAAAATAATCGTATTCACATTCGGTGCTGGAGCCAATGTACTCGGCGTAGTTGATGTGGTCGGTCATTTTTTCGAAACCGCCGCACAGGACGATGTCGTATTCACCTGAGGCGACCATTTGGTGAGCCATCTGGAAAGACACCGAACTGCTCGTGCAGTTGGCAGTACTCATGAACGTGGGGGCAGGGCTGATACCCAAGGCATCGGAAATGGTCGGGCCCAGGCCTCCGTATTCAGAAATGCCTTCACCGTGGTAGCCATAGGCAACAGCCTGGAGTTCGCGGGGATGCATCTTGATGGCGTTGAGCGCTTGGTAGGCGGACTCGACGATCATCTCCTTGAACGTCTGGCGAACTCTGGAACTGCCGGGCTTAGGGGTATAGGCAGCCGAAACGATAGCAACGCGTCGTGCGCTCATAAAAGGTGCTCCTTGCTGGATGAATTGGAATCAGAGATAGGCCGTCAGGGCGTAGTCGGGCCGCAAGTATTTGAACTCGTACTTGATCGACGTCCCGTAATCCACGTAGTACTTATCCTCCAGCAGCGTGCGCAGCGGAACGTTGGTCTTTTGATAGGCTTCGATGGCATCGGTGACGGTCAAGGCAATGGCATCGCTGCCCGCACCAAACCCATAGGAAACCACCAGGATTCTTTCACCGGGACGCGCTTGATCGAGGACGTTGACCAAGCCCAGCAAAGGGCTTGCTGCCCCAGCATCGCCGACACTCTGGGCATAGATGCCAGGTTCGATTTGCGCCGTCGTGAATCCCAGGTGCTTGCCCAGAGAGTAGGGGGTTGAAACCAGGTTCTGTTGGAAGACGACATAATCGAAATCACCGGCCTGCGCATGGATCTTGGCCATCAATCCCGAGGCAGCACGGCGAGTCTGGTCTTCCAGGCCGATGCTGTTCTTGTCCGAGCCCAATCCCATTCCCGACCGGATATAGCGGTCCCCTTGAGGCCTGATGTTGTCAGCGACATCCGCCGCGCAAGAAAAACTGGCGTCAAAATGCGCGATCACATTTTCGGTACCCAACAGCAGGGCAGCGGCGCCCGCTCCGGCGTAGGACTCGGTCAAATCGCCGGGGGCGGTGTTGCGGTTGATCGTATCAGCGCCCACTGCCAACGCGTTGCCCACCATGCCCGATGCTACCAAGGCGTATGCAATCTGTAGGGCGCTGGTGCCGGATTTGCCGGCAAACTGCACGTCTGCGCAAAAGGCGTCATAGCCGCAGCCAAGCATTTCCAGGATGATCGCGGCCGAGGCCCGGGAGTCATATGGATTGGTGCAGGTGCCAAGATAAAGCGCTTCAAGGGAACAAGGCGGCGCTTTGTCCAGTGCGCGCTGGGCGGCGAGGACGCCCAAGGTAATGACGTCTTCATCAGGTTGCAGCACGGCCCTTTCAAGGACGCCCAATTGACCCTTTACCAAGCTCAAGTCGGTGTTTTTCCACACCTGGATCACGTCGTCCACCTTGAGCCGGCAGACCGGGATGCCCGCGCCATAGCTCACAATTCCTACTCTATTCATGTGTACTTCCTCCAGATTCCGTTCTTTCACCTGCTGGCAGAAAGCCGTGACAGGCGCATGAAATATTTAGAAACTATCTATTGGTGCTCGCAAAGTGATAAATGGCGGTCCCATGCTCCGTAAATCGGCGGGTCCAAGCAGCAGAACCTACCGGTCAACCTATGAACAATAGGTTTGTTTTCGTGCAATCATTATGTATGATACGAAACGTACCGTATCGTTAAGGTGACGTTAAAAATTTATGACTTTCTTTCTCATGTCTCCCTATATAGAGGTAGTAAGCGCTCAAGAGACCCCCTTCCAAGCAGAAGCTGAGATCATATAAATATACAAAACGAAACGATCCGTTTCATTGCTTTTCGAGAGAATCCTATACCCTGAGTCTCTTTTGTCAAGCGCCATATTGGAGATTTTGATTTATGGCCCGTAAACCATCTCGGAGCTCCATTGGCTCATTGAGGAGCCCTCACACGCACAAAGCGATCATCATTTCTGCCATAGAAACACTTAAAGAGTGCGGTTACTCGGGGTTGAGCATCGAGGCGGTGGCCCGCCGCGCTGGCGCGAGCAAACCGACAATCTACCGGTGGTGGGGTAACAAGGCAGCCTTGATCGCCGAGGTCTACGAGAGTGAAAGCGAGCAGATTCGCAAAGAGCCTGATAAAGGCACTTTCAAGGAGAACCTCAATTTCTTGCTGCTCAATCTCTGGAAGGTCTGGCGAGAAACGATTTGCGGGGAAGCTTTTCGATGCGTCATTGCTGAGGCCCAGCTCGATCCCAGCACGCTGCCCAAGCTGAAAGACGAATTCATGGAGCGGCGTAGGGAGTTGCCTCGCAAGCTGGTGGAAAAAGCTATTCAGCAGGGCGAGTTGCCCAAGGATACATCGCGTGAATTGCTCTTGGACATGATCTTTGGGTTTTGCTGGTACCGGCTGTTGACCGAGCAGTTGGAGGTGGAGGCAGATATCAATGAGTTCACGACACTGCTGATGAACGGGGTACTGCGCCCGACTTCGGCGGCGGTTCAAGACGCCGCCGAAGCCTGATTATCGGGAGGGGTTGGGCTTATTTCGCGCCGCTGAATCGTGCATGAAGGCTCGGCAGGATGCTGGCCAGGTGGTTGAACTCACACAAGTCATGCACCGCAAATTCATAAGCCAGGGTTTCCAGCTCCACTTCTCCCAGGCCGTTTTCTTCCAGTAGCTGGGCGGCGCGCTCGGCGCCTGGAAAACGCTGCATGGCGGGGTGGCTGCCGACCCAGTAACGGCTCGTCAGGTACAAACCCTCCGGGCATTCCTTGAACAAGTGCGCCATCAACGACACCGGTACTTGCGGTTCGTGGGCCAGGCTCATCAAGGCGCTGACACTGCCGTCTATTTTGGATTCGCGGTAAAGATCCGGACAGAAGCCCAGGTCGCAGGGGGCCCTGAAATCAATGTGCAGGTGCATAAGGCGGTCACCGACGTACTCGGAGGCGCAGAAGGTATTACCGTACAAGCGCTCCTCGAAAGTCAGGGTATCGTCCAGGAGGCGCTCGTGATGAACGCAGGGGTTTTCCACGTGGGCATAAGGAAACCACAGGGTGTAGCGTTCAGCCTCCAGTGGATGCCACATGAACCACCACTTGAGCATCTGCGCGGTGCAGTTGGGAAAAAACTTGCGACTTTGCACATAGGCCATCGGCCCTGGCAGCAGGGCGTATCCGGCCTCTTCGCTAATGAAATCAGCGGCGAGCATGCGGTTAAGGTCTTCAACGCTGGGCGTCAAGGCGTCAGCCAAGGGCATGGGGCCTTGCTGTATTTTTTCGACGGCACTGAGCGGCACGCTGATCTTCGAGCGGAAAAAGTCGGCGTAGGGTTTGCCTTGGATGGCCCGCTGATTGGCCAGGAACTGCTTCTGCATTGGCAATGAGAAGTAGGTGAAAGGTGTCATTACGCGCGCTTCCATGACGGTATTTCCTTGATAGTGCGCGAAAAGCCCGGAGCATCGGCTGCGAAGTCCTCGCGCGGTGTTGTAAAGGGACAATGACGGGACCAAAATAGGTAGGCTGAAATAAAAAGTCAAATTTGAATTAGAACTATAAAGAGATGAGCTCATGGACAATGCCATTGGCAAGCCTTCCCTGCCTCGTGCTTCGCGGCTCGATGGGCAGGCAACGCGGCTGCAGATTCTGGAAAAAGCGGGTGAATTGTTTGCCGAACAGGGATTGGCCAACACCACCAGCAAGCAGATTTGCGAACGTTCGCAAGCCAACAGTGCGGCGGTGAATTATCACTTCGTAAACAAAGAGGGCCTGTACCGCGCGGTATTGCTCGAAGCCCACGCTCGGTTGGTGCGGATGGAAACTCTGGTTTCGCTTAACGAGCGGCCCGGTTCGCCGCAAGACAAATTACGTGCCCTCATCACCGTGCTGGTCGAGCGCCTGCACGACCATCCGGATGGCTGGGCGCTGAAAGTGCTCACGCGCGAAGTGCTTTCGCCTTCTCCCGAGTTTGAGGTGGTACTCAAGGAGCAGTCGTTTCCCAAGGCGCACATTCTGCGTGGCTTGCTTGGGCAAATCATGAACTTGCCAGCGGATCACCCGACAACGTTGCGCAGCGCCATCAGTGTCTTCGCGCCCTGTCTTTTTTTGCTTATAGCCCATCAGCCGTTAAAGCAGCATGTGCTGCAAGGGTTGAGTCTCGAGCCGCAGGGTTTGATCGACCACATGATGAGCTATGCCCTTGGTGGGCTCCAGGCAGTGGCCGCGACTGCCCACGACGCTGCAAGCTGACGCGGGGGCCATGGTTATGGGGGGCTACCGTTGGCGCGAGTCCAATGAGTAGGCACCGCCGCCGCGCGCGACGATGTAGAGGGCAAGAAACCCCATCAGCACAGGAAACTCGATGCCTCGATCTATCCAGGGCCATGTCGGCCCCAGCGCATAGCTGATTGCAACCATCTCAATGGCGATCAGCAGGGCGACGAGTCGTGTGCCGAGCCCTATTGCCAGCATGAGCGCACCGACCGTCTCCAGCAGCATGACCAGGAAGGCAAGCTGTGCCGCGAAAGGCAGTCCCATCACGTTCTGGATGAGGTTGATCGAGGCGGCCATTGGATCCGCCATCGAACCGTGGGAAATGCGCAGAACTTTTGGTAAACCGTGGGTCAGCAGGACGCCGGCGAAGATGATCCGCAGCAAGGTGTACAGGAGCGCTTCGACGCGGGCGACTCGTTCAGTCGCAGCGGCTAACACGCGGCGCAGCGACGATAAGACTTGAGTGGTCATGGGGAATCCCTGGCAGGGTTGCTTGAAGCGCTGACGCATGAATTCGATAGCGCCCCCTGCACTGTGCAAGGGGCGATACCTCTGCGAATACTCCCTGGGCGCTATTGCCCTTTGGCGGGCAGGCCCATCTTCGCCAGTGTCAGCGTTTCATCGGCGCGCCCCCATCCGCCGTCTGCAACCTCTTCGACAAGGATCATGGTGAACGGACGAACACCCTCGCCGAAGTACTCGACGAACATCTCTGTGGTGCGATGGATGATCTCTTCTTTGCGGGCGTGGTCCAGGATTCCTTCGGGGAATTTGTAGTTGGCAAATGGCATGGATCGACTCCGTGGTGTAGGAAAAATTCGGTAGGGTCAACAACCCAAGCGCATCTTTCCCCTTCAGGTCCATGGAATAAATCCCTCTGGATTGTCATCAGCATTCAACGTGCGCGAACAATCGGCCCCTCGGCTCAGTGCGAGTGACGCGGTTCACCACTGCGGGCAATCACGCGCAGATGCAACGTCGCCGGCTCCAGGCAGCCTCCTGTGGAAAGCTGTCCCACCAGTTGCCGGTACAGTTCCTGCCAAGGTGTTTGCGAGGGTGGGATATTCGGCGTCCATTCGCGGCGGCGCTGGGCCATCTCGGCGTCGTCGATCAGCAGGTTCACGGTACGTGTGTTCAGGTCCACTTTCAGCCGGTCGTTGGTTTTCAGCAACGCCAGGCCGCCGCCCACGGCCGCTTCCGGGGACATGTTGAGGATCGACGGGCTCGCCGAAGTGCCGCTCTGACGCCCATCGCCGAGGCAGGGCAGGGAGTCGATGCCTTGCTTGATCAGCGCCGCCGGCGGGGCCATGTTCACCACTTCGGCGCTGCCGGGGTAGCCTACGGTGCCAACGCCACGGATCACCAGGATGCAGCGCTCGTCGATGTCCAGCGCCGGGTCGTCGATCCGCGCGTGATAGTCCTCCGGTCCTTCGAATACGATGGCCCGGGCTTCAAAGCTATTCTCGGCGCCGGGCTCGGACAGGTAGGTCTTGCGAAACGCCTCGCCCACCACCGACATCTTCATGATCGCGCTGTCGAAGAAGTTGCCGCTGAGCACGATGAAGCCGGCCCGGTGCTTGAGCGGGGTGTTGAAGGGATGGATCACATCGGTGTTGCTGGTCAGGCTGTTGCTGACGATTTCACCGATGGTCTTGCCGCTGACCGTGGCGCAGTCTTCATGCAGGCGCCCGGCTTTTTGCAGTTCATGCATGACCGAGGGCACGCCTCCGGCCCGATGGAAACCCTCGCCCAGGTACTTGCCCGCCGGCATGCAATTGACCAGCAACGGCACGTCCTCGCCAATCCGTTGCCAGTCCTCCAGGCTCAGCTCGACGCCCATGTGCCGGGCGATGGCGATCAAGTGCGGTGGGCAGTTGCTCGAAGCGCCGAGTGCCGAGGCGACGGCGATGGCGTTCTCGAAGGCCTGGCGGGTCATGATCTGTGAGGGGCGTATGTCTTGCAGCACCAGGTCGCAGATGCGCTTGCCGGTGGCATAAGCCATTTGCCCGCGCTCGCGATAGGGCGCCGGAATGCTCGCGCAACCGGGCAGCGACATGCCCAGGGCTTCGGCCAGGGCGTTCATCGACAAGGCGGTGCCCATGGTATTGCAGTGACCCACCGACGGCGATGCCGCAGTGGTCATTTCCATAAAGCCTTCGTAGTCGATCTCGCCGGCGGCCATCAGGTTGCGTGCATGCCAGAGTACGGTGCCGGAGCCGATCAGTTCGCCCTTGTGGTGGCCGTCGAGCATCGGCCCGCCGGACAGGACAATGGCCGGCAGGTCGGTGGTCGCCGCGGCCATCAGGCAGGCCGGGGTGGTCTTGTCGCAGCCGGTGGTGAGCACCACGCCGTCCAATGGGTAACCGTGAAGAATCTCCACCAGCCCCAGGTACGCCAGGTTGCGGTCCAGCGCGGCGGTGGGGCGACGCGACTGTTCGGCGATCGGGTGCACCGGGAATTCCATGGGAATGCCGCCGGCATCACGGATACCGGCCTTGACCCGTTGGGCCAGTTCCAAGTGATGACGGTTGCAGGGCGTCAGGTCGCTGCCGGTCTGGGCGATGCCGATGATCGGGCGTCCCGACTGCAGTTCTTCGCGGGTCATCCCGTAGTTCATATAGCGTTCGACATACAGGGCGGTCATGTCCGCGTGATCGGGGTCATTGAACCATTGCTCGCTGCGCAGGCGGTGTTTTGGCGTGTCACTCATGATTCATTTCTCTCTTGTAATTGGATGAATCGGTCACGGTCCTGGCGTTTTAGCGGTCCAGCAGTCCTCGGGCGGCAAGATTACGCAGCAAGGCGCTGACACCAAAAGTCCAGGGGGCGGCATCGCAGCTGTGGGCCACCTGGTTATGCAGGCTTCCGAGCAACGGGCTGCTGATGCTGACCACATCACCGCGTTTGTGGGTGAAACCGCTGCCGGCATGATCACGGTCTTCGGTGGGGGCGAACAGGGTACCGAGAAACAGCACAAAACCATCTGGGTATTGGTGATTGGCGTTGAGTGTCTGGCCTGCCAGGTCCTGTGGGTCGCGGCTGATCTGGTTCATGGAGCTGGAGCCGTGCAGGCGGTAGCCATCCTCGCCGTGTACCTGAAGATCGACCACGCACTCCCTTACATCATCCAGGCTGAAGTGTTCGTCAAACAGGCGAATGAACGGCCCGATGGCGCAGGAGGCGTTGTTGTCCTTGGCCTTGCTCAGCAACAGTGCGCTGCGGCCTTCGAAATCCCGCAGGTTGACGTCGTTGCCCAGGCTGGCGCCGAGGATCTGGCCCCGGCTGTTCACGGCCAGCACCACTTCGGGCTCCGGGTTGTTCCATTGCGAGCCGGGGTGAATACCGATGCGGCTGCCGCTGCCCACGGCGGCCAGGACCGGTGCCTTGGTGAAGATCTCCGCATCCGGGCCGATGCCGACCTCCAGGTACTGCGACCACATGCCCTGTTCGATAAGCAAGGCTTTGAGGCGCATGGCTTGCTCGGAGCCCGGCACGATCGTGCGCAGGTTATCGCCGATCACGCTGTGGACGGTGGCGCGTACAGCTTCGGCCTTCGCTGCATCGCCGCCGGCCTGTTCCTCGATCACACGCTCGATCATGCTGGCGGCGAAGGTCACGCCGGCGGCTTTGATCACTTGCAAGTCCAGGGGCGGCAACAGCGACGGTTTGCTCGGGTCGGCATCTGGGCCGGTGTTGGCCAGCAGGGCTTCGACACTGGCGATGAAGGTGCCGGGCGTCTGTCGCACGGCGGCCAGCGGCGATTCTGTTTCCAGCAGATCACTCAATGTCGCAAAACGATCCGAGAGGTCGAATACACCGTCGTTGCGCAACGCAATGGGCGAAGGCCCGGCGATTCGGCCCGGCACCCAGGCACGACCAATCAGGGTTCCGGCCACACCATCGACCGGCAGGGTATTCTCGGGAGTAAGCAGTAGCGACATGGCAAGTCTTCCTGTTCGTAAAGCCTTCACGCTAGGGTGGCCGCTCGATAAACTCCAATGAGATATATTCAGTATTTGATAACGTCGGGTTATCGCCGGCCTGAGGAATAGCCATGTCAGATCTGTCCTTCTCCAGCTTCTGTGGCTGGCTCAAATTCCGCCACTTGCTGCTGATCGACACGTTGGGGCGCACCCGCAACATGCACCTGGCGGCGCAGCAGATGAACCTCAGCCAGCCGGCCATCAGCAAGATGCTCAAGGAAATCGAAAGCCTGCTCGGCTTTGCCCTGTTCGAACGGCTGCCACGGAGCATGCCGCCTACGGCTTTGGGTGAACACGTACTGCGGTATGCGCAGATTGCCTTGAATGATGCGCGCTCGTTCGTCGAGCAAATCAGCAGCTTGCGCGAGGGTGGCCACGGCTTTCTCAAGGTCGGCGGGATCTTTGCTGCCACTGCGGTGGCTTTGCCCGAGGCGATCTTGCAGATCAAGCAGCGCTGGCCGTTGCTGTCGATTGAAGTGGTGGAGCAGACCAGTAACCACCTGATGGAGATGCTTGAAGAGAAGACGCTCGACCTGGCGGTGGCCCGTTTTACCGATCAAAGCCAGCAGCAGCGCTATGACTTCCAGCCGTTGGCCCCGGAGCCGTTCTGCATCGTGGTCAACTATCGCCATCCGTTGGCCGGCGCGGGCCCGGTCTCCTTGCAGCAGTTGGTGGACTTGCCGTGGATTCTCTACCCGGTCGGCACGCCGATTCGCGCACGCATGGAGCTGGCGTTCGCCGAGGCCGGGGTGGGAATGCCGCGCAACACCATCGACACCATTTCCATGCAGACCTTTCTCCAGGTGCTGCAACGCGGGCCCATGATCGGCATGCTGCCCCATGCGATGGTCGATCCGCTGCTCGAAAGCGGCCAGCTCAAGACCCTCGACACCCCGCTGCACCTGGTGCCGCAGGACTACGGCATTCTCACGCGCAAGGATGAGCCGTTGGTAGGCGCGGCGCTGGAGTTTGCCGAGATTCTCAAGGACAACGCCCGCCAGATGATTTGAAGACGCAATCGAAACTGTTTGGTCCGGGGACATGGTTAACCTGTGGCGAGGGGATTTATCCCCGTTGGACTGCGCAGCAGTCCTAACCTCGGCCCCGCTTTCTGTCAGGTTGATTTTAGGTTGAGCTTTTTGGGGCTGCTGCGCAGCCCAGCGGGGATAAATCCCCTCGCCACAAGTCATGCGCCTTGACTTAAATCCTCGCCCGGATTTCTAGAACCTTGATAACGGGTGGTTATCGACTAATCCAAAAATGCCATTGGGAAAGAATCGATCCCCGACAGTAGAGTCCTCGTTCAATCGCCGGATGATTCGTTCATTCGACGTGACCCAATAAAAACAATCAGGGGTTACCTCATGCAAACCATCTCCGAGCAGTTGCCCGCGCAGGCGCCCGCCTGCGAATTGGATTTCGAAGACCGGACCTACCGCAAGGTGATCTGGCGGATCCTGCCCGTGTTGCTGTTGTGCTACATGGCGGCGTACCTCGATCGAGTGAACATCGGGTTCGCCAAGCTCGACATGCTTAATGAGCTGCAGTTCAGCAACACCGTGTATGCCTTGGGCGCCAGTATGTTTTTCTGGGGCTATTTCCTCTTCGAAGTCCCCAGCAACCTGTTGCTGCATCGCTTTGGCGCGCGGTTCTGGATTGCCCGGATCATGCTGTCCTGGGCGGTGATTTCCATGGCCGTGGCCTACACCGTGCCGCTGGCAGGTTTGTTCCACATCGAATCGAGCAGCATGTTCTATGTGTTGCGCTTCTTGTTGGGCATCTGTGAAGCGGGCTTTTTCCCCGGCGTGATCCTGTACCTCAACTACTGGTTCCCGACCCACCGGCAGAGCCGGGTGATGTCCGGGTTCCTGCTGGCATTGCCGGTCAGCCTGACCCTGGGCGGTATACTCTCCGGCTGGCTGATGAACAGCATGCAAGGGGTGCATGGCCTGTCTGGCTGGCAATGGATGTTGCTGATCGAAGGCATTCCTTCGATCATCATGGCGTTCGTGGTGATCGTCTGCCTGGCCGACAACATCGACAAAGCCAAATGGCTGTCTGTCGCGGAAAAAGCCCTGCTCAAGGCCAACCTGCAAACCGACAACCAGGGCAAGGCCACGCGCTTGAGTGAAGTGTTCTTCAACCCTCGGGTGTGGTTGCTGGTGTTGATCCTGCTGACCTTCAACACCGGCTTCTATGGCCTGGCGTTCTGGATGCCGTCGATCATCAAGAGCACCGGTATCACCAACAGCTTGCACATCGGTTTGCTGACCGCCATTCCTTACTCGGTGGCGGTGGTGGCGATGCTGCTCAACGCCCGGCACTCCAACCGCACCGGTGAGCGGCGCCTGCACGCGGCAATCCCGGCGTTCATTGGCGGAGCCGGCCTGATCCTCAGTGCGTTCTTCGCCGACAACCTGGTGTTGTCCGTGCTCTTTCTCAGTGTTTCCGCTTCCGGGATCCTCAGCCTGATGCCGATTTTCTGGACCCTGCCGGGCACCGTGCTATCGGGGGTCGCCGCCGCAGCCGGCATTGGCATGATCAACGCCATCGGCAACCTGTCGGGCTTCACCGGTTCGATGATCACCGCCGTGGCGGAAACCCTCACGGGCAACATCAACAACGGCACCTATGTACTGGCCTTGTGTCTTTTGGTCAGTGGGGGACTGATCCTGGCCATTCCCGCCTCGATGCTCGGCAGGACACCCAGGCACGCCACCACGGCAGCGCAACTGGAGACCGCATGAACCTACAAAACAAACGCGTACTGGTCACGGCAGCGGGGCAGGGCATTGGCTTGGCCAGCGCCATTACCTTCGCCCGGGCCGGTGCCGAGGTGTTCGCCACTGACATCGATATCCAGGCACTGGCGGGGATCGAAGGGATCACCGCCATGCCCCTGGACGTCACGTCGCCCGCTGCAATCAGCGCCGCCTGCGAACGTATCGGTGGGCTCGACGTGTTGTTCAACTGCGCAGGCTACGTGCACAGCGGCAACATACTGCAATGCGATGAAGCGGCCTGGGCACGTTCGATGGACCTCAATGTCACGGCCATGTACCGGATGATCCATGCATTCCTGCCGGGCATGCTGGCCCGTGGCGGCGGTTCGATCATCAACATGTCGTCGGTGGCCTCCAGCGTCAAGGGCGTGCCCAATCGCTTCGCCTATGCCACCAGCAAGGCCGCAGTCGTGGGCCTGACCAAGGCCGTCGCCATCGACTTCGTCAGCCAGGGCATCCGCTGCAACGCGATCTGCCCTGGCACCGTGGACTCACCCTCGTTGCGTCAGCGCATCGCTGACCAGGCCGCGCAGCAGGGCGTGGATGAGGCGCAGGTCTACCGGCAATTTCTCGACCGCCAGCCCATGGGCCGCATCGGCCACACTGAAGAGATCGCCCGGTTGGCGTTGTACTTGGGCAGTGATGCGTCCGCCTACACCACGGGTGCCATCCACATCATCGACGGTGGCATGAGCATCTGAACCCCGGTCTTCACTTGAGCAGGAGCACGACATGAAACTATTGCGCTACGGCGAAAAAGGTTCGGAAAAACCCGGGCTGTTGGATGCCGACAATCAGATCCGCGACCTCTCGGCCCATGTGCCGGACATCACCGGGCAGGCCCTCGGCCCCGACAGCCTGACAGCGCTCGCCACCCTCGACCCCCGCAGCCTGCCGCTCGTGGCCGGCCAGCCGCGCATCGGTGCCTGTGTCGGGCAGGTCGGCAAATTCATCTGCATCGGCCTGAACTACGCCGACCATGCGGCCGAGTCGAACATGGAGGTGCCGAAAGAGCCGATCATCTTCAATAAATGGACCAGTGCCATCTGCGGGCCGAACGACGACATCCAGATCCCGCGCGGCTCACTCAAGACCGACTGGGAAGTCGAGCTGGGCGTGGTCATCGGTAAAGGCGGACGCTACATCGACGAAGCCAATGCCATGGAGCATGTCGCCGGCTACTGCGTCATCAACGATGTGTCCGAGCGCGAGTGGCAACTGGAGCGCGGCGGCACCTGGGACAAGGGCAAAGGCTTTGACACCTTCGGCCCCCTTGGGCCGTGGCTGGTGACGCGAGACGAAATCGCCGACCCGCATACGCTGGACCTATGGCTGGAGGTCGACGGACACCGCTATCAGAACGGCAATACCCGTACGCTGATCTTCAGCGTGCCGCAACTGATTGCCTACCTGAGCCGGTGCATGAGCCTGCAGCCAGGGGATGTGATCTCCACCGGCACGCCGCCCGGCGTCGGCTTGGGCATCAAGCCCAAACCGGTGTTCCTGCGGCCGGGCCAGACCATGCGCCTGGGAATCCAAGGCCTGGGCGAACAGCGCCAGGTCACGGTGCAGGCGGACTGAGGGCTGGGCTTGCTCCCACAGAACGATTCCGGATGCACGCGGATATGGTGTCCGCTGTAGACCCAATGTGGGAGCAAGCTTGCTCGCGATAGCGGTGGCCCGGTCTGGCCTCACTTGGGTTCAACACGCCTGACCCGCTTCATCACCACCACAAAAAACACCGGCACAAACACCACCGCCAGCGTGGCGGTGATCATTCCGCCGATGACCCCGGTGCCGATGGCCTGCTGGCTCGCCGAGCTGGCGCCCGTGGCAATCGCCAGCGGGACCACCCCAAGGATGAAGGCCAGCGAGGTCATGATGATCGGCCGCAGGCGCAGGCGTGCGGCCTGTAGCGTGGCGTCGATCAGGTCGTGACCTTCGTCGTATAGGCTCTTGGCGAACTCGATGATCAGGATCGCGTTTTTCGCCGACAGGCCGATGATGGTGATCAGCCCGATCTTGAAGAACACATCGTTAGGCATGCCGCGCAACGACACAGCCAATACCGCGCCGAGCACACCCAGCGGCACCACCAGCAACACCGAGGTCGGGATCGACCAGCTCTCGTACAGCGCCGCCAGGCACAGGAACACTACCAGCAGCGACAGGCCCAACAGGATCGGTGCCTGGCTGCCGGACAGGCGTTCCTGCAAGGACAACCCCGTCCATTCTTGGCCCAGGCCCGTCGGCCCCAGGGCCACCAGCCGTTCGATTTCAGTCATGGCTTGCCCGGTGCTGTAGCCCGGTGCCGGTTCACCGGAAATGCTCACCGCCGGATAACCGTTATAGCGGGTCAATTGCGCCGGCCCCTGGGTCCAGCGGGCCTGGACGAAGGCTGACAACGGGACCATTTTCCCGCTGTTGTTGCGCACATGAATCTTCAGCAAATCTTCGACCTGGCTGCGCTGGTCGCCTTCGGCCTGGACCACCACCCGTTGCATGCGCCCCTGGTTGGGGAAGTCGTTGATGTAGGTCGAACCCACTGCCGTGGACAACACACTGCCGACGTCGGCAAAGGAAATGCCCAGGGCATTGGCCTGCTTGCGGTCGACTTCCAATTGCACCTGCGGCGCCTCCGCCAGGGCGCTTTCACGCACATTCATCAGCATCGGGCTTTTGTCGGCGGCGGCGAGCAATTCGCTGCGGGCCTGCATCAAGGTGGCATGGCCGAGGCCACCACGGTCCTGCAAACGGAACTCGAAACCGCTGGAAGTGCCCAGGCCGTCCACCGGCGGCGGTAGCACCGAGAACGCCATGGCGTCCTTGATCTGGCTCAGCGCCAGGTTGGCGCGGTCGGCGATGGACGCCGCCGAATCCTCGGCGCCGCGTTGCGACCAGTCCTTGAGGGTGGTGAAGGCCAGGGCCGCATTCTGGCCGCTGCCGGAAAAGCTGAAGCCCAGAATGATCGTGCTGTCGCCGACCCCCGGTTCGCCGGCGTTGTGGGCTTCGATCTGCTCGACCACTTGCACCGTACGATTCTTGCTGGCACCCGGTGGCAGCTGGATGTCGGTGATGGTGTAGCCCTGGTCTTCCACCGGCAGGAACGAGGAGGGCAGGCGGCTGAACAGCACGCCCATGCCCACCAGCAACACGCCGTAGATCAGCAGATAACGGCCGCTGCGTTTTACCGCATAGGCCACCCAACCTTGATAGCGCTCGCCGAATCGGTCGAAACCACGGTTGAACATGCCGAAGAATCCAGTCTTGGCGTGGTGATCACCTTGGGCGACCGGTTTGAGCAAGGTTGCACAAAGCGCCGGGGTCAAGGTCAGGGCGAGAAAAGCCGAGAACAGGATCGATGTCGCCATCGACAACGAGAACTGCTGGTAGATCACCCCCACCGAGCCCTGCATGAACGCCATCGGAATGAACACCGCCACCAGCACCAGGGTGATGCCGATAATCGCCCCGGTGATTTGCCCCATGGCCTTGCGTGTGGCCTCTTTGGGTGACAAGCCTTCCCGGGCCATGATCCGCTCGACGTTCTCCACCACCACGATGGCATCGTCCACCAGGATACCGATGGCCAGCACCATGCCGAACATGGTCAGCACGTTGATCGAGAACCCCAGCGCGAGCATCGTCGCGAAGGTGCCCATCAGCGCCACCGGCACCACCAATGTCGGGATCAGGGTGTAGCGGATGTTCTGCAGGAACAGGAACATCACCGCGAACACCAGCAACATCGCCTCGCCGAGGGTGTAGATCACCTTGGTGATCGAGACCTTGACGAACGGCGACGTGTCGTAGGGAATCTTGTATTCCACGCCGGCCGGGAAGTAGCGCGACAGCTCGTCCATCTTGTTGCGCACCAGGGTCGCGGTGTTCAAGGCGTTGGCACCCGGAGACAGTTGCACGGCCACGGCAGTGGACGGCTTGCCGTTCAGGCGCGTGGAAAACTGGTATTCCTGGCTGCCGATTTCTACCCGTGCCACGTCGGCGATGCGCACCGTCGAGCCATCGGGGTTGGCCTTGAGCACAATGTCGGCGAACTCTTGTGGTGTATTGAGCTGGCCCTTGACGACGATGGTCGCGGTGATTTCCTGGGTGTGGCGGCTCGGCAAATCGCCCAGGCTACCGGCCGATACCTGGGCGTTCTGCGCCACGATGGCTGCGTTGACGTCGGCCGGAGTCAGGTTGAAGCCCACCAGTTTCTGCGGGTCGATCCAGATCCGCATGGCCCGTTCGGCCCCGTACAACTGGGCCTTGCCGACACCGTCCAGGCGCTTGATCTCGTTCATCACGTTGCGCGCCAGGTAGTCGCTGAGAGCCACGTCGTCGAGCTTGCCGTCGCTGGAGGTGAGGGTGATCAGCAGCAGGAAGCCAGCGGAGACTTTGTCCACTTGCAAGCCTTGCTGGGTCACCGCTTGCGGCAGGCGCGACTCCACGGCCTTGAGGCGGTTCTGCACATCGACCTGGGCCAGTTCCGGGTTGGTGCCGGGTTGGAAGGTCGCGGTGATGGTGGCGCTACCCAGGCTGCTCTGGGACTCGAAATACAGCAGGTTGTCGGCGCCGTTGAGTTCTTCCTCGATCAGGCTGACCACGCTTTCGTCCACGGTTTGCGCCGAGGCACCCGGGTAGACGGTGTAGATCTCGATTTGGGGCGGGGCCACGACCGGGTATTGCGCCACCGGCAGTTGCGGGATGGCCAGGATACCGGCCAACAGGATGAATAGCGCGACCACCCAGGCGAACACCGGACGGTCGATGAAGAACTGCGGCATGGCTTAGTGTCCTGCCTGTGGCCCGGGAACCTGGGCGAGGGGAAGTGGGGTGTCATCGACCTGGACCTGCTCACCGGGACGGGCATGTTGCAGGCCTTCGATGACGATGCGGTCGCCGGGTTTCAAACCTTGCGTGACGACCCAGCGATCGTTTTGCGCGGCGCCCAGTTGCACAGGCTGCTGGCTGACCTTCTGTTCGGCGTCCAGCAGCAGCACCTGGGCAACTCCGGCGCTGTCTCGCAGGATGGCCCGTTGCGGCACAGTGATGCCCTGGCTGTTGACCGCCTGTTCCAGGCGCACGCGAATGAAGCTGCCGGGCAGCAGGTCCAGGTCGGGGTTGGGGAATTCGCTGCGCAGGGTGATCTGGCCGGTGCTCGGGTCGACGCTGAGGTCGGTGAACAGCAATTTGCCGGGCAGCGGATAGGGGCTGCCATCGTCCTGAATCAACGTGGCCTTGGCCTGGTCCTGGCCGACCGCTTGCAAAAGCCCTGCGCGAAAGGCGCGGCGCAGGTCGTTGAGTTCGCGGGTCGATTGCGTGAGGTCGGCGTGGATCGGGTCCAGTTGTTGGATCAGCGCCAACGGCGTGCTTTCGTTCTGCCCGACCAAGGCACCTTCCGTCACCAGGGCGCGACCGATACGTCCGGAAATCGGCGCGGTCACCGTGGCGTACCCCAGATTCAGTTTCGCCCGTTCCACCGCGGCCTTGCTGGCAGCGACGTCGGCGGCGGTCTGGCGCACGCTGGCCCGGGCGTTGTCGTAATCCTGGCCACTGATCGCCTTGTCATCGATCAACTGGGCGTAACGTTGTGCCTGCAAACGGGCCTGGAACGCATTGGCCTCGGCCTTGCGCAACGCCGCCTCGGCACTGTCCAGGTCGGCCTTGAATGGTGCCGGATCGATGCGAAACAGCAGTTCGCCCTGTTTGACGTCGCGGCCTTCACGAAATACCTGTTGCAAGACTACCCCGGCCACCCGCGCCCGCACTTCGGCTACCCGCGGCGCGGCGATCCGGCCACTCAGCTCGTTGCTGATCGACAGTGGCCGGGCCTGAACGGTTTCGATACGCACGCTTGCCAGCGGGGAGGATGCTTCTGGGGGCGAGGCGCTATCACAGCCACTGAGCAGCAGCGCGCCGACCAGCAGGCCCAATGTGATGAAAGGAATCTTGGACATGGTGCTTCCCCACTATTGAGCCGCCCATGGTAGGGATCGAGGCCAACGGCAGGGGTGAAGCTTTGTAGGCGCTCTGTGAAATTGTGTAAGCACCCCAGTGGTCTGTTTCAGGGGCCACTAGATCCGAAAATGCCCCACCAACTGCTGTTGATGGTTGGCCATGGCATGCAACGAGTGGCTCGCCTGCGACGCTTCTTCCATCCGGCTGGTCAAGGTTTCGCTGATTGCGCGAATGTCGCTGACGCGATGGCTGATGTCCTCGACCACAGCGCTTTGCTCCAGGGCGGCGCTGGCGATCTGTTGGTTCATGTGTTCGATCACTTCCACGGCGTCGGTGATGTGTTGCAACGCCGCCTGGGTCTTTTCGACTTGGGCGACGCTGTCCCTGGCTTGTTCGCGGCTCAGTTGGGTGCTGTGCACGACTTCCTGGCTCAACTGTTGCAACGCTTCGATCACCGTGCGTATCTGCTCGGCCGAGTTCTGGGTGTTACTGGCCAAATGGCGGACTTCGTCAGCCACCACCGCGAAGCCGCGTCCCTGTTCCCCCGCCCTGGCCGCTTCGATGGCGGCATTCAAGGCCAGCAGGTTGGTCTGCTGGGCAATGGCGCAGATCACGTCCAGCACCTGGCCGATGTGTTGACTGTTGCCGGCCAGCGCCTGCACCTGCTCGAGCGTGGTCTCCAGGCGCCGGTCGAGGCTGTCGATACTGGTGACCGCATTGGCGAACAATTCACGCCCCGATCGGCTAGCGTTTTCGGCGACGCTGGCGGCATCGGCCGCCTGGTGGGAGTGACGGGCCACTTCCTGGGCGTTGGTGCTCATTTCATGCAGGGCGGTCGCGGCCAGCTCGACTTCCCGGTACTGCGTGTGCATGCCTGCGCTGACTTCCCGGGCCACCTGCGCCGACGTATCGGCGGTGTCGCGGGTGTCCAGGGACGCTTGCTGGATATCGCGGATAATGGGCTGCAATTTGTCGAGAAAGCGGTTGAAGCCCTTCGCCAGGTGGCCCAATTCATCGTAGCGGTCGTTGGGCAGGCGTTGGGTGAGATCGCCGTCGCCCTCGACAATGGCGTCGAGCATGTGCGCCACCCTGAGCAAGGGGCGTGTGACGCCGTAGGCCGTCAGCCAGATAAGCAATAGGCCCAGGCAACTGGCGAGCAAGCCCAGGCTGAGGTTGAACCAATTGGACTGGCGACGCTTGTCGTCCAACTGGGCCTGCATTTGCAGGGCCGGCGCTTGCACAAGCGACTCAGGCACGCGTATCTGCAATTGCCAGGGCGTATTGGCGGGAACGGTTTGCACGGCTTGCTGGACGTCGATGGAGATGCCGTCAACCGTGCCGCTATGGCCGGCGACTTGCCCTGATGGGGAAAGAATGTTGATCTCGCTGTGGCCGGGGTACAGGTCGTTGGCAAGGCTGGCGGCGAGTTGCTGGAGGGTATCGAGGCTGATGTCCATGCCCACCACGCCGATGACGTTGCCCTGGTCCAGCAACGGTATGGAGATGCTGCTCATCAAGGTCTTCTGGCCTTCGACCTCGATCGCGTAGGGCTCTGTCACGCAGGTGCGCCCCTGGGTCTGCGGGCAGACGTACCAGGCGTTGGCCGGCTCGCTACCCGGTGGTGCGGTGTTGGCGCTGATCTGGGCTTCGCTGAGCACCTCCTGCACCAAATGGCCGGGTTGGCTTTGCGACCAATATAGGGCAAAGCGACCTTTTTCATTACCGGCCAGATCGCGTTGGCCAGTGAAACCGCTATCTTCACCGACCAGCGCGTCGGGAAGCAGCACCACGTAGAAACCGAGGACTTTTTCGCGGTTCTGAAGGGCTTGGCGGGTTGCGGCGATCAGGTCCCGGCGCAGTTGCCCTGGCGTCAGTCGCCCGCTCCACGCTTGGGCGCGCAGTTGCAGGACCTGCTGGGCAAAACCTTCCCCATAGATCGCCGTTTCGCTGAAAAAGCGTTCCACCCGTTGACCGTGGGCCAGGCCCTGAGCCTGCAAACCTTCCAGGGCCGAGCGCCCCAGCAGTTGACTGCTTTGCTGCTTGAGCAGCGTTGCACCTTGCTGGTTCTGATACAGGGAAGCGCCGGTCAGTGCCCCGACGACGGCGAGCAGGCACAGGCCACTCAAGAGCGTGATCCGCCATTGGATAGAGAGACGAGCGAAAAACATGCTGAAGTTTCCTGCGCTTAGGGATTTTTATTGTTCTGTGCCCAGCACGGTTTGAAGGACGGGCGAGGCTATCTTGCGGCAGCAAGCGCCTGTCGGTTATCCCGAATCGGCAGCCTTTACCAGGCATGGGGCTAATGCGAGTCACTTTGGGCGACGACGTCCCTGTGGCGAGGGGATTTATCCCCGTTGGGCTACGTAGCAGCCCCCCCATACAAGCCAACTCAATCTATCTGACACACCGAGTTGTTTAGCTTTTAGGACTGCTGCGCAGCCCAGCGGGGATAAATCCCCTCGCCACAGGACTGACCTGTTTTGGGGCAGTGCTTTGGATGCTGCCGTTTTGGGATAGCGAAGGGTTTTGGCAAGGGCCTAGCATCGAATCCAGCGTGCAAGCAGAACAATAAGCTTTTGGAAGTCGGCGAAGCTGGCTGTCCCCGATCCAGCAACAACTGCCTCATACAATAAGGTCAAGAACAATGAGCGTATCTTTCCCGATCAGCAGCTCGACGGAGTTGAAACGCGGCGCCTTGGGTGTCGGCTTCATCATCTTCTTTGTGATTTCGGCGGCGAGTCCCTTGAGCGTCATCGCCGGCGGTTTCCCCATTGGCATCATGCTGGGCAACGGCGCTGGCACACCGGCATTGCTGATCTTGGCCTTGTTGGTGTTACTGGCGTTTTCGGCGGGCTACACCGCCATGTCCCGCCACATGACCAACGCCGGTGGTTTCTATGCCTTCACCTCCCGCGGCCTGGGTGGCTTGGCCGGCGGGGCGGCGGGGGTGCTGGCGATGTTCGCCTACAACATTCTCCAGGTTGGCCTCTACGGCATGTTCGGTGGCGTGGTCAGTGGCACGATGGCCAGCGTCTTTGGCCTGGACTTGCCCTGGTGGACCTATTCGCTCCTGGCGATGGCGAGTGTCGCGATTCTCGGTTATCGCAAGATCGACCTGTCGGCCCGGGTGCTGTCGGTAGTGGTCATTGCTGAGTACCTGGCGATCCTGACGCTGGATTTCGCCATTCTCACGACGGGTGGTGACAGCGGCATCAATCTCGATTCGTTCGAGCGCAGCCATGTGTTCAGCGGCACGCCGTCCATCGGCTTGCTGTTCTGCTTCGCGGCATTCATCGGCTTCGAGGCCACCACCATCTACGGCGAGGAGGCCAGGAACCCGCACCGTACGATTCCCATTGCTACCTACAGCTCGGTGCTGTTGATCGGTGGTTTCTATGCCCTGTCGGTCTGGGCGATGGTGATCGGCGTCGGGGCTGACAAGATCGTGCCGACCCTGCAGGCGCTCCAGGATCCGACGACGTTCATCTACGGCATGTCCGATCACTTTGTCGGCCCGCACCTGACCCAGGTCATCCGCGTGCTGTTCATGGTCAGCATCTACGCCGGGCTGCTGGCGTTTCACAATGCCGCGGCTCGTTACTTCTATGCCATCGGCCGTGACGGTTTGCTGCACAGCCGGTTGGGCACCACCCATCGCGTGCACCAGAGTCCGCACATGGGCTCGGTCCTGCAAAGCCTGATCGCGGCGGTGGTGGTACTGATCTTCGCCGCGCTGGACGCCGATCCGATCCTTCAGCTGTTCGCTTGGTTCTCCAACCTGGCCACGCTGTGCGTGATCCTGCTCATGGCGCTGACCTCAGCGGCGGTGTTTGTCTATTTTCGCGCTCATCCGGAGCTGAAGCTGGGGCTCTGGCGCGGTCGGATTCTTCCGGTCTTTTCGTGCCTGGCATTGCTGGCGGTCCTGGCCCTTGCGGTGATTCATTTCGACGTGCTGACCGGCGCCAGCCAACTGTTGTCCTACGGCCTTTGCGCCGTCATTCCCGCCGCGCTGATCGTCGGCGTGTTCCTCGCCGCCCGATTGCGCAAGTCCTCGCCCGAGCGGTTCATGGCGTTGGGCAGCCACAAGCTCTAGGGCGCCACGCGACCACGTCAAACCACACAAAAAACTGCGCTGTCGTTCGGGACGGTCCGGCAGCGCGTGAAAGGAAGATGCTATGCACGATTATCAAATGCTCATCAATGGGGCCCGGGTCGACGGCGAAAACGGCCACTTCGATGTGCTCAATCCGGCGACCGGTAGCGTGTTCGCCCGTTGCGCGGCCGGTTCCCTGGCCCAGCTGGACCTCGCTGTCGAAGCGGCGCAGTCGGCCTTTGTCGAGTGGCGACACAGCACCCATGAAGACCGCCGCCAACGCCTGCTGAGCATCGCTGTCGATCTCGAGCAGGAAGCCGAGGCATTGGCCCGGCTGATTGTCCTGGAGCAGGGCAAGCCGCTGGAACTGGCGTTCTCCGAAGTGATGGGCGCGGTGGCCTGGACGCGTTACGCCGCCGAACAACAGATCCCCGTGGAGTTGGTGGAGCAGACTCCGAGCCAGCGCATTGAACTGCACCGCAAGCCATTGGGCGTCGTTGCGTCGATCACGCCCTGGAACTGGCCCTTCATGATCGCCGTCTGGCACATCATGCCGGCATTGCGGGCCGGCAACTGCGTGATCAGCAAACCGTCGAGCCTGACCCCCTTGAGCACCCTGCGCCTGGTGGAAGTCATCGCTCGCCACGTGCCTCGGGGCGTGATCAATAGCGTGACCGGCGAACAGGGTTTCGGCAGCGCGATCACTGCCCACGCGGGCATCCAGAAGATTGTCTTCACCGGCTCCACCGCCACCGGCCAAAGCGTGATGCGCGGCGCTGCCGGCAACCTCAAGCGCCTGACGCTGGAGCTGGGCGGCAACGATGCCGCCATCGTGCTGCCAGGCACGTCGGTCGAGGCGGTTGCCGAAGATATTTTCCAGGCCGCGTTCCTGAACATGGGGCAGACCTGCGCCGCCCTCAAGCGCTTGTATATCCACCAATCCCAGTACGAGGACTTTGCCGAGGCCCTGACCCTGATCGCCCGGCGTCAGGTGGTGGGTGATGGCCTGGCGCCGGGGGTTACGTTTGGCCCAGTGCAGAACCTCGAACAGCTGGCGCTGGTGGAGGAGCTGGTGGCGGATGCCCGTGCCCAGGGGGCGCGTGTGTTGTGTGGCGGTGCCCGTCTGGACCGCCCGGGCTTTTTCTATCCGCCGACGCTGGTCGCCGATGTGACCGACGGGCAGCGCCTGGTGGATGAGGAGCAGTTCGGTCCGGTGTTGCCGCTGATTGCCTACCAGGATGTCGAGGATGTCCTGCGTCGCGCCAATGCTGGCGACATGGGCCTGGGTGGATCGGTCTGGGGCCGCGACAGCGAGCAGGCACAGGCCCTGGCCAGTCGCCTGGAATGTGGCATGGCCTGGGTCAACTGCCATGCGCAGATCCAGCCGAATACGCCGTTTGGCGGCAGCAAGATGTCCGGGTTCGGCGTCGAGTTCGGCCTTGAAGGGTTGCTGGAGTTCACCGGCCAGCAACTGCTGTACGTACGCAAGCGTGAAACAGAGTGAGGAGTACAACCATGTACGAGCAATACAAGACAGCACAAAAAAAATTCTGGCACCCGATGAGTTCTTCGGCGCCGGCGAACCGGTCCAAGACGTTGATCATCGCCCGTGGCGACGGTAACTACATCACCGATATCGACGGCCATCGCATGCTCGATGGTGTCGGCGGCTTGTGGAACGTGAACGTGGGCCATAACCGGGCTTCAGTGAAGGCAGCCATTGCCGCGCAACTGGACGAACTGGCTTATTACCAGACCTTCGATGGCATCGCTCATCCGCGGGTGTTCGACCTGGCTGAGCGGCTGACGTCGATGTTCGCCCAGGAAAACATGACCCGGGTGTTGTTCAGTTCAGGCGGTTCCGATGCGGTCGAGACGGCCCTGAAAATGGCCCGCCAATACTGGATCGCCAGCGGCGAGCCAGGGCGCACGCGCTTTCTGTCATTGCGCAATGGTTACCATGGCGTGCACATGGGCGGCACCTCCGTGGGCGGCAACGGCGTGTATCACTACAACCACGGGCCGCTGCTGGCGGGCTGTCATCTGCTCGATACGCCGTGGCTGTACCGCAACCCCTGGGACTGCCGCGATCCGGAGGAGTTGACCGATCACTGCATTCGCCAGTTGGAAGACCAGATCGCGCTGCTGGGTTCGCAAACCATTGCCGCGTTGGTCGCCGAGCCGGTGCAAGGTGCCGGTGGCGTGATCGTGCCGCCGGCGCATTACTGGAAGAGACTGCGTGAAGTCTGTGATCGCCACGGCATCTTGTTGATCGCCGATGAAGTGGTCACGGGGTTCGGCCGCACCGGCTGCATGCTCGGCAGCCGGGGCTGGGGCGTCGCGCCCGACGTGCTGTGCCTGGCCAAGGGCATCACCGCCGGCTACATCCCCATGGGCGCCACAGTGTTCAACCAGCGTATCGCCGATGCCATCGAGAATGGCCCGGGTTTCAGCAGCGTGATCATGCATGGCTACACCTACAGCGGTCACCCGACGGCGTGTGCGGCGGCCCTGGCGGTGCTGGACATCGTCGAAGCCGAGGACTTGCCGGGCAATGCCGGGAAAGTCGGTGCCCAATTGCTGGAGCAACTGCAGCCGCTGACCGAGCGTTATGCGGTGGTGGGCGAAGTGCGTGGCAAGGGCTTGATGATCGCCGTGGACCTGGTGGCGGACAAGGCCACCCGCGAGCCGCTGGACCCGGCCAATGGCCTGGCCTCGCGCATCGCCGAGCAGGCGCGCCGCGCCGGCGTACTGGTGCGCCCGATAGGCAACAAAATCGTGATGTCGCCACCGCTGACTCTCACCTCCGACGAGGCCGCCATGATGGTCGCTGCGTTGGACGGCGCGCTCGCCGATTGCCGCTAGCCCGACCCGCCGGCGCAGCGTGCTGCGCCGGCTCCTGAATATAAAGACAGCCTTCGAAGGCGCACCACAAGGAGCTCCAGCCATGCGGAACCTGTCGCGTATGGAATTTTTCGGCAGTGGCCTTGCCTGTACGCTGGCGCTCTGCGCTGCGAGTCAGGTCCAGGCCTATGAGTTGTATGCCGATGACGACACTCACCTCAATGCCGACATGCTGGCGGTGTTCGGCCATTTCAACAGCCGCAAGAACTACGACGGCAGGCCCGGCGGTTCAACCTGGCGCGAAGGCTTTATCAAGTATGGCGTCAGCGGCGACCAGGGCCTGGCCGGCCATGGCACCGCCTACGGGGCGTTCAGCCTGGTCAGTTCCGCCACTTGGGGCGACGGCGACGCGGCCGGCAATACGCTGGGCAGCGAGCGCACGACGAAGATCGAAGACGCTTACCTGGGTTGGCGTTCCGCCGATCTGTTCCCTGTGTTGGGGCAGGACGGTGTCGATATCTCCGGCGGCCGCCAGGTGGTCAAGCTGGGCAGGGGATTCTTGATCAACGATGACGGGCCGAACCTGGGCAAGGGGCCTGCCGATGGTCGCTTGAATCGCGGTGGCGCCTATTACCTGGCTGCCCGGCATGCATTCGATCAAACCGCCGTATTACGTCTGGGCGGGCAGGAGGGGCTGCATGGCAGCGTGGTGTGGCTCAAGTCCGACAACCGTGCCCAGGCCGAAACCGAACTGGCCGCCGGCACGCTCGATTACACCGCCAAGGCGGGCACGTTGGGGCTGACCTGGATACATGGCCTCGACGTGAACGAGCAGTGGGCCAGCGATTTCCAGAAGCAACGCAAGGGCATGGACGTCTACAGCGTCCGTGGTGAAGGCGACGCGGGCATCGAGAACGCCAGCCTGGCATTCGAATACGCCTGGCAGGACAAGGACGCCGGCCCGCAGAACGCCTGGTACGCCGAGGCCGGCTACACCTTTGCCGATCTCGCCTGGGCACCCAAGCTGACGTACCGCTACAGCCGCTATTCGCAGAAGTGGGATTCGCTGTTCACCGGGCAGAGCACGGGTTATGGCACGTGGTTCCAGGGTGAAGTCGCGGGCAATTATGCCGGGCCCTTCAACAGCAACACGGGCATTCATCATGTCGGCCTGACCGCCAAGCCGCTGGAGAACCTGACCCTCGGTGCGTTGTACTTCGATTACAACACTGTGCGTAAAGACAACGGCCTGAACCTGGATGCCCGTGAGCTGGATCTGTATGCCGAGTGGGCCGTCAACGAGCATTTGATCGTCACCCCGCTGATCGGCCTCTACAAGCCGGATCGGGATGCAACGACCGGGGGCAATCAAGTGGCGGGCAATGGTACCAACGTGTACAGCCAGGTGACGGTGGCCGTGCCGTTCTGAGGCAGGAGTGGTTCGATAAACCCTGTGGCGAGGGGATTTATCCCCGTTGGGCTGCGCAGCAGCCCCCCATACAAGTCAACTCAATCTATCTGACACACCGAGTTGTTTAGCTTTTAGGACTGCTGCGCAGTCCAACGGGGATAAATCCCCTCGCCACAGGGGAGCGTTTTTATTGAGTGAGCAGTGTCCCTGTTGTCTAGCTGACAGCAGGCGGATGTTGCATCCGCTCGGCAATCCGCCGGGTGGTGTCCATCACCATTTCAATCACGGTTTCCTGGCGCAGCAGTTTGAAGCTGTCGGTGCTGCCGACGGCTGAAAGGCTGCCCACCACCTCGTCGAGCTCGGGGTTGACGATCGGCGCCGCGATACCGGTGAGGCCCAGGTTGAGTTCATCGTGGGTCATGCAATAGCCATCCTTGCGGATCTTTTTCGCTGCTTTGGAAAAGCTTGCCCAGTCATGGCCGCTGTCGGGGTCGTTGGCCAGGTGTTCTTCGAACAGGCGTTGCAGGCGCCGACCCTTCTGGAAGGCGATCAATACCTTGGATTGCGCACCGCGAAAAAACGGCAGTGGTTGGCCGCGGCCGAATGCGAACTGGTAGGTGTCACTGGGTTCGGCGATGTAGGTGTTGATGATGCGGCCGTCGTAAAAAACGCTGGCGAATACCGCCAGGCCAGTGGCGTCGGACAGCTCGTGCATCAACTCGCGGCCTGCCACGAGGATCGGGTCGTACTGCCGCATCATCCAGTCCAGCTCAATGATGCGTGGCCCCAGGCCGTAGCTGCCGGCATCGACCCTGACCAGCAGGCCCGCATCACACAAATCCTTGACGTAGCGGTACACAGTCGCCCGTGACAGGCCCATGCGCTCGGCAATGGTGTCGGGGTCGATCTTCAGCGTTTCCGGGCCGAACAGGTCCAGCACACTCAGCATTTTGCTCAGACTGCTCATTTCGCTCCTAAAGGGGGGAATGGCGCGTAGGTGGTCGTTGGGTGAGCACTATAGGTAGGTGCGCCGATGATGAAAAGCCCGCTCGTTCGGCGAACAGGGCGTCGCCACGATACGCCAGTGCTTGAGAAAAACAAACATATTGAAGGTGGTATTCGAGTTGTTATTTTGCATAAATCTCAAAATAAGAGCTTTTGTATGTAAAAATACTTGAGTGAAGGGTTTTTCTGTGTGATAAATCTCAGCCACTGCAAACGCTCGATCAAGAGGGCTGGAAATGAATGGTGCGCAACTGATAGTGAAAGCGGCGGTGGCGAGCGGTATCGAATACTGCTTCGCCAATCCCGGAACGACTGAAATCCCCCTGGTGGCAGCCATGGCCAGTGCGCCAGCCCTCAAGCCGGTGTTGTCCTTGTTCGAAGGGGTGTGCACCGGTGCTGCGGACGGCTACGGCCGGATTGCCGGCAAGCCGGCGATGACCCTGACTCACCTGGGGCCAGGCTTTGCCAATGGCATTGCCAACCTGCACAACGCGCGTCGCGCCAACACCCCGATCGTCAACGTCATCGGCGATCACGCGTCATGGCACGTCAATTACGATCCGCCACTGGCCAGTGATATCCAGGCGCTGGCCGGGAGTGTTTCCGGGTGGGTGCGCACATCGCGCACCGCATCGGGTGTTGGCGAAGATTTCCAAGAGGCAGTGCGTGCCGCTTGGCAAGCCAACGGGCAGATCGCCAGCCTGATTCTTCCGATGGACCTGCAAGCCAACACGGTGCGGCACGAGAAAGCCTTCGCGGCATTGCAGGCCCCGGTTCGCCGTTTTGCCGGTGACCGGATCGAGGCGGTCGCCCAGGCCCTGCGTGATGGCCAGCGCCTGGTGTTTATCGTTGGCGACCAAGGCTTGTCCGTCGCCGGACTCGAAGCGGCGGGGCGCCTGGCTCAGTTGCCGGGCGTACGCCTGTTCGCCGAAACCTTTCCGCGCCTGAGCTATCGCGGCGGTGGTTTGCCTGACCTGGATCGCCTGCCGTACTTCCCCGAAGTGGCCATTGAGATCCTTGACCAGTACGACGCGGTGGTGTGCGCCGGCGTGCCGGACCCGATCAGTTATTTCGGCTACGAAGGCATCGCTTCTCGCCTGGCCGAACGTGAACGCCTGCTCTGCCTGGCGCAAGTAGGGGACGATGTTGCCGGCGCGCTCACTGCACTTGCCGATGCGCTTGAAGCGCCGGCTTATGTGCCAACGCCAACCGGTATCGAACTGCCGCCAGGCGACGCTACGTTGACCCCGCAGTCCGTGGGGCAGGTGCTGGCCGCATCGCTGCCGGACGACTGCATCGTTTCGGTGGAAGGCGGGACGTGCGGCTATCCATTCTTCACCGCGTCGGCCCATGCCGCACGGCATCGGGTCTTGACCAACACCGGTGGGGCCATCGGCCAGGGCATCCCGGTGGGCTTTGGCGCCGCCATGGCCGAGCGCGGCAACCGCGTCTTCTGCCTGCAATCGGACGGCAGTGCCCAGTACACCATCCAGACCTTGTGGAGCATCGCCCGCGAGCAACTGCCGGTAGTGATCCTGATCGCGGCCAACCACCGCTACGCCATCCTGCAGAACGAGTTGCGCCGCTTCGGCATGACCGAGCTGGGCCCCGAGGCCCTGAGCCTGACGGTGCTGGACCGTCCGCGCATCGATTGGAAGGCCTTGGCCAAGGGTTACGGATTGCCGGCCAGCACCGTGCACACCAACGGTGAGTTGCAGCGCGCCCTGGCCAACGCCAAGGCCGATGGCGGTCCTTGCCTGATTGAAATGGCACTGTGAAGGAGCGGATATGAGCCCGATTCAATTGTTACCAGCGGTCGAGAAGTTCCTGTCGCTGCCCGGGCGCCTGTTTATCGGCGGCACCTGGCAGGATGCCGCCAACGGCCGTCGGTTTGCCGTGGAAAACCCGGCCACTGAGCACACCCTGGCGGAAGTCGCCGAAGGCGGTGCACGTGACGTGGATGCCGCCGTCGCTGCCGCCCGCGCGGCCTTCACCGGGCCTTGGGCGCAGCACTCACCGGCGCAGCGCGGGTTGTTGCTGTTTCGCCTGGCGGAACTGCTCGACCAGCATCGCGAAGAGCTGGCGCAACTGATCACCCTGGAAAACGGCAAGCCGATCGGCGCGGCCCGGGGCGAAGCGGCCAGTGCGGCCAATATCATTCGTTATTTCGCTGGCTGGCCGACCAAGATCGAAGGCAGCACGCTGCCGGTATCGCCTTCCAGTGGCGCGCCGATGCTCAACTACACCTTGCGTGAGCCGGTGGGTGTCTGCGCCTTGATTGTGCCGTGGAACTTCCCGCTGACCATGTGCGTGTGGAAGCTTGGCCCGGCGCTGGCGACCGGTTGTGTCGCGGTGCTCAAGCCCGCCGAGCAGACGCCTCTGGTTGCGATTCGCCTGGTGCAATTGATCGAGGCCGCCGGTTTCCCGGCTGGGGTGGTCAACCTGCTCACCGGCCTCGGTGCGCATACCGGCGCTCCGCTGGCCCAGCACCCGGACGTGGACAAGATCGCCTTCACCGGTTCGACCCAGGTGGGGCGACTGATCGCCCAGGCGGCCACCGGCAACATGAAAAAGGTCTCCCTGGAGCTGGGTGGCAAGTCCCCCAACATCATTCTTCCGGACGCCGATATCGCCCGTGCCGCCAAGGGCGCCGCCGACGGCATTTTCTACAACCAGGGCCAGGTCTGCACCGCCGGATCGCGTCTGTACGTGCACGCCAGCGTCCTCGATCAGGTGCTTGAAGAACTCCAGCGCCACGCGGCCGCCCATGTGTTGGGGCCGGGCCTGAATCCGGCCAGCAGCATGGGCCCGCTGGTCTCGGCCCGGCAATTGGGCACGGTGCGCGGCTACCTGCAACGGGGCCAGGAAGAGGGCGCCGAACTGATCTGCGGCGGTGACCGCCCGGCCCACCTGGAGCGCGGCCACTTCATCCGGCCCAGCGTGTTTCTCGACCGCGCCGAGCGCGCCTGTGTCGCCCGGGAGGAAATCTTCGGCCCGGTACTGACCGTGATGAGCTGGACCGAGATCGATGAACTGGTGCTGCGCGCCAACGACTCGCCTTACGGCCTGGCGGCGGGTCTCTGGACCCGTGACTTACGCTCCGCCCATCGCGTGGCCGCCCAGTTGAAGGCTGGCTCGGTGTGGATCAACTGCTGGAACGTCGTCGACCCGGCCTCGCCATTTGGTGGCTACAAGCAATCCGGCTGGGGCCGGGAAATGAGTAAGAACGTGATCGATGCCTACACCGAAACCAAGAGTGTCTTCGTCGATCTCGCCTGAGCCGAACAATCACAAGAGGAACTGCTATGGATCTGGAATTACAAGGCCGCGTGGCGATCGTCACTGGCGGTGGCATGGGCATCGGCAAGGAAGTCGCGCGCTTTCTGTCCCAGGAAGGTTGCAAGGTGGTGATCTGCGCACGGCGGATGGAGTTTCTCCAGCAAGCCGCCGAGGAAATCACCGCGCAGACCGGCAACGAGGTGCTGCCGCTGTTTTGTGACACCAACCAGATGTCGGCGGTGTCCGACATGGTCGAGGCTGCCCACAAGCACTTTGGTCGCATCGACATCCTGGTCAATGGCGCCGCGGCACCGTCCGGTGTGGTGCGCAACGACATCGAGCATGCCGGCGACGACGAATTGCTCTCGGACCTCAACACCAAGGTGATCGGCTATTTCCGTTGCGCCAAGGCCGTGACCCCACACATGAAGGCCGGCGGCTTCGGTCGCATCATCAATATCGGTGGCCTGACCGGGCGTGGCAGCAAGGTCCTCTCGGGCATGCGTAACCTGGCCATCGCCCACATGACCAAGACACTCTCCGACCAACTGGGCCCCTCCGGCATCACCGTCAACCTGATCCACCCCGGCGTGGTGGACACCCCGCACATCCAGGAGCTGTATGAGCGCGAAGGGATCAAGCAGGGCAAGACGCCCGGGCAGGTGGAGCAGGGCTACATCGATGCGACACCGATCCGGCGCACCTTGGCGCCCATTGAAATGGGCTGGCTGATCGGTTTCCTCGCTTCCCCCAAGGCAGGTGCCGTGACCGGGGAATCCATTGGCATCGACGGCGGCTTGACCCGTGGCATCTTCATTTGAGGAGCAGCAGTGATGAGTAACGGAACCCTTTTGGTCGCCACCGTCGGGCAAGCGGTGATCCGCAGTGCCGACGATGGCCGTACCTGGCATCGCCTGGGCCTGGGCCAGGACCTGGAATTCGACGCGATCAGCCGATCCCTGAGTTTCCATCCGGGTACGCCCGAGGTGATTTACGCCGGTACCGATATCGGCCTGTGCATCAGCCGCGATACCGGCGGCCATTGGCAGCGGGTGGATTCGCCGTTCAATGGGCAGACCGTCTGGAAAGTGGCCGTGGACCCACAGGATGCACAGCGCATTTTCGTCGGCACCGGTGCACCGTCGCGCGCCGTGCTGTGGCGCACCCTCGACGGTGGCCAGCACTGGGATCGTGCCCCCGTGGAGATCCCGGAGTTCTGCGACGGCGTCAGTCGTCCACGCTTGCTGGCCTTCGCCTACGATCCGACGGATCGCAACCAGCTCTGGTTCGGCCTGGAAGAGGGCGGGCTGTTCCACAGCCGTGACGGTGGCGAGAGCTGGACACGCGTCGATGACCGCCTGCTGTGGGACTACAACTCGGACGTGCACAACATCGTCGTCCTGCCCAACCATGGGCAAAAGGTCATCGTCGTGGTGTGCGTCAACGCCGTTTACCGCAGCCTCGACGAGGGGCAGACCTGGACCGGCATCGTCGCCCGGGAAGCCTTCGGCCTGTACTACGTACGCGCCATGAATGCACCGTTGGGCAGCGAGGACACGCTCTACCTGAGCATCTCCGACGGCACTCCAGGCACGACCAGCAAGGTCCTGGTGTCCCGGGATGCCGCCCTCCGTTGGGAAGTGCTGCCGCTGCCACAACAGCCCAACTCCTGTGTCTGGGCGATTGCCTTGAACCCTGCCGACCCTCGCCAGATTGTCGCCGGTACCAAGTACGGGCATCTGTTCACTTCCGAGAATGGCGGTGACGGCTGGCAGAAGCAGTGGCGTGAATTCAGTGAAATCGCTGATGTGCTCTGGACGCCCGCCGTGGCGCAAATCAAGTCCGGGCATCAATCCATCATCAAGAAGAACTGAGGTATCGCGCGATGAAAGTCGAAGTCGTTCGTACTCACCTGTCGCTATCCGTGAGCGACCCGGAAGTGTCGGCGCGTTGGTACGCCGATGTGCTGGGCATGCATGAAAGCGCCCGGGGTGAAAGCTGGATCATGATGGCCTTCGGTGCCAAGCACCACGACATCGCTTTGCTGCGCGCAGCACCCGGGGCCCACCAGGGCGGCCTGGGGCTGCAGCACTACGGGCTGGAGATTGCGGGCGACATGACCACCCTGCGCAAGCTCTACGGCATGTTGCTGAACAAGGGCGTCGAGGTGGTGAAGATCACCGACCACGAAATCGGCAACGGCGTGTATTTCAACGACCCCGACGGCAATCGCCTGGAATTCTTCCTCGAATCCGAACATGACGACGAGCGCGGCAAGGCCCGCTTCAAGGCCGCTGGGGCCCCCAGCCGGCATTTCGATCTCGACCCACTTTAAAGAGGCAAGTCTGATGAAAACCGCGAATTTCGCCAGTTACCACATCCGCAAATGGTACACCTTCGTCGAGGAAACCCTGGCCAACGAAACCGGCCAGTTGGCCGATGGCGAGCCGCTGTTCAAGTACGCCATTGGGGCGGTGATCGCCAACCCTTACGCCGGACGTTTCAGCGAAAGCCTGGCCGAGTTGATAGAACCGTCACCCTTGCTCGGCCAGGAGTTTGGTCGGCGTATCCAAGCCTTGGCCGGCGAGCATGAGATTGTCAGCTACGGCAAGGCGTGCCTGGTGGGCAGCCAGGGCGAGTATGAGCACGGCAATGCATTGCTGACCAATCCGGCGGCGGATCCGATCCGTGTCGCATTGGGCGGTGGCAAGTCCTGGGTGCCTTCCACCGGCAAACGTGGCGGGCCTGGCGTGACCATCGACGTGCCGCTGGCCCACAAGGACGCGCTGTATGTCCGCTCCCATTACGACAGTATTTCCCTGACGTTCGGTGATGGTCCCTCGGCCGACGAGTTGATCATCATCTGGGCCTTCGCCACGCGCGGGCGTTTGCACGCACGCCTGGGTGGCCTCCAGGCCGCTGACGTCAAGGGCAATGACGGCCTGTATTGAGGTGCGCTGACGTGGGAAGCCAACGAATGTCTGCAAACAGCCAGTTCTTCACCAATCGTTCGGGAATGCGCCTGCACTACTTGTCGTGGGGCAACGCGTCAGGCATTCCCGTGCTGTTGCTGCATGGGCTGCGGGCCTATGCCCAGACCTGGGCGTCCTTGGCCGATGCGTTGGGCGAGCAATTCTGCTGCCATGCCCTGGACCAGCGTGGCCGTGGCGACAGCGACTGGGCAGAGGCTTCCAGCTACCGGACCGAAGCCTATGTCAGCGATCTGGACGATTGGGTCAAGCACCTGGGGCTGGAGCGTTTCGTGCTGGTGGGGCATTCCCTCGGCGGCACCAATGCGCTGGAGTATGCCCGGCTCAATCCTGGACGCCTGCAAGCCCTGGTGATCGAAGACATTGGCCCCGGCTCGTCGATCAACGGCGACGGTGCCGAGCGCATCCGTCGCGAAATGAGCCAGACGCCCCTGTCGTTTCCCGACTGGGAAAGTGCCGCGCAATTCTGGCGCCGCTCACGTCCCGGTCTGTCCGCCGAGGGGCTGGCGTCCAGGTTGACCCATTCGATGAAGGAAACCCCGGCAGGCATCGGCTGGCGCCATGATCAGGCCGGCATTGCCCAGGCGCGCCTGAGCATCACCCCGACCGATCTGTGGCCGGCGGTCCGGGCGCTGGATTGCCCGACGCTGTTCATCCGGGGCGCGCGCTCCGATTTTCTGCCCGAGGCGACCCTGGAGGCGATGAAGGAGGCCAATCCGCGCGTGCATACAGCGCAAATCGCCGACGCCAGCCATTATGTCCATGACGATCAGGAGGACACGTTCAACCTTGTCGTCATGGACTACTTGCACGACCAATGCCTACAACCACAACAACAAAGCGGTGAATAGCGATGAAGCAGGAGAAAACCCAGGTTGTCATCGTGGGCGGCGGCCCCAACGGGATCACGGCCGCTCATTACATGGGGCTGTACGGCATCGACTGCATCGTCCTTGAATTGGCTGACGGCGTCCTGCCGTATCCGCGCGCGGTGGGCATGGATGACGAGGCGCTGCGGGTGTTGCAGGGCATCGGCATCGCCGAGTTGGCCGCGCGCGACATGATCTGCAACGTGCCCTTGCGTTACTACAATGCGCGAGGCGTCTGTTTTGCCGAGGTCAAGCCGAGCACGGCTCACTATGGCTGGCCGATGCGCAACATCTTCATGCAACAGTTGCTGGAAACCACATTGCGCGAGCAATTGGGCAAGCACGCCAGTGTCGAGCTGCGCCAGGGCCATGAAATGCTCGATCTGGAGCAGGATGCCGAGGGCGTGACCTTGCAGGTGCGCGATGCCCAGGGCGAGCTCTATCAATTGCAGGCACAGTACGTGATCGGTGCCGATGGCGGACGTTCCAGCGTGCGCAAGAAACTCGGCATCGAACTGCTGGGGCTGACCCATCCGCGCAAATGGGTGGTGATCGACACGGCCAACGACAGCCTGGATGCACCGTATACCGCCCTGCATGCCGACCCTCAGCGACCCTTCGTCTGCATCTACTTGCCGTACCAGCAACGACGCTGGGAATTCATGCTCCTGGAGGGCGAAGACGAGACCCGGATGTGCGAAGAGGCGACGATCCGGGACTTGATCCGTGGGCATATCGGCGATGCGGTCGATCAATTGGAAATCATCCGGATCCGCGCCTACACCCATAACTCCCGGGTCGCGGCGCGCTTTGTCCAGGGCCGTGTGGCATTGGTGGGCGATGCGGCGCATATTTCCCCGCCCTGGGCCGGGCAGGGGCTCAATTCGGGCTTGCGTGATGTCGCCAACGTCACCTGGAAGCTTGCCGCGATCCTCCAAGGTCGGGCGTCGCCGGCGATTCTTGCCAGCTACGATCAGGAGCGCCGTGGGCATGCGACCGACCTCATCGCGTTGGCCGACAACATGGGTGCAGTGCTGGGGCTGACCAACCCGTTGATGGCCGGTGTGCGGGACTGGTTGTTCCAGGCCGTCAACAGCGTCGACAACCTGCGCTCGCACTTGCTGGAATTCAAGTTCAAACCCAAGGCGACCATCACCAAAGGCCTGGTTCATCACGAGCGTGCCGAGCTGCATGAGGATGATCTGGTCGGGCAATTGTTCATCCAGCCGTCTGTCGAGGACGCCCAGGGTCAGCGCCGGCGCCTGGACGACGTGCTGGGGCATTCCTATGCGGTGCTGGGGTATCGGGTCAATCCGAGTGAACAGCTCAGCAAGCAAACCGCCGCCTGGTGGGCGCGCTGGGAGACGCGTTTCATCCAGATCAATCGCTCGCGCAGTGGCGTGGGGCATAACCAACCCTTGTCCGCCAGCGGCGCCATTTGCGTCGAGGACGTCGATAACCGCTTGGGCGAATGGTTTGCCAAGGTGCGTGACTGCGTTGTGGTGGTGCGGCCGGATCGGTTCGTTGCCGCGATTACCACACCCGAGCGGCTCGAAGGCGTCTTGCGCAAACTGGCGGAGCAACTCTCATGAGCCGCGAAGATCATCTGTTGGTTCGGCTTCACGATGCCGCGCAGGCCGTGCACGCCTTGCCTTCGTTGGAACCAGAGGCCGTCGACCTGCCGACCGGCTACACCTTGCAGCGCGAGGCATTGCGCCGGCGCCAGGTCGCGGGTGAGCGGTTGACTGGGTGGAAGGTGGCCTTCGCCGGCCGCGCCGCCCAGGACCGTTTCGGTATTGATGAACCGGTATTGGGTGCGCTGACCGATGCCATGGCTGTGGAACCCGGCAACACGATACCCCTGGCACGGCTGATCCAGCCCAAGCTGGAAATCGAGCTGGCGTTTGTCCTGGGACGTACGCTGGTGCCCGGTTTCTACAGCGACGAGGACATCCTCGCCGCCGTGTCCGAGGTCGCGCCAGCCTTCGAAATTGCCGATAGTCGCTGGCAGGGCTGGCGTTTCGGCGTCGGCGGGTTTCTTGCCGACAATGCCGCCGCGGCGCTGTATTGCCTGGGTTCGCGGGTCAGGTTCCATCCCGAGCAATTGGCCCACGTGGATTATCGCCTGGCGTGCGATGGGGTGCCTTGTGGCGAGGGCAATGCCCAGGCGCGCGAGGACATGCCCCAGGCCAACCTGTGCTGGTTGGTGCGGCGCTTGCTGGCCGACGGGCAGTGCATTGAAGAGGGCCAGGTGGTGTTGTCCGGATCTTTATTGGCACCTCTGGACATCAAGGCTGGCGAGTACCGGTTGTACATGCTTGGCATGGAACTGGCTTTGGTTTTCCGGCAGTAAGCACCGTTCACTCAAGGAAACGCCGAACCCGTGGCGAGGGAGCTTGCTCCCGCTTGAGTGCGAAGCGCTCACAAAAATGGGTCTGCTGCGCAGCCCAGCGGGAGCAAGCTCCCTCGCCACGGGGTTCAGATGTCCTTGAGCAACCTTACCAGGCAATAAACGCAGCGCCACCGAGGACCAACGATCATGTTCGCCGAAGTCCGTACCTTCAATGATCCTCAACAACACGCCGGTTCGATCCTGGGCTGGCAACAGGTCTATGACCAGCTCGGGCGTGGCTGCCTTTCCAGTGAGCTGCGCCAGGTGTGCGCCGAACGTTTCCAGATTTTCCAGGAGGTGCTGGATAAACGCGTGGTGCAGCACGGTTGCGCGCCAAAAGGGCGATTGTGCATCGCCATGTCGCTGGGCGGTGCGCCGGTGGTCCAGGGGCACCAGGTAGGCGCCCACAGCGTCGTGTTGTTGCGCGATGGCGAGGACTTCGTCTTGCACGCTCCGGAAGGCATGCACTTCTTTGCGGCCAATGTCGACACGGTGCGGTTCGCCAAGCTGGCGGCCTACGAACTGTCGAGCGAGCAGCTCAAGCGTTTGAAAAGCGTGTCCCAGGTCAGCGTGGATGAGGCGGTGCTGCGCCGCGTGCAGCAAAGGATCCACCCACTGTTCCGTCACCTTTTGGAACAGGCGGACGCGGTCAATCCGGCCTCGGAAAAAATCCTCGAAGACGTCCTGCTCAACGCCTTTCTCGATCTGTTCAGTCACGCTTCGGACGAGGTGCGTGGCCGGCGCGGCAATTTTGCCGTCAGTGCCTATCTGGTCAAGCGTTGCCAAGAGCTGGTCGTCGCCAGCGCAGAGGTGCCCTTGAGCATCCTTGATTTGTGCGAGCAATTGCGGGTAAGCCGCAGGACCCTGCAGAACAGTTTCCAGGCGGTCACCGGGATGCGCCCGGTGGAGTACCTGCGCAACCTGCGGCTCAATGCCGTGCGCCGGCGTTTGATCACGACCCGTGCGGCCGCGCTGAACGTCAGTGAAATCGCTGTGGCGATGGGGTTTTTCCACCTGAGTCATTTTGCGGCCCATTACCGGGCGCTGTTTGGCGAGTCACCCTCGGATACACCCAGGGCACCTGCATGATGGGCTCCAAATGCGCAGTGAAATCTGTGGTGAGGGGATTTAGCGAAACGTCGCACCGCCCCGCTGGGCCGCGAAGCGGCCCTGAACCCAGCCACCGCAATGTGCCAGGTTGGCTGCATTCGGCCTTTTTTGGGGCTGCTGCGCAGCCCGGCGGGGCGGTGCGACGTTTCGCTAAATCCCCTCGCCACAATTAATCTTACAAATCCTTGGGTAACTGGCATTGCGGTGTTACCGAAGCGCCCTCGTGCACCCATAACAGGCAGTCGCTGAGCTATTTGGTAGCACACGTGTGCGATCCAAGGTTTCAGGCAGGCAGTCGTTTTCGCTGAAAATTCCTTCAAATCAAACGCTTGCATGATCATGGGAGAGCTTGGCACGCATTCTGCTTTCTTGAATCCGTGGATAATTGGATACAAAAATGCAGAAGGTGCTGCCATGCAATTTGCCCCGACTTACGCTGAACGCCCACCGATGACCGCCGAGGAGGAGGCCTACAACTTCCTGCTCGATGCCATTTGTGGCGGTCGGTTACGCAAAGGCGACCGGCTGATTGCCGAGGACATTGCCAACGAGATCGGCATGAGCCGGATGCCGGTGCGCGAAGCCTTCCGTCGTCTGGATGCCCAGGGCCTGGTGACCCTGCGACCCAATCGCGGGGCGATTGTCAGCGGCCTGGACATCGACGAGTTGCACGAAGTCTTCGAGATGCGCAGCGCTCTGGAAGGCCTGGCAGTTCGTGTCGCGACAGCCAGAATTGGCGAGCGCCAGTTGGCTGCCTTGGAGCGACTGCTGGACGAGATGGACGATTACCGCGAGGAAAGCGCCGAGTGGGTCAGCCGCCATCGCGCGTTCCATGAATACCTGTGCAGCCTCAGCGGTCGTCCGCGATTGCTCAAGCAGATCAGCGCGCTGTATTCCTTGATCGAAGCGCCCATGCGCCTGTGGTTGCAGCATGTGGAAAAGCCCCTGAGTGCGCGCCAGGAGCACATGCTGATCCTCGACGCCCTGCGTGCGGGCGATGCCGGGAAGGCCGAGGCGGTGGTGCGTGCGCACATCGAGGGCACCGTTCCTGAATTGATCGAGTTCCTGCAATCGAAAAAATAACGAGAGCAGGAGATTAGACCTGCCCGTGTTCTGACTTTGAGTACTGCCCGTTACTTACTGAACTGGAGTGTCTGGTCATGCATAAGCCTCGCCTGTTGGTTGCCGCTTTATCCTTGGGTGTCTGTGCGCAGTGGGCGGTTGCCGCGCCCGTTGTCCCGGAGCGCTTGCTCAAGGTCGACAAACTCGTCTACTGCTCAGGCATGGATTCGCCGCCGCTGGTGTCTTTCGATGAGGCGCAGAAACCCAAGGGATTGACCGTGGACCTGGGGCTGGAAATCGCCAAGCGCCTGGGTGACAAGAAGGTGGAGTGGCGGGTCATTCCCTTTTCCGGATTGCTCCCCGCATTGCTGGCCCGCCAGTGCGACATGATTGTCGATCAGCTGTTCGACAAGCCCGAGCGCCGCGAGGTGATCGACATCGTCAACTACATGTATTCCAGCCAGGCGGTGGTGGTGCCCAAGGGCAATCCGAAGGGCCTCAAGACACTGCCGGATCTCTCCGGGCACAAGGTCGCGGTGCTCAACGGTTCCACCATCAAGACCCTGCTCGACGCCGAAAACGAAACCCTGGCCAAGGCCGGCAAGCCGGCGATGAAGCTGGTGGTCTACAACACGGACACCGATGCCTTCCAGGCCCTGCGCATCAGCCAGGTCGACGCCTATGGCACCACCGTGGAAACCGCTGGTTACTACGCGGCCATGGCGCCCGACCTGTTCGAGGAGGGCGTGCCGGCCTTCAGCCGGATTCTCACCGGCCTGGGCATTCGCAAGGACGATCCGCAACTGACCGCTGCCGTGCAGCAGGTGATCGGCGATATGCGCAGCGACGGCAGCTACACCCAGTTGCTTGGCAAATGGCATGTCGCCAGTGACACACTTGATTGAGGTGAACCACCGATGAATTTCAATTGGGATGTGTTCTGGCAGTACCTGCTGCAGCCCAGTGGGGTGTACCTCACCGGGCTCTGGCTGACCTGCCTGATCAGTGTGCTGGCGATGCTGCTGGGCTGCGCCCTCGGGCTGGCCGCCGCGTTGCTGCGGTTGTCGAGCAACCCATTACTGCATTTGCCAGTGCGCTTTTACGTGTGGCTGATGCGCGGCACACCGTTGCTGGTGCAGATCGTCTTTCTCTATACCGCGCTGGCCGCCGGCGGGATTTTCCGCTTCGAAGACATCGACCTGTTCGGCCTGGTGATCCCCGGCAATATCCAGGCGGCGATCATTGCCCTGGGCCTCAACGAGGGGGCCTACATGGCCGAGATCATCCGCGCCGGCATCGGTGCGGTGGACAAGGGCCAATACGAGGCCGGGCGCTCGCTGGGCATGACCTTCGCCAAACTGATGCGCCGCATTGTGCTGCCCCAGGCGTTGCGGGTCATCGTTCCGCCGCTGGGCAACGAGTTCAACGTGATGCTCAAGAACACCACGCTGGTCAGCGTGATCGGCGTACAGGAATTGTTGCTCAGTACCCAGATGGTCACCTCGGCGACGTTCCGGGTGTTCGAACTGTATCTGGTGGTGGCGATCTACTTCCTGTTGCTGACCACGTTGTGGGGCTTTTTCCAGCGCTGGCTGGAGGCCCGTTTCGGCCAATCGGACCGGCCTTCGTCGCCACCGCCGGCGTCGACGCGGATGTTCGGTCGCAGCACCCTGAACCTGCTGAGGGCACGTTAACCATGGCGCATAAAAGCGAAGAGCTGATTATCGAGGCGCTGGACGTGCACAAGTCCTTCGGCGAGCTGCAGATTCTCAAGGGCATTTCCCTGCAAGTGCGGCGCGGCGAAGTGGTGGTGCTGATCGGCGCTTCGGGCTCCGGCAAGACCACCTTCATCCGTTGCATCAACTTGCTGGAGGACATCCAGGGCGGGCGTATCCGCGTCAACGGCCGGGCCATGGGCTATCGCGAGCGGGCCGACGGCAGCCTGGTGCGTGAGTCGGAGCGCAACATCGCCCGGCAGCGGCGGGACATCGGCATGGTCTTCCAACGCTTCAACCTGTTTCCTCACATGACGGCCCTGGAGAACATCATCGAGGCGCCGATCCAGGTGCTTGGCGTGACCCGCACCGCAGCGCTGGAGCAGGCCCGCGGCCTGCTGGAGCGGGTCGGCCTGGCGGACAAGGCCGATCACTACCCGTCGATGCTTTCCGGCGGCCAGCAACAGCGGGTGGCGATTGCCCGGGCCCTGGCCATGAAACCCCAGGCCATGTTGTTCGATGAACCCACCAGCGCCCTCGACCCGGAGACCGTCGGCGAGGTGTTGCACGTGATGAAGGAGCTGGCCGAGGAGGGGATGACCATGGTCGTGGTGACCCATGAAATGGGCTTTGCCCGGGAAGTGGCCGACCGTGTGGTGGTCCTGGACCAGGGCGAGCTCATCGAGCAGGGGCCGCCGGAGCAGATTTTCTGTCACCCCGTCCATCCTCGTACCCGGGCTTTTCTCAGTCGCGTGCTATGACCTTTCCCGGCCACTGAATTCTGTATCGAAGAGCCTTCGCCATGCTGAAATTTTCTGCCCACGAATACCCTTATCCGTCGCAACGCCAAAGCGTTTTCGCCCGTCGAGGCATGGTCGCCGCGTCCCAGCCCCTGGCTGCCCAGGCGGGCATCGAGATCATGCAAAAGGGCGGCAATGCCATCGACGCCGCCATCGCCACGGCCGCCGCACTGACGGTGGTGGAACCCACCGGTTGTGGCATCGGCGGCGATGCCTTCGCGCTGGTCTGGTGCAAGGGCCAGTTGCACGGCCTCAACGGCAACGGCCATGCCCCGGCCGCCTTGAGCATCGAGACGGTCAAGGCCGCCGGCCATGAGCAGATGCCGCTCTATGGCTGGACACCGGTGACCGTCCCTGGCTGCCCGTCGGCCTGGGCCGAGTTGTCCCGACGCTTTGGCAAGCTGCCCTTTGCCGAGCTGCTGCAACCGGCGATCAGCCTGGCGCGGGACGGCTTTGCGCTGTCGCCGGTGGTTGCCCATCAATGGCAGGTCGCGGTGAACGAATTCACGCCCCATCGCGATGTCGTCCTCGAGGCCTGGTTCGAGACTTTCCTGATCGAAGGCCGAGCGCCACGGGCCGGGGAGATTTTTCGCAACCCGGCCCAGGCGCGCACCCTCCAGGAGTTGGCCGACACCCGCTGCGAGAGCCTGTATCGCGGTGCGTTGGCCGAGCGCCTGGACGCCCATTCCCGGGCCAGCGGCGGCTATCTGCGAGCTTCGGACCTCAAGGATTATCGCGCCCAGTGGGTGGAGCCCATCCATGTCAATTACCGAGGCGTGGATGTCTGGGAAATCCCACCGAGCGGGCAGGGCCTGGTGGCCTTGATGGCGTTGAAGATACTGGAAGGCTTCGACTTCGATCACCGTGACAGCCAACAGACCTGGCATCGCCAACTGGAAGCGATGAAGCTGGCCTACAGCGACGGCCTGCACTACATCACCGATCCTTTGCACATGCGCGTGGCGGTGGCCGACCTGCTCAGCGATGACTACAGTGCCCGCCGTCGTCGGCAGATCGGCGAACAGGCCCAGCCGCCCGCGCCCGGTGACCCCCACGCCAGCGGCACGGTGTACCTGGCGACCGCGGATGGAGAGGGCAATATGGTCTCGTTCATCCAGAGCAACTACCACGGGTTTGGCTCCGGCGTGGTGCTGCCCGACAGCGGTATTGCCCTGCAGAACCGTGGGCAGGAATTCAGCCTCGATCCGACCCACGTCAACTGCCTGGCTCCCGGCAAGAAGACCTTCCATACCATCATTCCCGGTTTCCTCACCCGCAATGGCCAGGCCCTCGGTCCCTTCGGCGTGATGGGCGGCTACATGCAGCCCCAGGGGCATGTGCAGATGGTCATGAACCTGGTGGATTTCGGCCTGAACCCGCAAGCGGCGCTGGATGCGCCGCGCTGGCAATGGCTGGGGGCGATGAGGGTCGGGATCGAGCACGGGGCCTCACGGGACCTGGCCAATGCGCTGGCGCGACGGGGGCATGAGGTCCGGATCGCCAGCGATCTGACCGACTATGGCCGCGGCCAAATTATCCTGCGTGACCCGGTCAGCGGCGTGCTGTGCGGCGGTACCGAGCCCCGGGCGGATTCGCATATTGCCGTTTGGTAAATGCGCGATCCGCCGATGCCTGGAGTGTCTGCGGATCGCGTTTGCCGCTCAAGGCCGATTGCCACAGGTCAAATCAGCGCTTTTCTTCAGGCGGTACTGGCCTGACGCTCCTCATTGCTCAAGCATCAATGTGCGCCAGACAACTACCGGCGCAGCAACTGGCGCGGCGGTGTCTTGCACCTGCTTGTTTTTCTCCACGGTTGCCGGGGCCGAACGGGGCTCCTTTGTTGTCGGATCCTGGTCGCTCTGCGGCGCCGGTACGCTTTCACTCATCGGCCATTCCCGAGTGGATCTTGATGACGACCTTACCCTTCGATCGTCCTTGTTCGACATAGCTCAGGGCATCGGCTGTCGCGTCGAAGGGGAAGGATCGGTCAAGCACCGGCTTGATGCTGCCGGACTCGACGAGCGTGGTGATCTCCCGCAACTGAGGACCATTGGCACGCATGTACACGAAGGCGTAGCTCACTCCCTTTCGGTGGGCCTTGCGGCGTATACCGCGGCTCAACAGGCCCATGATCAGTCTCAGCACCCAGGAAAGTCCCTGGGCCTGGGCGAACTGTGGGGTGGGGGGGCCGGAGATGGAAATGAGTTGGCCGCCTGGTTTCAGGATCTTCAGCGATTTCTCCAGCTCATCGGCGCCCAGGCTGTTCAACACGACGTCATAGTCCTGCAGGACGCTTGAGAAATCCTGTTGTTTGTAATCGATGACAACGTCTGCGCCCAGGGCTTTGACCCACGGCACATTGCGGGTGCTGGTGCTGGTCGCCACGAAAGCGCCGAGGTGCTTGGCAAGCTGGATGGCGAGGGTGCCGACACCACCTGAACCGGCCTGGATGAAGACTTTTTGGCCTTTCTTCAGCCGGGCGGTTTCAACCAGTACCTGCCAGGCGGTCAGGGCGACCAAGGGCAGGGCGGCGGCTTCTTCCATGCTGATGTTTGCCGGTTTCACGGCCAGGGCATTTTCGTTCACTGAAATCTGCTCGGCGAAGGTGCCGATGTGCCCGTCCGGGGCGCGGGCATAGACTTCATCGCCCGGCTTGAATTGCTCGACACGGGATCCCACGCGGACCACGACCCCGGCCAAGTCATGACCCAATGCCAAGGGAAAGGAGTAGGGCAGGATCAGCTTGAATTCGCCTTTACTGATCTTTGAATCCAGCAAATTGACGCTGGCAGCCCGCACGCGGACCAGAACGTCGTGGTCACCCACGTCAGGGGCCGGTAACTCGCCGATACGACCACTGTGCTTGCCGTAGCGGTCGATTAAAAATGCCTTCATGGTGCTTTGCTCTCATAAGGGATGCAGTGCAGTGATCACTGGGTCCGGCATCCGGAAATACCGGCGCTGTCCTTCGCGCCGGCACCTGCTAAACGATGATCACGCCGGGTCTTGATAGCGTTCGGCGACATGGGACTGCCGGATTTGCCCGAGCAGGCCTTGACGTGCGGCCTGCAAGGCATCCCAGCGTGCTTCTTCATGCAAGGGCGGGATGGTCACCGGCTCGCGACGATCAAAACCGACCAGTGCGGCATCGACCAGGTCACCGACTTCCATGATTTCATTCAGGGTGTTGATATCGATGCCCGCGCGTTCCCAGATCTCAGTGCGAGTGGCCGCTGGCAGGACGGCTTGTACGTAGACGCCTTTCGGAGAGAGTTCCAGGCTGAGTCCCTGGGAGAGAAACAGCACGAACGCCTTGGTCGCGCCGTAGACCGACATACCGAACTCCGGTGCCAGGCCAACGACGGAGCCGATGTTGATGATCGCGCCGTCACCCGCTTCCACCAGGCGTGGGGCGATGGCGCTGGCCAGCCGGACCAGCGCGGTGGTATTGAGCGACACCAGGTGCGCGACACTGTCGGTCGACTGTTCGATGAAGGTCCCGGATTGGGCGGCGCCGGCGTTGTTGACCAGGATGCCGATGTTGGCGTCTTCGCGCAGCCGGGCTTCGACGGTTGTCAGGTCGCCGAGCTGGGTCAGGTCGGCCTGGAGAATATCGACGGCAACGTTGTGTTCGCTGCGCAGCTTGGCGGCCAGCGCTTCCAGGCGCGCGCTGTCGCGGGCCACCAGGACGAGATCGTGTCCACGTTGCGCAAAGCGTTGGGCATAGACAGCGCCAATACCGGTGGAGGCGCCAGTGATGAGAACAGTTGTGCGAGTGTCCATGGAGATTCTCTTCTTCAAGGTATCGATGAGCGAGTTGCGCGCTGTTGTTCAGGCGCGCAGTCGGGTCTGGCCAGTGTTACTGCGCGCTGGATTCAGCGAGCGTTGGATAGTCGATGTAGCCCTTCGCACCACCACCGTAGAGGGTAGCGGGATTGAATGCCGACAAAGGCGAACCGGTCCTGAGCCGCTCCACCAGGTCCGGATTGCCGATGAACGGCCGGCCGAAGGCGATCAGGTCAGCCTTGTCTTCGATGAGTCGTGAGGTCGCCAGGTCCAGGTCGTAGCCGTTGTTGGCGATGTAGGTGTTTTTGAAGCGCTGGCGCAAGGCACCGAAGTCGAAGGGCGCAACGTCGCGCGGCCCACCGGTCGCGCCTTCGACCACATGCAGGTACACGATGTCGAGGGTGTTGAGCTGGTCGATCAGGTAGTCGAACTGGGCCTGTGGCGCGCTGCTGGACACACCATTGGCCGGCGAGACCGGCGAAATACGCAGGCCGGTGCGGTTGGCGCCGACTTCGTCCACCACCGCCGCCGTCACTTCCAGCAACAGGCGAGCACGATTTTCAATCGAGCCGCCGTAGGCATCGGTGCGCACGTTGGCACCGTCCTTGATGAACTGGTCCAACAGGTAGCCGTTCGCACCGTGGATCTCTACGCCGTCAAATCCCGCGGCGATGGCGTTCGCCGCCGCCTGGCGAAAATCGTTGACGATCCCGGGCAACTCGCTGATGTCCAGCGCTCGCGGTTCGCAAACGTCTTCGAAACGATTGTTGACGAATACCTTGGTCGCCGGGCGCAGAGCAGAGGGGGCCACTGGCGCCGCACCGTTCGCTTGCAGGTCGACGTGGGAAACGCGACCGACATGCCACAGTTGCAGGAAAATCCGCCCGCCTTTGGCATGCACGGCATCGGTGACCGTGCGCCAGCCGTCGATCTGGGCCTGGGTGTAGATCCCGGGGGTGTCCTGATAGCCCTGGCCTTGCTGGGAGATCTGTGAGGCCTCGGAGATCAGCAGGCCTGCGGACGCTCTCTGGCTGTAGTAAGTGGCAGCGAACTCGCTCGGCACAAAACCTTGCCCCGCACGGTTACGTGTCAGCGGCGCCAGGACCACTCGGTTGGAAAGCGTGAGATCACCCAACGTGTAGGGTGTGAACAGGATCTGGTCGGCCATGACGTCTTGTTTCCGTAGGTTTGGATAAAGGGAGCGCGTGCAGCCTGGCGAGGTGAGCGCGCTTTTCATTAGGATGATGATCGAAATCTAAACTGCCAACGAATTTGATTATGCTCGACATCTATGTATGATGTGGGCATGAATTTCGAGCTGCACGAGGGAGTGAAAAATGAGGGTGACCAAGGCCCAGGCCCAGGCAAATCGGGAGCACATCGTCGAGACGGCCTCTGTTCTGTTTCGCGAGCGAGGCTTTGACGGCGTGGGTGTGGCGGACCTGATGGCGGCCGCCGGCTTCACCCATGGCGGGTTCTACAAGCATTTCGGCTCCAAGGCCGACCTGATGGCCGAAGCGGCGGCGAATAGCCTTGCGCAGTCGCTGACCGACAGTGCGGGCATCGACGTAGCTGGTTTCGTCGATCTTTACGTGTCCAGGGACCACCGTGACGGCCGGGGTGGCGGTTGCACCATGGCGGCACTGTGTGGCGACGCTGCCCGTCAATCGCCCGAGCTGAAGGCTACCTTTGCCAACGGCATCGAGAACATGCTGGCCGCGCTCGAAAGCCGGTACGAGGCCGGGCAAGACGCGCCGCAGGAAGCGATCAGGGCAAAAATGCTCGACATGTTGGCGCATGCCGTCGGTGCGATCGTGTTGTCACGGGCCTGCCCGGACGATTCCGCGCTGGCCGATGAAATCCTCGAGGTGTGCCGCGCCCGGATCATCGCGGCGTTGCCGTCGTCGCCCGCGAAGCAGCCTTAGTGATCAAAATGCTGTTCACTTAAGAAAAACGGTGCACCTGTGGCGGTCTTATAGCGACGCCCTGACCACCAGGGGGCAATCCACTGGCTGGGCGCCCGACACCTCGAGGTTCTCGATCAGGTGCCGGGCCGCCTGGCGCCCGATCTCGTAGTACGGCAGTTGTACCGTGGTCAGTGGCGGCATGAACAGTTCGGCGATGCCGATCATGTTGTCATAGCCGAGCACTGCGACATCGTCGGGAATTTTCAGGCCGCGCCCCAGCAACAACTGATAGGCGCAAAAGGCAATGCGGTCGTTGCCGCAGACCAGGATGTCGAATTGCGGACGGCCGTCAACGATATGCCGGTCGAGAATGGCGGCGGTTTCATCATAGGCGTCGTGATCGGACAGGTCGTACTGCAAGAGTGCTTCAGGTGCCAGCCCGACGGCCTGACAGGCGCGTTTCAGGCCTTGTTGACGCAGGCCCCAGGCAAGACTCTTCCTCGGCAAATTGATACACAGCGGGCGCCGATAGCCTTGGCTCAACGCATGCTGCATGGCTCGATGCTGCCCGGCTTCATCATCCGGCACATAACTGACCAAGTGGCTGTCATCGGCCAGGCAATTGGCGAGCACCAGCGGTTTGCTCTTGAGTCGTTCGGGAATGCTCACCTGGCGCAATCCCATGGCACTGAAGATCAACCCGTCGGGGCGGTGCGACAGCATCAGGTCGATGTTCTGGTCGGTGGGCGGGTTGCTCAACAGGTTAAGGATGAAGACGTTCCAGCCTGCCTGCTGCGCGGTCTGTTCGATGGACAGCAGCAACTCGACGGCAAACGGCGTGGTCGCGGTGTCCAGTGCGAACACACCGATGGTGCGCGCCTGCAGGTTGTCGCCGCGCATCCTGCGCGCCGACAGGCTCGGTACGAATTGCAGTTCCTCAATGGCGCGACGTACCCGCTGAAGGGTTTCGGGGCTCAGTTTTTCCGGCGTGTTGAGCGCGCGCGAAACCGTCATCAGGGATACGCCGGCCAGCTGTGCAACGTCTTTCACGGAAGTCATGCGAAGTGCGGCCAGTCAGGTTGACGCCGAATCATGACACAGGCCCTGGGCTTCTCGCGACTCGAATGACGGTACTCACAGCCAACCCGAGTCCAGCGGCCACGCCTTGGGAATGGCGACGCGCCCGCCAGTCCCGTTCGCCAATAGTTTCACCCCGAGGCTGTCGGGCCGCGGATAGAGGCGGCTGCTGAAGCTGAAGCGGCCGTTTTCCTCGAACACCTCGATGGACGAGCGATCGAGAAATACCCGCAGGTGCAGCTGTGTTTGCGAAGGCTCGATCGACACGCTGCGCTGACCGCTCACTTGCGCACCCGAGCGGCTGCGATCGAGTACCAGGCGTCGCAGCGACGCGTCGTAATAAAGCAGGGTCTGTTCCTGCTCATCGGCACTGCAGCGCAAGGCAATGCCCAGGTGGCCTTCGGTGCAGCCGAGCAGATCCAGGTGCACATGGATTTCGAGCCTGTCGCCCTTCACTTGCGGCACCCAGCGGCTGCCCGACTCGCCCCACGGCGCGACGCTCGGTAGCGGCGCCTGGCGCAGCGCGGTCAGTTCCCGTGCCGGAAACACGCCAAGGCGATCGCCGTGCAGTTCAAGCTCGCGAGGCAAACCGAGCATGCCGCACCAGTGATGGGCCTGGCTCGGCATCGGGCTTTCCCACATGTCCAGCCAAGCCCACACCAGGCGCCGACCATCGGCGGTCTCCAAGGTTTGCGCGGCATAGAAATCGTGACCGTTATCCAGTTCGATGAACGGCCCGCCGGTGAAGTGCCATTCGCTGTCGAGCCGGCCAATGCGATAACCGGTCTGGTACTTGTTGAGGCGTTCGTAACCTTCGGGTTTCATCCCCTGGGGGGAGTAAAGCAGCACGTCACACCCGTTGAGGCGAAACAGGTCCGGGCATTCCCACATGTAGCCATCGCCCTCATTGCCACTGGACACGTAGTCGAGGAAGTCCCAGGTGTGCAGGTCGGTGGAGCGGTACAGCGGCAACAGCGGCTTGTCGCCCAGGCGCGCGCCGGCAATCAGGTACCAATAGCCATCCTCCCGCCAGACCTTGGGGTCGCGAAAGTGCATGATCGTTTCTTGCGGCGCGTTCTCGATGACGGCGCCATGCTTGACGAACCGGATGCCGTCGTCACTGGTGGCCAGGCACTGGACCTGGCGGATAAAGCGTTCGTCGCCCACATCTCCCAGCCAGGTGTGCCCGGTGTAGATCAGCGCCAAGGTGTCGCCACACACCACCGCGCTACCGGAAAAACAGCCGTGGCGGTCGAAATCATCGCCTGGCGCCAGGGCGAGGGGCAGATGCTGCCAATGGACCAGGTCGGTGCTCTTGGCGTGCCCCCAATACATCGGACCCCATTTGGCATCGAAAGGGTGGTGTTGGTAGAACACGTGATACTCGCCACGGAAAAACACCACCCCGTTAGGGTCGTTCATCCAGCCTGCGACAGGCGCCAAATGATAGTCCGGTCGATAATCGCCGATGAGACGAGACTGACCTTCACTCAGCGCTTGCTGCGCATGTTCAAGGGGGGAGGGCATGGGGGCGTTCATGGCATTCACAGACACAGTCATAGGGCGCCTGCTTTTGGCGAGCGCTGCGGGACGTCCTCCGGGAGGACTTCAATAACAGCAGGATGGCGTCTCAAGGCTGTGCCATCCGCGTCGAACAGATGCACGCTGCCGAACGCCAGTTGCAGTTCAACTCGATCGCCCACTCGCCATCCGGCGTTGACTTCGCAGCGACAGATCAACGGTTCATCCTCGCCTGACTCCAGGTGCACGTAGGTTTCGCTGCCCAGGTATTCGACCCCGACCACGCCGACCCCGGCGCTGCCTTGCGCCGCTTTGAGCGACATGTGTTCCGGGCGAATCCCCAGGGTCAGCGGACTGCCCGCCGCCAGGTGGGCGCTGTCGAAGGGAAGGGGCGTCATGCCCAATAAAGGGCTGTCGATCTGGCTGGTTTCACCTGGGGAGTGCAGGCGCGCCGGCAGAAAGTTCATCTTGGGCGAACCGAGGAAACCGGCGACAAAGCGGCTGGCCGGGTGCTCATAGAGTTCGCGTGGCGAGCCGACCTGCTCGATGCGGCCGCCATTGAGCACGACAATCTTGTCGGCCAGGGTCATCGCTTCAACCTGGTCGTGGGTCACGTAGATCATGGTCGAGCCCAGCCGCCCATGTAGCCGAGCGATTTCGTTGCGCATCTGCACGCGCAGGGAGGCGTCGAGGTTGGACAATGGCTCGTCGAACAACAGGATGTCCGGTTCCCGCGCCATGGCCCGGCCCATGGCCACCCGCTGGCGCTGGCCACCCGACAGTTCCCGTGGCTTGCGCTGCAGCAGTTTGTCCAACTGCAGGATTTGCGCGGTTTTCAGCACTCGCTCGCGCAGGCTGGCTTTTTCGGTCTTGGCCAGTTTGAGGCCAAAGCTGATGTTGTCGTAGACGCTCATGTGCGGGTACAGCGCATAGGACTGGAACACCATGCCGACGCCACGCTCGCGCGGTTCCAGGTCATTGACCCGGCGTCCGTCGATCAGCAGGTCGCCGTCACAGATCGAATCCAGCCCGGCGATCAGCCGCAGCAAGGTTGACTTTCCGCAGCCCGAAGGGCCGACGAAAACCACGAATTCACCCGCCGAGATTTCCAGGCTGACGTCGCGAAGAATGCGTGCGCCGCCCAATTGTTTGTTCACGTTGTCCAGCTTCAACTTGATCACGATGCTGTTCCTTTCTTGTCTGTGTTGGGCCTCAACCCTTTAACGCACCGGCAGTGAGGCCGGAAACGATGCGGCGCTGGAAGATCAGCACCAGAATCACCAATGGGACCGTGACCAGCACCGACGCCGCCATCAACAAGCCCCAAGGCAATTCATGAGGGCTGCCGCCGGAAATCAGCGCGATGGCGACCGGGACCGTGCGTTGCGAGTCGGTCAGGGTGAAGGTCAGGGCAAACAGGAACTCGTTCCAGGCGGCGATGAAGGCCAGAAGCCCCGTGGTGACCAGTGCCGGCCAGAGCAGCGGCAACAGCACGCGGGTCAGCGTGACCCAGGGTGACGCACCGTCCATGATCGCAGCCTCTTCCAGCTCATGAGGCAGTTGTCCCATGAAGGTGGTCAGTACCCAGACGGTGAAGGGCAAGGTGAAGATCGTGTAGCTCAGGATCAACGCCCAGGACGTGTTGTACAGGCCCAGGGCACGTATCACTTCGAACAATCCCGACAGCACCGCGACTTGTGGAAACATCGAGACGCCCAGGACCATCATCAACACCACGCCGCGTCCGCGAAACTTCACCCGGCCCAGGGCATAGGCGGCGGTCAGGCTGAGGAACAACGCCAGCGCGACCACGCTCAGCGCAACCACCAGCGAGTTGCCGATGGCCCGCAGGAACGAGGCCTGGCTCAGCACGGCGGCATAGTTGGAGAAGTCGGGGTTATCGATCCAGTAGCTCACCTGGAACAAGGCGCTGGACGGCTTCAGCGACGTCACGATGGCGTAGTAGAACGGGAAGACCGCGTACAGCAGCAAGATCCCGATCAGGCACCAGAACCCGGCGCGCAGCAGGGCTTTTTTCAGCAGGCGCGGGCTCATGAACGAACCTCCAGCTGACGGCGTCCGAGGTACAGGTACGCCATGGCGATTACCGCCACGACCAGAAACAGCAAGGTCGAAGCGGCGCTGCCGTAACCGACGTCCTGGAATTCCACCAGGTGCTGACGGGCATAGACCGACATGCTCATGGTGCTCGATGAGTTCGAGGTCAGCACATAGATGACATCGAACACCCGCAAGGAATCGAGGATGCGAAAGATCGCCGCCACCAGCAATGCCGGCATCAGCAGCGGCAGGGTGACCCACCAGAACACTTTCACCGGGTGAATGCCATCGACCCTGGCGGCTTCGTAGCAGTCGCTGGGCAACATCTGCAAGGCCGCCAGCATCAGCAGCGTGACGAAAGGCACGGTCTTCCAGACGTCGACGATGATCACGGCCCACATCGACAGGTCCGCGTCGGCTGTCCAGGCCAGGGGCGCATCGATCAGACCGAGGCCGAGCATCAGGTTATTGATGATGCCGAACTGGTCGTTGAGCATCCATGACCAGATTTTCGCCGAGACGATGGTCGGGATCGCCCAGGGAATCAGGATCAACGCCCGCACCAGCGCGCGTCCAGTGAACTTGACGTTCAGCAGCAACGCCACCATCAGCCCCAGTACGATTTCCAATCCCACTGACACCACGGTGAAATGCAGGGTGTTGCGCACCGCGTTCCACCACTGTGGATCGACCAGGATGCCTGACCAGCCCGCGCTGCTGTGAAACAGATAATTGCTCAAGCCGACAAAGGTTGCATCGCCCGTGTCGGCCAGGCTGGCGTCGGTCAGGCTGAACCAGAATGTGCGCAGCAGCGGCCAGGCCGCCACCAGGGCCAGGCATAGCAACATCGGGCTGAGGAACAGCCAGGCGGCGCGAACGCGACGGCGTTGTACCGGCGTTTCCCGATTGAGCAGGTACTCATCGTCGCCGGGGGCGAGTGTAGTGGAGACAGACATGGTGATTTCCTTCCTTGTGGCTTACCAGTTCCGGCGTTTGATGCGTGTGAGTTCGCTTTCCAGTTCGGCCAGCGCCTGATCGACCGGCCGTTCGTCCGCCAGCACGCCGTGCACTTGATCGAAGAAAGCATTGGAGACCCGTGGATAGCGGTCGGCGGTGATTGAAGCAGGGCGCATGACCCCATCATTGAGGATGCTGCGCAGTTGGCTGTAGTACGGCATGGCCGCGAGCAGCTCGGGATCCTGGTACAGCGACTCGATCACCGGGTTGTAGGCACCCACCAGGGCGCGGTGTTTCTGTTGTTGGGCGCTGCTCAGGTAGCTCACCAGTTCAGCGGCGAGCTTGGGGTTGGCGCTGTAGCGCGACACCGCCAGGCCCCAGCCGCCGAGGGTGGACGCATGAGTGCCCGTCTCGCCGCCGCGGGGCAGGGGAGCGACGCCGACCTTGTCCTTCACGACGCTGTCCTGGCTTTGCACCAGGGCCCAGACATAAGGCCAGTTACGCATGAACAACGCATTGCCCGACTGGAAGACGCCGCGTCCTTCTTCCTCGGTGTAATTGAGTACGCCGCGCGGGGAGATGTCTCCCACCCAGCTTTTGGCCAGGGTCAATGCGGCCCTTGAGGCCTGGCTGTTGACCACGATGTCGCCTTGCTGATTGACCAGCCCGCCTTGCGGCTGGCTGCTGATCCACTCCAGTGCGTTACACGTCAGGCCTTCGTAGGCGCGCCCTTGGAATACATAACCCCAGGCATTGGCGTTCCCGGCAGCGCGTTCGGCCTGCTGGACAGTCCTGGCAGTCGTGGTCATTTCTTCCCAGGTCTGGGGCACGGGCTTGTTGTACTTCTCGAGCAGGTCCTTGCGGTAATACAGCAGCCCCGAGTCCGTGAACCACGGCATGGTCACCAGGCGCCCGTTCACCGTAGCGTTGTCCACCTGGGCCTGGAAGTAACCCTGGGTCGCGTTGGCAGGAAGCACTTCGCGCAGGTCCATCAAGTGCTTGGCCAACATTCCCGGCCACACCATGTCGATCTGGATGATGTCGATGTCGCTGGATTGCGCACTGAGGATCTGTTGGTAGAACGACAACCGCTCGGTCGCCGAGTTAGGCGTGGAAACCACTTCGACGCTGTTGCCGGTCTGCTTCGACCACGCCTCGACGGCCTCCTTGCACAGTTGCAATTCAGCACCCACGGCACCGCAGGAAATCGTCAGGCTGGCGGCTGTGGAGAGGGATGGAAACCCGACGCACAGGCCGAGCAGTGCCGCTGGAAGGATCGATTTGAGCTGTTTCATAAAGCCCTCTTTATTTTTGTTTTTAGAAAAGTTAACGTTAACATCGCCAAATGTAGCAGTGTATTTGCGATGAGGCATCCTTTTTTTCCTTTGGTTTGACAATTCAGAACCTGGGCGAAAAAGGCCGGTCGCGGCAACAGAACAATAAAAACAAAACAGGGAAAATCCACATGCAGAAAGCATCAAGCTGGCTACTCGCAGGCGTGCTCGGCGCCGCGGCGACCACGTCTCAGGCCGCGACTCTGGAAGAGCGAATGGCCGCGTTCGAGGCCCGTGCCAGCGCAGCGGAAAAACGCGCCGCCGCCGCCGAACAGCAAACCCAGGCACTCGCCAGGGAGTTGCAGCAACTCAAACTCGCCACGCCCGCCGTGCAACCGGTGGCATCCGCCGCTACGGTCCCCACACTCGACGCTCGCCTGGCAAAACTCGAAGCCAGCCAGCAAAGCACGCAGAAACAGGGCAGTGGCGCACACCTTACCGACGGCTTCAGCTTCAAGGGCTACGCCCGCTCCGGGCTGCTGATCAATGATGGATTGGGCGGTGGTCGTGGCGGTCCGTACACCACTCCGGCCGGTTCTGTGGGTGGCGCGGTCGGGCGACTCGGCAACGAAGACGACACCTACATGCGCATCGACCTGTCGAAAGAGCAGTACGCGCAGAACGGCACCCACTCCAAGTTCACGGTTTCCATCGCCGATGGTGTGGAGAGCTCCAACGACTGGACCGCCGATGAAAGCAACCTGAACGTGCGCCAGGTGTTTACCGAACTCGATCACCTCGCGGCATTCAAGGGCAACTCGATGTTCGAAAACTCCACCCTGTGGGCCGGCAAGCGCTTCGACAGGGACAATTTCGACATCCACTGGCTGGACTCCGACGTTGTCTATCTGGCCGGCACCGGTGGCGGTATCTACGATATACAGATGAACAAGAACTGGCGCTCGAACTACTCATTGATCGGTCGCAACTACGGGGATTTCAGTGAGGGCGGCGTCAATGCCGATGTAGAAAGCTACATCCTGACGTCCAACCAGTTTTTCGACGGTGGGCAGTGGCAGTGGATGTTCAACGCCATCGGCTCGAAGAAAAACGACTTTGCTACCCGCACCAACGAAGCGGGGCTGACGCCGGCCGATTCCGGCTTGCACAGCATGATCGCCAATCACCAGAAAAACTTTTTCGGCCGCGAAGGCTTCTTCAAGACGGCGCTGCTCTATGGGCAGGGGTTGGGGGCCGAGGTCAAGAACGTTGGCTCGGATGGCGAACTGATCGACGACGCCCGCGCTGTGCGCCTGGCGCTGTACGGCGAAACGCCCTTGGCGTCCGACTGGCGCATTGGCCCGAGCCTGCTGGCTGAGCAAAGCAAGGACCGCTACGTCAAGGGCGACGATTACCGTTGGATGACCCTGAACGTGCGGTTGGCCAATGAAATCAACAGCAATTTCGAGATGGCCTACGAGATGAGCTGGCAAACCATGAAGCTGGACCCCAAGGGCTACCTGCAACGCAATGCGGTTGACGGCAACTTCTGGAAATTCACGGTCGCCCCGACCTTCAAGCCCGACCTGGGCGATCTGCTCACGCGTCCTGAGCTGCGCCTGTTCGCCAGCGTCATGAACTGGTCGTCGGACCTGGACAGGTACAGCACCACGGACTCCTTCGGCAAGACTGACTTCAACGCCGGCGGTGTCTGGCAGTACGGCATCCAGATGGAAACCTGGTTCTGATGCCGGTCAGTTGAAACTGGTGGAGCAAGCCCGCTCCCACAGGTAATACGGTTCACTCAGGAAAAAACGATGGACCTGTGGCGAGGGAGCTTGCTCCCGCTGGGTCGCGAAGCGGCCCCAAAACCTGCTAAGTGCGGAGCATCAGACACACCGCACCCACCGGTTCACGACTGCTTCGCAGCCGAGCGGGAGCAAGCTCCCTCGCCACCGCTTTTGCGATTAGCGCGCATGCCAGCCCAACTGGCTTGAGATCTGTTGGGTGGCTTGCATCAGTTGCTTGACGTAGTCCTGCTTCAACTCTTCCCTGAAGCGAAAGCAGGGAAATGAAACGCTCATTCCGCCGATCACATGGCCAAAACGGTCGCGGATCGGTGCCGCCAGGCAACGCATGTTGTCCTCGAACTCTTCATGGTCCTCGGCATAGCCTTGTTGGCGGACGGTCTCCAGTTCCTGCAGATACGCTTCGGCACTGGTCAAGGTATTGGCCGTGCGACGCTCGAAGCTTTCCTGTGCCAAGTGCGCCAGCAACTCCTCTTCTTCAAGCCAGGCCATCAGCACCTTGCCGATACCGGTGCAGTACAACGGCGCCCGCCGGCCGATCCGCGAGTACATGCGCAGGTTGTACTTGGAGTCGATCTTGTGCACGTAGACGATGCTGCCTTCGTCGAGAATCCCCAGGTGGACGGTCTCGCCGGTCAGCTCGTTGATCCGCCGCATGCCCGGCTCCGCTTCCCGGACGATGTCCAGGTGGGGCAGGGCCTGGGCCCCCAGTTCAAACAGCCGGACGCTGAGGCGATAGCGATCCTCGGCGTCCTGCACCACATACCCACGGGCCTTGAGCGACTGCAAAAAGCGATAAACCGTGGCCTTGGACATGTCCAGCTTGTTGGCGATTTCCGAGACGCCGCTTTCTTCCGGATGCTCGGCCAGGGCCTCGAGTACGGCCATGGTCCGGCCCACCGCCGACACCAGATCGTTGTTTGGAATAACGCTGTTGTCCATGAAGGCTCCAACGTGAAAGTAAAACCCAAGGATATACGCAAGCAGAACAAAACGCTGTTTCATTTTTACTTGACGAGGCGGCAAATCTGACTAGACTCGGGCCTTGAGATAAAAATGAAACGCCGTTTTAAAAACAAGAAAGGCGCGCTGATTATGGATGTAATGCTTAACCATGGCCCGCAAACCCGCTTCCGCCGCCCGCTGAAGGTGGCGTTGGTGGGGGAATGCATGATCGAGATGCGCGGTGAACCGGGCGCCGCGATCATGCAGACCTTCGGTGGCGATACGCTCAACACCGCGGTCTACCTGTCCCGATTGAATTGGCCTGGCGCAGTGGCCGTGGACTACATGACGGCGGTGGGCAGCGACGCGTTCAGCCTTGCCATGCGCCGGTCCTGGCTGGGCGAAGGGATTGGTGATGCCCATGTCCGCGTGATCCAAGACGCGCTACCGGGGCTGTATTTCATCCAGACCGATCCCCACGGCGAGCGGCGTTTCCTTTATTGGCGCGGGGAAGCGGCGGCGCGGCGCATGTTTGAGGGCCCCGAGGCCGAGGCCATGCTCGCTGCGCTGGCCGATTACGACTACGTCTACCTGAGCGGCATCAGCCTGGCGATCCTTACGCCAGAAGGGCGCCAACGCCTGATCCAGGCCTTGCACCTGGCGCGCCGAGCCGGCACGCGCATCGTTTTCGACAACAACTACCGACCTCACCTCTGGCCCGATCCTGAAACCGCGCGGCAGGCCTATCGCGACCTGTTGCAGCTGACCGACCTGGCCCTGGTCACTTGGGAAGATGACGCGACCCTGTTCGGCTATCGCGACGCGGAGGCCTTGTTCAATGCCTACGCCGAGGCGGGAATACGCGAAGTGGCCCTCAAGCGCGGCGCCGCCAGTTGCTTGATCCAGTGCCCGACAGGGCGTTTCGAAGTACCCGCGCAAACCGTTACCCAAGTCATCGACACCACCGCTGCCGGTGATTCGTTCAACGCCGCCTACCTGGCCTGCCGCCTGCGCGGCGGCGATCCAGAGCAAGCCGCCCGCTGGGGCCATCGCCTGGCTGCCCAAGTCGTCCAGTACCGGGGGGCGCTGATTCCCCAAGCGGCGATGCCGAACATGGGCACGTCCTCACTCCCTTCTGTTGCACAGGTCTGACTTTATGAAAATTGTTGAAGCGCGCGTCATCGTGACCTGCCCGGGTCGCAACCTGGTCACCTTGAAAATCGTCACCGACGAAGGCCTCTATGGCATTGGCGATGCGACGTTGAATGGCCGCGAACTGGCGGTGGTCGCTTATCTGGAGGAACACGTACTGCCTGCGTTGATCGGCCGCGATGCCCACCGCATCGAGGATATCTGGCAGTACCTGTATCGCGGTGCGTACTGGCGCCGGGGGCCGGTGACCATGACCGCCATTGCCGCCGTCGACGTGGCGCTCTGGGATATCAAGGCCAAGGCCGCGAACATGCCGTTGTACCAGTTGCTCGGTGGCAGGAGCCGCGAGCGGGTGATGGTCTATGGGCACGCCACCGGCAAGGACATCGAAGGGTGCCTGGACGAAGTCGCCCGTCACGTCGAACTGGGCTACAAAGCCGTGCGGGTGCAATGCGGCGTGCCCGGCATTGCTACCACCTACGGCGTCGCCAAGCGCAGCGGTGAGCGTTATGAACCGGCCGACAGCGACCTGCCCGCCGAACACGTCTGGGACACCGCCAAATACCTCAACTACGTCCCCAAGCTGTTCGCCGCCGTGCGCGAACGCTTTGGCGACGACCTGCATATTCTCCACGACGTGCACCATCGCCTCACGCCCATCGAAGCGGGGCGCCTGGGCAAGGCCGTGGAGCCGTACAACCTGTTCTGGCTGGAAGACTGCACGCCGGCCGAAAACCAGCAGAGCTTTCGCCTGATCCGCCAGCACACCACCACGCCGTTGGCCGTTGGCGAGGTGTTCAACTCCATCCACGACTGCCGCGAGTTGATCCAGGAACAATTGATCGACTACATCCGCACGACGCTGGTGCATGCCGGCGGCATTACCCACGTGCGCCGTATTGCCGATTTCGCCGCGCTGTTCCAGGTGCGTACGGGCTTTCACGGCGCCACCGACCTGTCGCCGGTGTGCATGGGCGCGGCCCTGCATTTCGATACGTGGGTGCCCAACTTCGGCATCCAGGAACACATGCCTCACGAAGCGCGCATTGATCAAGTCTTCCCGCATGCCTATCGCTTCGAGGACGGCCACTTCACGCCGGGCGAAACGCCGGGGCATGGCGTCGACATCGATGAAGACCTTGCCCGGCAATACCCGTACAAGCGCGCCAGCCTGCCGGTCAACCGTCTTGAAGATGGCACGCTGTGGCATTGGTGAAACGGTTTTTACCCTTTGAGCAAACGGGGCGAATGTCCCGTCAGGAGTGACCCGATGAAAGCGTTCCAGGTAAGAGCACCCTTCGAGTTCGGGCTGGCCCAGGTCGACCGGCCCCAGATCGCCCATGGCGAGGTCCAGGTCGATGTGGCTTACGCCGGCATCTGTGGCTCGGACATGCACATCATTCATGGGCAGAACGCATTCGTGCGCTTCCCTCGTGTCACCGGTCATGAGTTCTCCGGCGTAGTCCGGCAAGTCGGCGAGGGCGTCGAACACCTGCAAGTGGGTGACCGGGTGTGCGTCGATCCGGTGATCAGTTGCGGCACCTGTTACCCCTGTCGGATTGGCCGACCGAATGTCTGCAACCGGCTGCAAGTGATCGGCGTGCATCGTGACGGCGGTTTCAGCGAGCAGGTATGCGTACCGGCCGAGAATGCCCACCGCTTGCCCGATTCGATGTCCCTCAGCCACGGCGCCCTGGTCGAGCCGTATTCCATTGCCTTGAACGTGCTCGATCGGATGCAGCCCCATCCGGGCGACAGCGTGCTGATCTATGGCGCCGGGGTGATCGGCCTGACCCTGGTGCAGATGGCCCGGGCGCTGGGATTGACCGACATCACCGTGACCGATGTTATCGACAGCCGCCTGGAGACAGCGCGTGCCTTGGGCGCCAGCCGAACCCTCAACGGCCAGCAGGTCGACGTCGAGACCACGATGCGTGAATTGACTCAGGGTGAAGGCGTGCCGTTGATTGTCGATGCCGCCTGCATTCCAGCACTCATGCCGCAGATGGTGCGCCTGGCTTCGCCGGCCGGACGCATCGGGTTGCTGGGCTTCAATGCCACGCCCAGTGATCTGGTGCAGTTGGAAATGATCAAGAAGGAACTCACGTTGGTGGGCTCGCGGCTCAATAACCGCAAGTTCCCGCGGGTGATCGAACTGATCGCCAGTGGCAAGTTGCAGGTCCAGGACCTGATCAGCCATCGCGTCAGCTTCGACGAAATGCCCGGCGCCATCGACCTGATCGAAAAACACCCCGAGCAAACCCGAAAAGTGCTGGTGGAACTGACGAACGCCCATCCCTGAGCTGTCGGCACCACCGGCTTCATCGTGCCTGTCATGGGCACCCTCACCGAATAAACACAACAAGCGGGAGGTTCCACCATGTTTGGTCAAGGACGTAGCTTAATCATCATCATGCTGTTCCTGGCCGGGGTCATCAATTACCTCGACCGATCGGCATTGTCTGTGGCGGCACCTTTCATCCAGAAGGACTACGGTCTGAGTACGGGTGAGATGGGCATGATCTTCAGTAGTTTTTTTGTCGGCTATGCCGTCTTCAACTTCATCGGTGGCTGGGCCGCTGACCGTTACGGCGCCAAGACCACGTTGCTGCTGGCCATGGTCCTGTGGTCGCTGTTCAGCGGCCTCACCGTGTTGACGGTGGGCTTCGCCTCGCTGGTGCTCATCCGGATTCTGTTCGGGATGGGTGAAGGACCGCTGAGCGTCACCACCAGCAAGATGGTGAACAATTGGTACACCCCCAAGCGCCGCGCGCGGGCGATTGGCACATCGATGTCCGGCACGCCGCTGGGCGGGGCGATTTCCGGCCCGGTGGTGGGCTTTATCGCCGTCACCTACGGCTGGAAGATGTCGTTCATCATCATCATGTTGATCGGCCTGGTCTGGGCGGCAGTATGGTTCAAATTCGTCAAGGAACGGCCCGAAGGCGAGGGCGCCGAGGAGATTCTGCGGGCCGAGGGGCAAGGCGAGCTCGCGGCACAACCGGTGTTCCCACTGCGGTTCTACCTCAAGCAACCGACGGTGCTGTTTACCTCCCTGGCGTTCTTTTCCTATAACTACACCCTGTTCTTCTTCCTGACCTGGTTCCCCAGCTACCTGACCATGGCCCACGGCTTGAACGTCAAGGACATGAGCATCGCCACGGTCATTCCCTGGGTGCTGGGTTTCCTCGGCCTGGCCTTGGGCGGTTTCATCTCCGACTTCGTGTTCAAGAAAACCGGAAAGATGATGTTCTCCCGCAAAGTGGTGCTGGTGACCTGCCTGCTGGCCTGCGCCGTTTGCATCGCCTGTGCGGGGATGGTCAAGACCCTGTATCCGGCCGTCATCCTCGTCGCCTTGGCGGTGTTCTTCCTGTACCTCACCGGCGCCATCTACTGGGCGATCATCCAGGACACCGTCCCGGCGGCGCGGGTGGGCGGCGTCAGCGGTTTCATGCACTTCCTGGCGAACACCTCGGGCATTGTCGGCCCGACCTTGACGGGCTTTCTGGTGCAGTTCACCGGTTCGTTCACCAGTGCATTCCTGCTGGCGGGGCTGCTGACTGTGATCGGTGCCGTGTGTGTGGCGCGCTACGTTAAACCGCTGTCGGTGGCGGATACCGGCAACGCGGCGGCACAGAGCCCGCAGCCCGTTTCGGCCCTGGGCCGTTCCTGAACAGAAGGAGTGAGTCGATGCCTGTTGTGAAACGTGTACCTTGCACCGGCACTGCGACGCAGATCGGTATCGTGCACCTGGGCCTGGGCGCGTTTCACCGTGCGCACCAGGCGGTCTACCTGCAACGCCACCTCAATCGCCATGGCGAAAGTGACTGGGGATTATGCAGTGCCAACCTGCGCTCCAATCGCACCTTGGTCGAGCAATTGCGCGAGCAGGACGGCCGCTACCATGTGGCCGAGTACCGCGACCGCGAGCAAGTGACGCTGCGTGAAATCGGGGTGTTGCGCCAGGCCTTGTATGTGGGCGAGGGGGGGGATGAACTGGAGCAATTGCTGCAGCGCATGGCCGCGCCGCAAACGCGCATCGTCACGCTCACCGTCACCGAAAAAGGCTACTGCCTGAGCCCTTCCTCCGGGCAGTTGCGCCGCGAAGATCCGGCGATTGCCCATGACATCGCGCATCCACAAACGCCACGCTCGGCTCCCGGCATTGTCCTTGAAGCCTTGCGTCGCCGTCGCGCGGCAGGCATCCCGGCCTTCACCGTGTTGTGCTGCGACAACATGCCTGACAACGGCCAGCGCACCCGCCAGGCGGTCAGTGCCTTGGCGGCGTTGCAGGATGAGGCGTTGGCGCATTGGGTCGAGCAACAGGTGGCGTTTCCCAGTTGCATGGTCGATCGCATCGTGCCGGCCATGGACGACGAGTCCTTCCGCCGACTGGCGCAACAACTTGACTGCCACGACCGTGCGGCAGTGGTCTGTGAGCGTTTCAGCCAGTGGGTGATCGAGGATCACTTTCCCCTCGGCCGCCCGGACTGGGAAGTGGAGGGCGTGCAGATGGTCGACGATGTACGCCCCTTTGAAACCATGAAGCTGCGCATGCTCAATGGCAGCCATTCATTGCTGGCTTACGTGGGGTTGCTGGCCGGCCATGAGTCGGTCTTCGAGGCTGTCCGCGACGTGAAGCTGGCGCGCCTCATCGAGCGTTACATGGCCGAGGAAGCCGCACCCACCCTGGACATGCCGGCCGGCATCGATCTTTCTGTGTATGCCCACGACCTGCGGGTGCGCTTTGCCAACGACAGCTTGCAACATCGCTTGCGCCAGATCGCCATGGACGGCTCGCAGAAGCTGCCGCAACGCTGGTTGCTTGGCGCGCAGCAATTGCTCGACCAGGGGCGCGGCATCGACTGTACGGCGCTGGGGATCGCGGCATGGATCCACTACTGCACGCAGCCGTTGCCTGGTCGTCCGGCGCATGTAGTCGACGACCCGCTCAGCGCAACCCTTGCCGATCTTGCGGGACGATTCGAGGGCGCATCGCGGGTAGACGCCGTTCTCGACCTGTACGAAGTCTTCCCACCGCAGCTCTCGGCTCGCGCAGTATTTCGCGACGCGGTGCACCGCGCCTACGGCGCCCTGACGCGCGATGGCGTGGATAGCCTGTTGAATACCCTTGCCGCATCCAACTGATAAAAAGGAGAAGAACATGGAACAGACATGGCGTTGGTTTGGCCCCAAAGATTCGATTTCCCTGGCGGACATTCGCCAGACCGGTGCGACCGGCATCGTCACCGCGCTGCACGAGATTCCCAATGGCCAGGTATGGCCGGTAGACGCCATCGCGGCGCGCAAGCAGATGATCGAAGCGGCCGGCCTGAGCTGGTCGGTGGTGGAAAGCATTCCGGTGCACGAAGACATCAAGCGCGGCTGCGGGCGGCGTGACGAGTACATCGCCAACTACCAGCAAAGCGTGCGCAACCTGGCGAGCTGCGGCATCGATATCGTCTGCTACAACTTCATGCCGGTGCTGGACTGGACCCGAACCGATTTGTCTTTTGAGCTGGCGGATGGCGGTTGGGCCTTGCGTTTCGATCAAACCGCGTTTGCCGCCTTCGACCTGTTCATCCTTCAGCGCCCAGGCGCGCAGAGCGAATACAGCGCCGAGGACATCCATCAGGCCAAGGCCTACTTCGAACAACTGACGCCGGCCCGGCGCGAAACCTTGGTCAATACCCTGATTGCTGGCTTGCCCGGTGCCGAGGAGCACTACAGTCTGGACAACCTGCGTGACTTGCTGCGTACCTACGCCGACATCGACGAGGCCAGGTTGCGTGAACACCTGGGGTATTTCTTGCGTGCGGTGATCCCGGTGGCAGAGGAGGTGGGGGTGCGCATGGCGATCCACCCGGACGACCCGCCCCGGGCGTTGCTCGGCTTGCCACGCATCCTCTCCACTGCCGAAGACGCCCAGTGGCTGGTGGACGCGGCTCCAAGCCCGGCCAATGGCCTGACGTTCTGTACCGGCTCCTATGGCGTGCGCGAAGACAACGACCTGGTGGCGATGGCCAAGCACTTTGCGCCGTTCATCTACTTCACCCACCTGCGCTCAACCCGTCGGGAAACCGACCCACGCAGCTTCCATGAAGCCCATCACCTGGACGGCGACGTCGACATGGTCGGGGTCATCGCTGCCCTGGTGGCTGAAGAGCTCCGACGTAAGCGCGAAGGCGGCCCGCGCTTGCCGCTGCGTCCCGACCACGGGCATCAACTGCTGGACGATCAACAGCGCAAAAGCAATCCCGGCTACTCACTGATCGGCCGCCTCAAGGGCCTGGCCGAAATCCGCGGCGTGGAACTGGCGGTACGCCAACAACTGAGCCAAGTAGCGCACTGACCTCGTGGCGAGGGAGCTTTTGGTCGTTGATCGTTCCCACGCTCCTGCGTGGGAATGTCGCCAGGGACGCTTCGCGTTCCGCTTCTGGGGTGTGACGCAGAGCGTGGGAACGATCAAAATCCGCGGCGGTACGCCAACAACTGAGTCAAGCCCCCTCCGGTTCCAGCGCTTGCAGCCAACGGTTCTCCGAACGGCTCAGATGCTGGCGCATCGAGGTTTGGGCGCCGAGCACATCCTTGCTGGCTACGGCGTGCAGGATCGCCTCATGCTCGACGACCGCAGCTTCCCACGTCAGGGCATTTTCCGAGTGTTTGCTCAGGTGGGCCGAAATCGGGTTGTGTCGTTCATCAAAGAGCGCAGTGATGATCCGGACCAGGGCCGAGTTGCCGCTCATCTTGGCCAGGCGCTGATGGAATCGACGATCATCCTCCAGCGGAGGCAGGCCATTGGCAATGCTTGCGCGCATGGCATCGATACATTCCTGCAGATAGCGGTAGTCGCTTTTCTTGCCGTGCAAGCACGCCAGGATCACCGACTCACCTTCGATCAAGGCGCGAGCCTGCATCAGTTCCGACGGGCTCTCGCCCAAGGTCATGCTCGGGTTTTTTCCGTCCTTGGGCTTGGTGCGCACGTACACGCCGGAGCCCATCTTGATCTCGATGTCACCGTCTATTTCCAAGGCAATCAGCGCCTCGCGAAGCGACGGCCTGGAAACCCCCAACAGTTGGGTCAAGTCCCGCTCGGGGGGAAGCCTGGAGCCTGCCTTGAAATCTCCCTGGGCGATGTAGCTGCGCAGTTGATCGGCGATTTTCTGGTACGGCTTTCGCTCGGCGGTGTTGATCGGTGAGACCATGGGGTGGCGTCCATCGGAGAGTCCGCAAAGGCTACCATAGGCGCTTGATGATGTTCATTTATGTGGGAGCAATGACTCTGCCATTCACATCACCGCACCGATCTGCCAAGGCAGGAACTCGTTATCACCCAAGCCGTTTTCCTCACTGCGGGTGCGGTGTCCGGACGCCGTCTCCAGCATCAGTCGGAACAACCGCTCACCCGCCTGTGCCACCGACTCCAGCCCATCGACAATGCCCCCGGCGTTGAAATCCATATCCAGTTCCATGCGTTGGAACAGGCGAGTATGGGTGGCGATCTTCAAGGAGGGCGTGGGTTTGCAACCGTAGGTTGAGCCGCGGCCCGTGGTGAAGCAGATCAGATTCGCGCCCCCGGCCACCTGGCCGGTCGCGGACACCGGGTCATAGCCGGGCGTGTCCATGAACACGAGGCCTCGGGCATCGACCGTTTCAGCGTATTGGTAAACGCCCATCAGCCCGGTCGCACCGGCTTTCGCTACGGCGCCCAGGGACTTCTCCAGAATGGTGGTGATACCCCCTGCCTTGTTGCCCGGCGAAGGGTTGTTGTTCATGTCGCCGTCGTTGTGGCGCACGTAAGCTTCCCACCAGCGGATCCGCTCCATCAATTTTTCAGCGATTTCGGCAGACGCTGCGCGAGCCGTCAGCAAATGTTCGGCCCCATAGATTTCCGGCGTTTCCGATAGAATCGCGGTGCCGCCATGCTGCACCAACAGGTCCACGGCCGCGCCGAGTGCCGGATTGGCCGTGATGCCCGAGTACCCATCCGAGCCGCCGCATTGCAAACCGACGCATAAGTGGCTGGCGGCAACGCTCGACCGTTGGTATTGGTTGATGACAGGCAACATCGCTTCAATATGGGCGATGCCATGGCGCACGGCTTCGCGAGTACCGCCTTCCTCCTGAATGATCAGGCTGGCCTTCAGCACAGCGCGGCGATCCCCCAGTTCATTCATCAACGGGGTCAGTTGGTTGACTTCGCACCCCAGGCCGATCAAGAGCACGCCGGCGAAGTTGGCGTGAGCGGCATAACCGCGCAAGGTGCGTTTGAGAATGTCGATGCCTTCACCCTTGGCGCCCATGCCACAACCGCTGCCGTGGGTGATCGCCACGACGCCATCGACGTTGGGAAAGTCTTTCAGGCGTTCCAGGGAAAAGGCGTTGGCGATGTGTTTGCAGACGGTTGCCGAGCAGTTGACGCTGGAAATGACACCGATGTAGTTGCGGGTACCGACGCGCCCATCCTCACGGACGTAACCTTCGAACGTAGCGGGATCATTGCTCAACGAAGTGGGCACATAGACGTTCCGTACGCGGTGTTCGGCATTGGTGGCGGGCATGTCCAGGTTGTGCACGTGGACGTAGTCGCCGGGCTCGATGTCCCGCGTTGCCTGGCCAATGGTCTGACCGTACTTGAGCACCCGTTGGCCGGCCAACACCGAGCGCAGGGCGATCTTGTGACCGGACGGAACCGGCTGCCGGGCGGTCAGGGTGATGCCGTCGGCACTCACGTGCTGACCTTCGGCGATATCGCCCCGGGCCACTGCGACATCATCACCCGGTGCCAGCACCAGTAAAGAAGAGGGCGGGTTCATGCGGCGTTCTCCGATTCCTAGCACTCGATGATGGCTTTGACGACGCCCTGGCTGGGGTCGAGTAATGTGGCGAACGAATCGGCCACGTCGCCCAGCGTCAGTCGGTGGGTGTTCAGGGCCGTATCCGGAATCAATCCGTCGCGCAGGCATCGCTCGACGTGTCGGAAGTCTTCCTGGGTAGCGTTGCGGCTGCCCATCAGCGTGGCTTCACGCTTGTGGAATTCAGGGTCGGAGAAGGTGATGGAGTCCCGCACCACCGAAATCATCACATAGGTACCGCCATGGGCGATGAACTCGAACCCGCGTTCCATGGCCCGTGCGTTACCGGTGGCATCGAACACGACGTCGAAAAAATCACCCCCCGTCAGTTCAGCCAGGGTCTGCTTGTCGCCTTCGCCGATGTGCACTGCGGCGTGGATAGCCAAGTGTTGCTTGCAGAACGCAAGACGATCCTCACGGGTATCCAGGACGGTGACTTGCGCCCCACGCAGGCTGGCGAAGATTGCCGCGGCCATGCCGATCGGGCCGGTGCCGACCACCAGCGCGCGTTTATCCGCCTGGACATTTGAGCGTCGCACAGCGTGCGCGCCGATCGACAGAAACTCGATCATCGCCGCCTGATCAAGGGAAACACCCACAGCCTTGTGCACGAATTCGTGGGGAACGCTCAGGTACTCAGTGAACGCTCCGTCGCAATGAACTCCCAGTACTTGAATGCGGGTGCAGCAGTTGGTCTTGCCCTGGCGGCAGGCGATACATGTCCCGCAGGAAAGGTAGGGCATCACATAGACGACATCACCGATGGCGAGGTCGCTGGCGCTGTCCGTCTCGTCGACAACCCCGGAGCACTCGTGGCCCATGACGCGCGGATATTCGAGGTACGGCTGATTGCCAGTGAAGATGTGCAGGTCGGTGCCGCAGACCCCGACGCGCTTGACCCGGATGAGGATCTCCCCCGGTTTCCTGGAGGGTTTTTCACGTTCGATGGCGGTTAGCGAGCCGGGTTCGTTGCAGATGACAGTCAGCATGTCGATGTTCCTTGGCTGGCGCGCAAGCAGTGGCTACCTGCGCTCGGGAGGAGGGTGTGAGCGCGCGGCTGCCGGGACCGAGGCTCTTTTTTGTTGTAGGCGGGCAGTGACCTGCACCGATGATCTGGGTTCGAAACTACACGCCAAGAAAAATATTGGCAAGACCAATTAATAAAAAACAAGATTGGACTGACCAATAGGGCTTGTAACGCTGACCCGATTTCCCCACGGATGCATTGAGTGCATTCCGGTGACCGACAGGGTGGACGGCTGCTTGGGCCTGTCATGATCGAATGCGAGTCGCCTTTGCCGGAATCTCCAACCGACGGGTTGCTTTTGGAAGGACTGGGGCTACTGTACTTAGGATCAACCTGCCGGCCCCGGGGCCGATTGATTCACCCAGCCAGCGCTCGGGTGCTGGGCCTGGTTCGTAGAGGCAACGTGATTTTCGTGTCCACCGCACCGCCAAGGAGGCGCCATGTCATTTCTTTACCATGTGACGAACAAGGCTAACCTGGCGAATATCAGCGCCGCCGGGCTGGCCCCCGCCGCCAAACGAAAGGCATCCGCGGCCCAGGCATTCGGTGCAACTCAAAAGAACCGGATTGAGATGCGCGAACACAATCGCCTTGCACGCTTCAAGATGCTCCTCAAGGACCTGGCGGTGGCAGGTTATTCACCGCGCACGATCCTTTTCAATGAGCGAGCGGCAACGGCGAGGGTGCAGATCGCTTTTTCCAACAAGGATTTTGCCGTCGTAGACGATATTCCCTATGTCGAGCAGGTCGGTGTCTATCCGCCCATTCCCGCAAAAAAAGGCGTTGTTGCGGCCGACGCGGACCTCAAAGAGATTCTGGCAAGGTACGTCGAGAAGCTGCGCAGCGTCTCGGCACCGTTGGACGAGGACTTGTTCGACGAGCGACAGGCCAAGGCCCATAGGGCGAAGAATTCCTTTTACGGCAAAGCAGTCCAAGAGATCGATAGGCTGGATCTGTCGTTGCACCACCGGCATTTTCTCAGCGAACTGGCCTATGCCTATGAAGAGTTGGTGGCCGACGACGAACAGGAAGTCACCCGTCACCGCGTATACCTGTTCCCCGAGAAGCATCTCAAGAGTCAGTACAGCACTTACGCCAAGCATATCGTCAGTGGTCAGTACGAGAACCTGGCGATATTGCGGGTGGATTCGGCGAATGTTGCCAATCCGATGTTCGATGCGGCGCAGGGCAACGGCGCGACAACGAAAGAAATCATCCAGGCCATCCACATCAACTATGTGGTCGGTATTCCCTTGGCGTCGGTGCAGGATGGCAGTGTCTTCAATGGACAATGGAATGAGTTGAGTCAATACGAGTGAGGCTATCGAAGATTTTTTACTGAACCCGGGTCTATCCGGTCATGTCACTCGTTTGTCAGGAACGACAACATGATGGAGCAGCCGATGCGACCTCTGTACTTCACCAGCCTTTCCTTTGCCGCGCTGCTGTGCGTAGCGTGTTCAAGCCAGCCGCCCGCGACATGGAGCTATGCAGACGCTCAAGGACGGGCCAATCTCCCTCCCGACCAAACCTACCCCGAACTCTTTGAAGCGGTGCAACGCGAGCAGGTGTTCACCGACCAGAAGCATTTCGTGGACGCACTGCCCAACCGTGACCCGGCGCAGATCCGCGCCGATTACCTGGACCGACGTAATCGCGATGGCTTCGATATCAAGTCTTTCGTGAAAGACAACTTCATCGAATCCGGCGAAGTCGAAAGCCCGGCTCCCAAGCCCGGCGCTCCGATCAAGGAACATATCGACAGCCTTTGGCCGGTACTGAGTCGATCCTACAGCCAGGTGCCGGCCTACAGCAGTTTGTTGCCCCTGCCGCAGCCCTATGTGGTGCCCGGCGGACGCTTTCGCGAGATGTATTACTGGGATTCATATTTCACTATGTTGGGTCTTGAGCAGAGCGGTGATAAGGCCCAGGTCCGGCAGATGACCGACAACTTTGCCTACATGATCGACACCTACGGCCACATTCCCAACGGCAATCGCAGCTACTACTTGAGCCGGTCGCAGCCTCCATTCTTCGCTTACATGGTGGAGTTGCAGGCGCGTATCGAAGGTGACCAGGCCTATGGACGATACCTGCCGCAGTTGCAGAAGGAGTATGCCTATTGGATGGAGGGCGCCCAGTCACTCAAGCCCGGTTCGGCCGCGCGACACGTGGTCAAACTCGCCGATGGCAGTGTGCTCAACCGCTATTGGGATGCCAGTCCGACGCCTCGACAGGAGTCCTGGTTGCAAGATGTCAGCACCGCCGAGCGAGCGCCGGACCGGCCCAAGGAAGAGGTCTGGCGTGACCTGCGCGCCGGCGCTGAAAGCGGTTGGGACTTCAGCTCGCGCTGGTTGGACGACGGCCAGAACCTGGCGAGCATACGCACCACGGCCATCGTGCCCGTGGACCTCAACAGCCTGATTTATCATCTCGAAAACACCATCGCCAAAGCTTGCGAGACGGTGCAGAACATCCCCTGTGTCCAGGCTTACGGCCGGCGCGCCGAGTTGCGCCAGCGTGCCATCGAGAAGCATTTGTGGAATGCCGACAAAGGTTTCTACGTGGACTACGACTGGCAACGCAACCAGCCACGCCAGCAGCTCACGGCCGCGACGCTTTTCCCGCTGTATACGGGGCTGGCGTCTGTCGAGCATGCCAATCGCACCGCCGATGCGGTACGTGACGGCCTGTTGCGCCCCGGCGGCATCGCCACCACCCAGGTCAGCAATGGCCAGCAGTGGGACGAACCCAATGGCTGGGCACCGTTGCAATGGGTCGCGGTGGAGGGGCTGGACCGATACCGGCAAACCGCCCTGGCGCAGCAAATTGGCAGCCGCTTCTTGCAGCAGGTCGAGAACCTTTACCGCAAGGAAAACAAGCTGGTGGAGAAATACGATCTGTCTGGGCGCGGTGACGGCGGGGGAGGCGGTGAATATGAACTGCAGGACGGCTTCGGCTGGACAAATGGGGTGACGCTCAAACTGCTGGGTAAATATGCTGAAACGTCGTCAAGCCTTATGAGTGAGTGAATGCCACACACATTCCCTGTGGGAGCGAGCTTGCTCGCGAAAGCGGTGGTTCAGCAATATTGAGGGGGACTGACACACCGCCATCGCGAGCAAGCTCGCTCCCACAGGGATGTGTATGGGCTCGCTATTCATGCACCGTCACCCGATTGCGTCCGGTCTTCTTCGACGTATACAGCGCCTGGTCCGCCCTGGCGATCAGGTCGGCGTGGTCGTTCGAGGGCTGGCTCAGGTCGGCCACGCCCAGGCTGATGGTGAAACGGATGGTCTGGTCGTTGTGCACCACCTCCAGCGCCTCCACGGAATGCCGCATGCGTTCGGCGAACGCGTGTGCGCCGCTGCTGTCGGTATCCGAAAGCACCACGCCAAACTCTTCACCGCCATATCGCCCGACCACATCGGAGTCGCGCGCATGTTCGCGCAACAGCCTGGCGACTTGCTCGATGACCTTGTCGCCGGCCTGGTGACCGTAGGTGTCGTTGACCCGCTTGAAGTGATCGATATCGAGCATCACCAGGCTCAATGCATGGCCGTAGCGCTGGTGCCGGGCGTAGGCGGCTTTCAGGTTGCTTTCCCAATGACCGCGGTTGTACAGCCCCGTCAGCCGATCGGTGCTGGAGAGTAGCTGCAGCTGCGCGTTGGCGGCCTGGAGCTGATGCCGGTTGGTGGCGACGTCGGTGACGTCATAGATCACCAGGCAGATGTGCTTGATGGTGTTGTCAGGCGAGCGCAGCGGCAGCAGCGTGGTGTTCTGGTACATGAACGCTTCCTGGCCGGTGATCGGCTGGTAGCTCTTGAACCGAATCAGGTACGGGCGCTGCTCCCAGACCGTGAACGCTGGCGTGCCCAGGGTCGCGACACTTTCCACCTTGCGACTGAACCATTGGCGATCGATTTCAGGGAACAGGCTGAAAAAATGCTGATTGTGGGCATCCTTGGGCTGCACCCCCGAGCGGTTCTCCATGAACGTGTTCCAGACCTGCACGCGGTACTCTCGGTCGAGCACCACGACACCGACGTCGATGCTCTGAACGATGGCCAGCAACCAGTGAAACTCGTTCAGATCGATGGAATCGTTCATGGCTCAGCTCATCAGATAGGCGAGTTTGTGGGTCAACCGTTCGATGGAGTCTTCCGTGAACAGCAGCAACAGATCGAAGCGAATATCGTGCCCTTCCAGGCTGTAGCTGATTTCCACTGCCAGGGTCTTTTTCCAGTGCATGCGGTTGCCCTGGATCAGCTCCTCGATGGCCGCGTGCTGGCCGAGAATCTGCGGATGGCCCTGGGAAAACACCACATCGATCTGTTCGGCAATGCTGCTGAGACACGCGCCGATCAAGACGCTGGAAAGGTCCAGCAACATTTCCAGGTCCGAATAATCGGCGCTCTCGCGCTGCATCAATTGCGCGATGTCGGCGATTTCCGAGTCATGGAATATCAGCAGGGCCTCACCGGCGATGCCGCTGCCGATGAAACCCTGGCAGATGGCCGTGAGTTGCTGGGAGCTGCCGACGTCGTTGAGCGCCATATGCAGTTCCCCGACTTCGAGGATGTTCACGTTCGGCACCGGCAACTGCACAAAGACCCCCAATACCTTGGCGATCAGGGCCGCTGCCCGGCCTATGGCCACGTTGACCGTCTCGCGGAACACATCGTGAAAACCGATGGCCGTGTTCGTGGCCGAACGATTCTGCAACGGCACCTGGCCGGATCGGGTCAGTAGCCCCACCCGGGTGAGGGTCTGGCGCAGTTCGTTTTCGTCGAAAGGCTTTTTCAGGAACGCCAGCGCGCCCAGCTCAAGCACGCGGCGCACCGCCTCGTCCTGGACGTCACCGGAAATCACGATGACTTGCGCCTTCAAGCCCTCTGCGCGCAATGCGCTCAACACCTGGTAGCCATCCATCTCCGGCATGGTCAGGTCGAGCAGCACCACTTGCCCCAGGCCTTGGCGTATGGCGTCCATCGCCTGGCACCCGTTGACCGCCTCGGTGACCGAAACCGGCCAGTCTGTAGGCAGCGCGCGCAACACCTGTTTGCGCGCCATGCTGGAGTCGTCACACACAACCAGGGGAATCAACGGCACAGGGGCATCCATTGGCGTTCAATGGCAGGGTGGGTCCTACGTACATCATTCATAGGCTGGCAGGGGCCCTTGATTAACGAACAGGATTTATCGGGCATTGCGTCCTGCGTGAAAGACTTGCAGGGCACCGTTGTATTAAAAACTGGACCAATAAGTCAGGGGAGTCAACTGCACTTCGTCATTACAACTAGCGCAAAGCCACGGTCGGCGTGCCGATTGGCATTGGCAGGCACAGTTTGTGGTCTATAGTTTTGTGCAGGTCCGCAATCCTTCAGTGCCGGCGGCCAGGAACCATGGACGCCGCGCAGCATTGCCGCGCCGGATATTCGCAGGCCGTCAGCAGTGAACAATGCAGGGAGCACACCATGGCAATCCAACGGGCGAGTGTACTGACGTCGGCCCAGGATGTTGCCCCTCGTGAAAACCCCTTGTCCGATGCGACGGGCGATCTGTTTCGGCGCCGCTTCGATCAGGTCAAGGAAGCCTACATTCTGTTCCCGCTATTGGCGGCTCTCCTGTTGTCGGTCATCTGGGCGGGCACCCTGTACCTGATCAAGGTCGAACAGACCCGCGCGCAGCGGGGCATCGCCGAGGCGAGCCTGGAAATCGGCGCCACCTACGAAGCGCAGATCCTACGGGCGGTGCGTGAAATCGACCAGACCCTCAAACTCGTCAAGTACACCTACGAGTCCGAGCGCGAGACAAACCCGCTGCCCAAGCTCAAGGCACGCGGCTTGCTGCCTTCACCTTATTTGTTTGATGTCAGCGTGGTGGATGCCAGAGGTCTGGTCGTGGCCAGTACCCAGTCGAGTGAGGTCGCAAACCAGATCGCCAAGGATGAGCTGCAAACGGTGGGGCGTGACACTGCACTGTCGATCAGCCGTCCGTGGAAAAGCCCGGCGACGGGGGAGTGGAAGCTACGTTTCAGTCGGCGGCTCGACACGGGGGATGGCGCATTCGCCGGGATCGCCATGGTTGAAGTCGACGCGGCCTATTTCGTCAGCAGTTATGACACCTCGAAGCTTGGCAATCAGGGCTTGCTCGGCCTGCTGGGCATCGACGGCGTCTTTCGGGCACGGCGTAGCGGGGAAGCGATATCGGCCGGCGATGAGATCGATTACGCCGCCGTGGTGCCGGACACCGAAAACACTGACGCCGTACGCTTGATCAACGGAACGGACGGCGTGCGGCGCTACACCAGCGCCCGTCAGCTCTACGATTTTCCGCTGGCGGTGATCGTCGGGTTGTCCGAAGAAGAACAATTGGCCACAGTGAAGCGGCAAGCGCACACCTACCTCTGGCGCACGGCCGGCGGCAGCCTGTTGCTGGTGTTGTTGGCGGGGCTGCTCGCCCGGATGAGCTGGCAGCTGGTGCAAAGCCGTCTGCGCGCAGGCGAAGCGAAAATTGCCTACGCCGAAAATGTCGAGTATCTGGCCTATCACGACGGCCTTACGGCATTGCCCAATCGCAGTCTGTTCAGCAAGCTGTTGAGCCAGAGCATTGGTGAGGCAAGTCGTTATCATCGGCAACTGGCGGTGCTGTTCCTCGACCTCGACCGCTTCAAACAAGTCAACGATACGCTTGGGCACGATGCCGGCGATCAATTGCTCAAGGAGGTGGCGCTGCGACTCAAGGCGTGTCTGCGCACCAGCGATACGGTGGCCCGATTGGGCGGCGACGAATTCGTGATCCTGCTGCCAGAGCTGTCCGATGGCAAGGACGTGGCCACCGCTGCCCAGAAAGTCCTTGGGGCCATCGCCCGGCCTTTCAACCTCCAGGGCCAGGAGTTCCGGGTGACCGCCAGCGTCGGCATCAGTGTTTTCCCACAGGATGGCCTGGACGAGCAGACCCTCAAGAAAAACGCCGATATCGCGATGTACCAGGCCAAGCAGTGCGGCAAGAATAATTTCCAGTTCTACTCCGCGAAGCTGAACGCGGACTCACTGGAACGGATGACGCTGGAGCTGAGCTTGCGCCACGCCCTGGAGCGCCACGAGTTCCAGCTTCACTACCAGGCCAAGCGAGATATTGGCAGTGGCCGCATTACCGGCATGGAGGCGCTGCTGCGCTGGAATCACCCGGACCTGGGTATCGTGGCACCGATGCAATTCATCCCGGTAGCGGAAGAGACCGGTTTGATCGTGCCGATCGGCAAGTGGGTGCTCAAGACCGCCTGCCAGCAAAACGTGGCCTGGCAGCAACAGGGATTACCATGCCTGGGGGTCGCCGTGAATCTCACGGCACGGCAGTTTGCCGATGAGAACCTGCTGACGGACCTGGCTGGGATATTGGCTGAAACTGGGATGGATGCACGTCTGCTGGAGCTGGAGATCGCCGAGAGCCTGCTCATGCAGGACGTCAAGAGAGCGTTGAACGTGTTGACCGGGCTTAAACAGCTGAAGGTCCGCATCGCCATCGATGATTTCGGCATTGGCTATTCTTCGCTCTCTGCCCTCGAACAGTTTCCGCTGGACGTCATCAAGATTGACCGCTCGTGTATCTGTGATACCAGCAGCGTGTCGGAAGACAAAGCCTTGACCGAGGCCATTATTGCCATGGGCCGGACCCTCAGCCTGACCGTGGTGGCCCAGGGCGTGGAAACCAAGGAACAGGCCGATTTCCTGCGCGACAATGCCTGCGACGAATTCCAGGGGTTCTACTTCAACAAACCGGTGCCCGCCGATCAGTTCAAGGTGTTGCTGCAAGCCCAGGCGGCTGGCCCGGATCTCGATACCTGAGGCCCGCGCTTATTACGGGTCAAACGACAGTGCCCTGACGCTGCCGTCTACCTCCTGAGCATCGATATAGCCAATGGTGCCGGGGTTCTCTGCAACACGCTTCTTGACCTCCGCACTGCTTGAAACAGCCTGGGGCGGTTGGCCTCTGCCGGTAAAGATGATTTTCGACCAGTGCGCCTTGAGCTGGGAGGCGGACTTGCTTGTGAACGTTGTGTAGAACTCGTCGCGGGTCGGCGAATCTTCCGTCAGGTCAATGGGCGTTGCCTGTCCTCCGTCGGGGAAACGACTGGTCTTGCCGAGGAATATATCCGCCACCTGATTGCGCGCGAGCGTCTTCACCGGGCTGGACGCGGCGACGACCACCACCACCTCGGCCTTGACGGCAGCGCTGGCGGCGCACAGGGCGAGCCCCGCCATGGCGAATCCGATGAGTCTCACAACCCACATGGCCTGCTCCATCAGAAGACAAAATCAACAGCCAGGCTGATGACGTTGAGCGAACCCCCCGACGTGAAGTCCGGTTGGGGGTTGATCAACGGACCGACCGAGTTGCCCTTGAAACGTGTGTGATCGAATTGCACTTTGGCGTCCATGTTCTTGGTGAAATCCCAGCGCATACCCAGGGAAAGGGTCTGCTGGCCTTCGTTTGAGCCCAGGATGCTGTTGAGCGCACCGTTGAGTTCGGCGGCCGCGCCCGCCAGGGCCGGCGGCAAGGCCGATAGCGTCAGGCCCGGGCTGGAGACTTCTGTTTCGGTTCTGGAGCGTGCGTAGGTGACATAGGGAGTGAACGCTTCAATGCGGTATCCGCCGCTGATGTACCAGGCGCTGGTCCTGCCCAGGCCGGAACGGCTATCCAGACGCCCCCATTCACTCATGACGAACCAGTCGCCCGGATCGTAGCTGGCACCCAAGCCGATAAAGTCGACGGGGGTGTCATCGGAATCGTAGCGATCGGCGATGGCGACGCCTTCCGGACCGAACGCCCTGAAGGTATCGAAGAGTGAATTGAACGGCTCCAGGGTCAGGTCGGCCTTCATGTAGCTGATGCGTGTGGTGAGGACGCCAAGCTCGGTGGTGTTGGTGACCCCCCAGAGATTTCTCGTCAGCGCCTTGCCGGTCCCGTCGGAGTCGCGGCTGTCGGTCTGGCCGTAGTGGGCGTGCACCGTGTTGGTGATTTCATCGACTCGAAACCGGTAGCTGCCATCGATGCCGTCGCTGCTGGAAATTGGCATCAGGCCGTAGACCTCCATGGGGGCCCGCACCCAGGGCAGGGTATAGCCCACTTTTCGAGTGTCGGAGACCAGGAAAGTCGGCAATACGGTACGGCCAATGCGTGCGTTGAAGTCCGGCGTGAACTGGTACTTGATGTTGGCCCACTCGACAAAGGGTCGGTAACTGTTGTCGTAGCGCTGCTCGGAAATGACCTGCACCACAGCTGACAGCTGCGGGGTGAACGTGGCGGTCAGCTGGGCACCGATCAGGCTGTCGACGTCGGCGCTCCAGTTGCGCGAATGCCCCGCACCGTTGGGCTTGAAGATACTGGACGTGAAGTCGGCTTTTTTCTCGCTGGAATGAACGATCCCCACCGTGCCGAAGCTGCTCAACGAGAACATCGACGTATCGGCTGGGTCGGCGCTGGAACCGCCGGCATACAGCGTCATGACGGCCAGGGCCAGTGTATTGGGTCTTGTCGCCATAGGGTCAACGTGACCTCGTTGCATGGAGCGCCATTCGTCTGTTCCTTGTAACGTTGGCTGAAAACTGCGTGAAACCACCGAAGCGTAGCCTAGATCGCCAATTTGAGCGTAAAGGTCGCCCCTGTTCCCGGGCCATCGCTGTGGGCTTCCAGTGAACCGCCCATCTCCATGGCCGCCAGGACGCAGCTGTGCAGGCCAAAACCATGACCGTCCTTGCGCGTGGTAAAGCCATGGGCAAAGATTCGCGTCAGGTTCTCGGGCGCGATGCCTTCGCCATTGTCGATGACCTTGATCACCAGGGTGTCTCCTTGGTGCATCTCACTCTGAAGGATGATCTGGTGATCAAGCTCCGGCTTGTCATCCATTGCCCTGCTGGCGTTTTTTATCAAGTTGACCAGGATTAGCAGCACCCGGTGCTTGTCCAACTGCAGCAAGGGCGTTTCGGCAAAATTTCGTACCACGGTTATCTGGCGCGCCGCGATGATGCCGGCGTTCATGCGCAAGGCATCCTCGATCAGTTCCTTTATCTGCACGGTTTCGGCAATGGTAGAGGTGCCCGCATACGATTGCTGGGCGGAAACGATTTCCTTGATGTGGTCAACGCTTTTAGTCAGTTGGCCGAGTTCCTCGGTCATGCTCTGTTGCTCGATCGCAAGCGCGTCTACCAGTTGGTTCAGATAGCCGGGCAGCAGCTTGCCTTTTGCGTCGTGGGAGATGAAGTCGCCGAGGTCCTCGGCATGCTCGTTCATCATTTGCACCGCTTTGCCGAGCCCCAAGGCCTTGCTGGTACGCAGCTTGCGGGTGACCAGGTCGGCGGAGATATTCACGCTGTTGAGCACATTGCCGACGTTATGCAAGACGTTGGTGGCGATTTCGGCCATGCCGGCCTGACGGGCGGCCGCGGCCAGTTGCGTCTGGGCTTCGGCGGCGCGCAAACGGCTCTGCGCCAGTTGCCAGCTCATCCGGGCGAGCAGGCTCACCAACAACACCAGCACCAGGCTGCCGCCTGCGGCGCGCCAGAGATAGGTGCGCGCCTGCTGGTTCACCGCGGCCAGTTGCTCTTGCTCGGACAAGCCTACAATCACCGCCAACGGAAAGTCGTAGAGCTGGCGGGCACTGGTGTAGCGCCGCACCCCGTCCCATCCGTTGACCGAGAGCACGGCCTCGGTGTTTTCGGCGTCCGGCACCACGGCGCTGTAATTGACCATATCGCCGGCCAGTACCGTTTCCCCGGTGCGCCGTACGCGGAAGACGCCGTCGGTGCCAAGGAGCCCGAGCGCACCCTGGTCGCCGAGTTTCGAGGCGTCGTAGCTGCTGACGAAGTACGCCGCATCGACTTCGACCCTGGCGATCCCGGAAAGCCCGCCATCCGCCGCGTCGAGTCTCCGGCTGAAGCGCAGGCGCCATTCCCCGGTGACAGGGCTTTTCCACGGGTGGCTGATGGACAGTGAGTCGCTATGACGTAGCGTTTGCTGCTCATCCGGGTCAGCGATATTTTCCCGCTCGTTGACCCGCGTGCTTGCCACGAGCCTGCCGTCCGGGCTGACCACACTGACGTCGAACACCAAGGCCGGCGGCAACAAGGCCCGCTCCTGGAGACGGCGCAAGGGATTAGGCTCACCTTCAGCTTCGTAGGTGTATTTGACCAGTTTGAGGGTTTGATCGATTTCGTGAATGGCGCGCAACATTTGCGCTTCGTAGGTGGCGCCCATCTCCAGGCTTGCCGTCGCGGCGCTCTGCTGCGCCCGGGCATGTTCAACCTTGATCAGGTACAGGGTCGCGGTCCAGATGGCCAGCAACAGAAGGGCGGCCAGTAACGGAAACAGAATGTAGGCTTCCTTGGCCTGATCGATGCCAAACCGAAACACGCCGGCCTCGGTATCGCCATCAATCTCTGCATGATGGGCAGGGCCAGGGGCCAACCTCAGTGTCTCAGGCCGCTGGTTCGGCATAGTGTGCTCCCTGCATTTCACTATTGAAGGCGGATGGTTATCCGACGCGGTTTATGGCTCGAGAGGATGTTGCTCCAGGTTGCACGAGCGAAAATATTTCGGATTTGCTAGGAACTATAGACCACAAACCGTACCTGCCAGTGCGCGGTGATACGGTCCGATAGCCTTGATTCCCCAGGCCTATGCCGAAATCCTGGTTAGCAATACCTGATTGGTCGATTGTCCTTGGGACGTGATCGGTTTTTTGTATGAACAGGCGCTTGATCGCCCTTGAGGGAGGTAGAAGCCAGTGTTACCCAGCTTCTATTTGGTGCTTGGATTTCTGCTGCGTTACAGGGTTCGGTCGACGCCTTCCAGCGCCGACCGAGCCAACCTTACCACCTGAAATTAACGGAGGTTACCAACTCGCGCTCGTCGCCGTAGCGGCAGATGGCAAATTCACAGTAAGTGTATTTCTTGTTCGTCACGTTGTTTGCGTTGAGGGCGATGTCCCAGTTCTTGTCGATCTGGTAACTGGCCATGGCATCGAACAGGGTATAGGCCGGCATCTGCGAGTCGATACCCGAGGCCTGGGTCGTTCCCTTGTAGCGAGCACCGCCACCGACTTTCAACTGCGGCAAGCCGAACAAGGCGAAGTTGTAGTCTGCCCATATGGCGGCCTGATGGTAGGGCGTGTCTTCGCTGCGCTGGCCTACTTCGCTCTGGATCTGGCTTTTGGTAATGCGCGCATCGGTGTAGGCGTAGGTCGCAATGACACTCAGTTGAGGCGTCACCTCTGTTTTGGCTTCCAGTTCCAGACCTCGGGAGCGCTGTTCGCCAATCTGCTGGGGATTTAGGCCTGCCAGGTCGCGCTTCACTACGTTTTCTTGCGTCAGCTCATAAACCGCTGCGCTCAACAGGGTGTTGCTGCCAGGGGGCTGGTAGCGGATGCCGATTTCGTACTGCTTGCCTTCGGTTGGATCGAATTTCTGGCCAGGTGCCTCGGCCACCGCAACCGGGAAGAACGATTCGCTGTAGCTGATGTACGGGGCCAGGCCGTTATCTGCCTGATAAACAAGGCCGGCACGCCAGGTGGTGGCTTCGTTGCTCTGGTCGAGCTTCTGGCCAGTGGCAAAAGCTCTTTGATCCTGGTCGGCCCAGTCATGTCGGCCGCCGAGCAACAGCAACCAATGGTCGTCGAACTTGATCTGGTCTTGCAGGTAGATGCCTGTCTGCAGGGTATCGATCTGCGAACCACGATCACGGTTTGGGCTCTTGTCCACCACTACCGGTTGCCCGTAGTTGTAGTCACCGATATTGATAGAAGGTGCGTTGGCCCGGAAGTTATGCGAATCGTACGACGCATCGTAGGTATCAGCGCCCACCAGGAAGGTGTTTTCCACGCCGCCGATGTTCCAGCGAGTTTCGACATTGGTGTCGCTGGCCAGGGCCCTGGAGCGCTCATGTCGATCGCTGTACTGCCGACGCAGGATACCGGTAGTGGCGGCGGCATTGATGGCCGCAGGACTGGTCTGGGCCTGCAGGTATTTCCATTTCACATCCGCTTCGTAGTAACGCAATTTGTTGCTGATGCGGGTGTGCTCGTCGAAACGGTGTTCAAACTCGTAGCCGATGGCGGACATTTCGCCATTCATATCGTCGTAGTCAGGCTCACCGATGAAATCGTGGCGGCCGATGGTGAAGGGGCCGTTGCCGACACCTTTGACGAGTTGATAGGGCAGGGGGGCGGAGAAGCGTGTGTCACTTTTTTGATAGAAGGACAGCAATGTCAGCGACGTGTCTTCGTTGGGACGCCAGGTCAGGGCCGGGGCGATGTAGGTCTTGTCGTCGTTGATGTAGTCCTGCTGGGTGTCACTGTCGCGCTGGAGCATGGTCAAGCGATAGCTAAGCGTCTCGCTGTCGCCCAGGGGGCCGCTGAAGTCGGCTGTCAGTTGCTTGCGATCATGATTGCCGTATTGCAGGCCCAATTCATGCAACGTTGTTTCGGTCGGGCGTTTGCTGACGCCGTTGACGAACCCACCCGGTGACAATTGCCCGTAGAGTACCGAGGCGGCGCCGCGGATCACTTCCACGCGCTCCAGGCCGAAGGGTTCTTGGACGCCGTCGTAGGAGTTGTTTTGCAGGCGCAGGCCGTCGCGCAGCGAGCCGCCGGTGGCGGACTCTACGTCGAAACCACGAATGCGGAACCGATCGGAGGTCCGGTTGAAGCTGCTGGGCTGGCTGGTGAAACCCGGGGTATAGCTCAGGGTGTCGGCCAGGGTATCGGACTTGCGATCGCGCATTTCATCGGCGGTCACCACGGACAGCGACTGTGGCGTCTCAGTGATGGCCGCGTTGGTTTTGGTGGCGCTGGTGTTGCGCAAGGCGACTTTGCCGTTGACCGGGCCAGTCGGGTTTTCCAGGGGGGCGGCGTTGATGTTGATTTCGCCGAGTTGAACGGCAGTGCCCTTGTTGGAGGTGTCATCCTGCGCGGCGATCGCCTGGGCTGAAAAGATGCTACCCAAAGCCAGTGCAAGGGTGCTCAGGTGAAACGCTGGGTGACGCGAGACGTAACGTTTTCCGGTGCCAACTGTTGTTTTTGTTCCGAGCATCGAGGGAATCCTTGAGTTTACATTTTGGCTTTGGGGGGCCTTATGCCCTGATTCAGTTCGATCAATAGACCATCAGGGTTGGTGTCTACTGGCCATATGTTAGCTGTAAATGATAAGGGTTTGCATTAGTGTTGTCAGTCTTGTAGGCAATTATTTTATTTTCGACATATCCTGTCGCCCACTTATGCCCCCCCGGCTGACTCCCTACGGTGTTACCGGACGCAAGAAATATCGCGGGGGCGTTGCTCGACGAATAATTCGATCAGGCCTTTTGGGCGTGGAGGGACGGTCATGCTGAAAGCCACCGATGTGCGGCTGAGCTATGGCGAACAGCAGATTCTCAACGGTGTCAGCCTGGATATTCCTGAAGGTTGTTTCACGGCGTTGATCGGGGCGAACGGGTGCGGCAAGACCACGTTGTTGAATGTGCTTGCGCATATGCTGCGGCCGAGTGCGGGCGACGTGCAGCTGTCGGGGAAGCGGCTGGGGCAGTATTCGCGTCGAACACTGGCACAACACCTGGCGTTATTGCCGCAGCGCACGACATCGCCAGCGGGTATGAGTGTGCGCGAGCTGGTGATGCAGGGGCGTTTTCCCTGGCAGACCTGGTGGCGTCAATGGTCCGAACAGGATCAACAGGCAATTGACCGCGCCATTGACTTGGCGGGCGTCAATCCTTTGCTTGATCGTTCCTTGGCCACCCTGTCGGGTGGACAATTGCAACGCTGCTGGATTGCAATGACCCTGGCCCAGGATACGCCGGTGATCCTTCTGGATGAGCCAACGACATTTCTGGATATTGCGCATCAGATCACGCTGCTTGAGTTGCTGGTGGATCTTCGTGAGCAAGGCAAAACCATCGTGGCGGTCCTTCACGACCTGAACCAGGCGGCGCGTTATGCCGATCACCTGGTGATGATGCGCGAAGGGCGTGTGCTCGCCCAGGGCGCACCTGCCAAGGTGTTCACTCGGGACAATCTCAAAGCGGTGTTTGATCTGGATGCGCACATCATCACCGACCCTTATTCCGGTGATCCGTTATGCGTGCCGCAGACGAGCCGAAGCCAGCCATTGGCTGTGCGGGAGGCGATGTGAGTCAGGGTTTACGGTTGCCGGTCTGGTTGGGCTTGTTGATGGCAATTGCCTTGACCTCGCTGCTCCATCTGGCCGTCGGCGCAAAGGACATACCTTGGCAGGAAGCTTGGCAGGCCTTGGTCGCCTATGCGCCGGGCAACCCCGACCAGAGCGTCATCCGTGGCAGCCGCTTACCGCGTCTGCTGGTCGCGATGCTGGTGGGGGCCAGCCTCGGGCTTGCCGGTGCAATCATGCAGGCGGTGGGTGATAACCCGTTGGCCGATCCGGGCATTCTCGGCATCAACAGCGGTGCTGCGTTATTCGTCGTGTTCGGTTTGCTGGTGCTGCCGGGCAACGATATGTCGATGATTCCATTGTTTGCATTTGCGGGGGCATTGGTGGCCTCTGTCGGCGTCCTGCTGTTGGCGGGCCGGGGGCACAATCCGATTCGGCTGACACTGTCCGGAGCGATGATCGCGGCACTGTTCAGCGCCATTACCTCGATTTTGCTGCTGCTCGATCAACAGGGGCTCGACAGTCTGCGGCGCTGGCTTACCGGCTCCATCGGAGTGACCGGGGGCTCGATGCAGGCTTGGGTCTGGCCTTATGTCTTGCTCGGCATGTGCCTGTGCCTGGTGAACGTCCGTGCATTGAATGCCCATCGTCTTGGCCCGCAGGCTGCGGCCGGCATGGGTGTCAACCTGTTGAAAATGCGCGTGCTGGGCTTGGCGTCGGTGGTGCTGTTGTCTGGGGGGGCAGTGGCCTTGGCGGGGCCCATTGGCTTTGTCGGTCTGGTGGTGCCTCATGCGGCGCGACTGTTGTTCGGCGATGATTATCGTCGACTGTTGCTGGCCGCCCCGTTGCTGGGAGCGTTGCTGCTGATTCTGGCGGATATCGCGGCAAGAACCGTGGTGCGTCCGTTCGAACTCAATACCGGTATCGTGACGGCGCTTATCGGCGGCCCTATTTTTATCGTGCTGGTATTGAGGAAGGTCAGATGATGCGAGCGGGATTGACCTTGCCCCGGGCGTATCCGTTGTTGCCTTGGATTGCGCGACCGATCGACTTGATTTCAGTGTTGTTGCTGATGGTTGCCGTTGTTGCATTGGCGCTGTACGCATTGACCGTCGGCAGCTACTCACTGAGTGTCGCCCAGGTCTGGCAGGCCTTGCTGGCGCCTGAGCAAGTCAATTCGACAATGCGCAACCTGCTCTGGGAGCTGCGGCTGCCGCGTGTCTTGCTGGCGGTCTTGGCTGGTGCGGCCATGTCCCTTGCGGGTCTGTTGATGCAGTCGTTGACGCGTAACCCGCTGGCGGCGCCGGGCCTGGTGGGCGTGGAATCAGGCGCCAGCGTCACCATGTTGTTGATTATCGTGCTCTGGCCGGCGCTTTTACCTCTGGAATTCTATCCATTGGCGGCACTGGCCGGCGGGTTGGCGGTGGCTTTCTTCGTTGCGCTGCTGTCCTGGCGCCAGGGTATCTCGCCGTTGCGCTTGATCCTCGTCGGCGTCGGTCTCACCGCGATGCTTAGCGCGGTGGCCGACCTGCTCATCACTTACGGCAATATCGATCAGGTGGAGTCGGCCCTGATGTGGCTTGGCGGCAGTTTGCACCGAGCCAGTTGGCCGCAGGTTCATAGCCTCGGCCTCTGGCTATTGGTGGCTGGGGTGCCGTTGCTGTTCTGTCATCGCCAGTTGAATCTGTTGCAGTTGGGTGAAAAAGTCGCACTCAGTCGAGGGCTGAATGTCACGTGGATCATGGTTTCGTTGTTGCTGTGCAGCGTCATGTTAACGGCGGCTGCAGTGGCGAACGTGGGCACCATGACGTTTGTCGGGCTGGTGGCGCCTCATCTGGCGCGACAAATGGCGGGTGACCGTCATGGCGCCTTGATCCCCTTGTCGGCCTTGGTCGGTGCGTTGTTGGTGCTGGCCGGTGACACGCTGGGCAGGGGGCTTTTGCCGCCCCTGCAGTTGCCCGCAGGGCTGGTTGTCGCAATCATCGGCGCGCCGTATCTGATTGTTTTGCTGGCGCGTCAACGCAGTCGCTGAAAACACAGCGACGCTCATTGGAAATGTATGGAGGTAAACGCGTGCGGGACCGGGTTAAAGGTTTTTTCCGAGGTGTGCTTGGCATGCTATGTGTGCCGTTGGCATTGGTGGCTGTACAGGCTGGCGCCGCTGAAACCAAAGTGTTCGAGAACAGTTTTGGCCGAGTCGAGGTTCCCGTGGCGCCGCATTGCATTGTGTCTTTGCATGACTTCAGCCTGACGGCCCAGTTGCTGGAGTTGGGGGTCAAACCCTGTGGTTCGACGGGGCGCAAAAAACTGTTCTCGGATGTGTTGTTCCGCGGGACGCAGGAGCGGTTCGATGTGACGGGCATTCAGTATATCGGCTCGCACCAGGCGCCCGATCTGGAAGCCATTGCAGCCTTGAAGCCTGACTTGATCGTGGGTTTGTCCTATCACGCCGACCTCAAGGACAAGCTCAGCAAAATCGCCCCGGTCGTGCTGCTCCCCGCTCGGGAAAGCGACATCAAGACTTACGCTAAACAACTCGCCGACCTGGTCGGCAAGCAGCAGCGCTATGCGGAAATGCTCAACGAATATCAATGGGTCGTCAGCGAGTTCAAGAAACGCGTGAAAGATCCTTCGCGCATTACCGTCACGACGCTGGAAGTCTACAGCGACGGCTTTCAACTGATCGGTCGCGGCGGCATGGACGACGTCATTGCCGACTTTGGCCTGGGGCGTGTCGCCGCGTACCGCGAGGCGCGGCAGAACGTGCCTTACAGCCTGGAACGCATCGGCGGCTTCGACAGCGATTTCATTATTGACACGTATGAAGAGTTGCTCGACTCAGAAGCCAGCACAGCGGCGTTTCGTCAGTCCCCACAGTGGCAGAATCTGTTTGCAGTGAAGAATCGCCAATTCCTGTACCTCAATCGCAGCCGCTATGCCGATACGATGCAGGGCCTGGTGGGTTCTGCCTATCTGCTGATGTCGCATATCGCCGAGCGCGAGAGCGTGCTGCAGACCAAGTAAAACGTATCATCTGCGATACAATCGTCACTAATGACAATGATTCTCTATTGCAGGTGTTACTCGTTTGTATTAGTTTATGCTCTCGAAAAATACGCTGATCGCGATGGCGGGGGGCTTAAATGGAAAGCGGTTTGATGCGTGCACAGGTTCAATTCATGGATGTTGTACCGGGTAACGAGCAGACCCTGCCGTTCATATTCCAGGCTCCGCTTGCCGGCGATGCCTGGCAAGCCAGTCGAGCGCAGATCCAGCAGGTCGTAGAAACTGAGTTGCCGCGTGCGGGTGGCATTTTGTTTCGCGGTTTTGCGTTCAAGGGAGAGGCGGACTTCGAGGAATTTGCTCGTAGCTTCGGCCATGAACTGCTGACCTACGACTACGCTTCCACCCCGCGCACCAAGCTCAACAACCGGGTATACACCTCCACCGAGTACCCGGCCCATCAGGTTATCCCGCTGCACAATGAACAGTCCTATTCGCTGAATTGGCCGATGAAAATCTGGTTTCATTGTATGCAGGCCTCGCCGGTCGGCGGTGAAACCCCCATAGCCGACAGCCGCCTCGTTTACCAGCAACTCGATCCTGCTATCCGTCAGCGTTTTGCCGAGAAACGCCTGATGTACGTGCGCAATTACGGCAATGGCCTGGACTTGCCCTGGCAACAGGCCTTCAGCACCGAAGACCGCGCCCAGGTCGAGCGTTTCTGTCGCGCCAGCAACATCGAGTTCCAGTGGACGGACGATGGCGAGCTCTCCACTCGCCAGGTCTGCCAGGCCGTTGCCCAGCATCCGGTGACCCGGGAGTGGGTGTGGTTCAACCAGGCTCATCTGTTCCATATCTCCAACCTGGCAGCGTCGGTGCGCGAGACATTGATCTCCATCGTCGGGGAGCAGGGCGTGCCGCGTAACGTGTTTTATGGCGACGGCTCGCCAATTGAATTGGAAGCGTTGGAGCACATCCGCGAAGTGCTGCAGCGCTGTCAGGTGAGTTTTCCCTGGCAGGCGGGTGACGTCTTGATGCTCGACAACATGCTGGTCGCTCACGGTCGTTCGACCTTCCAGGGATCGCGCAAGGTCGTGGTCGCCATGGCAGAACCAGCCTCGGCAAGCTGATCGCCTCCCACTTTCAGAAAGCCGTCGTAATGGGCGGCCTATTTCGAACAAGTACAATCAAGGACATCAAATGCTCGATCGCCTGATGCATCGCTGCTGGCTGCGTGGAATTCGCCTATCGATAGCCCAAGGTCAATTGATCGTTACGCACGGATCGCCAGGTGCGCTGGATGATGAGCTCAATGCCGAGCTCCATGCACGCGACGCCGAAATTCTGCAGTGGCTGCAACAGCACCCCGATTATTTTGCTGCCCGGCCCCTGACGGATAACGAGCAGGCGCTCTGGTTCCTTCAGCGCCTGGAGCCTGACAGCTGCGCCTATAACATTGCCTATGCCGGACGGATCAAGCCGCAGTTCGTTACCCAAGACTTGCCTCAACGCCTGCAGGACGCCTGGGTGACGGTCCAGCAGCGCTATCCGATGTTGTGCACGGCCTATGCCGAGCGCAACGGCGAGTTGTTGCAGTGGAGCCACCGCGAGCGGGTCCAGCCGTTGCAGTGTGTGGCCCTGCAAGACGCGGGCGCAGAGACGTTGCAGCAACGTATCACTGAGTCGGCCGATCTTCCCTTCAAGCTGGAAGAGGGTGACGTCAGTCGGGTCGTCCTTTTGAGCAATGTACGCGACGGCCATGTCGAGCACACCGTGCTATTGGTGATTCATCACATCGCGGCGGATCTGGCCACGTTCTACATTGTGCTCAACGAGCTGTTCGCATTGATCAACGATCAGCCGCTGCCCGCCGTGAATCCCGACGCCTATCGCAACTACTGCAGTGATCTGCACATCCGCAGCGAAGCGGCCGAGCCCGTGGAACTGGCCTGGTGGCAGGCACAACTGGCCGAAGCGCCGACGCTGGAGTTGCCGACGGATTTTCCCTACGGCAGCAATCAGGCATTCAAAGGCGGGGAGTTGTCGGTCCGCTTCGATCCGGCCACCACGGCACGGTTTCGCGCCGTAGCCCGAGAGGTGGGAGTGACGCCGTATGTGCTGTGGTTCTCACTGTTCCAGCAATTTCTCGGCGTGCTGTCAGGCCAAGACGATTTCGTCCTGGGGACGCCCAGCGGTTGGCGCTTGCGACGCGAGCACGTCAATCTGCCGGGCTACCTGGTCAATCCGCTGCCGATTCGCTGCCGTCTGCGTCGGGATCTGTCCAGCGGCGACTGGGCCAGGCAGGTAGATGCCACCGTCAAGCAAGCCCTGCAGCACCGCCACTACCCATTCTCGCGCCTGGTCAAACAGCTGGATTTACCGCGCCAGGTGGGCAGGGCGCCGCTGTTCCAGCATATGTTCACGCTGAACAAGGAACGCATCGCGCCTTTCGAGCAGTACGTCGACCGCTTGCTGTCGGAGCAGCGCGGCGCGGCCCACGAACTGAACATGGTGATCATCGACGAAGAGGAGGGGTTCCTCTGTCGCTGGCGTTACAGCAAGGCGTTGTACCGCCATGAAACGATTGAGCGCTATCGGGATCAGTTCGTCGCCTTGGCACTCGCGGCGATCGAACAGCCCAAAAGGCCGTTTGCCGAGCTCGACTGGTTGGTGCCCGAGCAGCAGTCATTCCTGCGCGGGGAGGATGCGTCGGTCGCCGTCAGCAACGCCTGGCAGGCGTTCACTGAGCAGTGTGAGCGCAAGCCGCAGTCGATTGCTCTTCAGGATGAGCAGGGTACGCTCAGCTATGCCGAGCTGGGGCGTGCTGTGGTCGCCCGCGGCGAACGCTTGCAGGAGGCTTCGAGCCTGGCCGGTGAGCGCATTGCCTTGTGCCTGCCGCGCAGTCGTGAGTTGGTGATGCATATGCTCGCAACCTGGCAGTGTGGCGCGACCTACCTGGCCCTCGATCCGCAGTGGCCGTCGTCGCGTTTGCAGGCTATCTGTCAGGATGCAATGCCCAAGGTGTGGATCAGTGAGGGCGCGCGCCCCGAGTGGTTGCCTGAGCAGGTTCGGTGGTTGGCGTTGCCGTCTGTGCAATTGTCCAGTGAGTCACCTTTGCGAGCGGCCCTGGCGGCCGATCTTGCGGCTTACGTGGTGTACACCTCGGGCTCCAGCGGCCGGCCAAAGGGCGTAAAGGTCAGCCAGGGCAATCTGATTCATTACGTCACCGGCTGCCTTGAACGCCTGAAGCTGCCGGCCGATGCGAGTCTGGCGAGTCTGGCCAGCTGTGCGACCGACCTGGGCCACACGGCCTTGTTCGGCGCACTGCTGAGCGGCCGCTGTCTGCGCCTGCTGGCCGAGGAACTGGCCTTCGACGCCGAGGAACTGGCTGCCGTGCTTGAACACCAGCCCGTCGACCTGTTGAAAATCGTGCCGTCGCACCTCAACGCCTTGTTGATCGCCAAAGACCCGCAGCGGCTGTTGCCGCGTCGATGCCTGGTGGTGGGCGGCGAGGCCCTGAGCCGCGAGTTGGTGACACGCTTGCGTGCCTTGAGCGCGGATTTGCGCATCGTCAACCACTATGGACCCAGCGAAACCACCGTCGGGGTGCTGACCCATGAGGTCGATGCCAGCGGTGCCGCACCGTTGGGGCGGCCACTGGCCAATGTCCAGGTCAGCGTGCGCTCGTTTGATGGCGCTCTGTTGCCGATCGGCGTCAGCGGTGAACTGTACGTTCAAGGGGCGACCGTCGCTCAGGGGTATCTCAGTGCCACCGATGCCGATCACGCACGCTTTGGTGAGCACGGTTATCGCACTGGAGACCGCGTGCGACTCAATCACCAGGGGCAGGTGGAGTTTCTCGGTCGCCTCGATGAGCAGGTCAAGATCAGGGGCTACCGGGTGGAGCCGGCGGAAGTCGCGGCACAGTTACGCGCCATGCCTCATGTCAGCGATGTCAGGGTGCTCAACAGCCCCACGCCGTTGTCGGGCAATCGACTGGTAGCCTTCCTGGTTGCGCCGTCGGCCGCACTGGCCGAAATCCAGACGGCGCTGCAACGGCAATTGCCGGACTACATGCAACCGAGTCAGTGGCATTGTCTCGACGGCTTCGCCTTGCTGCCCAACGGCAAAGTCGATCGTCAGGCATTGTTGCGCCTGGCTGAGCAAGCGACGGCGCCGCTGCATGGGGCAGGGCCGTTGGGCGATCAGCCCTTGAGCACCGTGGAAGCCGCGTTGCTGGACATTTGGCGGGCGATGCTCGGCAATCCCGAGGTGGGGCCTGATGACAACTTCTTTGCCTTGGGTGGCGACTCCATTCTTGGCCTGCAAATCATTGCCCTGGCACGCCAGCAACAGATTCTGATGACACCCAAGCAGTTGTTTGCCGAGCAAAGCGTGCGAGCCTTGGCCCGGGTGGTGCAGACACCACGGCGGACCCTCGAGCAGCGCCTTCTCGAAATCGCCCGGGAGATTCTCAATAACCCGGATCTGCGGGTAGACGACAATTTTTTCTCGGTCGGCGGCGACTCGATTCTGAGTTTGCAGATCATCGCCCGGGCCAAGCAACAGGGTCTGCAGCTCAAGCCCAAGCAGATTTTCGAATACCCCACCGTGCGCGGCTGGGCCGAGCAGGTGGTGGACCTTGGCGCGATGGATGCGCAGCCTGCCAGCGACGGGCCTGAGCCCACCACGGCTTTCGCCTTGACGCCGATCCAGGATTGGTTCTTTGCCCAGCAGCAAAACCTGGCCGAACACTGGAACCAGTCGCTGTTGCTGGCTTTGGACGAGCCACTGGATCAGGCGCGGTTTACCCAGGCCCTGGGCTCGTTGCTTGAGCGCCACGCCAGCTTGCGCCTGACCTTTGAAACATCGGCGCAGGGCTGGCAACAACGCTATCAGCGCTTTTCCCAGGAACAGGTCAAAGCGCTGTTCCAGGTTGTGGAAGAACCCTTGACCGAAGCGCTGCTGCAACGCTCGCAGCAGGGCTGGAACCTGGCCCAGGCACCGCTGATCCGCTGGGTGTACTTCCCCCACAGCCGGGAATTGCTTTGCACGGCCCATCACCTGTTGGTCGATGCGGTGTCGTGGCAGGTTCTGCTGCAAGAGTTGGAAGGCCTGTACCTGCAACCGGACATGGTTCTACCCGCCGTCACGGCAGGTTTCCATGTATGGAGCCAAGCGTTGCAGCGCCACCGCGGTGAGCCTGATGTGGTGGCGCAGGTGGATTTCTGGCACGAGCAGCTGGCCGCCGAGGGCGTCGTACCTGCACAGGTCAGCTTGTACGGTGAGAGCCGGACGCTGGACACGCAATTGTCGGTTGAGCAGACGCAGTTGTTGCTGGGCGATTGTCATGGGGCGTACGGCACCCAGGTCCAGGATCTGTTGGTGGCCGCACTGGCCGGAACCATCGGCCAGTGGCAGGGGCGGGAGCGCGTCACCCTCGAATTGGAAAGCCACGGTCGCAGCGGTTGGGAGCAGAGCCCCGATCTGTCCCGCTCGATTGGTTGGCATACCAGCCGCTATCCGCTGGCAGTCGACACCTCATGGGATTGCGAACACTCGATCATCGCCGCCAAGGAAGCCCTGCGCCGCGTACCTGAACAAGGCATGGGTTACGGATTGCTGCGCCTCGACCCGGCCCATGGCCTGGGGGCGGCCTCGCTGCTGACCTTCAACTACCTGGGGCGGGTCGACCAATGGCTCGATGCGTCCAGCCTTTGGCGATTGGCTCGGCCGATCTGCCCGGGCATGCGCGCCGACAGCACCCGCCGTACGCACTTGCTGGATGTCACCGCGCTGGTGAACGAAGGTCGGCTGCACATCGAATGGCGTTATGCCCCGCAGGTCCACGAGCCAGCGTTGGTCCGCGAGTTGGCGCAGCAGTTCCAGCAGCGTATTGCGGCCTTGCTGGAGCACTGCCTGGCCCCCACGGCCGGTCGCGCCACGGCTTCGGACTTCGCCGACTCCGGCTTGTCCGACGATGAGTTCCTGGGGCTGCTCGAACAACTCGAGCAGTGACATCTATTGCGCCCCCCTACATTACAGGTTCGGATACCGTCAGCATGAACGACAAGGTCAAAGCACTTTCGCGCAATATCGAAGCGATTTACCCGCTGGCTCCCATGCAGCAGGGGCTGCTGTTTCATAGCCTGCTGCACCCTGGCAAGGGTATGTACCTGCTGCAATACCGTCATGTCATGGTCATGCCCAATCTCGATCTGACCGCTTTTCGTCAGGCCTGGGCGCAGGTGGTGGAGCGCCATGAGTTGCTGCGCACCTCTTTTGTCTGGAAGCAGCAGAAGCGACCGATGCAGGTCGTGCACAAGCAGGTCGAATTGCCGATCACCTATGAGGACTGGTCGCATCTTAGCGAAGGTGAGCAGCAGGATCGCCTGGAGCAATTGCTCAGCGAAGAACGCGCCCAGGGACTGGATTTTACCAAGGCCCCCCTGATGCGGGTCAGGCTGTACAAGCTGGCACCCGACACCTACCAGTTTGTGCGCAGCTATCACCACATTCTAATGGATGCCTGGTGCTTCTCGATCATCATGATGGACTTCCTCAACGGCTACCGCGCCGCCCAGGAAGGTCGCCGCCTGAATTTGCCGGCACCGCGTCCGTACCGTGATTTCATTCGCTGGCTGGAAACCCAGAAGCCGGAGGATCATCAGGCGTTCTGGCAACAGCGCCTGGCGGGTTTCGACACGCCCAATGAATTTGGCTTCGGTCATGTCGGGCGCATTCAGGGCGCCGCCGAGCCCGTCGAGGACTGTGTCGAACATCTGGAGCTCGAGCAAACCCAGGCGCTGCAAAGCGCGGCGGCCCAACACGGCATTACCCTGAACACCCTGGTGCAGGGGTCCTGGGCTTTGCTGTTGGCGCGTTACAGCGGTGATCGCGACCTGGTGTTCGGTATTACGGTCGCCGGTCGCCCGGTCCACCTGCAAGGCATGGAAAGCATCGTCGGGTTGTTCATCAACAGTTTGCCGCTGCGCTGGCGTTGGTGCCCGGATGACGCGCTGGGTCCATGGCTGAAGGCCTTGCAGACCGAGAACCTGAGCCTGCGCGAACACGAGAGTGTGTCCCTGGCCGAGATCCAGCGTTGGAGCGAAGTACAGCGTCAGGATTTGTTCCAGAGCCTGTTCGTCTTTGAGAACGCACCCATTGCCGCCGACTTGCGCCAGGGGCAACTGGACTACCTGATCAGCGACATGGCCAACCGCACCCATACGAACTATCCCATCACGGTGGTGATCGTCCCGGGTGAGCGCCTGCATTTGCAACTGACCTACCAGACCGACTGGTTCCTGCGCGAAGAAGTCGAGCAGATGCTGCGCCACTTCCGCACCTTGTTGCTGAACATCGGTGATGCCCTGCACACGAACGCCGAGACCCCTTTGCACCACTTGGCGATGCTCGATGAGCGTGAGATTGCCCACCAGCATCAAGTTTGGGCCGGGGGTGGTCTGGCGGCCAATGAACAACTGCTGCAACCGCTGTACATCGAGCGGTTTGAGCAACAGGTTCGCCAGACGCCCGAGCGCATTGCCATGGTTCACGGCGAGCAAAGCCTGACCTTCGACCAGTTGAACCGCGCCGCCAACCGTCTGGCCCGGCACTTGCGGGCGCAGGGGGTCAAGTCCGACGATTTGGTCGCGGTGTTCGACGAGCGAGGCCTGGACCTGGTGGTGGTGATTGTCGCCACCCTCAAGGCCGGTGCCGGTTGGCTGCCGCTCGACCCACGCAACCCGCCTCAGCGGCTGGCGCAGGTCCTGCGCCAGAGTCGAACGCCACTGCTGATTCACAGTGCAGGGCAGGGCGAGCTGGCGATGGAGGCTTTGGACTACCTTGAGCAGCGTCCCCAACCGGTGCTCTACGATCCGGCGGTGTTGAGCAGCTACAGCGATGACGCGTTGAACATCCCGGTTCACGACCGCTCGTTGGCCTATTGCATCTTCACTTCCGGTTCCACCGGCACGCCCAAAGGAGCCATGGTGGCGCACGGGGGCATGCTCAATAACATTCTCGGCAAACTGCCGGGGCTGGGGCTCGATGCGACCGACGTGATTGCCCAGACCGCGCCGCAGTGCTTCGACATTTCCGTCTGGCAAACCCTCGCAGGCCTGGTGCTGGGGGCGCGCACGGTGATCCTCGGCGATTGCGTCGTGCAGGATCCTGAGGCGCTGGCTTCAGCCATTGAACGGCACGGCATCAGTATCCTTGAGGCCGTGCCGTCGTTGATGCAGAGCCTGCTCGACGCGGGGCTCGAGCGTTCGTCCCTGCGCTGGGTGCTGGCCACCGGCGAGGCGTTGCCGCCGGCGTTGGCGCGTCGCTGGTTCGAGCGTTATCCCGCCATCCCGTTGATGAACGCCTATGGGCCGGCCGAATGCTCCGATGACGTGGCTTTTCATCCGTTGCTCGAGCGTTTGCCTGAGCAGCGCACCAATGTGCCGATCGGTCGCGCCACATTGAACAATCGCTTGTACCTGCTCAATGCCGACCTGCAGCCGATACCGGCCGGCGCGGTCGGGGAAATCTTCGTGGCCGGGGTGGGCGTCGGGCGCGGCTACATGGCCGACCCGGCGCGCACGGCGGCGGTGTTCCTGCCGGACCCGATTGCCAACGACGGTTCCCGTCTCTATCGCACTGGCGACCTGGCGCGCTTCCTGCCCAATGGTGATCTTGAATACGTCGGCCGTACCGACCACCAAGTCAAGATCCGCGGGCACCGTATTGAACTGGACGAGATCGAAGCCTGCCTGACCCGTTACCCCGGCGTACGGGAAGCCGTGGTGGTGGCTCGTGATGACCAGCAACGTTCCAAGGTCCTGGTGGCTTATGTGGTGGCGGATGCACAGGCAAGCATCGAGGCCCTGCGCGAGCATGTTCTGGGTAACCTGCCGCCGTACATGACCCCGGGCGCTTTTGTGTTTCTGGAGCGCTTTCCACTCAATGGCAATGGCAAGATCGACCGCAAGTCCTTGCCCGCGCCGGATTTCGCCGCGCAAAGTCAGGCCCGCTACGTTGCGCCCAGCAGCGAGTTGCAGGGGCAGATGGTCGAGGCTTGGCAAAGCGTGCTGGGGCTCGGTCAGGTCGGGGTCGAGGACAATTTCTTCGAGCTAGGCGGTCACTCGCTGCTGGCCACTCAACTGATTGGCCTGATCGGCAAACTCAGTGGCAAGGATTTGCCTCTGCGCGTGGTGTTCGAGCGCCCGACCATCGCCGCCATGGCCGATTGGCTGGAAAGTCGGGCCAGCACGGTCAAGTTGTCGCCAACGCTGTTGCCGCGCCCTGAAAAGTTGTCACTTTCGTTTGCCCAGCAGCGCCTGTGGTTTCTGCAGCAACTGGATCCGCAAAGTCCCGCCTACAACCTGGCCGGTGCCGTGCGCTTGACCGGCGAGTTGCATATCGCCGACCTGCAGGCTGCCCTGCAGGCCGTGGTCGATCAGCACGAAGTGTTGCGCACCGGGTTCATCGGCGAAGCTCAAGGGCCGAGCCAGGTGATCCTGGCCCGCACCGAGCTTGAGATGCCTTTGATCGAGGTGCAGAGCGAAGAGGCGCTGCACGACTTGCTGCGTCAGGATGCAATGACGCCTTTCTCTCTGGAAACGGCTCCGTTACTGCGTGCAAGACTCTATCGCCTGGCGCCGGATGCATTTGTCCTGTCGTTGAACTGCCATCACATCGTTGCCGATGGCTGGTCCCTGCAGTTGATCATCGACGGTGTGTGCAAGCAGTACCGCAACTTGCGGCAAGGCCTGGTGACGGAGCAGTCAGCCTCGTCGATGCAATACGCCGACTATGCACTCTGGCAACGCCAATGGATGACCAGCAAGGCCTGTGAGCAGGAACTGGCCTATTGGCGCGAGCAGTTGGCCGGCGAGTTGCCGGTGCTGGAGCTGGCGGCCGATTTTCCTCGTCCTGCCCAGGCCACCCAGGCTGGCGGTCGTGTTGAACGGCGCGTGCCCGAGGCCCTGGCGGCACGCTTGCGCGCGTTCAGTGCTCGTCATGGCTGGAGCAATTTCATCCCGATGCTGACCGCGTTTCAGCTGCTGTTGCGCAGCCGCAGCGGCGCGGACGACATTCTGGTCGGGGTTCCCGTTGCCAATCGGCACCATGGGGTCCTGCAGCCCCTGGTCGGTTGCTTCGTCAACACGCTGGTGTATCGCAAAAAACTGTCGGGCGAGCGCAGTCTGCTGCAACTGATGACCGAGTTGCAGGCGTTGTCGGTGTCGGCTCAGTCCCATCAGGACTTGCCCTTCGATTACCTGATCGAACAGCTTGGTGTGGTCCGGCAGGTAAGTTACAACCCCCTGTTCCAGGCCATGTTCAACTACTTTCCGGGCAACGCCCTGGAGCGTTTTGAGCTGACCGATGTGATCGCCGAGCCGTTGGACAATCGTCCGGACAGCGTAATGTGTGACCTGCACCTGGACGTGCGGGACAGCGAGCATGGCATCAGCCTGAGCCTTCAATACAGCAGCGATCTGTTCCGCGAACAGACCGTGCAAGCGATGGCCGAACAATATCTGGCATTGCTTGATGCGTTGCTAGAGCAGCCAGGGCAGGCCTTGGGTGAGCTGGCATGGCAACCCGCCGAACGGGGTCTTGCCCGAATCGAGGGGCACCGCGTGGCCGGTCATCAGGACATCCTCCAGGCCTTTGCTCATCAGGTTGCCCGCCAACCCGACGCGGTCGCCGTACTGGCCGGCAATGAGCGCCTGAGCTATGGCGAACTGGATCAGGCCGCCGAACGACTGGCGACGGCTTTGCAGGCCCATGGCGTTGGCATCGAAGATCGAGTGGCCTTGAGCCTGCCTCGTGATGCCCGCCTGCCCATGGCGATGCTGGCGATCCTCAAGGCCGGCGCTGCCTATGTGCCGTTGGCCGAGGACACGCCACCGGAGCGTGGCCGTTACATTCTTGAGGCGGCGCAACCCAAACTGTGCCTGGGCACTGCCGCGAGCCTGGCGGTGTTGGCGCAGTGGAACAGTGGCGTGCCGTTGCTTGATATCGATGCGATGAGCGCTGCCGACCGCTACAAGGCTCCGGTATTGGTGGCGGAGCAGCTCGCTTACGTGTTGTACACCTCCGGTTCCACCGGCCAGCCCAAAGGCGTGGCTATCAGCCGCGGCAACCTGATGAACCTGATGCTGGCCGTGGACCAGGTCTTGCCAATGACGGCCCGGGATCGGGTGCTGGCATTGACCACCGCGACCTTTGATATTGCCATTGTCGAATTGCTGCTGCCTCTGGCGCATGGCGCCAGCATCCTGTTGGCTGATCGCGAGCAGGCGCGTGATCCCCAAGCGATCGATCAGCTATTGATGACAGGACAACCAACGGTCATGCAGGCCACTCCGGCGACCTGGCGGATGCTGGTGGCGCACACCTCGCGCAGTTGGCAAGGCGTGCGTGCCGTTTCCGGTGGGGAGGCCTTGCCGTGTGCATTGGCCGAAGCCATCGAGGGCAGGGGCGCCAGGGTCATTAACGGTTACGGGCCGACAGAAGCGACGGTCTACAGCACTTTTGAAGTACGCAGCGGTGGTGAGGCGGGTGTGGAAGTGCCGATCGGACAACCAGTGGTCAATACCGCCGCGTATGTCCTTGATGCTGATCTGCAGCCAGTGGCCGCAGGTGTACCGGGTGAACTGTATCTGGCCGGGGCCAACCTCGGTCGTGGTTACTTCGCGGCGGCGCGACTGACCGCGGCGGCTTTCCTGCCCGATCCTTTCGTGCCTGGCGCCCGTATGTACCGCACCGGTGACCGGGTTCGTCGTAACAGCCAGGGCGGCCTGGATTACCTGGGGCGTCTGGATTTCCAGGTCAAACTGCGCGGCTTCCGAATCGAGTTGGGTGAAATCGAAGCGCTGCTGGCGCGTATTCCCGGGGTTCGCGAAGCGGCTGTCGTGCTGCTGGGTGGCGGCGAAACAGCGAGTCTGGTGGCTTACTACGCAGGCGACCCGCTGGATGAAGCGCTCTTGCGTGAGACGCTCGGCGCGCAATTACCGGACTACATGTTGCCGAGCCAGTTCGTTCGCCTGGACACCCTGCCTTTGAGCCCCAGCGGCAAGGTTGACCGCAAGGCATTGCCGGCGCCGGTACAGCGTAACCGCCACAGTGGCGCGCTTTCGGGCGAATGGGAGCAGGCGTTGGCCAAGCTCTGGGAGGAGCTGTTGGGCTGCACCGATGTGGGTGCCGACGATAACTTCTTCGCCTTGGGCGGCCATTCTCTGCTGGCAGCGCGTCTGGTGGCGCGAATGGCCGAACAGCATGGCCGGCGCCTGCCTTTGCGCACGGTGTTCGAGCAGCCGGTCCTGCGGGATCTGGCGGCGCAGTTGGCGGCGACGGGCATTGAGGCCGAGGGCGTCTTGCGTCATTTTGCAGAACCCTTGGCACCGCTGCATTTCACCCAGCAGCGGCTGTGGTTCCTCGATCGTTTGCAGGGCGATACCCAGGCCTACCATTTGTCCCTCGCCTTGCGTCTGGAGGGGGCGCTGCAACCGTCGTTGCTGGAGCAGGCACTGACGCAACTGATCAGTCGCCAGCACAGTTTGCGCACGGTATTCAGCGAAACGTCCGAGGGCGCACGTCAGCAGGTCGAGGCGCTCACGGCGGTGCCGTTGAGCTTCGAGCCTCTGGAGATTGACGCGCATTCGCCAGTTTTTGCGCAGAAACTGAGTCAAGAGGCACAGCGTCCCTTCGACCTTTCGGCGCCCCCGCTGTGGCGAGTGCGTGTGTACCAGGGCCAAAGCCTGAGTGTGCTGCAGGTTACCTTGCACCACATCATCGCCGATGCCCGTTCGCTGGAAATCTTCTTCAATGAACTGCAACTGATCTACCAGGCGTTGCTGGAAGGGCGCGGCGCTTGCTTGCCGCCACTACCGCTGCAGTTTTCTGACATCGCCGCCAGTTGGCAGAGTCCTGCGGGGCAAGCGTGTATCGAATCGCAGCTTGAGTACTGGCGTCGGAGCCTGGCAGGGGAGCCGCCGGTGCTGAACCTGCCGACCGACATGCCACGCCCCGCGGAGCAAGGTTACAAAGGCCAGCGCCTGCGCTTCAGCCTGCCGGCAACCCTGGTCAAGGCGCTGCGCGAGACCGCGCAACGCCATGGGTTGACCGCGTTCGCGCCGTTGCTTGCAGCCTGGAAAGTTCTCCTGGCCCGACACTCGGGCCAGCGTGAAATCTGGATTGGCCTGCCGGTCGCCCATCGCCATCAGGCCCACACCGACAACCTGATTGGCTACTTCGCGACCACCCAGGTGCTGCGCAGTCACATTGATGCCCAGCAACCGGTCGAACAGTTCTGGCAGCAACTGCAAGCCACTCACCTGGCTGCACAGCAGCATGGGGACGTCCCTTTCGAGCGACTGGTGGAGGCGTTGCAAGTGCGCCGCGACCTTAGCCACACACCGCTGTTCCAGGCGTTGTTCAACCTGATCCAGCGCGATGTCGCCGCAAAGGATGAGCACCGTTTCGCCGGCTTGCCGGCGCAGCGACTGGATGTGGAAAGTGACAGCGCCCTGGTGGATATCGGCTTGCACATCGAGCAGCACGGTGACGATTGGCAATGTGTGCTGGAGTACAACACCGACCTGTTCCTGGCCCGGACGGCGCAACGTTATGCCGACGAATATCTGTATCTGCTCGAGGGCATGCTGAAAAACTCACAGGCGCGCCTATGGGACATCGACCTGGCCAACGCCGATCATGCCCTGGCCCAGCGGCCATGGAACCAGGCAGCCGAGGTGCTGCACCGCGAAGTGGACTTGATTGCCCGCTTCGAGCGCCAGGTGGCGTTGACGCCCCAGGCATTGGCGGTCGATTGCCAGGATCAGCAATTGAGTTATGCCCAGCTCAATGCCCTCAGCAATCGCCTGGCCCATTGGCTGTGTGCGCAGGGTGTCGGCACCGATGAGTTGATTGCCGTTTGCTTGAGTCGTGGCCCCTGGTTGCTGCCAACCCTGCTGGCTATTCACAAAGCTGGCGCGGCGTACTTGCCGCTGGATCCGCAGCACCCGGCAGATCGCCTGCGCTTCATCATCGAGCACGCGCGGCCGGCCCTGGTGCTCAGCGAAAGTCAGTGTGGCGATGCCTTGAGCGGTGTCGACAACGTCTGGCTCGATCAGTTGTCGCTGGAGGCGTGCAGCGCCGACAACCTGATGCTGGCGGTCAACCCACAGCAACGCGCTTATGTGATCTACACCTCGGGCTCGACCGGTACACCAAAAGGCGTGCAGGTCACACGCGAGAACCTGGGCAACCTGTTGGCCGGTCTCGATCGGCAGTTGCCACTCAGCGCTGCGGATGTCTGGCTGGCCAGTACCACTTACGCGTTCGATATGTGCAAGCCGGAACTGTTCTTGCCGCTGGTCAACGGCGCAGCCATCTTGCTGGCCCGTCGCGAGCAGGTCGTCGATGGTCATCAACTGTTTGCCTTGCTGCGCCGGGCCACGGTGTTCCAGGCGACACCCGCCGGCTGGCAGATCCTGCTGGAAACCGGGCAGGCCGACTGGCCGCCAGTGCGCGGGCTGATTGGTGGTGAGGCGGTTCCGGGCGAACTGGTGACCGAGCTGCGTAGCCGGGGCGTGGTACTGATCAACGCCTATGGCCCGACCGAAACCACCGTCTGGTCGACCACGCAGGCGTTGCAGGAGGTGCCGTCCGGCGTGGCTGATATTGGCTCGCCGCTGCTCAATACCCGCTGCTATGTGCTCGATGAAATGCTGCGTCCGGTGCCGCTAGGCACTACCGGAGAGCTGTATATCGCGGGCGCCGGGGTTACCCGTGGCTATCAGCATGCCGCCGCCGCAACGGCCGCGGTCTATCTGCCTGACCCCTATGCCGGCGAACCTGGCAGCCGCATGTACCGCACTGGCGACCTGGTACGCCGGCGCGGTGACGGTCGGTTGGCGTATGTCGGCCGCAGCGACTTCCAGGTCAAGGTGCGTGGATTCCGCATCGAGCCCGGTGAGATCGAATCGCTGGTGCGTCGTTACCCGGGCGTGGAAGAGGCCGTGGTGATGATCGATCCGCGCAGTCAAAGCCTGTTCGCTTGGCTGCAGGCGCCCAGCCCCGTCGATCAAGTGGCCCTGCGGCGGCATCTCGAAGGCCTGTTGCCGGGCTACATGGTCCCTGCCGGTTTTATCGAGCTGCAGCGTTTTGCCCTCAATGCCAACGGCAAGATCGACCGCAAGGCCTTGCCGGCACCGCAGCCCATCGCTGTACAGGGCGTGGCGCCGCGTAACGAACTGGAGCAGCAACTGGCCGACATCTGGCAGAGCCTGCTTGAGGTGCCGCAAGTCGGGGTGTTCAACAGTTTCTTCGAGCTGGGCGGGCATTCGTTGTTGGCGATGCGCCTGATGACCCAGGTCGAGAGCCGTTTCGGCATCAGGATCGAGCTGCGCAGCCTGTTCCATAACCCGACGATCGCCGGTCTTGCCGAGCAGATCGAGAAACCCCAAGGGCCTTCGACCGACGAAGCACTGGACGAAATGCAGCGCCTGTTATCAGAGATGGAAGAGTAAGGATGAGTGCGATGACGCAACAAGCTTTCCTGGAGATTGCGCAGCGGCTGGCTTCCTTGCCCGCAGACAAGAAAAAAGTCTTTCGCCAGCGCCTGGCCGAGAAGGGCATCGATAGCTGGCGTCTGCCAATCGTTCCCGCCGTGCTTGGCGAAGGTGAGCGTATGCCGTTGGCGCAGGCGCAGCGGCGCTTTCTGTCGGCGGAAGCCCTGAGTGGTCGTGCCCTTTACAATCTGTGCTCGGTACTGCGTTTCGACGGCCGCCTCGATGGCGAACGTTTGCAACAGGCCATGCAGCAGTTGACGGACCGTCATCAGATCCTGCGCACCCGTTACACCACCGATTCCCAAGGCCAGATGCAGCCCCATTGTGAGTCGCAACAAGTGCCGCTGCCATCCGTCGAACCGTTGACCCTGGCGGCTTCTGAATACGAGCAGTGGTGCGCCGATGAATACGCCCGCCAGCTCGCCGAGCCCTTCGATCTCGCTCAATCGGCGCCTTGGCGCTGGCAAGCCTTCAGCGACGCGCAAGAGCAATCGACCTGGTTGTTTTTCACCATTCACCATGTGGCCTACGATGCCTGGTCGGCTCAGCAACTGACCCTGGAACTGGCCGAGGCTTACCGGGCGCTGGCAATGAATGAGCCGGCCCGCCAACCCGAATTGAGTATCCAGTACGCCGATTACGCGGCTTGGGAACGCGAGTGGCTGGACAGCGAAAGCTGCCGGCAGCACATCGACTTCTGGCGCGGCCAACTGGCAGATGCGCCGGCGCCCTTGGCATTGCCCCTGGATCGGCCACGCCCTGCGCCCGCGCAACGCCGCCATAGCGGCGCGGTGCTTGCCCGGGAGCTTTCGCCGCAGCTGACGACGGCGGTAGAAGCCGCCATTCGTAGTCATGGGGTGACGCTGTACATCTACGGCCTGACGGCCTTCAGTTGCTTGCTGTCGCGCTACAGTGGCGAGAACGACCTGTGCCTGGGCACCTCGGCGGCACAACGTGATCGCCCAGAGTTGATGCCCTTGATAGGCCCGTTGCTCAATACCCTGGTGATCCGTCAGCGCCTGCACGACAACCCGGACTTCGCCACCGCGCTGCTGCGCACCCGTGACACCGTCGCGGCCGCCTTCGATCATCAGTTGCTGCCTTTCGAAAATGTCCTCGAAAGCCTTGACCGTCCACGTTCGAACCCGCTGTTCCAGGTAATGTTCGTCCAGGTCGATTTACCCGAAAGCCGCACCCTGACATTGCCCGGTGTCGCGGTTGAAGTGCTCGACCCGCCGCAGCGTCATGCACGTTTCGACCTCACGCTGCGCCTGGTACGTACCGCTGACGCGCGCCTGCGCTGCGAGTTGGAATACAGCGACGAATTGTTCGACGCGGCCACGGTTGAGCAGATGCTGGATGACTTGCTGGCGATTTTCCAAGAGGCATCAACTCATCCCCAGCGACGTCTGGCCGAACTGCAACTGATTTCGCCGCCAAGTGAACTGAATGGCCCCGCGTTGGGCACCATACCCTTGCCGCTGGATCAGCAAGTACTTCACTGGGCAACGCACACGCCGAATGCGGCAGCGTTGTGCAGCGCTGGGCAAACCGTCGACTATGCCACGCTCGGTGCCGCAACCGGCGCGCTGGCCGCGCGACTGGCCGGGCAGGGCATAGGCCCGGGGCAGGTGGTCGCACTGTGCATGCCCCGTTGCGCGGAACAACTGCTGGCGATGCTGGCCTGCTGGCAACGCGGTGCGGTGTGTCTGTTTCTTGACCCGGCACAGCCGCCACAGCGAATTGCGCAGTTGCTGCAGGACAGTGGCGCGAGGCTGTGGGTGACACTGGCCGAGGCCCCTGAAACGGACGTCGACATGGCGCGCCTGGTACTCAGTACCGCCGATTTGTCCGCGGTGGCCACCGAGGGGCTGGGCGAGAGCCTCAGTCAGCCGCACCTGCCTGCCTACCTCATTTATACCTCGGGTTCGACCGGTCAGCCCAAAGGTGTCCTGGTCACTCATGGCAACGTGGGACATTACGCGAGCGCGATCGGTCAACGCGTGCAAGCCAAGCCGGGTAGCCGCTGGGCGACGTTGGCGACCGTGGCCGCGGACCTGGGGCTGACCTGCGTGTTCGCCGGGCTGAATGCCGGCGATCCGCTGATTCTGCCGCCAGCGTCGTTGACCTTCGATCCGCCAGGCTGGGCTGAATTTCTCGACGAGCAGCCCGTGGATTGCCTGAAAATCGCGCCGTCGCATTTACGCGGGCTGTTGGCGCTGGACGATGCCCGACGCGTCTTGCCCAGGGATGTGTTGATCCTGGGGGGTGAGGGTTTCGATCAGGCCTTGTTTGCACGGGTGCGTGAATTGGCACCGCAACTGCGCATCTTCAACCATTACGGTCCTTCGGAGACCACGGTCGGCGTGATCTGCGGGGAAATCCAGGCCCTCGACGCCCCTGACTCGGGTCTGTATCTGCCCTTGGGGCAGCCGTTATCGGATTGCCATTTGCGCATCGTAGACGGCAATGACGTATCGGTGCCGCTGGGTGTCGCCGGTGAGCTGCTGATCGCAGGCCCTCAGGTCGCCCAGGGCTACCTCGGTCAACCTGAGTTGACCGCCCAAGTATTTGGTTCCACTGCCCAGGGGCAACGCTTTTATCGCAGCGGCGACCGGGTTCGCCTGGATCGCAATGGGCAACTGGTGTTCCTGGGGCGTCAGGACGATCAGGTCAAGATCCGCGGTTTTCGCGTGGAACCGGGCGAAGTCAGCGCCTGGCTCACTGCTCAGCCCCAGGTTCGCGAAGGGGCGGTGTTGGCCTGCGAGGTGAAAGGGCGCACGCAACTGGTGGCGTATCTCAGCCCCGCCCTGGCAACCGAAGCGTTGGCTGCTCTGCAAGCCGAGGCCAAGCGTCAATTGCCGGAACACATGGTGCCCAGTCATTGGTGGGTGCTGGATACGTTGCCTCTGACGGCCAATGGCAAGCTGGATCGGCGGGCATTGCCTGAGCCGGCCGAGACCGAGTCGGTCGATGCATCCGCCCGGCCACCGATCGGCGTCACGGAACAGCGCCTGGCGCAGCTGTGGTGTCAGATTCTCGATTGTGCGCACGTCGGACGCGAGGATGATTTTTTCGCCCTCGGTGGCGATTCTATTCTCAGTCTGCAATTGATCGGCCTGGCCTTGCGCGAAGGACTCAAGTTGCAACCACGCGATGTCCTGCAACATCCCACCTTGGCGACCATGGCCCTGTGCATCGATGGCCGGTTGAACCCCGTGTTGCTGACCGTCCTCACGGCTTTTCGCGAGTTGCTTGAACAGCCTGGCCTGGGACCGGACGCCGACTTCTTTGCCGAAGGGGGGGATTCGATCCTAAGCCTGCAATTGATCGCGCGTCTGCGTCAGGCTGAACTGCGCCTGATGCCCCGGCAATTGCTGGAGAACCCCAGCGCCCGGCAACTGGCTGGGGTTCTGACCTCCTCAGCGTCGCCGGCGGTTGCACCGCAGCCGGCAACCGAAGCCTTGGCGCCGTCACGTGCACTGTCCCATGCCCAGCAACGGGTGTGGTTCATGCAACAACTCGATCCGGCTGCAACGGCTTACAACGTTACGCAATTGTTGGCCTTGCGCGGCGATCTGGACGTGCCACGATTGCAGCGCGCTTGCCAGGTCCTTGTCTCGCGCCATGATGCATTGCGCTGCAGGTTTTTCGAAGAGCAAGGGCGAGTCTGGCAGCGCCTGGATGAGACGGCTGCTGCAATCTTCAATGTGCATGACCTCCAGGACCTGGATGAATCACAACAGGCAGTGGCCATTGCCGGGGCCGCCAAGCGGGTTTTTGACCTTGCGCAGGGGCCGTTGCTGGCAATCGATGTATTTTGTGTGGCTCCGGGTGATTATCGCTTGCTGTTCAATGTCCACCACATTGCCGTGGACGGCTGGTCCATGGGCTTGTTGGTCGAGGACTTTGCGCAGATCTACCAGGACCGGGCCACGCCTGCGACTACCGGATTGTTGCCATTGATCGAAGCACAACGGCGAGGCCTGGAAGGGGAGCAGGGCAGCCAGTTGCTGGCCTACTGGCAACAACGCTTGCAAGGTCTGAGCAACGAACCGCTGGAGCTTCCCGACCACTGCACGCGACCGGCGCTGCAGGCATACGCCGGCGCCCGCAGTGAGCTGGCCTTGCCCGTTTCGTTGAGCGCGGCGGTCGAGGCCCGGGCCAGGGCACTGGGTGTCACGCCCTTCGTGCTGTATTTCGCCGCCTACCAGCTCCTGCTCTGGCGTCATGGTGGACGCAATGATTTCGCCATTGGCTTGCCAGTGGCAGGGCGCGAATCGGCCGAGAGCCAGGCATTGGTCGGTTTGTTCGTCAACACACTGGCGCACCGGGTGCAGATTGATCCCCGGCAAAGCCTGCAAGCCTTTATCCAGACTCTGAACGGGCAGTTGGCCGATGATTTGTCCCATCAGGCGCTGCCGTTCGAGCAACTGCTGGACATGCTGGATATCGAGCGCAGCCTGGATCGCACGCCGGTGTTCCAGGCGATGTTCAACTACCAGGCCGACCATCGGGATTCGCGCCGCCTCAACCTGCCGGGCATCAGCGTGGAAACACTGGCGTTGCCGGACGGCGTGGTGAGTGCCAAGTTCGACCTGACGTTCAATCTGTTCACCCAAGGCCGCGGGACTGATGCGCGTACCGGCTTGATTGTCGAATACGCGACTGCGCTGTTGCGCCCCGGTACCACCCAACGACTGATGGAGGATTACCAGGGATTGCTCGCCAGCCTGGTCAGCCTCGATCTTCAGCAGCGCTTGCTGGAAATTCCCCTGGGTTCAGTCGCAACTTTGGCCGCGGCGGGCAAGTCCATGCATCTGCACAGCGAGGCCGATTTTGTCACGCGCTTTGAAGTGCAGGCCGCCGTTCATCCTGAGCGTATCGCGGTGTGCTGCGCTGATCGCCGCTTGAGCTACGCGGCGCTGGATGCCCAGGCCAATCGCCTGGCCCATTGGTTGCTGGCACAGGGCATAGGGCAGGAGTCGACGATTGCCTTCTGCCTGCCTCGGGACGAAAGACTGCTGGTGTGCCTGTTGGGGATCCAGAAGGCAGGTGCTTGCTACCTGCCGCTCGACCCAGCTCATCCACCGGCACGCCAGGCGCAGATTCTCACCCGCGCTCGACCGCAATTGCTGCTCTGCGACAAGCTGTTCGCGGGCCTGCCCGAACACCTGCGCAGTTGCCTGTGGGCGGACCTGCCATTGGCTCGGTTCCCTGCACAAGCCCCGGCATTGGCGACGACGCTTGAACAGTTGGCCTACACGCTCTACACCTCCGGATCGACCGGGCAACCCAAGGGCGTGCAGATCAGTCGAGGGAATTTCGCCAACTTCCTGCTGGCCATGGAAGAGGCGCTGCCACTGGAAAACGTGCAGCGTTATCTGGCCTTGACCACGGTGACCTTCGATATTTGCGGCCTGGAGCTGTGCCTGCCGCTGGTGCGCGGCGGCACCGTGGTATTGGCCGATGATGAAGAGCGACAGGACCCCATGTTGCTTGCGCGATTGATTCAGGACCAGGCCGTGGATCTCATCCAGGCTACACCGGCCACTTGGGCGATGTTGCTGCAAGGCGATCGCCAGGTGCTGGCCGGGCGTGTGGCCCTGGCCGGTGGTGAGGCGCTGGCGGCGGAAATGGCGACCGAGATCAGCCAATGCGTGGCTCACCTCGTCAACGTCTACGGCCCGACAGAAACCACGGTGTGGTCCACCCAGGCGCCGATCGGTGCCTTGCAGTTGCCCGTCGCCCCCATTGGCCGGCCATTGCTCAATACCCGCTGCCACGTCCTTGATGAGCACTTGTGCGAAGTACCTCCTGGCTGTGTGGGCGAGCTTTATATTGCCGGTGACGGTCTGGCCCGCGGTTATGCCGGGCAGCCTGGATTGACCGCCGAACGGTTTATTGCCGATCCGTTCAGTCGCGAGGGTGGGCGTTTGTACCGTACGGGTGACCTGGCGCGTTGGCAGCCGGATGGGCAGCTGTATTACCTTGGCCGCACCGATGACCAGATCAAATTGCGTGGTTATCGCATCGAACTGGGGGAGATCGAGGCCGTGCTGCTCAGCCACCCCGAACTGCTGCAGGCGGTCGTGGCCGTGCAGGGCGAGCATCTGGCCGCCTTCTGGGTAGCGAATCCCGACAACCCACCCGACGCTGCCTCCATCCGCACTTACTTACAGGGGCGCTTGCCGGCCTATATGTTGCCGACGCATTTGCAGGCGCTGGAGCAACTGCCCCTCAATACCAATGGCAAGGTGGATCGTAAACAGCTGCCACGCTTGCAGTTGGAAAACCGCGGCGAGGGGGGCGTCCAGCGCCCGCTGACGGCCAGCGAGGCGTTGCTGGCCGGAGTCTGGGCAGCGGTGTTGAACCTGCAACGGATTCCTGCCGACGGTCATTTCTTCCAACTGGGCGGCCATTCGCTGATGGCGGCCCAGGTGCGTGCGCGCTTGCGGGAACAGGGCTTTGAAGTGCCCTTGCGCTGGCTGTTCGAAACGCCGGTTCTGGCGGACCTTGCGCAGCGCATCGAGGGCCTTGCGCAGCACCTGGATCTGGCTTCGTTGCAGATCCCTCAGGTCGACCGCCAGCTTGATCAACCTTTGTCCTCGGCGCAGCAGCGCGTCTGGTTGATGCAGCAGCTGGACCTGGCCGACAGCAGCTTCAACATGAGCAGCAATGTGCGCCTGCGCGGACAACTGGACCGTCATGCCCTGGAGCGTTCAGTGCACCGGCTGGTGGACCGCCATGCCATCTTGCGTACCACTTATCACCAGCGTAACGGCGAGTTGTACCAGCGGATTCACGGACAGATGTCGGTAGCGTTGCAAGTGATCGTCTCGAACGCCGCGCAGTGGACGGTCGATGCCCGCGACATTGCGCTGCGACCGTTCGACCTCGCCAGCGAGGCACCGCTGCGGGCCGTCCTGTACCGCCTCGGTGAGCAGGAACATGTGCTGCAGTTGGTCATGCACCACATCGCCTCCGATGGCTGGTCCGGCGCTGTGCTGGTGGATGAACTGATCCAGGGTTATGAAGCGTACAGCACCGGCGCGCTGCCGCCCCAGAGCGAACTGGCGATCCAGTACGTCGACTATGCCGTATGGCAAGGTTCGGCGGCGGTACAGCTGCGTCAGCGTGAAGGCCTGGCGTTCTGGCGACAGACCCTGGCCGGCATTCCCGCGCAGGTGCCACTGCCGTTCGATTTTCCCCGTCCGGAGCGCGACAGCGGCACCGGGGCGGCCCTGGACTTCCAGTTGTCAGCGGCCACGGTTGGCCGGCTGAAGGCTTTCGCGCAGGATAGCGCAACGTCGCCGTTCATGGTGCTGCTGACGTGCTATGCCGCCGTGCTGCAGCGCGAAACGCAAGGCCGTGATCTGGTGATCGGAACGGACGTCGCCAACCGCGAGCATCCGGCCACTGAATCGCTGATCGGCTTTTTCGTCAATCTGCTGGCCTTGCGTATCCGCGTGCAACCAGAACTGAGTTTGCGTGAGCAAGCGCAGCAGGTCCGGGAGATTTGTCTGCAAGCATTCGCCTGGCAGGACACGCCGTTCGAGCGTGTCGTCGAGTGCCTGGAGCTGCCACGGGTGGCGAATGTCCACCCGTTGTTGCAGACGTTGTTTGTCCTCGACAACACGCCGCGCCAGCAACGCCAACTCGGCAATCTGCAGGTTGAACCACTGACGGGCGAGCAGCACCATTCCAAGTTCGACATGGCCCTGTTCGCCAGCGAAGACGGCGATGTGTTCAACCTGCGCTGGGTGTATCGCACCAGCCTGTTCCGCCCGGCCACGGTCGCACGCTTGCGTGATGCCTTCGAGTCCCTGCTGGACATGGCCCTCGGCGCACCGGACAAACCAATCGACACCCTGATTCCGACTCCAAAAGGAGCTGCTGCAATGTCCACGGACAATCCGCTGCAACGCAAAATGAGCAAATTGGGCAAGATGCGCCAGAGCGGATCGCCCGTTACCCGCGAGCCCTTTGAAGCCCGACCGTTGCGCGAAGGTTCGAAGTTCCCCCTGTTGATTCAACTGCGTGACCGCGAACTGGCGCCGGCCATTTGGGCTGAGGCCAACCGTGAGAAGGTCGAAAGCTGGCTGCGCGAGCACGGTGGCATTCTCTTGCGCGGCTTTGATTTGCCGACGCCGGCGGCTTTCGAGGCTTTTTGCCAAGCCTTGTGCCCTCAGTTATATGGTCAGTACGGTGACCTGCCGAAGGAAGAGGGCGGCAAGAACATCTACAAGTCCACGCCCTATCCCAAGGATCGGATGATCCTGTTCCACAACGAGAGTGCTCATCAGCATCGCTGGCCGCGTCGCCAATGGTTCTACTGCCAGACGCCCGCCACTTCCGGTGGCGCGACCCCGATTGTCGACAGCCGCCAGGTTTACCGTGAACTGCCGGCCTGGCTGCAAGTGAACCTGCGTCGCAAGCAACTGATGTACGTGCGCAATTTCAGCACCAGCCTGGACGTCAGCTGGCAGCACTTTTTCCAGACCGAGGAGCGCGAGCAAGTCGAGCGGATCTGCCGTGAGAGCAATATCGATTTTGAGTGGCGCGGCGCCAACGATCTGCACACCCGTCAGGTTTGTCCTGCGGTGATCCTGCACCCGCTAACGGGAGAGGAGAGCTTCTTCAATCAGATCCAGCTCTATCACCCGGCCTTTCTCGATGCCGATGTGCGTGAGCAGTTCCTGCGCGACGGGACAACTGCGATGCCCAGACAGGTGTTCTACGGTGACGGTTCCGAGCTTGAGCCAAGTGCCATCGAGGCCATCAACGCTGCCTACGACCGTTGTGCCGTGCGCTTCGACTGGCAGCAGGGCGATGTGGTCATGCTCGATAACATGCTGGCTGCGCACGCCCGGGATCCGTTCGAAGGCGAGCGTAAAATTGTGGTGGCCATGGGTGAAATCTATGGTCGTGATCAGGTCATGGCTGCGCCGGCGCAGACCGAAGAGACACCCGTAGAGTTGAAACCATGATGGACCTTGGACTAACGCTTTCACCTCAACAAAAACAACTGGCCCAGGCCAATCCGCAGGCCTGGCGCTGGGTTCGGATGCAACTGTCGGGCGTGCCCGGTGCCACTGTCCAACAGCGACTGCGTGACGGCTTGCAGCAGCATCAAGCGCTGCGCTTGCGCTACCAGCGCCCGGTTGGCGCCACGGGACTGCGCCAGCGTGTGGTCGAGCCCCTTGACTTGCGCCTGAGCTGGCGTGAGGGACGTTCAGGTGACGGGCATGATGAGCAACAGTGGCTGCTTGAGGCCAAGGCGCATTGCCTTGCCGAACAACCCGATGTGTTGGCCTGGCTACTCGACGATTATCTGTTGTTGGCGGTCCCGGTTTATTCGCTGGATCAACGCAGCCTGATCCAGTTGCAGGAGCAATTGTTGGGACGTGCCGCGTCGTTTGACACTGAACCCATGCAGTACGGCGAATACGTCGAATGGATCAATGGCCTGCAGTCGGACGAGGATGCCGAGCAGGGCACGCAGTTCTGGCGCAACCTGGCCTTGCAGGACGTACCGGGCATGCGCCTGATCGAGCGCTATGGTATCGCCAGCGGCAACCATGCCGTTGTTCGGCTAAAGCTTGCACAGACATTGCCAGCGGCGTTGACGGCGCTGGCCGCGCGCGAAGGCGTGGCTGTCGAAGCGCTGGCCCTGGCCGCCTGGGGCTCATTGCTGGGCCGGCTCAATGGCCAGCAGCACGGCCAGTTGGGTCTGCAGCACGATCCTCGCGATGACTATGAAGAACTCTCGGGAGCCTATGGGCTGTTCGAGCAGACGCTGCCGATGGTGGTGCGGGTGTCCGAACACAGCACCTGGATCAACCTGGCCCGGCCATTGGCACGGCAACTGGAAAACGCGGTGGCTTGGCAGGAATATGTCGGTCAGGCTCAGCTGTTGCCCGAGTGGCGTGCCAGTTTTCAGACCGGGCTGCGTGTCGTGCATGCACCGCTGCTGGAGGGGCTGCAAGTCCTGTCCTTCGACACCCCGGTCGAACTGCAATTGCAACTGACGCTCGATGCCCAGGACAGTGGGGAACTGACACTGGCCTATGACCGTGGTCTGTACCGTGAAGAGCAGATGCAGGTCTTGCTCAAGCGCTTCGCCCATTGGCTCGAGCAATTGCTGCAGTCGCCCAACGGCCTCATCACTGGCGTCGATCCGCACTTACCCGAGGAGTTGCTCGCGTTACCGACGCGCCCCGTCCTGGCGCCGGATCTCGATATTGTCGCCACCGTGCGCGAGCACGCCCGGACACAACCGGATCGACCGGCGCTGCGCTATGCGGGGCAAATGTTCTCTTACGCCGAACTCGATGCCTTGAGCGATCGTGTTGCCGGCAGCCTGCGTCAGGCCGGTGTTGGCCATGAACACGTGGTCGGCCTGTATTTGCCCCGTGGGGCGCAGATGTTGATCGCGATGCTGGCCTGCTTCAAGGTCGGTGCTGCGTACCTACCACTGGATCCCCAACAACCACCGCTGCGGCTGGCCGACATTATCGAGGATGCCCGACCGGCCTTGTTGCTGTACGTAGAGGGGCTGCTGCCCGATACCTCGGTCGACACCCTGTGCTGGTCACAGGCATGCACTGGGCCGGCGTTCGATTCGCCGGTGCAGGGTTCGGCGCAAGACCTGGCCTACGTGCTCTATACCTCGGGCACCAGCGGCAAGCCCAAAGGTGTGCAAATCGAGCAAGGCCAATTGCGCCATTACGTCACGCAAGTGACCCGCGCGCTCCAGTTACCCGAGGCCGGGCATTATGGCCTGGTGTCTTCACTGCTCGCGGATCTGGGAAATACGGTGTTGTTTCCGGCCTGGTTGCAGGGCGGTTGTGTGCATGTGCTGGAGCAGTCCACCGTGACCGATGCCCGGGCGTTCGCCGAAGAGCTTCAACGCTACCCGTTGGACGTGCTCAAAATCGTGCCTTCGCACCTCGAAGCGCTGATGGGCGAACACGCTCCCAACGGCATTCTTCCACGCCAGGTCCTGGTACTGGGCGGAGAGCCGCTCAGTGAGCATTTGCTGAGCCGTTTGGCCCAAGCGAAACCGGCCTGTCGCCTCTACAACCATTACGGCCCGACAGAGACCACAGTGGGCGTGCTATGGCGTGCGATCGATGTCAGCCAGGGCGTGGGTGATAGCGCCTTGAATCAGGTATTGGGTGATAACCGCATCCACCTGCTCGACGACCAGCAACGCGCGGTGCCGTCAGGCCAGGCCGGGGAATTGTGCATCAGTGGCGCCAGTGTCGGGCGCGGTTATGTGGGCGGTGTCGGTGGCGGTGCCTTTGGTGTCGATCCAGTCAGTGGCGACCGCCTGTATCGCACCGGTGATCTTGCTTTGCGCCAAGCCGATGGTGCCGTACGCATTCTGGGGCGCAATGATCAACAGGTGAAAATCCGTGGGTTTCGCCTGGAGTTGGCGGAAGTCGAACAGGCTTTGTTGGCCCAGCCGGGCGTGTTGCAGGCTGCGGTCTTGCTGGACGGCGAAGGCGACCATGGGCGCTTGCTGGCTTTCGTGGTCAAGGACGACGCCCTGTCGCAAACGACCGAGCAACTGTACGCCGCCCTGGCTCGCCAGCTACCGGACTACATGCTGCCCAGCGGTATCCTTGCACTCAAGACGCTGCCACTGAACAGCAATGGCAAGCTTGATCGCAAAAACCTGCTCGAGCGCGCCAGGCAGCGTTTGCAGAACACTCGCGTGGCGCCTGTGGGCGAGCTCGAAACGGCCATTCTGGCGATTTGGTGCGAGGTGTTGGGTGTCGACGAGCTGGGGGTGACCGACAATTTCTTCAACGTCGGTGGGCACTCGCTGGCGGCGATCAAAGTGGTGTCGCTGATTCGCGAGCGCCTGTCGCTCGAATTGCCGACCAATCTGTTGTTCGAGCGGCATACCGTCCGTGACCTGGTTCATGGCCTGGGTAACGATCACAGCGGCGGCCCATGGCACGTCTTGAATGACGCGCATGAACATGCGCCGGCCCTGTTGCTGGTGCATGGCGCGCAAGGGCATCTGCAGGCGTATCAACCGTTGGTAGAGAATCTAAACGGTAAAGCCGCTGTCTTTGGTCTGGCCGCCCTGGAAAAGGGCTGGGATGAGGACGACATGGAGGTGCTGTTGCAGCAATATGTGGCGAGCATCCCTGTCCAGCTTAAACAGCGCCCGCTGGTGCTGCTGGGCTGGAGCCTGGCGTCGCGGCTGGCATTGATGCTGGTGCCCTATCTGCAAGCCCACGGCTTTAGCGTCGAAGGGCTTGTGGTGCTCGATCACGATGCGCAGCGCAGCCTGGCCGGCGAGGGCGACGAAGCCGGCCAGTTGATTGCCGATTTTGCTTTCTACTGCCGCACTCACGCCCAGCCAATCGGTGAGTCGCTGCGCGAACGTGTGACGGGACTGTTGGCAGGTCTGGACTATGCCGAGGGCGTTGCCCGCTTGCTCAACGATGCCCAGGTGCGTGCGCATCTGCAATGGGGAGCCGCCGATGCTGATTTGCTCACGCTATTGGCGCAATATCGCTCGATCAAGATGCGCTTGTATGAGCAAGCCTTGCCCACCGTTGATGTGCCGCTGTGGCTCTGGCGCGGCAATGCCCATGCCGATTTGCGTGCTCAGTGGCAAGCGCATACCCACCAAGCTGTTCGCCAGTGGACGCTGGACGTGGGGCATCACGAGATGCTCGCGGAGCCTCGATTGGTCGAAAGCCTGTTGCCTTTACTGTTGCAAACCTCTGCCAAGGTGGTGCCTGTCTCATGATGTTATTGAAAGAACTGCTGCACGACGCTCGATGGCGCATTCTGCTGGCGATTCTGAGCAGCGCCTTGAGCGCGGCAACCAGTATCGGCCTGATCGGGTATATCAACCGCAGCCTGGAGCATGGGCTCGATGATATCGGCCGGGGCTTGTTGCTGTTCGGTGGTCTGCTGATCCTATTGTTCATCAGCGGTGTCACGTCGCAATGGCTGCTGGTGCAGATCGGGCATCGCCTGGTTTACCAATTGCGCCTGCGGCTGGTGGGCAAGGTGTTGGGCACAGCACTCGAACGCATCGAGCGGCTGGGCAGCCCGCGTATCTACAACGCGCTGACCAAGGACGTGACCACCGTCGCCACGGCGTTCAAGCAACTGCCGATTTCCTTGTACAACGGCTTGCTGTTGTTGGCGGGGCTCGCCTACATGGCCTGGTTGAGCATGCCGTTCTTTTTCCTGACCTTGGGGGTGATTGCCCTTGGGGTCGGTCTTGATGTGCTGCTGGGGCGCAAGGTCAAGACCCTGATGCAGGCCGTGCGGCAGCAGGATGACCAGTTGACCGAGCAGTTCGAGGCCGCCATCCAGGGGCGTTGCGAGTTGGGCCTGAGCCGGGAACGCCGGCACCTGCTCTACGAACACAAGCTCGAACCCATCGCGCGGGCCTCGCTGGAGGCGTCGGTACGTGCCGACACCTTGTGGGCGGTGAACCTGAACTGGACGACACTGCTGGTGTTCGTACTGATCGGTACGCTGTTCTTTCTCGGCCAGGGGCTGGGGTTGCTCAGTCAGCAGGTTGTGGTGGGTTACGTGCTGGCAATCATGTTTCTGCGCACGCCGATCTCGATGATCCTGGATGCCATTCCTGCGGTCATTCGCGGCCATGTCGCCTTGCAGGCCATCGATGCCCTGGCGCTGGGGGAGACGGTGCAGTTCAAGACCCCTGCACAAGCGGCGCAACCCTTCGGTGAGTTGCGCCTGTCAAACGTGCATTACCGTTATCCCGGGCAAAGTGACGAATTTGCGTTTGAGTTGGGGCCGATCGACCTGTCGATTCGTCGCGGCGAGTTGATTTTCATTGTCGGTGGCAATGGCAGTGGCAAGTCGACCCTGGCCAAGCTCCTGACGGGGCTCTACGTTCCCACCTCTGGGCAGGTTTTGCTGAACGGCGTGGTGCTCGATACCCACACTAGCGAGTGGCACCGGGAGCATTTCGCCGCCATTTTTGCCGACTTCTATCTGTTCGCCGATGTGCTGGGCGAAGCGGGCAATCATGAGGGGCTCGAGGCCCGGGTGGATCATTACCTGGACCGCCTTGGGTTGGCCCATAAAGTCGAGTTCGCTGCCGGGCGCCTGTCGACCACGGCCCTGTCCCAGGGCCAGCGCAAGCGCCTGGCACTGTTACTGCTGATGATGGAGGGCAGGGAGGTGTTCCTGCTGGACGAATGGGCGGCGGACCAGGACCCGGTGTTCCGTCACGTGTTCTACAACGAACTGCTGCCCGAGCTGAAGGCGGCCGGCAAGACGGTGATTGCAATCACCCATGACGACCGCTATTTCGATGTTGCCGACCGGGTCTATCGTCTCGACTACGGCCATCTCGTGGACTACGACCGAGCGACAGAGAACCCTTTTCAACTGGCGAAATAGGTTGCAGTTAAACGGGCTGTTCCTGCCGTTTGCATTCATCAAGTGGGCAACTGCTGCAATAGCCGACGCCGGGAAGGCGGTAGCGAATGCAGCAGATGCGCCTCAGGCGCTGTGGCTCGTCCTCGCCGATATCGCGGTACTGCACGGGGGCGAACAAAGGATTACGCCGGCCGTTCGGGCGCAGGCGGGTATTCAGGATTTCTTTGGCCGGTGCGGTGCTGTACGCGTTGGCCAATGGGTGCAGGTCGATACGGCTGGTGACGAATTCGAACGTATTGCCGGCATTGCTCCAGAACAACCGGGGCGATGCCTGGGAGACACTGACCAAGGTTTCGATGACGGGCTCCAGATGATCCTCGACCAGGGTATGAAATCGCTCGAAGGCGGTGCAGGGTGGCAAAGGCTGGCCGGCATGGGGCAAGTGCAACGCCTGTGGCCTGGCGTCATTGCCCAGTTGTATCCCGGTGTCGGCAAGGGCAAGTGGCAGATCGCATTGCTGGAGCAGATTGGCGGCCATCACGGGTGCCAGGAAGGTGCTGAAGTACCATTTTGACCACAGCGACACCAGGGCCAGGCGCTCATCGGTTTTGTACCGTGCCTGCAGGTCGTCGACGAATGCAGCGAAATACTCGTGCTGGAAGAACCTGTCCCCCGGTACATCTGTACGGGGATGGCTGCGCAGTTGCAGCTTTTCACCATGGTCGGCAAGGGGACCGGTGAACAGCGGGGCAAGGCTGGGAATCATCGACTCATCCGTGGACCGCGAATTGAGAGCGGTTATCGTTCAGAGGGGCCCGAAGTATAAACAGGGCGTTGCCGTCTTGCGACTGTTCATCGTCGATAGGGAAATTTGAGAACAGTGTATGAATTTTTAAAAATTAATGAGAATCGCTACCATTAGTATTGTATCGTAGGCGTCTTTCCGCCATGTCAGTCAAGGAGCAAGCAATGAGTTTGGACAGTCCGGATACGCGCTTTCTGGTTGTAGTCAATGATGAGGAGCAGTACTCGATCTGGCCGGATTATCGAAGCGTGCCCAATGGCTGGCGCACGCTCGACATGAAAGGCAGCAAGCAAGAGTGTCTGGACTATATCGAAAAGGTCTGGACCGATATGCGCCCGCTGAGCCTGCGCCAGGCCATGCATGTACAAGGACAGGGCTGATCGCCCGCGACAGAGTTTTTACCTCAGGGATTCAATATGGAAAGCGTCCAGCCCCGTCTATCATCCAGCGCAACCTTCACGCTGGAACAGTTTCGCCAGCAAGCACCGCGTGAACTGAACACCAACCCGTATCTTCAGCGCCAGGCGGCCCGTGAATCGAATGCCCGGTCTTATCCACGGCGTATTCCGTTGGCGCTGCAAGAGGCCCATGGCCTCTATGTTCGTGATACCCAAGGTCAGCTGTTCATGGATTGCCTGGCGGGGGCGGGAACTCTGGCGCTGGGGCACAACCACCCGGTAGCCATCGCGGCCATGCGCCAAACGCTCGACTCCGGCTTGCCCTTGCACACCCTGGATCTGACGACACCGGTCAAGGATCGCTTCGTCGAAGACCTGTTCAACGCGCTGCCGGAAAACTTTGCCCGTCATGCTCGCATCCAGTTTTGCGGGCCGACCGGTGCCGATGGCATTGAGGCGGCCTTGAAGCTGGCCAGGACGGCCACCGGGCGCAAACCGATTCTGTCGTTCTCTGGCGGCTACCACGGGATGACACTGGGCACGTTGAGCCTGATGGGCAACCTGGGGCCGAAACAGGCACTGGGCTCGCTGATGGCCGATGTGCAATTTCTGCCGTATCCCTATGACTACCGTTGTCCGTTCGGCATCGGCGGCGAAGCCGGTGTCGACGCCGGCTTGCATTTTATCGAACAACTGCTCAGCGACCCGGAGTCGGGTGTGCTGCCACCCGCGGCGGTGGTGGTCGAAGTCGTGCAGGGCGAGGGCGGCGTGATCCCTGCGCCGATACGCTGGCTCCAAGGCTTGCGCCAATTGACCCGTAAGTTCGGCGTGGCGCTGATCATCGATGAAGTCCAGACCGGCCTGGGTCGTACCGGCAAACTGTTTGCGTTCGAACACGCGGATATCGAGCCCGATATCCTCGTACTCTCAAAAGCCATCGGTGGTGGCCTGCCGTTAGCCGTGATGGTGTACCGCGAAGAATTGGATACCTGGAAACCAGGTGCCCATGCCGGCACTTTCCGCGGCAATCAAATGGCGATGGCTGCGGGGGCTGCGACGCTGCGCCATATCATCAGCGAAGACTTGCCGGGACATGCCGATGTCATGGGGCAACGACTCATGGCGGCTCTGCGCCAGTTGCAGGACCGCTATGCTTGCCTGGGCCAAGTACGCGGCCGAGGACTGATGGTGGGTGTGGAAATCGTCAGTGACACGGCGAGCGACAGTCGTGTCCCAGCAGCCGATACGGCATTGGCCCAGGCAATCCAGCGTCAATGCCTGCGCTTGGGTGTCATTCTGGAGCTCGGGGGGCGCCATGGTGCCGTTGTGCGGTTCCTGCCGCCATTGATCATCCAGGCCGAGGAGGTCGACGCGTTGGTCGAACTGTTCCAGGTTGCCCTGGCCAATGCTCTGGTGGAGGTCAAGGGCCGGACGTTGCATATCGCATGAAATGCTGCAATGTGGGAGCCAGGTTTGCTCGCTCCCACAGGAGATCTATGGCCGTCGCTCATCTCGGCCATCAGCATTCGGACTCAACACCAAACCCTGCAACAGTTGCTCAAGCGCTGGCGTGGGTCAGCCCGGTCAAGGTGTCCGCGATGGCCTTCGTGCGTTGTGCCGTGCCTTCGGTGGTGCGGCTTGAGTCTTCCAGGGCATCGAGCATCTCGCGCAGGGCGCTGACGGCGACGGACTGGTCTTCGATCTGTTGGGCGACGCCTTGGATCTCCGTCGAGAGCAGGTCAATGTCCACGCCAATTTCCGCAGCATTCTTGCGGGTGATTTCCGCGAGCTTGCGAACCTCATCAGCCACCACCGCGAACCCTCTGCCCATTTCACCTGCCCGCGCTGCTTCGATGGCGGCGTTAAGGGCCAACAGGTTGGTCTGTCCGGCGATTTGCTGGATGACCTGTACGATCGACTGAATACGCAAGCTCGAACTGGCGAGCGCACGGGCGCCGACCACCGCTTCACCCGCTTGCGTGGCAAGCTGTTCGACGGTCGTGCCGGCCTGCTCGGCGACGCTGTTTTGCCGGTCAATCGTGCCCGTCAGGTCATCCATCGACAGGTGTAGCTCACCTGAGTAGTGCTTGATTTGCGTCGCCATCTGCGCTTGCTGCTGGCTGGCCTGGGCCAATACCTGGCCCAGATCGGTCAGGCCGTCGAACACCGGCAGGATGGTGTTGTCCAGGCCGCGAGTGTCCAAGGCGCTGCTGAAGTCGTTCATCTTGAACGCCATGATCTGCTTGACCACGACGTGGTTCAGGCCGGCCAGTTTCTTGACCTGGCGGCGCAGGAAAAACGCCTTGAACTCGCCATAATGGGCGATGAAGTTGTCGACGTACTCATCGACAAAGCTGGTGCCCTTGGTGACCCTGAAGAAGAAAATCGCCGTGAGTGTCTGGTTAAGGTTCAAACCGAGAATTTCACCAAACGTCGAGAAACCGGCCAAAGGCACATCCCCGAAAATACCGGCCATGCTGCCCAGGTCGCTGCTGTTGTTGAGCCGGCGCAGGATGCAGTCATTGAGAATAGCGGCCACCGGACGGCCGCCCTTGCCCTTGAGGAATTTCTCGTAGTCCAGTCGGGTCGCCTCGCGAAGGGGCGTGCGCTTGACCATCACCAGCTCTTCGCCGGGCGCCACGTCGCAGAACAACTGGATGATCTGCTGCTGATAGTCGATACGGGCAATGGAGCGCACGAACAGCTCATCGCCCACACGGATGGCGAATGAATAATCGGCGAGCTTCTTTTCCAGCGCCTGGGCACTGCACTCGAATGCATCGCACAGCGCCTGGACCATGCTCTTGATGTTCCCCCGGCTGTCGATGACCTGGTCGATGGTGCGGTCTTCAACCGACGCGGTCAGCACGCTGAACGTCAGCCCGGCAGGTTGGAAGTTCTGGCTCTTGAACACCCCGAAGCGCACATCCGCCGCGGTTTTCAGGAAGACAATCTGCGCGTGGTTCTGATAACTGCGTTGCCCATCACTGATCAGGGTTTTTTTGAAATCCGTCTTGCCACCGGCCGAGCCGCCGACGAACAGGCAAGGGAAACGCCCCGACTCATAGAGCGCCTCCATAAAGAACGACTCGGAAGCGGAAAGACCATCGAACACCACGTAAGCCAGCGTATCGCGATGGTCAATGGGCGTGCGCACTTGCACCTGCTTGATGTTATTCACCAGCCTGGCGATGCGCTCACGCATGGCCAAGCGCTTGCCCCCTCCGCGAATGTCCTCGCACTCCAGCGGCACCATCACCACCTCGGCCGACACAATCACGCTGGCGTCAAAGAGCTGCAACACCACCCGATCCCAGCTCTCGCCGGTCTGGCAGTACAGCGTGTTCGCACCGTTGCACAGCTCACCCGACGTCGTGCACAGGCTGATGGCGCTTCGGGGAAAACGCTGCTTGACCTTAGCGGCGACCCGGTCGATGTCCAGGTGAGGGGAGACGAACCCGGTGACCAACACAGGGGTGATACGTACGTTGGCCAGCGCCTGGTCCAATTCAGCAGAGGTGCAGGCCACACTTACAGCCCCTTGAGAGCGGGCTCGGGCAGTGTTGAAGAGGTTCAGTAGGTTCATGGCTGGACTCGGTTGAGCGCGACGTGACGCGTACGAGGTATGCGTGCGGAGTCCTTTCCCTGTAGCGGTCACGGCTGGGGACTTGTATGGGCGTGAGCTTGTGCTATTTGCGGGGGCGGTCCATAGGGGCTTTTGGTTGGGGTTTGCTCCGTCTGTTGGATAGCGACTTTCGTACGAGTTCGGCAGATTCGCTGCATTACGTGGATGAGTTAGGGCTCAGGCGACACCATCCGATCAACGATTCCGTAGATGGCCTTCTCCAATGCCTGATCCTCCAGCATGGTTTCAGCGACTTTTTTTGAAATGCTGCCGAATTCGGGATGTTCCAGAATGCTTTCGCCAAACTCCCAGCGCAGGATTTCCTGCACGGTGATGACTGGGGCCGCCTCGTGGAAATCTTCAGTATTTCTTTTGAGGTCTCGAAGACGACTTTGCAAATGTACGCGCAGCACTTCGAGATCTTTTTCGCCCTTTTTGGCCTTGGCAGCGCTGGTGTTGTTTGTTGCGCTCGATGTTACTCGTTCCTTAGGCTTGGCCAGCGCAGCCAGGACCTGGGAGAGGCGAGTCGAATCGATCTTGCTCATCAGGGCGTCTCGAAGGCGTTGCGGTAGGCACCAAGAAATACCGCAGGTTCGGTAGGATCAGGAGTTATGTGGGCGGCGGTGTCTGAAAGACTGGCCAGCACTCGTTCCATATCTGCCTTTAATGCCGGATTAGGGCAATCTGTCAGACCCTGAGTCAGCCGGGTGATAGCGTTCGACGTACGTTCGTCGAGCAGTTCCAGATAGGCCCCGGAGAATTCCCTGAGGCTCATATCCTGCGATGTGTTCAGCAGTGAGTTGAAGGCGTTTCGGGCTTCGTCCAGCTTCGATAATTGCAGGCTGAGCAAACCCAATTGGAAGCGCGCAATATCCATCTCGGGATCTAGTTCAAGTGCCTCGATCATTTCCGCATGTGCACGCTCCAGCAGGCCGAGCTCGGCATGTTCGGCGGCGCGAAAGTAATGGACCGCTGCATTCTTCGGTTCTATTTCAAGTGCTGCGTTCAGGTAGTTAAGGGCGGCGTGGTGGTCACCGTTCTGGCTGGCATTGATGGCCAAGTGTAGATATTCCGATGCGTCCAGCATGTGGGGCTCCGCGTGCGATGGCTTAGTGTTGGTCCGGATGACGGTCGGGGATCTTGTTCTGGTGTGTTTGCAGCCAGTTCTCCATCAGGACCCTGCCAGTGTCGCTGCTATCGGGTCTCGTACGGTCAAGAACCTGATCGATCACTTGAGCTGCCTTTTCCGGGTGTCCGGCTTGCTGGAGGAGAAGGGCTTCAGCGTATCGAGCCGACAGACCGTCAGGTTTGAGTTTGAGTGCACGGCGAATACCTTTTTGGGCACGCTCTGTCATTCCCTCCAGGATGTCGACGATTGCCAATCCACCATGGGTTTCACCAAAGTTACGGTCCAGTGCGTAAGAGCAGTCGAGCGCCCGGCGGGCCTGAATGCTGTCCCCTCGCAAAATGTAGATCCAGGCCAAAAGATGCCAGGTACCGATGTGGTCCGGCATGAACTTGACCGCCGTCTTGAGATGCTCTTCAGCCGCGTCGAATTCCAGTTCGTTGAATTCCAGTCGCGCCAGCCCGGACCACGCCCGGCCGCATTCAGGATGCACAGCGATTGTATGAAGCCAGGCGTTGCGTGATGCAGTGATGTTGTGTTGGTGGAAGTGGACCGAGGCGCAGGCGATCAGCGCATCGAGTTGATCAGGGTTCTGCGCCAGTGTCTCGTGGGCAGTGATCAATGCTGGAGAGTAGTTGTCGTTCTCGTATTGCAGTAGAGCGAGTAGCCCGCGAATCTCGATGTTTGCCGGATCTTGCAACAATGCGCGCGCAACCAGTGCCTCGGCCTCTTCAGTCTCCTCCAGTTGATGCAGGGCGCGTGCATGCATCACCAATAGCGAAGTAGGGCTTTGCGCCTCATGGCTCAGGCGCGAAAGCAATGTATGGGCAGTTGCGTAGTCGCCGCTGTAAAAGTGCCCTTGGGCGGTGTTGAAGATAACCGCTGGATGCTTGATTCCACCTTCGATTGCCTTATCCCCGAAAGCGCCCGCTTCTGCATATTGGCCGGCCTGCAAGGACACATGGGCAGCCAGTGCACAGATGTTGGGTTCTTCGATCGCCTGGGTCTTCATGTGGTCGATCAATTGTTGGCCATGAATGACGTCGCCAAGATCGATGGCCAATGCCAACGCGTCGGCCAACAGCGCCAGGTTGGTCGGATCATGCCCCAGGAAAGTGAGCAGGCGCGCCAGGCGATTCTGTTCAGCGGACGAGTTATCAATGGTCATGAATGGATTCTTTTTCGGCGATCGGAAGAAGGGGAAGGCGGTTCTCCCGGGCGATTATTGCCTTGATGGCTGCGGCCTGTCATGCGTTAAACAGGCAATTTCAACGCCTCATAAAATATTTTCCATTTCCCCTAAACTTTTTTCGAAAGCCGAGCATAAGCACTGACAGTAGCGCTGCTTGGCCGTTGGGCGGGCAGCTATGTTTCGGCCGCGTGGGCGGCTCAGCTTCGTCGGGGAGTTAAGGGAATCATGGTCGCCATCGTCGCCGGTAATGGATTAGGGCTGTTCAATGCTTCGGTGAATTCGTTGGGAGGCAGCGGTGTCGGCGGCCAAGGCAACCTGGGGCAGGCCGGGGGGCAGGCGTTGGTCAATGTCAGCAACGGCAACCTGGTGCTGCGCTTTACCGACGAGCAATTGTCTGGCCTGGGCCAGGATCTGCTGCACACCCGCACCTACAACACCCAGGGCGGCTTGAGCGATGGCGATGCCGATGGTTGGCGCTGGGACGGCGAACGCAGCCTGTTGTTGACCGGCACCGTGAACACTTCTGGCAGCCAGGTGACCCGTACCATGGGCGACGGTCATCAGACGGTCTACCAATGGAACGGCAGCCGCTATCAATCGACCGAGGGCGATGGCGCCCATGACACCGTTACCTGGGATGCCGGTGCCGGTCAGATGGTCTGGACGGATGGCTCTCGGCGGACCGTCGAACGTTACGACGACAATGGCAGGCTGCTGTCGGTCACCGACGCCAACGGCACGCAGATCAGCTACGGCTACGATGCCAATGGACGCTTGAATTCGGTCCAGGACAGCTCCGGCCAGGAACTGGTGCTGAGCTACAACGCGTCCGGCAAGCTGGAGCGCGTCGACACGCGCAATGCTGCGGGCGGTGCGTTGACCCAGCAAGTGTATTACGGCTATGACGCTCAAGGCCGACTGATCAATGTCAGTACCGATCTGAGCCCGGAAGACAACAGCATTGCCGATGGCAAGGTCTACCGTACCGACTATACCTACGACGGGGCCAGCTTCCGTATCGCCAGTGTCGTGCAAAGTGACGGCACCTCGGCCAGCTTCACTTATCAGTTGCGCGATGGCGAATACCGGGTCAAGACGGTTTCCGACGGTTCGGGGACCACCACCTTCAGCTACGACATCGCCAGTAACCGTACAGATGTGCTCAATGGCTCAGGCCAGCAGTGGAGCTACTTCTACGATACCAACGACCGCTTGATAGAAGTGCAGACCCCGGCGGTGGATGGGCAGCGCCTTTCCACGCGCTATGCTTATGATTCGGACGGCAATGTCATCAAGGTCACGGATGGGCGCGGCAACGCCGTCACCTACCAGTACGATGCGAACGGTAATGTCCTGTTGGAGCGCGATGCGACGGGTGCCACGGTAGCTCGCAGCTATAGTGCCGATAATCAGTTGCTCAATGAAATTCGCTACACCGCGACAGCGACCCTGAACGCTGCCACCGGGAGCTGGACAGAGCCGCCGGCCAGTACCGCCCAGGTCACCCGATTGGCCTACGACAGTAATAATCGGGTGCGTTTCATGGTCGATGGGCGTGGCCAGGTCACGGAGTATCGCTATAACGCCCAGGGGTTGAGAACCCAGGAAATCGCCTACGGTGATGCCTTGTTTGTGCTGACCGGGCTCACACCGCAGGATGTGTTGACCGAGTCGCAATTGGTGACTTGGGTCGGTTCGCGAGACCGAACCCGTTCGACCCTCACCGAGCTGAGTTATGACTACCGCGGCAATTTGAGCCGTCGGGTCGCTTACGGCTCGGTCAATGCTGCCGGTACAGGTATCCAGGAGAGCAGCACCAGCGTAACCGAGTACGTGTATAGCCAGCATGGTCAGCTTCTGCAGACGTTCGTAGTCCGTGCGGCAGACCGTAGCCGGAAGATTACCCTCAGCTCGGTTGTCTACGATGGCTTGGGGCGTGTGATCAGCCAGACCGACTCGGCTGGCACACGGACAACCGCTTATAACGGTACTGGCCGTACGGTGGCGGTGACCAATAGCGCCGGCATGACCATTACCCAAACCTACAACGACCGAGGCCAACTGCTTGGTCTGACACAGACGGCAGCCGGCCTGGCATCGCGCTCCACCTCGTATGTCTATGATGATGCTGGCCGGCAGGTCATGGTCCAGGATGCGACGGGCGTGCGCAGCTATACGTTTTACGACGAGGCCGGGCGGGTCAGTGCCCTGGTGGATGGCCTCGGTGCGGTGACCGAATACAGTTATAACGCCGCCGGGCAGCGTACCCAGGAAAAACGCTACGCAACCCTGGTCGACACCTCGGCCTGGTACGACGGCACCGCGGTGCTCAAGAAACAGGTTGATGAAGTTCGGCCGGTGAGCGCTTCTGCGGATCGGACTACCGTTTTGTCTTATGACAATGCCGGTCGACTGAGCGCCAGTACGGATGCCAGTGGTACGCTGACCACCTTCACTTATGACGGGCAAGGCCGGCTGATCAAGCAGCAGACCGGTGATCGCGCAACGCGATTTTTCTATGACGCCAGCGGGCATCAAATTGGTCAGTTGGATGCTGAAGGCTATCTGCGTGAAGACCGTCATGACGCCGCAGGTCGGCTGACACAGAGCATTCGTTATGCGAACGCGACTGTGCTTGCGAATCGGGCCACCGGCACCCTCGTTGGTTTGCGCCCACCTTCGGCGGGTGATCTGACGAGTTGGTATTTCTACGACACGGCCGGTCGGCAGATCGGCAGTGTCGATGAGAAGCAGTTCGTCACTGAAACGGTATACGACGAAGCGGGCAATACGCAGAAAACCATTCGTTATGCCACGGCCTATACTGCTGCGATTTCCGCTACGACAACCTTCGCTACCATCAAGAGCGGCGTGGCTGCGGGGGCGGCACAAACCGCGACCACCACCTTCGACGATCAGGGCCGCGTGGCCCTGCGTGTCGCCACCGATGGCACGGCCACGGCGTATGAGTACGATTCGGTCGGGCGCCTGGTGCGTGAAACCCAAGCCCAGGGCACCACTGAAGAGCGCAGTACCCGTACCCGTTACGATGCTTTTGGGCAAACCATTGGCAAGCTGCTCGGTGAAGCGTCGGGGCGCGTAACGACCGGTATGAGTGCCACCGAAGTGGCTGCGATCTATGCGCAGTACGGTTTGACCTATCAATATGACGTGGCCGGACGGGTGGCCAGCGCCACTGACGCGCTGGGTAACCGGACGTTGTCTTACTACGACGCGGCAGGGCGCCTGACTCACGTCGTCAACGCGATGGGCGAGGTCAGCGAAACGGTTTATAGCGCCTTTGGCGACGTTCGCGAGCGGACTGATTTCACGGGGCGGTTGGCCACGGCAGACACCGCCGCCTTGTCGGGCGGTGTGTTGAATGCGCAACTGAAGACCCTGGTACAAGCGATCCGCAATGCGACCAATGACAATCGGCGTGTGTATGGCTATGACAACCGTGGCCTGCTGACGTCTTCGACCGATGCCATGGGGTACGTGACCGGTTACGGGTATAACGCCTTCGGCAACCAGACATCCGTCACCCGCACAATCGCTACGGGGAACACGATTGTCAGCAGCATCACCTACAACAAGCGTGGCGAGCAGATAAGCCGCATCGACGATGTCGGCGGTTTGGCGCGCGGCAGTGCCACTGTTTATGACGCCTTTGGCCGGGTGATCAGCCAGGTTGATGGTCGGGGACTGACCAGCACCACGACCTATGCAAGCAATGGTCGAGTCATTGTTTCCCGGAACGCACTCAACCAGGGACAAATCAGCGAATACGACGCCTTCGGTCGAGTACTCAAGCAAACGGATGCACTGGGCAAGGTCACCACCTACGCCTACAACGACAGCACGCGCAGCCTGACGGTGACCACGCCCGACGGCGTCAGTGTGGTGACCGTCAAGAACCGTCACGGCCAGACCCTGACGGTCACCAATGGCACCGGTGCGGTGACCCGCTATAGCTACAACAAGGAAGGGCAGCTCGTCACCAGCCAGGATGCCCTGAACCGCACCACCACCAACGCTTATGACGAGGCCGGGCGGCTGCTCACCGTGACCGATGCCCTCGGCCGGATCAGTCGCTACGGCTACGACGCCGCCAACCGCGTGCTGACCCGTACCGATGCCAACAACAGCGTGACCCGCTACAGCTTTGACGGCCAGGGTCGCCAGGTGCGGGTCGTTGATGCGGAAGGGAAAACCGAGCAACGTATCACCGACTACGCCTACGACCGTAAAGGTCAGTTGCTAAGGGTGACCCAGGATCCCAACGGCCTGAAGCTCACCACCAGCTACAGTTATGACGGTGTCGGCCAGCAAGTGCAGGTGATGCGTGGCACGGTGGCCAGTCCCAGCCAGCAGGTCACCCTGTATGCATTTGACAAGCTGGGCCGGCGTACCAGTGAGCGCCAAGACCCGAGCGGGCTGAACCTGACCACTCGATACAGTTACAACGAGAACGATCAGGTCACGCGCAAGATCGATGCGGCGGGCAACAGCACTTGGTATGTCTATGATGCTGCCGGTCGTGTGAGTGCCACTGTCGATGCCCTGGGGTATGTCAGCGAGAACAAGTACGACGCCAATGGCCGGGTGGTCGAGACGGTACGTCATGCCAAGCCGATTCAGGTGCCGACGGTGGGCAGTAGCGATGGCCAGACGCTTTCCCTGAGCGGCAACTCTCGCTTGTTGACCGCGTTGGATAAAATCGCCATCGATCCGGCCAAGACCTACACCGTGCGTGTCAAGCTGCGTCAGCTAACAGGTGAGGGGAGCGTCTATGCCGGCGTGGTGACTTACGACAGTGCGGGCAACAAACTCGCCAACACATCCGGAGGAACCTTTTCCTATAACGCAGCTTCGGCAGTGAAGCTGACGCCGGAGATGGGTTGGCAGACCTTCGAAGGCACCATCAGCGGCACCAGCCCGAACAGCGGGGGGGCCAACCGCAACAAGTTCATCGAAGGCAGTGCAAGCGCCGTACCTCTGCTGTTGTACAACTACGGCGTCGACAGCAGCGGTGATCCCACTCGCTTGATTGAAGTGGATTCACTGGAACTGATCGATACGGCGACGGGCCAGGTACTCAACGCCAATGCCAAGGCTGACGCCGGCCAAGTGAACTGGTCCGTGGCCGGCCCCGTGGGTATACACGAGGGCAGCGATGCCCTCAGCGCCGAAAATCTTCAAGCGCTGCTGCGCCCTGACAGCGATGACCGGCACACCCAATTCGTCTACGACGCCGTAGGCCGTCAACGCTACGTGATCGACGCCCAGGGCGCGGTTACCGAGAACAAGTACGATGCCAACGGGCGACTTGCCCAGACCGTCCAATACGCCACCCGCATTCAACGTCCCACGTATGGCAGCAGTGACGGCTCGACGCTCTCTTTGAGTGGCAACTCAGGTATTTTTACCGCGCTCGAAAAGATCGCCATCGACCCGGCCAAGACCTATACCGTACGCGTCAAGCTGCGTCAGGTAACGGGGGAGGGTCTCGTCTATGCCGGTGTGGTGACTTACGACAGTGCGGGCAACAAACTCGCCAACACATCCGGAGGAACCTTTTCCTATAACGCAGCTTCGGCAGTGAAGCTGACACCGGAGATGGGGTGGCAGACCTTCGAAGGCACCATCAGCGGCACCAGTCCGAACAGTGGAGGGGTCAACCGCAACAAATTCATCGAAGGCAGTGCCAGCGCAGTGCCTCTATTGTTGTACAACTATGGCGTTGACAGCAGCGGTGACCCCAGCCGCCTGATTGAAGTCGATTCGCTGGAACTGATCGATACGGCGACCGGCCAAGTACTGAACGTCAATGCCAATATCGATGCCGGCCAGGCGAATTGGTCCGTCGCCGGCGTCAACGGTGTGCATAGCGCGAGCGATGCCCTGAGCGTCGAACAGCTGCAAAAGCTGCTGCGCCCCGAGAGTGCCGGCGACCGCACCACCACCTACACCTACGACGCCGCCGGTCAACAAAAAACCGTGACCGACGCCGCTGGCAAGGTCGAGTCCTACACCTACGATGCGGTGGGCAACCGCAAGACCCTGACGAATAAAAACGGTCACGTCTGGACCTACAATTACGACGTGCTCAACCGTCTGGTGGAAGAAATCACACCAGCGGTCGCGGTGGCCAGTATCACCGAGGCCGGCGTGGTGTCGGCTATGAACCGTTACCTCGTGACCCGCAATACCTATGACGCCCTCGGCAATGTCACCAGCCGTACCGAAGGCCGCCTGCGGGCCAGCGTTGCCGCCGATCCGTCACTGGACGAACTGACCGAGGCGCGCACCACCGGCTATGCCTACGACGCCATCGGCCGGCAAATTCGCATCACCAGCCCAGGCTGGTACAACAAGCTCAGCGGTCGCTATCAACAGGCCTCGGATGGCACCGCCAATACCTTCCAGGTCAGCACCGAAGTCACCTACGATAGCCTCGGCAATGCGGTGCGCAACCGCGTGCGAGTCAACAACAGTGGGGTGGCGGCCACCGATTTCGTCGACAGCTATAAGGTCTACGACGTACTGGGACGGGTCAGTTATGATATCGACGGGCTCAAGGGCGTAACCGCTTATTCGTATGACGGCCTGGGCCAGACCATTCGTACCGTTCGCTACGCCAATGCCTTGACCCAAGCCGTGCCGGCCAGGGGTTATTACCTCTCGACCGATATCACCGCCACCACCCTGGTTCCCGACGCCACTCAGGACCGCACGCTGATCACCAGCTATGACGCCCTAGGGCGCAAGACCGCGGTGCAGAAAAATATCGTCAGCCTGTTCACCTTCACCGGTAACGTGGCGACCTCAACCCTGACCAACCTGGCACCCACTACGCTTTACAGCTACGACGCCTTCGGGCAACTGGTGCGCGAGACCCAGGTAGCGCGCAACGCCAGCGGCGCTACGGTGCAGACCGGCGCCAGCTCCGTGTACTACTACGACATGGGTGGCCAGCGCATCGGCAGTGTGGATGCCCTTGGTTATTACACCCGCATGGAGTACGACGCCCTCGGTCAATTGACCCGGCAGACCGATTACGCCACCAAGCTCGCCAGTTGGAACGAGAATGCATTGCCGGCGGTCCCGACGGCCAGCATTAACGACCGCCGTGTTCGCTTCAGCTACGACGCCATGGGGCGTCTGAGCCAGACCACGGTGGAAGGTGCGCGTTTCTGGCAGCAGAGCATCAACGCCACCACGGGAGCGGTCAGCGCCACGTTGGTGACCGCCGACCTGTCGCTCAGCCGTAGCACTTACGATGGCGTAGGTAACGTCAAGACGGTCACTGACGCCCAAGGCAACGTCGTCAGCACGGACTACAACGCCCTCGGCCAAGTGATCAAAGTCACCGAGCCCGCCAGGGCTACCGCCAAGAACGGCGCCGTCGATCCTTTTGCCAGTGCCGAAGTCATTGCATCACCGACCACTACGCTCCTGCTCAACGCTTTTGGGCAGCAGATCCGCGAGGTCCGAGCGGTTGGCACCGACAGCGCTGGCAACGTTCAGGCCGGTCTGGGCCAGATTACCCGCACCCGTTACGACGCTGTAGGGCATGAGATCCAGGAGCTTGATGCGGCGGGTTCGGCGCAGAACTATAAGGTTGATGTGGCTGGTCGGCGCATTGAAGAAACCCGACAAATCAATGTCACGATGAGCGCTTGGATTACAGTGTTCGGCGTGCCGATGGCGATGAATCACACCACACGCCGTACCTTCGAATACGATGCGCTCGGCCAGCAGATAGCCACTGAGGATTGGTACACCGTGGGTTGGGACACCAAAGTGTCCGCGCGCGAAAGCGCCCTCTATAACCGCTTCGGTGAAGTCGTCCGCAAGCAGGTCAATGGCGGCACTGTAGAAATTTTTAACTATGACCAGGTCGGTCGGCTCGGATCCTACGGCAACGCGACCAATATCACCGCGTTCCAGTACGACCTTTCCGAAAAAGTCAGCAAAAGCACGGTGGTGGGTGACTGGAGCATCAGTACCGACGACCGCATCAACTACATGCGCAACGACTTGCTTGGCCGCACGTTCGAGCAACACCTGCCAGCGTTCGAGGCCAACCTCGGCGCCGACACCCTGAACAGCGCTACCCTGACGCTGAGTACCCCGATCATTCGACAGACCCTCGATCGCTGGGGTAACGTGCTCAATCGTACCGATGCGCGGGGCTACGTCACCAGCTACACCTATAACCACGCGAATCAGGTGCTCACCGAGACCCTGCCGGTCACTGACATCTTGCGTGAGAACGGTACTGGCTACCGGGCCAGCCTGATCCACGAAAAACGCTACGACATCCTCGGCAAACTGATCCAGGAAGCCGATCTGGTCGGGCCCTACACTGGCGTGACCACCAATACCCTGCTGCGCATCCGCCAACACGTCTACAACCAGGTCGGTCAACTGACCCGCGATGTTGATGCGCTCGGTAATTCACGGCAATACCGCTATGACATCCATGGCAACCGCGTCGCCACCCAGGATGCCTTGGGTACGGTGTTGGTCGACGGTTACGATGCTATGGATCGGCAGATCAACCACGGCATCATTCGTGGCGGTGCCAAGGTTACTCTACTGACCAACAAGTACGACCAGGCCGGGCGTCTGTATGCCGAAATCAGCGGCACAGCGGAGACAGCGGAAACCCTGAAGAACGTCGAAGACGGTCGCCAAGGGGCATCTTATATGTCCGGGGTGGCGGGAAATACCCGATACACGGTTTATAACGAGCGCGGAAATATCACCCATAGCTATAACGAGTCGGGGGTGATGTTCAGTTATGAATACGATGCGCTCAATCGCAAGACCCTTGAACAGGACGAGATGGGAAATACCAAGACTTGGACCTACTCGGCTGGGGACGTTTCTCGGTTGGTTGGGCATAAGGACTGGGGCGGACATACCTATACCTACACCTACAATGCTTTTGGTGAGGTGGCAAAAGAGCAGGTCGCCGGAGGCCCTGACAAAATCTACCAATATTTTGCCAATGGCCTGACCAAGTTGGTGACCGAAGGTCCCGCAGATAATTGGGCGGCTACTGGATCGGAATATGATCTGGCCGGGAATAAAGTACGTGAATTCAACTCCGCCAGCTTCAAGCTGATCTCGAGTACCTTCAATACGCACTATGAAACGCTCTACAAATATGATGCATTGGGAAGGTTGGTAGGGGTAAGAATGCCTGCCGGTATTGACCTTGCGAGCCCTGTAATCGCCCGTATTGATTATAACTACGACGAGTTGAGCAATCGGCGTCGTGTCGTGCTGGATACCACCAATCAAGCCGGCGTACGCACGGTGATTGACAATTGGTTTAAATATGATCTGGAAGGGCGGGTACTGGTCGAGGACGGCTTCCGGAGCAGCGGCGGACAAGTAGCCGCCGGTGTCGTTGGCGGCAAAGCCAAGGGTAAGGTCTATACCTACGATGCTGTGGGTAAACGGACATCTGCCGAAGAGTATGTAAAGACTATCGATTTCTTTGGTTATCCCAGTCATGAATATGTGCTGAATAACTACACCTATAATGACCTTGGTTCGCTGCTCACAACCACCAAGCGCGCTTCGATCCGAAATCTATCGACTAACCCCGATACCTCCTATGGGGCGCTGCTCGGCGAGGCCAGTCAGATCTTCAGTGCCCAATATGACGGGCGCAATAACCGCATCTTTCAAGAGGATGTCAACGGCAGTGAGCGCACCCGTACCACCTACACCTATCGTGGAGATGGGCAGCTCAATAATCAGTTGGTGACTCGCTGGAACGGTAGCAGCTGGATTGCTTCTCAATACACGTTCTTCAACGAGGCACGAAAGATCGGTGCTGATGGCGTGGAGCGTGATTCCGTTGTGGGATATAACGCTGCGGGACGTTCTGTTCACTATCGCTATAGCGTATACGACAGGAACGGTAGTCGGACCATGTGGGGGGAGAATTTCACGACTCTTGCAGGGTTTGAGACATGGAAGGAAAGCGAGATCCAGGCAACTGTTAATAGAGGAACCAATGGCCAGACGATCATGTCCTACAGCGCCCGCGGCGAACTGCTTACGGCAAATGCGAGCGGGAAAGCGTATTTTTCTCGATATTTTACTGCGGATCGAAATGGTCAACTAACCACGCGCATGGACGGTTACGATTTCACAGCCCAGCGTTATGTCCTCCATAACGGCAACGTGCTAGCAAGTGTCGGCAATAACAGTGCACCGGAGATTTACGACACCATCGCATCTGTCTCTCCCGATGAAGTGCCGCGCACGCCTGGTAGCTACGTGATCGTGGAAGGCGATACCCTCCAGAGCATTGCCCAGAAAACCTGGGGCGACTCGAGCATGTGGTACCTCATCGCCGACGCTAATGGATTAAGCGTCGGTGATGCTTTAGATCGCGGCACAAGCTTGATTATCCCCAACGTTGCCGGTAGTAATGCTAACAACGCCGACACCTTCAAGGCCTATGATCAAAACGAAGTGACTGGCGATCTTACGCCGGTGCCGATCTACCAACCCCCAAAGCCGAAGAAAAAGAAGAGTAAAGGACTCGCCAGTGTCGTCATGGTGGTTGTGGCTGTGGTGGCGACGGTGTTTACGGCAGGCGCGGCGTTGGTGGCAGTGGGGGCTGCTGGAGGTGCGACTATTGCTGGGGCCGGGGTCGCTGCGCTCAGCGGTGCGGCAGGTTGGGCTGGTTTTGGAGCTGCGGTAGTGGGTGGCATGGCCGGTAGCGCTGCCGCCCAACTCGCTGGTAATGCCATGGGAGTGACCGACGGTTTTTCCTGGGGACAAGTCGCCATGGGAGGGCTCGCCGCAGGCGTTGGCGCTGGAGTTGGTAATGTGATCTCGGGCGGCCAGACTGTCCAGCAACTGGCGCAAACTGGCAGCTATGGAAAAATCGCCACTGCCGCAGTACTGAACTCTTTTGGCAACTATGGCGCGAGCAAAGTTGTCGGCTTGGACGCCAGCTTCAGCTGGCGGTCAATCGCCACGTCGGCGCTGGCTTCGGTAGCCACCGCTCGGATCAGTAAAGGGTTGGGCCTGACTACCGATAACTTCAAATCCAACTTCATGAACGGGGTCATTGGAGCCCAGGTCAGTTCCAGCGTGCAGGCCTTGATTGGTACGGAGGGCAAACTGGACTACGCGGACGTAGCGGCAGATGCCTTTGGTAATGCGATAGGAAACGGGTTGATTGAAGCGTCGTTGGGGGGCAATTTTTTTGGTCCTGAATCAGGCCAGAAGAGTCGTCGGCAACAGATAGTTGATAAGGCGTTCGAGCGACGGGAGCAGGCTAATTATGCTGAAAATCATAGCGATTTTCTCGCCGACAATCCTTCGGTCTTGCTTGACGACAATCCATTCCAGAGGATGCGGTCCGGAATTGGCCAGGGCTATATCGGAGCTTATTCTGACGTTGCTTTGGCGCCAGATGCTAGCAGCGCTGCGGCAAGTACGTCCGACTCTCCATTCGGCGTTACATCAACCGGCACCACGAAGTCCAGGGTGAACGAGATTGGCCTCACCGATGATCAGGTTCTGTCTGGACAGGAAGATCCGTCGGACTGGTTCGAGTCCACGATTGATTCAGCCAATAAGACGATTGGGGTGAATATTAATTTGAAGTACGACACCAGTACGTTAACGGAGACGCAGGCGACCAAGCTGATGTCTTTAACCCAGGATGGGGTATCTAGGTTCTGGAGCCGCACTATTGATCTGAATGGCGATACGTATGTTGTTAATGTTAACGTGAGCAAAAATGAAGAAGGCATGCCTATTAGCCTGAGAATCGAAAGTGGAAAAAAATATGCACGTTCGCTCAATACAAACGGCGCGATCTTTCCGTTCTCGATCCCTGGTGCCACCATCTATTATCAGCAAGGAGCCAGCGGCGGCAATCTGGATTGGGCTGACAAGGACTATCAAGTTGTTGCTGCACACGAAATCGGGCACCCTATCCTTACGCTGGCAGGTGGTCTGAGGTATTCGTGGGGTCACGAGGGGACTTCTGGTATTTTTGGCTATGAAAACGGCGGGCGGGCTCCTGTTCCAAAAACTGGTGAAATGAATTTGATGAAATACTACGAAGCCGATAGCGTTAGGATAAAATTTGACCGATCAATTGCGAGTGAGAGCGATGTCAAGAATCTTATTTATATCTCTAAGCGTCCTTAGAGTATTGGGTTTGCCGCTGGTGTTGTCTGGCTGTTTTCTGGCGCACAACTTGGAAGAGCAAGTTTTTTTATATGAGTTGCGCATTGTAAATAAACTTGCAGTGCCAATAGCTTACTGTGAAGACTTCGAAGCTGCGTCTTGTCCAAACGTGGTTCAGGGTGGAGGAAGTGAGCGAGAAATTTTCAGCTCGCATGTCGAAAATCGCAGTGATGAAGATAAGCTAAAGTCATTCAATCGTCAAAAGATCAAGATATGTGGGAAACTCGTTGAGCTCAAGCTAATCAGCTCAGTTTCACCGGTAGTCAAGCATGACAAAGATCATTTCGAGATCGTCATCGACACTGCGGTGACCGATAGGTTTTGCCAGTCGGACGTATCAGGATAACGGGGGACAAACCCTGAGGGATCCCCACAAATCTACTCCAATGCCTGTGCCTGTTGATGTGCCCCTGCTAGCAACGCGTGCTCAAGCCTCTCAAAGGTGCTTCGAGAATTTGAGCCGCGTCCGCAAAACGTGTCTGTCCGTGATGGACTGCGAGCATTGGGGCCTCACGTAGGAAACTTCTGAAAATTCCACCAAAAGCACTATTCTGGCCCTAAGCCTCTCGCCGGAGGTTTTCTGTCGCGTTACGCTCTGGATGTCGCTGCACATTCAGCGACCGGGCTTGGTAACCCGGTGGAATAAGGCGTAACAGTGCACGGACAGGATTGCAGGCTTTCAGGCCTGCGATTTTGTTTTATGGCAGCTGTGTGTGGGACGTCTTCTGACGTGCCGGTTTCCTTGATTCCCCGGTTTACCAACCTGCGCACAGCTGCCACCCATTCGCTTGGTAACGGATGCGGCAGCTCTTCGAATCAAGGGAGTTGAACAATGCATATCGATAGATCAAGAAAACGGCCTCATCTGCTCCGCAACTCTGTATCGCGGTCCCGCTGCATCTCAGTCAGTGGAGATAGCAAATGACCGAACAAGCAGAAGCAAAAACTATCGGCTACACCCCATTCCATTATTGCTCCGACCGTCCGCTGTTCCGCGTTAACGGCGGTGTTCCGTTAACTGAAGCGTTGCAACAAGCGTCAGATCTCTTGCATCTCGCTTACAGGCTTGCAGAGGACGCCACTTTCGAAAGGAAAACGGACCGCCATGCCTGGGCCGCTCATTATTTAATGGAGATGAGCAAAGCAGTGATTGATGATGTAGTGAAAGTCATGACGGTTAGACCTGAGGGATCAAAACACTCCAATAGCTAACGGACACGTCGAGACAGCAAGCATTAGATTCGCCGGAACGGGGAAAAGCGGGGTAGACCACGATTATGGGGCGGACCGATTACAGAAGCTCTAAGCGTGGTCTTTCCTCGGTTCCTTTCCCGGATTTCTCTCGTTATTCAAGCCTACTCCCGCCACCATTCGTCCCCGCCACGTAACATCCTGTTGCATCCCATGACACTATATCGCTACCATGGCGATCTGCCATTCAGGCTATGGCGCGCCCAGAGTGCACCTTGGATCAAGTTCAGTTGGGGTTATGGATGACGCAGGATTTCATGCTCTACGCGCTCAAAGAAGCGCTTCTAACCTCCGCAATGGTGGCTGCTCCGTTACTCCTGGCCATTCTGATCGTCGGCCTTGCGGTCAGCATTCTGCAAGTCGCGACCCAGATCCAGGAAATGACCCTGACCTTCATCCCAAAACTGATCGTGACAGTTGTCATGTTGCTGGTCTTTGGAGGCTGGATGCTGACGGTCCTCAAACAATTCGCACTCAGTGCATTAACTCAGGCCGCTAGCTTCTAGCAGCGTTTTTGGTGTGAGTTTGTGCTGACATACTTCTTCCTCAATGCGCTTCTCGTGTCGGTCAGGTTGATTCCGCTCGTGGTGGTTTCGCCGATCCTATGTTTTTCGCGCATTCCGTTGACTGTCAGGTTGATCTTGGCACTGGCGCTGTCCGCCGTGTTGGTCGGCAGCATGACGCTCACCCAGGCCCCTGTATTCACGCTGCCCGTGGTGTTGGGCGAGTTGCTGCTGGGTGTGTTGATGGCCTTCGGTTTTCATGCCGCTCATGCCGGTGTCGATATGGCGGGTAAGTTGATCGACACTCAAATCGGTTTGAATGCGGCCGGGGTGTTTGATCCGGGCACTTCTAACATGACCGGCCTGATGGCCGAGCTGTTGGTCTGGTCGTTGGGTGCGCTGTTTGTCGTGCTCAATCTGCATCACGATTTGCTCAGGGTGTTCGCTCAGTTGCTGGTGGCGGTTCCGCCCGGCAGTGTGTCGCTGAGCACGCTGTCCGTGTCTTTGGCGACGGTCATGACGCAGCAGTTTTTGCTGGCGTTCATGATTGTCGTGCCGGTGATTCTCGGGCTGTGGCTGATCGATGTGGCGTTTGCGTTCTTGTCCCGTTCCATGCCCCAGGCCAATGTCTATTTCCTGTCCTTGCCCCTCAAGTTGGGCGTGGGCATGTTCATTTTTATCCTGACCTTGCCGATGATCGTTCAGCGTCTGCCGCTGCTGATTGAAAACGCCTTGCGGTTTGCCCTGTCACCGGCGGGTGTGCAATGAGCGATCAGCAGGACAAGAGCGAAGAGGCAACACCCTACAAACTCGAAGAGGCACGCAAGAAAGGGCAGGTACCCCGCAGCCCGGACCTGTTGTCCTTCATCATGTTGTTGACATTCCTGATGGTTTTTTCGGCCATTGCCTATCCGTTGGCGAGTGTCATTGCTGCCCACACTCACTGGTGGTTGGGCAACGCCGGGCAATTGGGACAAGGCTTTGGTTACCTGGGCGAGCAGGGCGGCTATAGCCTGCGACAGGTGGTGTACGGGTTATTGCCGTTGATTGGTGCGTTGGTGCTGATGGCGGTCCTGACGAATCTGCTGTTCAGCGGCCCGGTGTTTTCAATGACCGCGTTGAAGCCTGATTTCAAGCGGCTCCATCCGATCCAGGGCCTCAAGAAACTCTTTTCGCGACGCATGTTCGTTGAGCTGATCAAGGTGCTGGTCAAGGGCGCGTTGTTCTCGTTGGTCTTGTATTACCTGTTCCAAAGCGTGCTGCCGCAGTTGTTGGGCATGGCGACGATCTCGCCCCTGGAGTTGCCGCAGGCCGGCAAACAATTGCTGATGCAGTTGGGGTTTACGGTATTGGCGGTGATGGCGGCCGCGGCGCTGTTTGATATCTGGTATTCGCGGCGTGAGTTCGGGCGGCAGATGCGTATGAGTCGCCGGGAAACGAAGGACGAACATCGCCGCCGCGAAGGTGACCCTGAAGTACGTGCCAAGCGCAAAGGTATCCAGCAGGCGCTGTTGAAGAAGGCCGCTGCGCTGGGGCAGGTCAAGGATGCCGACGTCATCATTACCAACCCGACTCATTACGCGGTGGCTTTGCAATACCGACCGTCCAGCATGCTCGCGCCCAAGGTGCTCGCCATGGGACGCGGCCTGCATGCCCGACGTATCTGCCATGTTGCCAGGAAACACCAGGTACCGATTTTGCGTCGTCCGCCCTTGGCGCGGGCGCTGCATGCCTTGGCACGGGTCGATTCGGCGATTCCGGATTCGACGCAGGCCGACGTGGCGCGGATTTATCGCTGGGTCATCGCACTGCCAGGCAATAAGGTGCTTTCGCCATGAAGCCACTCTTGTCACGCCTGCTTTCCGAGGGCAGCGATCTGCTGCTGGCTGTGGCGGTTATCGGCATTTTGCTGGTGTTGTTCACGCCGATCCCTACCTGGCTGTTGGATTTGCTGCTGCTGACCAACTTTGCTGTTGCGTTGATGGTGTTGCTGGTGACCTTCGACATTGATAAGCCGTTGAGCTTTTCGACCTTTCCGTCGCTCTTGCTGATGACCACGTTGTTTCGCCTGGCCCTGAATATCTCCGCGACGCGGCTGATCCTCACCGATGGTGATGCGGGGCTGGTCATCGCGGCCGTGGGCACCCACGTGGTGGGTGGCAACTATGTCATTGGTTTCGTGATTTTCCTGATCCTGGTGGTGGTGCAGTACGTGGTCGTCACCAGCGGCGCCCAACGGGTGGCCGAGGTCGCCGCTCGTTTTACCCTGGACTCGTTGCCGGGTAAGCAGATGAGCATCGATGCGGACCTGAACATGGGCATCATCGACCAGGAAGAAGCCAAGCGCCGACGCAGCCAGTTGGAGCGTGAGTCGAACTTCTACGGGGCCATGGACGGCGCGTCCAAGTTCGTCAAGGGCGATGCGATTGCCGGCATTGTGATCATTGCGATCAACATCATCGGCGGCCTCTCGGTCGGCATCCTGCAAAAAGGCCAGAGCTGGGGCGATGCGCTGCATCACTACACGTTGCTGACGGTGGGCGACGGTATTGTGACGCAGATTCCTTCGCTGATTATTGCCGTGGCGGCGGGCATCATCATCACCCGCGCCGCGACGGATGCGCGCCTGGGCCCTGAATTGGGGCGACAGGTCTCGGCTTATCCCAAGACCCTGGTGGTGGTGGCGCTGGTCACCCTGTTCCTGGCGATGATGCCAGGATTGCCCTTGATTCCGCTGATGATGCTGTTTTGCGCGTTTGCCGCGGCGGCGTGGTTTTCCTACCGCAAGTTGCGGGACAAGGCCAGCGTTGGTGAGGACTCCCAGAAGGACGTGCTGACAGGGCAAGACAGCGAGTCCGATGATGTCTACGCATTGATGAACACCGATGCGTTTGAACTGCGGTTGAGCGCTGACCTCGCGACTCACGTCCTGGCAGCCACCAGTACCTTGAGCCTGCGTATCGAAAACCTGCGCAAGCAGTTCGCCAAGGATTATGGCTTTGCCTTGCCATCGCTCAACGTGCATGCCGATAAGAAATTGGCCAGTGGCACTTACCAGGTTTGTGTACAGGGCGCGGTGATTGCGGCAGGCGAGTTGGAGTTCGATAAGTTACTGGCGATCAACCCCGGTGGCGCAACGCTGGTGCTCGAAGGGCGTGCCACCAAAGAGCCTACCTACGGGCTCAAGGCGCTCTGGATCGAGGTGGCGCAACGGGCCCAGGCGCGCACGGCGGGGTACACCCTGGTCGAGCCCGACACCGTGCTGTTGACCCATTTGTCCGAGCTGGCCCGCCGCTATGCGCCGGAGTTTCTGACCCGTGCCGAGACCGAGCGGTTGATCGAGAAGAAGCGCGTCGGCTTGGGCAGCCTGGTGGACGAACTGGTGCCCCAAGTCCTCAGTTACTCGGATATCCAGCGGGTGCTGCAACTGTTGCTGCGCGAGCAGGTGTCTATCCGCAACCTTGAGACCATTCTCGAAGTGCTGGTGGATGCGGGGCGTAGCAACAAGAGCGCCGAAGACCTCGTCGAACGGGTGCGCGAGCGCCTGGGCGCGGCATTGTATGAGCGGTTGGTCGACAAGAACGGCGAGCTCAACGTGTTGACGATCGCACCGCAATTGGAAGGCTACATGCTGGCGGCCTCGCGTCCTCGCGAAGGCTTGCAATCGGCGTTGTTGCCGGCCCAGGAACTGGAGCGATTTGTCACCACCGTCGCCCGGGAAGCCGAACGCCAGCTCAGTGGCAACAAGCAACCGGTGCTGTTGTGTGCGGCGCCATTGCGACGGGTCTTGCGGGCCTTCATGGCGCGAGCCGTGCCGCACATGGCGGTGCTCTCGGTCAATGAAGTGGGGCAGCACGCCCGCGTGACCTCGGCAGGCATGATTGACCTGCCCGGTTTCCCCAGCCTGGAGTCCCCATGAGCGATTTGATCATGCAACTGGCTGGGGTCATCCAGCGCGATGTCGATCACCTGAAAGCCGTGTCGCAGAACGTCGCCAATGCCAATACCGTTGGCTACAAGGCCGAGCGCACCTTCAATGTCATGGCGTCGAACGTGGCCGGGCCGGGCGTTGCAGGTGGGCTAGACGACATTCAGGCGCAGACCTGGATCAGCACCGACGGCGGTGCGTTGCAACACACCGGGCGGGCCACCGACCTGGCGCTGTCAGGGGATGCCTGGTTTGCGATAAAGACGCCGGGCGGTGTGTTGTTGAGTCGTGACGGGCGTTTCCAGGTCGACAAGGCCGGTTATCTGGTCAGCAAGGCGGGTTATCCGGTATTGGCCGATGACGGTCCGCTGCAAGTGGCGGATGGGGTGCTCAAGATCGACGCGAGCGGGGAAGTCAGTGTCGCTGATCGACCGGTAGGGCGCCTGAGTATTGTGCGCGTCGACAATCCGCAGCAGCTATTGGCCGTTGGGGATGGGTTATACGCGGCCAGTACCGGGATCACACCCGCCAAGAGCTTCGTGGTGCATCAGGGGCTATTGGAGCGCTCGAACGCCGCCATGGGCGCCGACATGGTGAAGATGATGGAAGTGTCGCGGCATGTCGAAACCATGCAGCGAGCGCTGTCGGCCTACGACGGCATGCTCAACAGCGGTATCAACCAAATTGGCAAGAACTGATCAAGGGATGTGCTTGTGATTGACTCATTAAGTATTGCCAGCTCCGGGCTGACCGCGAACCAGGCATGGATCGACAGTATTTCGAACAATGTGGCGAACATGCAGACCATTGGCTACAAGCGCAGCCAGGTGGACTTTCACGACATGGTTCGCGAGGTTGGGACACGCGATGATGGCGGTGGCATGACCGAGAGCTTGCTGACTGGCGCAGGTATCCAGGCTTCGCAGCCGAGTCAGGTCTTCAGCCCGGGCACTGTCCGCGAAAGTGGCAACGCGCTGGACTTGGCCATCCAGGGCGATGGGTTCTTTGAAGTCGCGTTGCCGACGGGCGAGCTGGCCTACACCCGCGCGGGACGTTTCCATCTCGACAGCGAAGGGCAACTGGCAATGCCGGACGGGCAGACGCTGACGGCCGACCTGCGCGTACCACCGGACGCACGCAACTTGGTGATCAAGCAGAACGGGGAAGTCCAGGCGACTATTACCGAGACAGGAGAAATCATCAGCGTTGGACAGGTGCAATTGGCCAAGTTCGCCAGCGCCGAAGCGTTGACGAAGCTCAGCGACGGCCTCTATCGACCGACGCAGGCCAGTGGCGAAGCCATTTATGCCGAGCCGGGTCGAGACGGTCAGGGTGTGTTGTTGCAAGGCTACGTCGAGATGTCCAACGTTAACCTGATCGACGAGATGAGCGGGCTGGTGCTGGCCCAGCGCGCTTATCAGATGAACGCGCGATTGCTGCAAGCCAGCGATCAGATCCTGGAAACCATCAACAACCTGCGTCGTTGAACCTCATGAATATCCCTTGGTTGGCCGGATTCGGGCTGTGGCTCGCCAGTGCAAGCTACGCCCAGGCGATGTCCGATGCCGGTTGCGATTCGGCGGCAAATCAAGCCTTGAGCATGGCCACCCAACGTATCCAGGCGCAGTTGGCCACGCCTGAGGTTGAGCTGCAGCTCACGCCCATGGGCGAGCTGCCGGCCATGGCGCATCCACAGATCCGGCTGTTGAGCCAGGGCATCCGCAGCCGGGTGTCCGTTGCTTTGAGCGGCACGGTGTGCGGACATGAGCGGCCGAGCGTGGTGACGGTGTGGTTCAAGGTCCAAGCCTGGAAACAGGCGTGGGTCTATGGCCGCAACGGGCGAGCCGACCAGATGGTGGCCGATGCTCAGCCCCGGTTGGAGCGGGTGGACCTGGCAGCGGCGCAAATGTCGCCCGGTGATCTGCCCAATGACCTTGCAGGGCAATGGCTGACGCAATCGGTCAATGCCGGCATGCCGGTGCTCAAGCGTCATCTCAAGGCCGAGCCTTTGGTGTACCGCGACGCCCCGGTGACCGTGGTGGTCTATGGCCCGGGCCTGATGCTGCGCACCGAAGGCAAGGCACTGCGTCCGGGTGTGTTGGGAGAACGCGTACCGGTGATGTTGGACGGCGCCGAGTCGAGCCTGTTGGCGGTGGTTGCCGGTAAAGGAGAGGTTCATGTCGACCCGTAACGTTCGCAAGGCTGGGCTGGTGATGCTGTTGCTGCCGGGGATGGCTTGCGCGCAGAGCCTGATCAACCCCGATGGCTATCGCTCACTGACGGGAGACCGCCGTGGCTACCATTTGGGCGACACCCTGACGGTGCTGGTGGTGGAATCGACCACGGCGCAAAGTGCGGCCGGCACCGGGGCCGAGAGCAATACCGATATTTCCGCGCGCACCGGCCTGGACAGCAATACGCATCAAGCGAACCTGGGCTTGAGAGGCGATACCAACGGCACGGGCCAGACCAACCGCAGCGGACAGATTCGTACCAACGTTTCGGTACGGATCATTGAACAACTGCCCGAGGGTTTGTTGCGCGTCAGCGGCGAGCAACGGGTGACGGTCAACGATGAGAAACAACAAGTGCGTATCACCGGTCTCGTTCGACCCGATGACATCGCCTACAACAACACGGTGCTTTCCTATCGCCTGGCAGACGCACAAATCGACATCGTCGGTGACGGTGTGGTGACCGATGCGCAGAAGCAGAACATCGTTTTCCGGGTGCTCAAGTGGCTGCGAATCTTATGAAAATGATTGCTCGACTGCTCTCGGGCCTGCTGCTCGCCCTTTGGCTGCAGCCGACGCTGGCTGATGTCCGGATCAAGGAACTGACGCGCATTCAAGGCGTGCGGGACTATTCCATCATCGGTTATGGGCTGGTGGTGGGCCTGGCCGGCACCGGCGATACCGACCGTAATCGGGCCACTCGCCAGTCATTGGTCAATACCCTGAAGAACTTCAACGTGAATGTCGCTGATGGAGACCTCAATACCCGCAACACGGCGGCGGTGATGGTCACCGGCAACCTGCGTTCGTTCAGCGAGTCCGGGGACAAGCTGGACGTCGAGGTCTCCTCCCTGGGCGATGCACGCAGTCTGCTGGGGGGCACCTTGTTGATGACCCCCCTGTATGGCCCGGATGAAAAGCTCTATGCCCTGGCCCAAGGGCCGATGTCGGTGGGCGGATATGTCTTCGAGGCCAACGAAAATTCCGTGCAGAAGAACCATCCGACCGTCGGGCGTATACCCCGCGGCGCCAGTGTCGAACGTTCGGCCTTTTCGGAAAACGATGAGGTTTCGAAAAAATTGGTGCTGATTCTCAACGAGCCGGACTACACCACCGCGCAACGTATTGCCGATGCCTTGAGTCGCGAGTTGGGTGTGGCCGGTGTGCGTGTCGTGCATGCCGCTAAAGTGGAAGTGCCCGTGTCAGCGGGCATGACCGTGCCGCGGTTGATTTCGCGGGTACAGAACGTTTCAGTCGCACCGGATTATGCCGCCCGGGTGGTGGTCAACGAACGCACCGGCACAGTGGTCGCGGGCGCCAATGTCCGATTGGGCGAGGTGAGCATTTCCCAGGGTTCGCTGAGTGTCGTGATCAGCACCAAGTTCCAGGTGTCGCAGCCCTCGTGGGTCGCCCGCACCGGGCCGAGTGTCGGTACCGTGGTCGTGCCTGACACCGAGCTGACGGTGAATGAAGAAGAACACGGCCCGGTGAAATTGGCCGAAGGCGCGACGGTGGGAGATCTGGTGAAAGCCCTCAATCAGGTTCGATTGAGCACGCGAGAAGTCATCACCGTGTTGCAAGCCATCAAACAGGCGGGCGCTCTGCACGCTGAACTCATCGTTCAATAAGGAAGATTGATGTCAACCGATATGAATCTTGCAATAGAGACCGTGCGCTTCGCCATGAGCCTGGAGCAATTGCGGGCGAAAGTCGCGGCTCACAACATCGCCATGGCCAACGTTCCGGGGGGTAAGGCCATGCGCCTCAACGGCTACGAGCCGATGGCCGCCTTGCGCGGTTTACACAACGACCCTGAGTTGTTCGCCCAATCGTTGCGTTCGCTGCAGGACAGCGAACTCACACCGTATTTGCAAAGCTATACGCCGGGCGCGCCATTGGCACTGGACGGTGAAGTGGCGCAGATGTCCGCCGCGAGCGGTCGCTACCAAGCCTTGGCAGACGGTGTATCACGCCAGTTCGCATTGATGCAGCTGGCTATCCGGGGAGGTCGCTGAAGATGCCTTTGGACAACATCAGCGAGATCGTTCGCGGGAGCATGGCTTATGAGCGTTCGCGGGCAGAAGTCGCCAGCTACAACCTGGCGATCGCCAACGTGGCAATAGGACCGGGCGAACGCTCACCGTTGCTCAGCGTATCGCCTCCGACCAGCTTTGCCGGCCAACTGGGGTTGCAGCAGCCCCGCGTTCACGCTCAAGCACGTAGCGACAGCCGCTTGGTCCATGAACCGAGCCATCCCATGGCTGACCAGAATGGGATGGTGCATTACCCCAACATCGAAGCCGCCAGGGAGATGGCGACCTTGGTATCGGCTACCCGTGCCTATGAAGCCAATATCCGCTCCTACAACAGCTTGCGTGAAATGACGCTCAAAGCCTTTGAAATTGGAAAGTGACATGACCGCCGCCATTGCGCCTATCGCATTGACCCCCGACCTTACACCGGCCGCTGCCTTGGCGGACGGACCGATGGGGCCTCAGGGCACCGACTTTGTCGAATTGCTGAAATCGGGTGCCACCCAACTGAATGCACAAACCGGCCAGGCCAGCGAGATGCTGTCGGCTTATGCGCTGGGCGACAACATTGCGCCTCACGATCTGGTCATGGCCATGGAGCAAGCGAAGCTGTCGCTGCAATTGGCCGTGGAGGTGCGCAACCGTCTGGTAGATGCCTACCAGGAACTCACGCGGTTGCAGATCTAAGCCATGGAGAATCAACCGGTGTCCTCGTTCCTGGCGGGTCGTACTCGCGTCTTTCTGATGGGTGCCTTGCTGATTGTCGGCCTGCTGGCCGTGTCGGCGTGGTGGGTGATCCGACCGCAATATGTGGCGTTGTACAGAAACGCCGACGAGGCGTCCCAGGCCCAGATCCTGGCTACATTGAGCCAACGGCATGTGCCCTATCGGATCAATACGCAGCAGGGTGCGATTGAAGTCCTGGCCGATCATGCGGCCTCTGCCCGTATGTATCTGGCTGAGGCGGGTATCCCGACCCGTGGCGGCACGGGGTTCGAGTTGTTCGACAAGGCCGACTACGGTATGTCGGAGTTCAGCCAGAAAATCAACTACCAACGGGCCATGGAAGGGGAACTGGCGCGCACGATCATGAGCATGTCCGAAGTCGAATATGCCCGTGTGCACCTGACGTTCAAGAAAACCAGCCTCTACCAACAGGCGGAAGAACCACCCAAGGCATCGGTGATCGTGCGTCTGCGTTCGGCGGGGACGTTGATGCCGCAGCGAGTCAGGGGTATTCAGCAACTGGTGTCGTCAGCGGTGGAGGGCATGACGCTTGAGCGCGTATCGGTGCTCAACGAAGACGGGCAGGTACTCAGTGCTTCCGGTGGCGCCGCGGCGGCGCCGGAGCACCTGCAGTTGACGGCCCAGGTCGAGCAGGCACTCAAGCTGAAGGCCGAAGAATTGCTGGCGCGCCCGCTCGGTCATCGTGGCGTCGATGTGTCTGTGCGGGTGCTGATGAACTTTGACCGTGTCAAATCCATCAGCGAGCAACCGCTGACGAACAAAATGCGTCGTGAAAAACGCACGGAGTCCACCGAGAACTCCAGTGGCGAGTCCACGAGCAAGCGTTCCCAGAACAACCGGGAAATCGATTACGAGGTGGGTAAGGCGCGTGCTGAAACCGAGCATGCGGCTGGCAAAATCGAGCGTATTACCGTTGGTGTGGTGCTCAGCACACCGGTGTCGGACGCTCAAATGAAAGATATCCAGGCGTTGCTTGAAGCGGCTTTGGGGCTGGATCTCAAGCGGGGCGATCGCTTGGTAATGGTCTACATCCCCGATAGGCCGGAGACGGCTCCGTTAGTCGAGCCCTTGGTGCAGCCGGCGCCGGTGAGTAGCGAGCAGGTACCTGTGCCCGTCGATGGGGGTCTGTCGTTGCCATGGACGCGCTGGTTGGGTGTCGGCGCGATAGTTGCCCTGGCGATCGGTCTGTTGCTGCTTTGGGCAAAAGGACGGCGCAAGTCTGTTGCCGTCCCTGTCACGGTGCCGCGACTGACATCGGTCGAGCGCGAGCAATTGCTGGTGGACCTGCGCCGCTGGCTATTGGAGGGGCGTTAAGGTCATGGAATTCTCAGCGCTTCGTAAAGCGGCTATTCGCCTTGCCTGTTCTCATGCCGAAGACCGTGAGTGGATTCTGGCGCGGCTGGAACCTGAGGAGCGGCGCCAGGTTGAGGTGCTATTGGAAGAAATCAATCTTCTGGGATTGAGCAACGATCCTTCCGTTGTCGCGGCCTTGATGAGCGAGTTGGCAGTAGCGCCATCGGCAGCCCGCACGACGCTTGACACTGCACCTATCAAGGCCAGGCTTTCGAAAGCGACACATCCGTTTTGGAGCGCGTTGGTCCTTCAGTTGGAGACATCCACTGCACGCCGTGAAGTGTTGGGTGGCCTGGCCAACAGCAGTGAGATTCGTCGATGGGATGGCAAATTTGCCAAGCAGATCCTGCCTCCGGCACTGATGAATAGTTTGAAGACCCGGATGGATGCCCAGGAGGCAGGCGATGAGCACGCCTAAGCCGCCCCTGTCGTCGACGGTGTTGCGTCAACCTTCCCAGAACCTGGGGACTCGACGCCTGCCAACCCTTGGCGCCAATGTCCAGACGAACACCTCGCCCAATGAAGAGCGTCAACCAGATGTGAAGCAGGCGTTGCGCGAGACCTTCGCGCTGGAGCTCGCGGAAATAGAGCGAGAGAGTCTCGAGAGGGGGTTATTGGAAGGCAGCAAGCAGGCCCGTACGCAACTGAGCGCGGCCCTGGCGCATCAGGAGCAGCAGTGGCTGAAGAAGGAGGCGTCCTTGCGTACCGCGCTCGAAACGGAACGCCTTCAACTCGCACGCTTGATTGAAGCCTTGGGGGCGCAACGGAAACAGTTGATGGTAGCCATGGAGCCCTCGGTAGGACGGCTCGCGCTGGCGGTGGTAACACGCCTTTTAGACCTGCATGCCGAAACGCGTCCGTTAATCGCCGACCTGGCGAGGCGGGCCATCGAAGAATATCAACTGGTCGGTCCACTGCGGATTCGTGTTGCCCGTGGCGATTACGAAACGTTGCTTCGGCTGGCGCCGGATGACGCACTATTGGCGTCGTTCCAGGTCGATCCGCAGGCCTCTCCAGGTAGCTGCCTGATCGACTTCGGCGGCGGTCAATTGGATGTCGGTGTGCAGACGCAACTGGCCAATGTCGCAGCCGTGTTGAACGGGGGAGATGGCCGTGTGGCAGGGGCTTGAGCATCGACTGTTGACGCAGCTTACCCAGGCCCGACTCTGTCGGCGGATGGGCCGTTTGAGTTCGATTCAGGGCATGGTGCTGCACGCCACCGGCCTGGATGTCCGGCTGGGTGAGTTGGTCGACCTCCACCCGGCTCGCGGTGGCGAAGCCATCGCGGCTGAGGTGGTTGGCTTGCGCAGTGAATCTACCCTGTTGATGCCTTATGGCCCGGTGGATGGTTTATGCCTGGCCAGCGAAGTCCATGCCCGTGGAACCCCTTACACGGTTCCCGTGGGGGCCAGTCTGTTGGGACGTGTCCTGGATGCGACCTGCAACCCCCTGGATGATTTGCCGGCCCCTGAAGGGCTGACGCGGATGCCGCGGTTCGTGGCGCCGATCAATCCTTTGCACCGTTCGCCGATCGACACCACGCTGCTCACCGGAGTGAAAGCCGTCGATGTCTTCACACCGCTTGGGCGCGGCCAGCGGATGGGTATTTTTGCCGGCAGTGGCGTGGGCAAAAGCACCTTGCTGGGCATGATGAGCAAATATGCAGAAGCCGATGTGATCGTGATCGCCTTGATCGGCGAGCGTGGTCGCGAGGTAGGGGATTTCATTCGCGACAGCCTGGGGCCGGAGGGTTTGAAAAAGGCTGTGGTGATCGCTGCGGCGGCCGAGCAACCGGCGGTTCTGCGACGCCAGGCAGCCTACACGGCGACGACAATCGCCGAATGGTTCCGGGCCCAAGGCAAGCATGTGCTGCTGATCATGGACTCGATCACCCGTTTTGCCCTGGCCCAGCGTGAAATCGGACTCTCGACGGGCGAACCCATGGGGAGCCGAGGCTATACACCTTCGGTATTTGCCCTGTTACCGCCGCTGATGGAGCGCGCTGGGGCGTTGTATGGGCAAGGCTCCATTACGGGGGTCTATACGGTACTGGTCGAGGGTGACGACATGAATGAGCCCGTGGCTGACCATATGCGTGCCATTCTCGACGGGCATATTGTCTTGAGTCGCAGTGTGGCGGCCCGTGGGCATTGGCCGGCCATCGATGTGTTGCACAGCATCAGTCGATTGGTGGGCACCCTGCATACCCAAGAGCGCAAAACCCAAGTCGAGCGCCTGCGGTCAGCCCTTGGCAATTATCAGAACAGCGTGGACCTGATCGAACTGGGCGCCTATGAAAAGGGCTCACAGCCGCTGCTGGACACCATGATCGACTTGAAGCCCGAGTTCGATGCGTTGTTGCAGCAAACCCCGCAAGAACATTTCTCCGCATCAAGCACCTGGCAAACGGTTCATCAGTTGTTCCAGCGGCTGGGCAAGGGGGTGAACGATGCAAGATGAGTGGCGCAAGTCGCGGCAATTGAATGCGGCCTCTCGTTTGCGTGCCATGCAGCGGGAAAGGGCGCAGCTCGCCTACAACCGCAGTCTCCGTGAGTTGGCCCAAGCCGAGCATCGGTTGAGGGTGGAGCAGGTACGCTACGACAGCATCCAGGCGCACCATGAAGCGTCGGGATGCATTGGCGCCACGCTCGATCCCTCCCAGCACGAACAACGCCTATTGGCGCAGACAGCCGCTTTTCAGCGACTTGAAGCCGCGCATCAGCCCGTCATCGAGGCGCGAAGCCTGTCGCACTCGGCCATGTCACAGCTGCTCAAGTGCAAAGTGAACGAAGACCTGATCGACAAGGCCAAGGATCGACTGCAGGTGCTGCTGGATAAAGCGGCGCGCGAATACGAAGCCATCGACATTTTTGATGCACAGCAAGCTCAGGGGATGGGACATGGCCGTTAAAGTAGGGGCATCGTTGTGGACCATGGCGGCGGATCAGCAACGTCCTCCCGCTCGTGACACACAGGCCAAGGACTTCGAGCGAAAAATAGGCCTGCATGATCAATCACCCGCCTCAAACGAGAGCACAGGTCAGCAGCGCAACCCTCAGGTGATGTCAGAACAGCGACTGGTGCACTCCGCCATTGCTGACGCGGATCTGGCGCGGGTTGTGCAATTGCGTTCCATCGGCGCGTCAACGTCCATGACTGCCGAGGCGCTTGAGCTGTATGCGCTGGGTGCGCACGCCGGGCATCACCTGTCTTATCTGCCCGATACATTCCTGGCGGAGCCGGGAGTGCACAGCGTTGCTTCAATCGACACTGAGCAAGCCTATTCAGCCCCTTCCAGCGCTTTGTCGACGACCTCGGCGATTTCCTCCACGCCCGGTGCTGTCCTGGCACAAGGCTCCGATAGACCCCGGATCGAGCCCGTTACCATCGAGCAGCAGGGCACAGAGGACTCCACCGGTCAGCCGCTATTGAGCTATTTGAATGGGAAATGGCCGGATCGACATTTTCAGTTCCTGCCTCGAGGTAAAGGTCTTGAGTTGTTGGTACGTGACTACCGGCTCACCGCGCAAGAACGCGATGAGCTGATAGAAGAGCTCGCTCGCCGGGCCTCATCGATGTCTGAACGCCCGCAGCAGATCTGGCTCAACGGTCAGCAGGTCTGGCGCGCATCGCCTCTTTCGAACGATTACACAGGTGAATACGATGGCCGTTGAAGCGATCGGTAATGAGCTGAGTTCCACCACGTCGGAGTTGGCCCAGAGCCGTCTGGGGCAGGAAGATTTCATCAAGTTGTTTTTGACGGAGTTGACGTTTCAGGATCCGCTGGAGCCGATCAACAATCGTGAGTTCCTGGCGCAGATGGCTCAGTTCGCCAACCTCGAGCAAACCCGGATCACCAACGAAAACACCGACAACCTGGTGTCCATGAATGCCACTTCGCAGTCCCTGGGCCTGCTGGGGCGCCAAGTTGAAGTCAGCATCACCACGGGGGGAACGGCGATTGGCTCAGTGACGGCGATTGCGTTTTCATCGACCGGGCCGGTGCTGTCCGTCAAACGAACCGACGGTACGGTCCTCACTGACGTGCGGCTGTCACAAATCAAACTGGTCAGGCAGGGGGCGTAATGCTGCAAGCTTTCTTTAATGGAATGAGTGGCCTGTTTTCCTTCGCCAAGGGCTTGGATAACGTCTCCAACAACGTGTCGAACATGAACACGCCAGGCTACAGGGGCAGCGATACTTTTTTTCGCGCCGTCAACGGACAGGATGGCCAGAGTTTTGGTTCAGGCATCGCCGGTACCCAAGTCCGTATCAAGCCGGGTGAGAACCGCCAGACAGGCAATAACACCAACGTGGCGATCAATGGCGCCGGCTATTTCGTTCTTCGCGATGAGCAGGGAGCGCTGTCATACACCCGCGCCGGGCAATTCGAGGTGGATAAGGACGGCTATCTGGTCGATACCATCAGCCAGCAGCGCATTGCGGGTATCGACTCGTCCGGGAATCTGCGCGATATCAATATCCAGGGGCAGCGCACCTTGCCGCCGCAGGCGACCACCCGAGTCGAGATGGTGGGGGCCTTGGCTCGTACCGGTACTACGGAGGCGACCCATCAGATCAACGCTATCCAGGTGTTCGACTCGACCGGTGCGAGCCATACCCTGAGCGTAAAGTTCGAACCGAAAACGACGCCCGCCAATAGCTGGAGTGTCACGGTTTCCGACGCGAGCGGCGTTCAGTTGCAGACCGGCACCATCGCCTTCGGTATCGATGGCAGCCCCGCTACCGGTTTCAACACGTTGTCGGTCCCGTTGACGGTTAATGGCAAGATCCAGAGCATCGTGCTGGATTTCGGAACACCGGGTAGCTTCAACTTGGCCTCCCAGGTCGCCAGCGGACCGAGCCATACACTGGGTGCGCGTGTGGTCGACGGTAGCGCAGTCGCCGGCCTGAATAGCTTCGCATTCGATGAGAAGGGCATCCTTAAATTCACCTACGCCAACGGCGAGAAACGTGATGGCAGCCAATTGGCGCTGGCGGATTTCGCGGATGAAAGTGCCTTGATCGCGGGCGCCAATTCGCTCTACCACGCACCTTCTTCCATGAAGGCCGAGTTCGGCCGCGCGGGGGAGAAGCAGTTTGGGCGTGTCCAGGGTGGTTACCTGGAATTGTCCAATGTCGATCTGGCCCAGGAGTTTGGAGACATTCTGATTATCCAGCGCGGGTATCAGGCCAGCTCAAGGGTGATGACGGTCTCCAATGAAATGCTGGAGCAGTTGTACAACGGAACGAGAGGGGGCTGACCAATGAGGATGTTGGGTTTTGTCGGCACGACTCGTCTGCGCATGGCCTGCGAGCGATTACCGGCCGTGGCCAGGCACTGGTTTGAGCAGTGGTGCATGCCGGATGCACACCACACCTGCGAAGTGAGCTGTTCGGCCCTGGATGATTCAAGTGAGTGGGCATCGACACTGGCTTGGCAGAGCGCCAAATCCGTCAATGGCTCAATCACCCTGGCAGGTGATGGGGCTTCGATGATCTTTGGTCCTTTCATGCATGACGCGCCTGAGGATGAGACCGCAAGGCATCTGGTACGCGAAGCACAATTGGCGCTGATCAATCATGTGCTTGAGGTCCTCGGGCAAAGCGGCGTCTCCCATTTAACCGTCGAGTCATCCCGGCCGTCCTCGGGGTTACTCAGTGCCCAGGTATTGCTGCAACTGCGCGTCGGTCAATCGACGCTGCATCTGTCGCTGGATGCGGCATTGTTCAATGCTGCGCTTGAGAAGCCCGTTGCGCGCACGCCGTTGGTTGAGCGTAAGCACGCCTTGGGTAACGCTCGGGTGACGTTGTCGGTGCGTCTCCCCTTGGCAAGCCTCTCCATCGGTGAGATGCAGGACTTGCGTCCTGGGGACACCTTACGGGCCAGTGCATTGCTGGCCGATCCGGTCTCGCTACAGCTGGCCGAAGGCCCAGCGATCGCGAGCGGCTACTTGGCTAAGCAGCAAGGTCAAGTCGCCGTGCAGTTGATTTCCCATGAATGAATCAGGAGTGTTGGTGTGACGGCAACGGTAGATGCGATTGAGCTGGAAGAAGCCCGGATGGCGGCCAACGACGGGCAGTCACCGCTGATCAAGCGAGACATGAATTTGATCAAGCATGTGGTCGTGGAATTGGTGGTGCAGCTCGGTCACGCCTCCATGAGCGTGGATGAGTTGTTCGCGCTGAAGGCTGGCGACGTGGTCAAGCTGTTGGAGCAGGTCCATGAACCGGCGTCGCTGTGCCTGGACGGTAAACCGGTTGCCCGGGGCAATCTGGTGGCAGTCGATGACAACTTTGGCATTCAGTTGACGGAAATACTGTGACGTCTGAAACCGTAGCCCAACCGCTTGGATTAGCGTTACGGCAGGATGATCCGCTGTCGTTTGTGTTGATGATCAAAGTGATGCTGATTACGGCTGTTTTATTGGCCGTGGTCTACGGCGTGATGCGTTGGTACGCGCGACGTCAAGTGGGCACCGGCAAACCTTTAGCGGATCTGACCGAGTTGCATTGTGTACGCGCTGTGCGATTGTCAACCAAGACCAAGGTGTATCTGCTCAAGATCGAAACGTCTCAGGTCCTGGTCACTGAATCTTCAAATGGAGCGACCGTGACCCTCTTGCCAGAACAACCCTCATCCTCTGCGTTGGATGTCTGCCCTTGAAGTATTCGATATGACTCGCCGCTTGCTGTTCCTGGTGCTCAGCGGCTTTGCTCCCTTGGCGGCAGCCGCGGATGACTTCTCTGAATGGGGAAGTTTGCACATCAATCAGATTCAATCGCCGGTCAGCGTTGTGGCCTTGTTGACGGCGCTGTCGTTCCTGCCGTTTTTGGTCATTTCCCTGACCACGTTCACGCGCAACATCGTAGTGTTGTCATTGACCAGGCAGGCATTGGGGCTGCAACAGACGCCGCCGAATATCGTGTTGATCGTACTGTCGATGTTCTTGACGTTGTTCGCCATGGCTCCAACCTTGGAAAAGGCCTATGACGCAGGCATCAAGCCATTCCTGGCGAACAAAGTAGGGCTTGACGGTGCCGCGTTGCAAGGCTGGGTGCCGATCCGTGATTTCATGATCAGGCAGACCCATGAAGAGGATTTGCGACTGATTTATGAATTGGCCAAGGATCCGCTGCCACAAGCACCGGAAGGACTGTCCCCGGTGAAGCTGGTGCCGGCATTCATGTTGAGCGAACTGAAACTGGCTTTTCAGATCGGCTTCATGATCTTTCTGCCATTCTTGATCATCGACTTGGTGGTGGCGTCAATCCTGATGTCGTTGGGGATGATCATGGTGCCCCCCATCACGATTTCTTTGCCATTGAAGATCATGCTGTTTCTGTTGATCGACGGTTGGGGCCTGATTGCCCAGACGTTGATGCGCAATCTCGGTTAGCGCAAAGGTGCAGCCTTCCATGGTGACGGATGAGCCCAGCAATGAAGGCGATGACGAGCAAGCGTTGTGGCGCGACTGGCTGGACAGCAAAACAGAGGCGGCCAGGAGTCGGTTGTTCTTTTTTTATGGCCAGTGGCTTCGGATGATTGCCGGGCTTTTGTATTCTCGCTACCCGCATCCGTTGGCTGAGTGGGGGGATTATGTGAACCTGGCCTCGATTGGTCTTCTGCAGGCCATTGACCGGTTTAATCCGGGGTTGGGCACGCGTTTCCAGTCCTATGCCGAACCTTTTGTGAGAGGTAGCGTTCTCAAGGGCTTGTCCTGTTACGTAAGTGATCGACGGCGCTATTACCAAGAGCGGTTGGAGAGTCTTTCCGGCATGCAAGAGGAGGGGCGAGCGGAGTCTGATCTGGAGCAGGTGGCGAACGTCGCTATTGGCTTGGCGTTCGGGCTGTTTTTGGAATCTGGGATCGTTGATCCGGAACCCAAGGACAATAACCCGCTAAGCCTCTACGAAGTTGAGCGTGAGAGCGACACGCTGGAGGCGTGCGTGAAGCTTCTTTCGGCGAACGAACAGCGGGTTATCCAAGCTCACTATCACCAGCATTTAAGTTTTACCGATATCAGTGAACTCATGGGTGTTTCGAAGTCACGCGTTTCCCAATTGCACGCCCAGGCGTTGAAAAATATTCGGATAAGCCATGCAAGATTAATGGCCGGGGATAGTTGGTAGCATCGGTGGGGGGAAGTAGGAGGGGCGGGCAAAGCCGCAGCAGATGCCGTTGGGTCGGCGAAACCTAAGAAAACACTATAAAAAAAGTAAGACAATTGACTCAGCAGCACTGCACGCAAATCAGGCGCACTTGGATTCCACGACGGTTTGCAAACCCAGACTTGGTCGCTGTGTTGTATTGCGTAGCAGGCGAGGCAATGAAGCCGTTGGGCAAGGCAGAGCCTTGAACCCCCTGCCTTTGCTGATTGGCGCATTGGCTTTTTCATGGTCATCGGGCCGCGTGTGTCAGGCGAATTCGATGTTGACGGTCATGACGCCTTCGCGAGCAAGCCCGCTCCCACAGTAACCACAGAACCCCAGCAGCCAGCTCGCACGCCGCTCGTTCGTTGACATTCGGCCTTCCTCGACCATCATTAAGTGCCTCCAGAGTCATCACTTCTCCAGAGGCATGAACATGGCGCAAACGGACATTCTCATTGTGGGAGCCGGCCCTACGGGATTGGTCCTGGCTTTGTGGCTCACCCGGCAGGGGCTTGTGGTCAGGATTGTCGACAAGAGCAGCGGGCCGGGGGAAACCTCGCGTGCCATGGCCGTCCAGGCCCGCACACTTGAGCTGTATCGCCAGCTCGGCATGGCCGATGCGGTTATCGGAGCGGGGTACAAGACCCCGGCCATGAACATGTGGGCCCGGGGCAAACGCAAGGCGCGGATTCCTCTGGTGGACGCTGGCGGGGATGTATCGCCTTATCCTTTTGTCCTCATATACCCCCAGGATCGTCATGAGCGGTTGTTGGTCGAACAGCTTCAGTCCCTGGGCGTCGAAGTCGAGCGGCAGACCGAACTGCTGTCCTTCGAGGACCGTGGCGACTCCGTTATCGCGCGCTTGAAACACGCCGATGGTCGCGAAGAAGTGCTGACGACTGCTTTCCTCGCAGGCTGCGATGGCGCGCGCTCGCTCGTGCGTCATCAGGTGGGAAGCGGCTTCGAGGGCGGCACCTATAAGCAGCTGTTCTATGTGGCGGACGTGTCTGCCAGCGGTTTCGAGCCTGCGGATGAGGCCCATATCGCTTTTGATAAATCCGAATTCGTGTTGGCGTTTTTCTATGGCGAAACTGGCCAATATCGCCTGATCGGTACGGTTCGCGACGAGCGCGCGGAACGTCCAGAGACGCTGACGTTCGAGGACGTTGGCCATGACGCGATCAACGGTCTGAACATCAGGATCAATGGCGTGAATTGGTTTTCCACCTACCGGGTCCATCATCGCGTCACGGATCAGTTCCGCTGGGGCAGGGCGTTTTTGCTGGGAGACGCTGCGCACGTCCACAGCCCGGCCGGTGGACAAGGCATGAACACAGGCATCCTCGACGCGATCAATCTGGCTTGGAAACTGGCGGCGGTCGTGAAGGGACAGGCGCCAGACGCGTTACTCGACAGCTATCAGGTCGAACGCCAGGCGTTTGCGCAAAAGCTTGTGGAAACGACGGACCGGCTGTTCACCTTTGCAACCGCCCAAGGCAATTTTGCCGACTTCGTGCGCACGCGCATCGCACCGCTTTTTGCGAGTGTTGCCTACAAAAGCGAGAACGTGCGTGAGTACCTGTTCCGGATGGTGTCCCAAACCACCTTGAATTATCACGAGAGCCCGTTGAGTGCCGGCAAGGCCGGTGACGTACTGGGCGGTGACCGTTTGCCCTGGGTACCGGTGCCGGGCGCCGATAACTACGAACCGCTCGCCTCCATCGGCTGGCAGGTGCACGTCTACGGCGAGGCCCGGGCGGACCTGAAAGCCTGGAGCCGCCAGCAGCGGATCCCTCTGCACACGTTCACCTGGCAGGATGAGCATCATAAAGCCGGGCTGTGTCGGGACGCCGCCTATCTGCTGCGTCCCGACACCTACGTCGCCCTGGCGGATCCCCAAGCGTCTGCGGCAACGTTGAGCCGGTACTTCAGCGACCGGGGCCTGACGCTGCCGGCTTGAGCGCGTCAGGTGTGGCGATTGGCCCTTAGCCCAGATCCGCAGCCTCATGCCGCTCCGGCACCTGGCTCGCTTCGTCACCCCACGTGCGGTTGACCCGCTGCCCGCGCAGGACGGCCGGTCGTTTGGCAATCGCCTCTGCCCAGCGCTGCACATGGGTGTATTCGTGAGCACTCAGGAACTCGGCGGCGCCGTACACGTTGTTGCGCACCAGTTGGCCATACCAGGGCCAGACCGCGATGTCGGCAATGGTGTAGTCATCGCCTCCCAGGTATTGGCTTTCGCCGAGGCGGCGATCCAGTACGTCGAGTTGACGCTTGGCCTCCATGGTGAAGCGATTGATCGGGTATTCGAGTTTCTCCGGTGCATAAGCGTAGAAATGCCCGAAGCCGCCACCCAGGTACGGGGCAGAGCCCATCTGCCAGAACAGCCAGTTCAGTGTTTCGGTGCGGCCGGCCGGATCGGTGGGCAGGAAGGCGCCGAATTTTTCCGCCAGGTACAGCAGGATCGAGCCGGATTCGAAGACCCGAATGGCGGGTTCCACGCTGCGGTCCAGCAGGGCCGGGATCTTGGAGTTGGGGTTGACCTCGACAAAACCGCTGGAGAACTGGTCACCTTCGTTGATGCGGATCAGCCAGGCGTCGTATTCCGCACCCGTATGACCCAACGCCAGCAGTTCCTCCAGCAGGATGGTCACCTTCACGCCATTGGGCGTGGCCAGGGAATACAGCTGCAACGGGTGTTTGCCAATCGGCAAGGTTTTTTCGTGAGTCGGCCCGGCGATAGGGCGGTTGATACTGGCGAACTGGCCGCCAGACGGGGCGTCGTTTTTCCAGACCTTGGGCGGAACGTAGGACGCTTGGCTCATCGGGACATACCTCATCGTTTGCTTGTGGTGTGATCCCTCATAGTCTACCGCTGTTCGTTCATGATCCGCGCCACTTCACCGGAAGCCTTGAGCTGTTCGAAAGCGCGCTGGGCCCTGGCGACGACTTCGTCCGGTGTGCTCTGGCTGAACGCCAGGTGGACCCTGTGGGGTTGCTCGTCGAGGGTATAGACCTCTTCCAGGGAAGTGAAATCCACTTGGGCATCCTTGCTCATCAGGCGCGCGGTGTTCTCCGGCATCGGCAGCAGTTGGATCTGGTGATTCAGCAGCTTTTGAAAGTTGTCGTGGTTGTTGGCCGAGATGACCAGCCGGGTAAACCCACGCTGTTGCAGGTAAATCTGCTTGGCGTCATTTCGCACCACACCGATGCTGTACTGCTTGGCATCCTCTAGGTTGTTGACGGCGATGCCGTCACTGTCGCGCATCTTGTAGAGCCGGCTCGCCACCCGATGTATTTCACCGACCCATTTGAACAACGGCTCGCGGGCCGGGGTGCGGTCCAGCGGGAAAATCAACACGTAGGGCTCGTGCAGCGCCTTTTCGTAGGCCCGGGCCCACGGGTACAGCAACAGGCTGTAGTCGGTGAGCTGCGCGTTTTTCAGCGTTTGTTCGGCGATGCGAATACCCGGTCCGACGACCTTGTCGTCATGCTGGTAGGCATAGAGGGAATCTTCGGTCACGACTTCGATCGTCTCGGCGCGGCCTTGCAGGCTGATCGAGGTGAGTAGCAGGCACGAGCAGAGCATTAGGCGATAGTGCATATACAGACCTCATGGCACGTGATGGTTCACAGGGCGATGCAATCGCGCCCCTTATGTTTGGCCCGGTACAGCGCCTGGTCGGCGCGTTGCAGCAGTTGATCGAAATGATCCATGGTCTCCGGGTCCAGCTCGGCGACGCCGATGCTTACGGTGACAAACGGCGATACCTTGGAACCGCTGTGGGGCAGTTCACGTTCCGCCAGGCTTGCACGCAAACGTTGGGCGGCCTCGCAGGCCTGGGCAGCGTCGATGTTGGGCAGGACCACGACGAACTCTTCGCCGCCCATGCGCGCAGTCAGCTCGCCAGAGCGGCCGAACACGCTGCGCAGGGTCTCGGCGATCTCTTTCAAGCACAAGTCGCCCTGCATGTGGCCGTAGGTGTCGTTGTAGATCTTGAAGAAATCGACATCGCACATGAGCACCGCCAGCGGGGTCTTGTGGCGGATCGCCCGGCGAAACTCGATCTCCTTCAACTCGTCGAAATAGCGACGGTTGGCCAGCCCCGTCAAGTCATCGTGACGTGACAGTGCTTCGAGGGCCTGGTTGGCCGCCTTCAATTCAGCGGTGCGCGCCTCGACCAGTTCGGCCATCTGGTCGCGGCTGGCGGCAAGCGCCAGTTCGTCCGAATGCTGGCGTTCCAAATGGGCGCGCAGGTTGTCCTGGAGGGTATTCACCTGGCGTTCGAGCAGACTCAGTTCGTCCTGGCGCCGCACCGCCCGTTGCAGCTTGAGGTGGCGCTTGAGGGTTTGCGGCGCCAGTTCGCCCAGGTGTCGGGCGATGTGCACCACATGCACGGTCACCAGGCGGTTGAACACGGTCATGATCAACCCGGCCAGCAGCAAGGACTGGATGAGCTGGGTGATGACGATGCTGCGTGCTTCGCCCCAGAGGCGCTCCCAGAGCAGGTTATTGTCGCCTTCGATGGTCAGCTCGCCGACTTTTTCATGGGCCCCGGCGTAGGGCTGCGCAATGAGTTGGCGATGCAGCACCGGCACCACGCCCGATTGAGCGACGGGGTATCGATTGAGTTCGATGACTTCAGGCGCTTGCCCGGGGCGCAGGATGTTCAACACCAGGCGGCCCACGGGCGCTGCCATGGCGACGCTGGCGATTTGCTGGTCGAGGGATTCACGGTCCAGTTCCCAAATGGCATGGGCCAGGGTGTTCTGGAACACTTGGTCGATCAGGGCCAGTTCCGAATTCATTTCCGCCAGGTTGTTTTCCCAGGCCATCCAGGTCCGCCAGGTGACCATCACCAGGGTAAAGAGCAGGCAGAACAACAGCGTTGCCAGTACCAGGCGGCGTCCCAGGGAGCTGAATGCCTTGGTCTGTGGTTGTGAGGAGGCCGTACGAAAATTGGCATCCATGTCATAACCATTTGCGCAGGATGGCATCGTAGACGCCATTGCGCCGGATGGTCTCCAGGCCCGCACGGAATTTCGCCACCGTATCGGCAGGCGTATTGCGGCTGAACGCCATGCTCAAGCCGTCGGCGCTGCTTAGCTCGGGCAGCGCCAGCGAGCGGATCAGCAACTTGTCCGGGTCTTCGCCATTCTGGCGCGTCAGGTACAGCGCGTTGAGCTCATTGGAAATCCACAGCTCCACGTGATCGACCTTGAGCTTGCGGTAGTTGTGTTCGTACTTGGTGCTCGACTGCAGTTCTTCACCGATGCGAAAGCCCTTCGATACCAGGTATTGCTCACCCACGTCCTGATTGACCGTGGCGATCTGGTGTCCATGGGCATCGGCCAGCGAGTCGAGTTTCACCGGCCGGTCCGCCAGCGAGTAGATGTACCACTGCGTCGGGCCGATGCTGCCGACCCACTGGAAAAGCGATTCGCGTTCAGGCGTGCGGACGATCGAGTAGATCAACACGTTGCTTTCATTGAGCGCCAGTTCGTAGGCCCGGGCCCACGGCATGGAATGGATAGGCGCGTCCATGCCGACCTCCTTGAGCACGGCCTGGACCACCTCGGTGCTCATGCCGGTCATGCGACCGTTTTGCGTCATGTTGTAGGGCGGTAGTTCCTCGGTCACGATGCGCAGCGGCGCCTCTGCAGCACAAACGCTCGCAGTGAGGAACATCAGGACGCCCCACACTAGCAGGCGATTCAGCGGCAAACCCATTGATCATTACCCTATGCAACTAGCAGAGCCCGGAGGTCTGGGAGCTATTATTGATAGGGTTATCGGCTGGGCTGGCGCCTGCTTGAATCCGGTCTGTCGAAACTGCCAGCCCAGCCGAAGGATCAACCGTTCAACAACGTCATTGTGTGCGCCTGGTATCGGTCGCCCGCCACGGCACCTTCGCCTGCGAAAATCCCATCCAACCGGGCCAATTCACCAGTGCTCAACACCACCGAAGCCGCTGCCACGTTGCTTTCCAGGTACTTGCGTTGCTTGGTGCCCGGGATCGGGATGACATGGTCACCCTGGGCCAATACCCAGGCCAAGGCCAATTGCGCAGCGCTGATGCCCTTGTCCAAGGCCAATGCCTTGACCCGTTCTACCAGCACCAGGTTGCGATTGAAGTTGTCGGCCTGGAAGCGTGGGTTGAAGCGGCGATAGTCATCGGCGGCGAAGTCCTCCGGTGACTTCAGCTCGCCGGTCAAAAAGCCCCGGCCCAAGGGACTGTAGGCGACGAATGCAATGCCCAGGCGCCGGCACGTATCGAGTACGCCATTGTGTTCGGGTTCACGGGTCCACAGCGAGTATTCGCTTTGTACCGCTGCCAGGGGATGCACGGCGTGGGCTCGCTGGATGGTTTCGGCACTGGCTTCCGAGATCCCGATGTGGCGGACCTTGCCGGCCTTGACCAGATCGGCCATGGCGCCGATGGTTTCTTCGACGGGCACTTCAGGATCGATGCGGTGCTGGTAGTAGAGGTCGAGGTAATCGGTATCGAGACGCTTGAGGCTGCCATCGACAGATTGCCGGACGTAGTCGGGGCGACCATTGACGCCGCGGGCATGGGGATCGCTGCTGCGCACCAGGCCGAATTTGCTCGCCAGGTACAGGTTTTCACGCTTGCCACGCAGGGCCCGTCCGAGCAGTTCTTCGTTGGTATGGGGCCCGTACATGTCGGCGGTGTCGAACAGCGTCACACCCAACTCCACGGCGCGGTGCAGCGTGGCAATCGCCTCGCGCTCGTCCACGCCCGTGGTGTAGAAATCCGACATGCCCATGCAGCCCAGGCTGATGGAGGAAACGTGAGGGCCGTGATGGCCGAGTTGGCGAGTCTTCATGTTGATAGCTCCTGGAAATGAACGACCTGTGCAGTCTCTATCAAGGGCTTTTCTGGATAAATCCTCGATTATTGGTTTAACTATTCGTGATATCTAAATAGTGAGGCGTGAGATTGGACCGATTACAGGCCATGCAGGTGTTCCGGCGCATCGTTGAACTGGGTGGTTTTGGCAAGGCGGCCGATGACCTTGGACTGCCCCGGGCCACCGTCAGCCTGCTGATCCAGCAGTTGGAAGCCCATCTGGGCGTGCAACTGTTGCAACGCACCACCCGGCAGGTGCGCGCGACGCTCGATGGGCAAGCGTATTACCAGCGCAGCGGCCAGTTGCTGGACGACCTCGATGACCTGGAAAGTTCGCTGTCGGCGCAACGCAGCCAACCGCGCGGCACCTTGAAAGTGGACATGCCCATCGCCTTTGGGTGCACCTGGATCCTGCCGCGCCTGCCGGATTTCTATCGTCGCTACCCGGGGTTGCAACTGGACATGGGTTTCCATGACCGCCAGGTCCATCTGCAGCGCGAGGGCGTGGATTGTGCAATCCGCGCCGGCAATGTCGTCGACCAGGCGCTGGTGGCGCGCCCCATCGTGCGCCTGCATCAACTGACGTGTGCCAGCCCTGGCTATCTGGCCCGCGCCGGCACGCCCGGACGGTTGGACGATTTGACGGCGCACCGGGCCATTGGTTTTGCGTCCGGCAATGGGCGGTTTTTCCCGTTTGAATTCGAGGTGGCGGGGCGGATGCGCGAAATGCAATTGCCCAGTGACTTGAACGTCAACAATGCCGACGCCTATGTGACGGCCTGTGAAGCGGGATTCGGCTTGATCCAGGTGCCGCGTTATCACGTGCAACGGCAATTGGCAGAGGGCCGGCTGGTTCAAGTGCTCGAAGACTACGGCGTGCCGTCGTGGCCGATCTCAGCGGTGTACCCGCCCCATCGACAGTTGTCGCCCAGGGTGCGGGTCTTTATCGACTGGGTGATCGAGCTGTTGCAGGGAGACGCGGCTGCCCAGGGGGCGCTGATGGAGAGGGTGTAGCAGTGCCGAATCGCTGTGTGAGCGAGCCGCTATCAGAGACTCGATCGTTCCCACGCTCCGCGTGGGAATGCCGCTTCGGACGCTCCGCGTTCGGCTTTTGAGTGGACGCAGAGCGTCCATGGCTGCATTCCCACGCAGAGTGGGAACGATCAACAGGTTGCGTGGTTTCACGGAAAGTGTTGTTTTTGCCCAGGGCTTCAAGCCTTGACCCAGCGTTGACGACTCCAGCTGCTCAATGTGTCGACCGCGAAAACCAGCAGCAACATCGCCAGGATCACCGTGCTGCCTTGGGCTTCCTGGAACAGGCTGAGGCTGACGTAGAGCATTTGCCCCAGGCCCCCGGCGCCGACGAAGCCGAGCACGCTGGCCATGCGGATATTGTTTTCCCAGCGATATAGGACGTAGGCCAGCAGTTGCGGCAGCAGGTTGGGCAGTGTCCCGTAGCAGAACGCCAATACGGCGTTGCCGCCTTGCAAGCGGATGGCGTCGGCCGGTTCGCAAGGGGTATTTTCCAGGGCTTCGGCGAACAGCCGGCCGAGCACGCCGGTGGTGTGCAGGGCCAAGGCCAGGGTGCCGGCATTGGGGCCGAGCCCGGCGGCCAGGACCATCAGCGCCGCCCACACCAGTTCTGGAACCGCGCGCAAGGCATTGAGCACCAGCCGCGAAGCACTCTGCAGGGGCCAGCCGAAGCGCCCGGCCGCAGGCAGGGCCAATAGCAGGCCGAACACCGCCGCGAGAAGGGTGCCGAGGGCGGACATGGCCAGGGTTTCCAGGGCACCGTGACCGATGGCTTTCAGGTGGCCCGGGCTCAGGTCCGGGCTGAGAAAGCGCTGCGCATAAGCGCCCATCTGGTGCAGGTTGCCGCTGTCGCCGAGTTCGCCCAAGTCGATGCTCAGGTAGACGAACGAGGCGATGACTGCCGCACCGATGCCCAGGACAATGGCCGCGTTGATCAGGCGATTCATGCCAGCCTCCAGCGCAGCAGGCGGCTGAGTTGATCGGCGAGCAGCACCAGCACCAGGAACGTCAGCAGCAGGCTGGCCACTTCACCGCCGGCGAACATTCGCAGCGACAGGTCCATTTGCTGGCCCAGGCCTCCGGCACCGACGAAGCCCATCACTACCGAGGCGCGGATGGCGCATTCCCAGCGATACACCGTGTACGACAACAGTTCCGCCGCGACATTGGGCAGGATCCCGTAGCTGAAAGCGGCGAGCCGGCTGCTGCCAGATTGCAAGAGCGCATGGGCCGGACGCTGGTCGACCGACTCGTAGATTTCCGCGTAGACCTTGCCCAGCATGCCGCTGTAGGTAATGGCGATCGCCAGTACGCCGGCCGTGGGACCGAGGCCGACGGCACGGACGAAGAGCAAGGCCCAGACGATTTCCGGGACGCTGCGCAGGAAGATCAGCAGGCCGCGCACAGGCCAGCGCAGCAGTTGGCCCCAATAACCCGGGTGCCCGGCACGGGAGGCTGCCGACAGCGACAAGGCGCGGCTGGCCAGCAGGCTCGCCGGCACCGCCAACAGCAGCGCCAAGGCCATGCCAGCCGTGGCGATCGCCAGCGTCTGCAAGGTGGCTTGCCACAGCAGTTCGACAAATTCGTCGCCATGGGCTGGAGGCCAGAAGGCGGCTAAAAACCGGCCCATTTCGCTCTGGCTGCCTCCCGACACCAGCACGCGAAGGTCCAGTTCGCTGAACTGGATGCCCGGCCACAGCAGGACGAGCGCCAGCAGACTGAGCAGCAGGCGAGGGCGGGTGGCGGGGTCTCGGGTATCGCGTGTCAGCATCGGGGGATCTGCACGCTCAAGGAAGAGGGGGGTGGTGTTGGTGAAGACTGCAGTTGTTCGTTGGCGTAGAGCGTGTCGAGCAACGAACGGTCGACCGCCTCGGTTGGCAGGTCGAACAGGATCTGCCCGTCCCGCAGGCCGATGACCCGGGAAAAGTGCGCCAAGGCCAGATCCACCGCATGCAGGCTGGCGACCAGGGTGACGTTGTGTTCCCGGGCGTGGCGGCAAAGCACCGAAAGCGTGTGCTCGGCCAATACCGGATCCATGGCCGAAACCGGTTCGTCGGCCAGCAGCACCTCTGGCGCCTGGTACAACACCCGGGCAATGCCCACGCGTTGCAGTTGGCCGCCGGACAGCTGCTGGCATTGCGCGAACAGTTTGTCGCCCAGGTCCAACTGGGCCAATGCCGCCCTGGCACCTGGAATATCCAGCGGGTGCAACAGGTTCAACAGGCTTTTGCCGACGCCCCACTGGCCGAGCTTTCCGGCCAGGACCGCCGTCACCACACGTTGGCGCGGCGGCAGAGGGGGCGATTGGTGGATCAGGCCGATGCGCGCGCGCAGGCGTTGACGCTGGCGGGCAGACAGCTGCCAGGCGCGTTCGCCGAGCAACTGCAGCTCGCCGTTACCCGGGCGCAGGGCGGTGGCCAGCAGGTTGAGCAGGCTCGACTTGCCCGCGCCGGACGGGCCGATGATGGCGACCTGCTCGCCGGCGCCGATGTGCAGGTCAATTCCCCGCAGCGCCTGGACGCCGTTGGCATGGGTAACGCTGACCTGGGTCAGTTGCAGGGTCATTTGAGCAGTTCGGCGGCGCGTGCGGCTTCCTCGATGCCCTTGTAGTTCTCAGGCTTGGTTTCGATGAAGCGACTGGCGGCCTGCAGGTCGAGGATTTCCTTGTCCTTCGGGTTGGCCGGATCGAGTGCCAGGAAGGCTGCCTTTATCTTGGCCGCCAACGCTGGGTCGAGGGTTCCGCGCACCGTCCAGTTGTAGTCGAAGTAGGCAGGGGTGGTGGCGAAGACCTTGACCTTGGTCGTGTCGACCTTGCCGGCAGCGACCAGTTTTTCCCAGACACTGGCGTTCAGCACGCCAGCGTCCACCTTGCCGGCCTGGACCCAGGCGACGGTGGCGTCATGGGCGCCCGAGTAGCCCACGCGACTGAAGTAGCTTTCAGGCTTGATGCCGTCCTTGAGCATGAAATAGCGCGGCATGAGGCTGCCGGACGTCGACGACACCGAACCGAAGGCAAAGGTCTTGCCCTTGAGGTCGGCGAGGGATTTGACGGCCGGATCGGCGGTGATGAATTTACTGGTGAACTGGGCGTCCTGTTCGCGCTGTACCAGGGGAATGGCATTGCCGGTTTTCAGGCGTGCCTGCACGAAAGTGAAGCCGCCCAGCCAGGCCATGTCGATGCGGTCGGTGGCCAGCGCTTCGACCACGGCGGGGTAGTCGCTGACGGGGACGAACTCGACTTTCATGCCGGTTTGCTGTTCCAGATAGGCGCCCAGCGGCTTGAACTTGCGCAGCAGCTCGGTCGGGGCCTCATCGGGAATCGCACTGACTTTCAAGGTGTCAGCGGCCTGGGTCAGCAGGCTGCTAAAAGACAGGGCAACGCCGACGGCCAATGCCAGGGAACGCTTGAGCATGGAGGATCTCCGGTACATGAAGGCAAGGAATGGTGAAGCATCACGCCCACGGGGATGGCGGTACGCCGCTCTGTGAGGGTAGACGAAGGAGAACGATATTAACCGTTTCTGGCCTTGAACTCACTCATTCCCCCGTGGCGAGGGAACTTGCTTCCGCTGGCCTGCGCAGCAGGCCCCAGCATGCTGACAGGCGGACCGCATTGTCTGGTTTTGCGACTGCTGCGCAGCCGAGCGGGAGCAAGCTCCCTCGCCACAGGTTCTGGGTTGTCTGGGTTGACGCTATCGCGAGCAAGCTCGCTCCCAGGGGGGGCGGGCGGGAGAACCGGGGCCTCGTCGGGTGAGGCCTCGGCGATTGAGAGGTCAGAACAGCTTGGTGAACATCCAGTAGAGGCTGCCGGAAAGGAGGATGGCAGCAGGCAGCGTCAGTACCCAGGCCATCACCAGGTTGCGGATGGTGCGCATCTGCAAGCCAGAGCCGTTGGCGACCATGGTGCCGGCCACGCCGGAGGACAACACATGGGTGGTGGACACCGGCAAACCGAACATGTCGGCGGCGCCGATGGTCAGCATGGCGACGGTTTCGGCCGAGGCACCTTGGGCGTAGGTCAGGTGGGACTTGCCGATTTTCTCACCCACCGTCACCACGATGCGCTTCCAGCCGACCATGGTGCCCAGGCCGAGGGCGATGGCCACGGCGATTTTCACCCACAGTGGAATGAACCGCGTGGAACTGTCGATCTGCTGTTTGAACAATTGCAGCTGGGCGCTGGTGTCGGCGTCGAAGTTGCCGACCTTGTTCTTGTCCATAAGGCGAATGGTTTCGCTGGTCAGGTACATGTCGTTGCGCACGTTGCCCACGGCTTCGGCGGGGACCCTGGCCAGCGAACCGTAACCCTTGACCTCGGCGCCAATGCTGCCGGTCATCGCAGCCAGGGCCGGGACCAATTGCGGCGTCGCTTCCTTGCTGCCCACGTAGGTGGAAAGGATCGCTCGCGGATTTTCCGGGGCCGGCAGCGGCGAGTGCTTGACCAGGGCTTGCTGGGTGACTTGCGCCACGGCGGCGAATTGCAGTGCCTGGTCGGCCGGCATGGTGCGGTTCAGCGCATACGCCATCGGCAGGGTGCCGACCAGAATCAGCATGATCAGGCCCATGCCTTTCTGACCGTCGTTGGAGCCGTGGGCGAATGACACGCCGGTGCAGGTCAGGATCAGCATGCCGCGTATCCACCAGGGCGGCGGAGTATTGCCTTCCGGGGCCTTGTACAGCGAGCGGTTCTTGACGAAGGCCCGCAGCGCTAGCAGCAGCAACGCAGCGCAACCGAAACCCACCAGCGGCGACAGCAGCAACGCATAGCCAATCTTGGTCGCCTGGGCCCAGTCCACACCGCTGGTGCCGTCACGCCCGTGCATCAGGGCATTGGCGACGCCCACGCCGATGATCGAGCCGATCAGCGTGTGGGACGACGACGCCGGCAAGCCCAGCCACCAGGTGCCCAGGTTCCACAGGATGGCGGCGATCAGCAGAGCGAAGATCATGGCGAAGCCGGCAGAGGAACCGACTTGCAGGATCAGCTCCACCGGCAGCAGGGCGATGATGCCGAAGGCCACGGCGCCGCTGGAGAGCAGCACCCCGAGGAAGTTGAAGAAGCCCGACCAGGCCACGGCGAAGTTCGGCGCCATGGAATTGGTATAAATGACGGTGGCCACGGCGTTGGCGGTGTCGTGGAAACCGTTGACGAATTCGAAGCCAAGGGCAATCAGCAACGCGACGCCCAACAACAGGAACGGCGTCCAGGTGGTCACCACGGTGCCCAGTTCGTTCATGTCGTGCATCAGGCTGTAGGCGGTAAACAGCAAACCGCAGCCCAGCACGGCGAAAAACACCACCAGGGTGATTACACTCGGTTTGCGGTTGAGCTGCGGTCTTGAACTGGGGGCGATGGAACTCGATGAGTCCATGACCAGGGTCTGGTTTGTCATGATGAAATCCGATTCGGTGAGCAGTGGGGTTGTAAGGCTCGGTGCCGGGCGTCCCTGGCGGGCTGTGAAAGGCCCGGGGCACGATACGCGTCGGTGGCTTCGGACTGCGCAAGCATCTTCTTGTCGTCCCGCTGTGGCAGTTCGATGGCCGGCAATCGCACCGCTTCATCCACGCTAGTTGCAATTTGTTACATGGCCGTGACTGACATCTGTATTTCACGCGCTTTCCCCTGGCTAAAACGTTTTTCCCAAGGGGATGCCGGCAAGATTGGGTTTATCGATTACGCTCGACCGCGCAGGGGGGCGCCCGGAGTTTCGCCAACAAGCGCCTGCTCGCATGGCAAAGTCCAAGGTGTGTCATCCAGGTGTCATCGAAGCCATGGCAGGATCTTCGCAAACCATCGTGGGAAGTCCGGCAGCGCCCGTGCCTGCTGGCTGATGAAGCAAGGAACACCGCTATGAAAGGCGACGCCCCCCTGTTCGCGGCCATTGACTTGGGCTCTAACGCCTTCCGCTTGATGATCGGCCAGTCGGTCAAGCGCAATCGACGCCTGGTGATCCAGGAAGTGAAGACCCTGCGTGAGCCGGTCCGATTGGCCGAGGGCCTGCAGGCCGGGGCGTTGGACGAGCTGGCGCTGGATCGGGGCTGGCAGGCGCTCGCCCGATTTGGCAAGAAACTGCGTGGCTTTGAGGCCGCAAGGGTGCGGGCGGTGGCGACCAGTGCCGTGCGCGAAGCGGCGAATGCCCAGTTGTTCCTGGCCAGTGCCGAGCGGCACCTGGGGTTTCGGATCGACGTGCTGTCCGGGCATGAAGAAGCCCGGCTGGTGTATGCCGGTGTCGCCCATACCGTGCCCGGTGTCGAGCGCGCGCGGCTGGTGGTGGACATCGGCGGTGGCTCGACTGAACTGATTCTGGGGCTGGGCGCTCAACCGCTGCTGACGGAAAGCATCGCCATCGGCAGTGGCACCTTTGGTGCGCGTTACTTTCGGGGTGGAAGCATCACCGCCCAGGCGCTGTTAGAGGCTGAGCGGGTGGCTGTCCTGCAGTTTGAAAAAGTCGCGGCGGGTTATCGCGCCCAGGGCTGGCAGCAGGCAATCGGTTCTTCCGGTACGGCGCGGATGTTGGCCAAAGTGCTCAAGGCCAATGGTTTCAACGATGTTGGGCAAGGCGGCATTACCTACGGTGGATTGTTGCGTCTGTCGCTGCGGTTGCTGGAAGTCGGCCATGTCGACCGGCTCAGACTGGCCGGCTTGCAAAGCCACCGCCTGGGCATCCTGCCCGGCGGCCTGGCGATCATGCTGGCGGCATTCAAGGTGTTCGGTATCTCGCAAATGATTGCTTCCGAGCCGGGCCTGAGGTTCGGCGTGCTGCATGGCCTGATGCATCAGCACTGATCATCGACGGTTGTTGCCCATTGCCGTCTATCAGCGATAGCCAATTTCGAGCATCGACGCCTCTTCGGCGATCCCTTCTTTACCAGATCATCCAGCATTTCATCGCCTGGGCAGTCGGTACGTCCGGTGATCGCAAAGCGTGGGCCTGGATCAGGGTGATTGCGTGAACGGGGCTTTTCGCTCTTTCGATATGCAGTCAGTGAAGGCACAATGCGCATCCTTTTTTGGCTCGCCTTGCCCGGAGGCCTCGAAAATGATCAAAACGCCGTACTACCTCATCGACAAACAAAAGCTGCTGGCGAACATGCAGAAGATCGCCTATGTGCGTGAGCAGTCCGGGGCCAAGGCCTTGCTGGCGCTCAAGTGCTTCGCCACCTGGTCGGTGTTCGACCTGATGCAACAGTACATGGACGGCACCACGTCGTCGTCGCTCTATGAGCTCAAGCTCGGCCGGCAGAAGTTCGCTGGCGAGACCCACGCCTACAGTGTCGCCTGGGCCGACGATGAGATCGAGGAGATGCTTGCCAACTGCGACAAGATCATCTTCAACTCCATCGGCCAGTTGCAGCGCTACACCGAGGCGTCGGCCGGCAAGGTCCGCGGCCTGCGGGTCAATCCGCAAGTGAGCAGCTCCGATTACCTGCTGGCCGACCCGGCGCGCCCCTTCAGCCGTTTGGGCGAATGGGATCCGGTGAAAATCGAGCAAGTCATCGAGCATATCTCCGGCTTCATGTTCCACAACAATTGCGAGAACGGCGATTTCGGTTTGTTCGACCAGATGCTGGGCACTATCGAAGAGCGCTTTGGTCACTTGCTGCATAAGGTCGAGTGGGTCAGCCTCGGTGGCGGCATTCACTTCACTGGCGAGGGCTACGCGCTGGACGCCTTCTGCGCACGGCTCAAGGCGTTCTCGCAGAAATATGGCGTGCAGGTCTACCTGGAGCCGGGCGAGGCCGCGATCACTCAGAGCGCGTCGCTGGAAGTTACCGTGCTCGACACGCTCTACAACGGCAAGCACCTGGCCGTGGTGGACAGCTCCATCGAGGCGCACATGCTCGATCTGCTGATCTATCGCCTGGACGCCAAGCTGGCGCCGAGCGAGGGCGAACACACCTACATGGTGTGCGGCAAATCCTGCCTGGCTGGAGACATCTTTGGCGAATACCAATTCGATCGTCCGCTATCCATCGGCGATCGGCTGTCGTTCATCGACGCAGCAGGTTACACCATGGTCAAGAAAAACTGGTTCAACGGCCTTAAAATGCCGTCCATCGTTGTGAAGCAACTCGACGGCAGTGTCGAGATGGTTCGCGAGTTTGTTTACGACGACTACTTGTCCAGCCTGTCTTGAGCTGGCGGAAGGAGAAATGAAGAAATTGAAGAAGAACGTACTTATCATTGGTGCAGGAGGTGTCGCCAAGGTGGTGGCCCACAAGTGCGCGCAGCACAACGACGAACTCGGTCGTATTGCTATCGCGTCGCGCAACATCTCCAAATGCCAGGCCATCATCGACAGCGTCAAGGCCAAGGGTAGCCTCAAGCAACCCGCCGACATCAAGGCCTTTGCACTGAACGCTCTGGATGTCGAAGCGACCAAGTCGCTGATTCGCGAAACCGAGTCGCAGATCGTCATCAACGTCGGCTCTGCCTTTCTCAACATGTCGGTGCTGCGTGCCTGCATCGATACCGGCGTGGCCTACCTGGACACCGCCATCCACGAAGAACCGGGCAAGGTCTGCGAGACGCCGCCCTGGTACGGCAACTACGAGTGGAACCATCTCCAGGAGTGCCAGGAAAAGAATATCACCGCCATTCTCGGCGTGGGCTTCGACCCGGGTGTGGTCAATGCCTATGCGGCACTGGCGCAGCAACAGCATTTCGACCGCATTGATTCGATCGATATCCTCGACGTCAATGCCGGCTCCCATGGCAAATATTTCGCCACCAATTTCGACCCGGAAATCAATTTCCGCGAATTTACCGGACAGGTGTGGAGCTGGCAGGACAGCCAGTGGACCAGCAACACCATGTTCGAGGTCAAGCGCACCGACGACCTGCCGGTCGTAGGCTCGCAGAACCTGTACCTGACCGGCCACGACGAAGTGCACTCGCTGTCGAAGAACCTCGACGTGCCCAACGTGCGTTTCTGGATGAGCTTCGGCGAGCACTACATCAACGTGTTCACCGTACTGAGGAACCTCGGCCTGCTCTCCGAGCAACCGGTCAAGACCGCCGAAGGCCTGGAAGTCGTGCCGTTGAAAGTGGTCAAGGCCGTGCTGCCTGACCCGAGTTCGCTGGCGCCGGGCTACACTGGCAAGACCTGCATCGGCGACCTGGTCAAGGGTGTCAAGGATGGCCAGCCGCGCGAGCTGTTCATCTACAACGTGGCCGACCACGAGGACGCCTACGCCGAAACCGACAGCCAGGGTATTTCCTATACCGCAGGTGTGCCACCCGTGGCCGCAGCCTTGCTGGTGGCCCGTGGCGAGTGGGACGTGCAGCGCATGGTCAACGTCGAGGAGCTGCCTGCCGAGGCGTTCCTCGAGGCGTTGGATGTGATGGGCTTGCCGACGCGCATCAAGGACGAGCATGGAGACCGTCCCTGGAACCAGAACGCCTGAAGGACGCCAGGCAGGTTCCGTTCCGACTCTCCCGATAGGAACTCTTGAAGAAATGCTCCGTATCGAAAGGTACGGAGCATTTTTCGTTCATGACATTGATCGTTCCCACGCTCTGGTGGGCATGTATCCCGTGACGCTCTGCGTCACCTTGCAGAAGCGGAACGCGGAGCGTCCCTGGCGGCGTTCCCACGCGGAGCGTGAGGAACGATCTTCCACCGCCGCCGCGACCCGATCGTTCCCACGCTCTGCGTGGTAATGCATCCCGTGACGCTCTGCGTCACCTTGCAGAAGCGGAACGCGGAGCGTCCCTGGCGGCGTTCCCACGCGGAGCGTGAGGAACGATCTTCCACCGCCGCCGCGACCCGATCGTTCCCACGCGGAGTGAACGAGCGGTAGGCCGTTACTTGGCCATGATCGCCACGAACAGCTCGGACTTCAGGAACCGTTGCAACCAGTCCCGTAGCCGAGGATAAGGCGCCTGGGCAAACCACTCGCGGTCGACATGGGCAAACTGACGCACGAATGGCATCAGCGCCACATCGGCCAGGCTCAGGTGATCCGCCACCAGGAATGGCCGCGCTTCCAGCAGCGTTTCCAGCCGCCCCAGGAACACCTCGCCCTCGGCCCGATAATGCTCCACCGGCTGTTCAGGATGACGCTCGGGGTACTTGTAGCGGTTCAGGTGAAGCTTGAACCGATGGTCGTTTTCCTCGATCAACGCTGCCGCCAAGGCCTGGCCTTCGGGATCGTCCAGCAACCGCCAGTCTTGTGGATCATGCCGGGCCAAGGCCCAGGCCATGATGTCCAGGCTTTCATCGATCACCCGGCCATCAACCTGGAGCACCGGCACCGTGCCTTTGCTGGAGAGGGCGAGCATCTCGGCGGGCTTGGCCTTCAGGCTGACTTCGACAATCGCCACCTCGACCGCGCTGTAGCGCAAGGCCATGCGCGCCCGCATCGCATAGGGACAGCGGCGGAAGGAATAGAGCGTGGCGAGGCTCATTTCACCTCCACGGTGCTCAACCCATTGCCTTGACGACGGACCTGGATCTGCACCGGAATCCGCTCGTGCATTTCCTGCACGTGGGAAATCACCGCGACCTTGCGGCCCTGGGCCTGCAGGCCGTCGAGGGCGTCCATCGCCAGTTGCAGCGACTCGGGGTCGAGGCTGCCGAAGCCTTCGTCGATGAACAGCGACTCGATCTTCAGTGTGCTGGACGCCATCGAGGCCAGGCCCAATGCCAAGGCGAGGGAGACCAGGAAGGTTTCGCCGCCGGACAACGAATGTACCGAGCGCAGTTCATCGCCCATTTCCGTGTCCATCACCAGCAGCCCGAGCATGCTGCCGCCACGCTTGAGCCGATAGCGGCGTACCAGTTGCCGCAGTTGGGCATTGGCGTGGTGCACGAGCAAGTCGAGGTTGTAGGCCTGGGCCAGTTTGCGGAAGCGGTCGCCGGTGGCCGAACCGATCAGGGCATCGAGACGTGCCCAGCGCTGGTATTCGGCGTAGGCCTGTTCGATCTGCTGGGCCAGGGCCTGGTTGGCGTTCTGCCGGCGTTGGTCTTCGGCCTGTTCGGCGCGCAGTTCGGCGCAACGCTGTTCGCTGACGGCGAATTGAGTTTGCAGTTCGGCGAGGGCTTCGGCGAGTTGCTCGGGCGCCAGGTTGCCGTTGTGCTGGGCCTGGTGGTTGTGCAGGCGCTGCTCGCGTTCGGTGAGCAATACGCTGGCCTGTTCGATGGCTTTTTCGCTGTTGAGCAAGCGCTGGCGCAACTGGCCGACGTGTTGCTCGTCCAGGCTGAGCAGGGCTTCAAGGGCGGCATCGTCCAGTTCCGGATGGCCGGTGCGCCACTGCGCAATACCCGTGGTCAACGCCTGAAGTTCGTGGTCCAGGGATTGCGCCTGTTCCTGGCGGGCCTTGAGTTCGGCGGCCAGTTGCACAAGGCTGTTGCGCACTTGCTGCAACTGCTGATTGGCTGTCGCCTCGGCCTCCCGGGTCTGTTCCAGGCGCTGGTCGAGTTGTTGTTGCCATTGTTCGGCGCTGACGTGTTCGCCGAGCAGTTGCGCGAGTTTCTCCTGGCAGGCCTGCTGTTGCTCGCTCAGGGCGCTGAATTGCAGGCGGGCCGCTTCCAGTTGCTGGGCGCGGGTTTGCTGACGGTCCTGCTCTTTCTCCAGGGTCTGCTGGCGCTGGAGCTGTTCGCTCAGTTCGTCGCGCTGCTGTTCCAATTGCTCCAGGCGCTGGGCGATATGCTGGTCGAGCTGCAAGAAGGTCGCGGCGGGTTCGCTGCGCAAGGCCTGCAGGGTGTCAGCGGGTAGCAGGGTGCTGAAGTGGCTCAGCTCCTCGTCCAGACGCTGGCGGTCGCGGGACAGTTCCTGCTGCTGGTTGCCCAGGTGTTGTGATGCCTGTTGGCTGGCTGCCTCGGCTTCACGCAGTCGCTGCGCCATGCGCGCGGCGTCTTGCTGCAGGGTCAGCAGGGCGGTTTGCCGTTGTTCGTCCTGGCTGATGCGCAGGTTCAGTTGGCTGTTCTGCTGGGTCAGCCAGGCGTCGCGCTTGTTCGCATCCTGGGCCAGCAGCTGCGCCGACAACGGGTGGGCTTCAAGGCTGGGCGCCAGGCTCTGTTGCTGGTTGGCGAGCTGTTCCTGCTGCTGTTTGAGTTCCTTGAGCTGGGCGATCACCCCGCTGTATTGCGCCCGCAGGTCGACGACTTTTTCATTGAGCAGGTCGACGGCCTTGCGGGCGTTGGCCTCTTCGGTTTCATCGAAGCGCCCGAGGTTTTCCAGCAGGGCTTCGGGCTGATGATAAGGATGCTCGACACTGCCACACACGGGGCAGGGCTGTTCATCCTGCAACTGTGCGCGCAGCTGCTCGACACTTTCGCTGCGGGCCAGGCGCTGGCGCTCCAGCAGCTCGCGAGTAACGGTCAGGGTCTGTTCGGCGATGGTCAGTTCGGCCTTGGCTTCGCCGCCTTCGCGCACCAGTCGGTCACGTTCCTGCAACGCTCGTTGCTGGCGTTGTTCAAGCTCGGCGCCACGTTTGTCCAGCTCTTGCTGACTGGCCCACAGCCGGGTCAGGTCTTCGAAGGCGCGCAGTTGCTTGCGGTTGTCTTGCAGCAGGGTGCCGAGCAACTGGATCTGTTCGGCCACGGCCTGCGGCTCGGCGCCGGCTTCCTTGTAGAGCACTTCAAGGTCTTGTCGGCGGGTGGCCAGTTCCTCGGCGGCGCGGGTGGCGCTTTGTTCCAGTGTGGCGAGTTCGGCCTGGCCCTGGTTCAGGCGATTACCGATCAGCATCAGTTGTTGGAGGCGATCGCGATAGGCGTTCCAGGCATCGCTCAGCGGGGCCAGGTGCGTGCTTTGTTCCAGCGCGTCGGCGATGCGCTGCAAGCGCTCGGCCACCTGCCTTTGCTGTTCGAGCAAGGTGTCGATGGTGCGCTGGCCTTCGGTGCAGGCTTGTTGCGTCTGGTCCTGGTGCTCGGCGGCCTGGCTGGCGTCCTTGACGAGGCGGGCGAGGGTGCTTTGCGCCTCGAAAGCCTGGCGCAATAACGGCGCGTTGTCGCTGCTTTGTTGCCGGGCCGCAGCCAATGCCAGTTGCGTGACGCCCAGGCCTTTTTCCAGTTCGGCTTGCTGTTGGTGCAGGTCGATTTGCTGCTGGGTGAGCTGCTGGATCTGCGCGGCCAAGGGGTCGAGCTGTCGGCTCAGTTCCGCCTGGCGGATGAACTGATGGCGCTGGGGCGCCAGTTGTTCCAGGCGGGTCAGTTTCAGGCGTTCGTCGGCCAGGGCGTTCCAATCGCCCTGGGCCTGTTGCAACTGTTCGGCGGCGCTGGCGTGTTCATCCTGCAATTGGCGCAGGTCGCGCAGCCAGGTGTGTTGCTGCTCCAACTGCTTGAGTTGCGCCTGTTGGGCCTTGAGTTGTTGCTGGGCGTCGTTGAAGCGCTGGTCGAGTTCGGCCCGGGCTTCGGGGGCCAGCGGGGTGACACCGGTGGCCTGGTCCTGCAGCTGTTTGTGGGTTTCCTTGGCTTGCTTGGCCTTGTCGAAGGCGCGGCGGCCGAGGCGGGTATACAGGGCGGTGTCAGTGAGTTTTTCCAGCAGTTCGCTGCGATCGTTGTCATCGGCCTTGAGGAACGCGCTGAACTCGCTCTGGGCCAGCAACACGGCACGGGTGAACTGCTCGAAGTTCAGGCCCAGGGCCGTTTCGAGCTGGGTCTTGTATTCGCCTTTCTGGCTCGCCAGCAGTTGATCGTTGTCCAGATCCCGCAGGCTCTGGCGGCTGGCTTGCAACTTGCCGCCGGCCTTTTCCCGGGCGCGATTGGCTTCCCAGCGGGCCCGATAGCGACGTCCGTCGATGCCGCGAAAATCCACTTCGGCAAAGCCATCACCGGTGCCACGGCGCAACAGCGTGCGCGGATCGCCCGTGGCAATCTCGCCATCGACGTCCGGCACCTTGGCATCGCGACCGGTATTGTTCAGGCGCGGTACGGCGCCGAACAGCGCCAGGCACAAGGCGTCGAGCAGTGTGCTTTTGCCGGCGCCGGTCGGGCCGGTAATGGCGAACAGGCCGGCGCTGGCCAAGGGTTCTGCGGTGAAATCGATTTCGAAAGGCCCGGCGAGGGAGGCCAGATTCTTCAGGCGGATGGCGAGGATCTTCATGGCTGCTCGCTCTCCATCTGCACGTCTTGCAACAGCACGGCAAAGTCCTTGAGGGTCTGTTCGTCCACGTCGTTGCCGTAGGTGTCCTGCCAGGCGCGGCTGAACAACTCCTGTGGGCTGAGTTGATCCAGCTCCACCAGCGCGCTGCCATCATCGGCATTGCTGGCGCCGCCGTTGCCGGCGTACTCGGCGGCGATCCGCACCAGGCGCACGGCCTTGCCTTGCAATGCGGTCTCCACTTGGTGACGCAGGTCCGGCTGCGGTTCGTCGAGGCGTACCCGCACTTCCAGCCAGGGTTGGCGCTGGACATCGGCCAGCAGGTCGATGTCGGGCAGGTCCTTGAGTTGCACCAGCAGATCGGCCAGTGGCGCCGGGCCTAGGCGTTGCAGGTTGACGGCCCGTGGGATCAGGCGCGGCTCGACCTTGACCAGCGCCTCGCCGTCGAGGGTGATGTCGAGGATCTGATGCTGATAGCCGATCTCCGAAAATGACAACGGGATCGGCGAACCGCTGTAGCGGATACGCTCTTCACCGTTGACCTTCTGCGGCTTGTGCAGATGGCCGAGGGCGACGTAGCTGATGTTCGGGCCGAACAGGCTGGCGGGTAGGGCCTCGGCGTTGCCGATGATCAGGCTGCGCTCGGAATCCTCGGACACCGAACCGCCGGCCATATGCGCATGACTGATGGCGATCAACGCCTGGCCTTTCTTGCGCTTGCTATTGGCCGCGGCGATCAGCCACTCATGCACCTGGCCGATGCCTCGCAGGTAGTCGTCGCCCAGCTGTGCGCCAGTGACTTCGGCAGGGCGCAGGAACGGCAGGGCCAGGCACCACGCCTTGACCTTGCCTTTGGCATCGGGCAACGGCAACAACAGGCGCTCGACGTCCAGTTGACCGTCGTCCAGCCACAGCACCCTGCCCAGGGCGTGGGTGCGCAGGCGTCGCATCAGCGGCGCAGGCAGTTCGATACGCGAGCCGGAGTCGTGGTTGCCGGCGATCATCACGATGGTCAGGTTGGCGTTTTGTTCATGGGCGCTGACGATGAAGTCGTAGAGTCGCTCCTGGGCTTTGACCGGCGGATTCACGGTGTCGAAGATATCGCCGGCAATCAGCAGCGCATCGGGTTTTTCGCCGGCCAGCTGGCGCAGTAGCCAGTCGAGGAAACACGCGTGTTCGAAGTCGCGCTCCTGGCCGTGGAGGTTTTGCCCCAGGTGCCAGTCGGAGGTGTGAAACAGACGCAAGGTGTACTCCAGGAAACAGATGATGGCCGCGTGAAGAGGGGCGGCTAAAAGAAGCAGAGTTTACTGGGAAATGGGGGCGAGGACTTGCTGAACTTCGTTGGATGTACCGATCGAATCTGGAGCCAACTCTGTGGCGAGGGGATTTATCCCCGATAGGCTGCGAAGCAGCCTTGGAATCTCACATATTCATTTGTCTGTTTGATGGAGTCGACAGTGTTAGGGCCGCTTCGCGGCCCAGCGGGGATAAATCCCCTCGCCACAGGTGCTGTGGCTGGCTCAATTGCTCTGCATGAATGCGTGAGTTACTTGGGGTACAACGGCGGCAACCCGGAATCACTGGCAGAAGCCTGCGCCCCATCGGTGGGGGGAATCGCCCGAATCGCCCGCCACAGGTCTTCACCCTGCCAATGCTGGCCGGTCTCGCTGTAGAGCGCGCCGTTGAGGCCGTCCAGGGCGTCGGACAGCGGCACGAAGCGCGCGGCCATGTCGGCCAGGGTTTCCGGTTGCTGGCGGGCCCAGGCGTCGAGGGCCTGGCGGGTGGCGTGGGGATCGTTGGCCAGGCAGGTGCGTTTGAGATCATCCAGCAGGGTGCGTGGGCTCGGTCCGGTCTGGGTCGAGCGCAGGATGGCCGGCTGCCAGCGGCCGCGCCACCACAGGGCGAAGCCCAGCACGGTCGTGCAAGCCAGGACCAAGGTGCTCAGTTGCCAGTACCACAGCATGTCGCTGTCGACGGTTGTTACGATCTGCGCCGTGCCGGCCGGCGTGTCCACCATCAGGCTTGGATTGTTCGCCACCTGCAGGGTCCGCGCCGGGAGGCTGGTGCGGTCCAGGTGGTCTTCCAGGGTGTTCCACCAGACCACTTCCACCGGTGGCAACTCGATGGTGCCGCTGCGATTGGGCACCAGGGCCTCGCGGTCTTCGCGGCTGCCCACCAGCCCGCGTTCACTGTTGCGGCTGCTGAGTACCGGTTGGTCCGGATAGCGCCGCAGGCCATTGATCTCCGTGGCCGGCAGCGGTGGCAACTGGGCGCTGGCCAGGCCTTCGGCTTCCAGGGTCAGGCTGCGGGTCAGGGAATCGCCCACCTGGCTGTGGGTCGGCTCCGGGCTCCAGCTTTCACTCAAGGACAGGCTGCGTGCCGGCAGCCAGGGCACGTCGGCCGGATAACTGGCAGGCTTGGGCTTGACGCGCAGCAACAGTTGCGCGGAGCTTACCCGCATCAACTGGCCGGGCTTGGGGCCCGAAGGTACGGCGTCCTGGGCCACCGGCTCGACCAGGGTGGCGCTGAATGTCTGGGCCGGAATCGTCAGTTCGCCACTGCGCTGTGGGTAGATGCCGTAGCGCAGTTCAATCACCCCATGGCGGACATCGTTGATGACTTTTTCATAGGTGCGCGATTCGCCCAGTTGCTCGGTGCGGGCATCGGGGATGTGCAGCGGCGTGAGGCTGCTGTCGTCGTACAGCGACACCGAATGGTAGATGCGCAGGGTCAAGATCGCCTGGGCCTGAACATACACGTCGGTCTGGTCGAGGCTGGCCTCGATAAACACCGCTGCCAGGGGCTGCGAGGCGTTGCGGGTTTCGCTTTCGATCACCTGCAGGGTGATCGGCTGGCTGGTCACTTCGCCCAGTTGCAACGGTGGAATGATCACGGTGCCGCTTTGGCGCGGCAGCAGGGTCACGATCCAGCGGGTGGTGGCGCGGTTCTCACCGTCAAGGGTCGTCAACTGGTTGACCTGACGGGTACCGCGCACATCGAACAAGGCCTGGAGCGGAGCCAGGTCCGGTTTGCCGAACAACGTGGCGTCGTTGGATTCAAGGGTCAGCTCCACCGTTTCCCCGGAGTTCAGGCGGCTGCGGTCCACACTGGCCGTCAGCTGCGCAGCCTGGGTTCCGGAGGCCCAGAGCAGCAACACGAGGAAGTAGGTGGTGAAGCGGGTCATTTGGTTTTTTCCTGGGCCTGATGGCTTTGCTGTTCATACCAGAATTTACGTCTGAGCAGCTCCCCTGGATTATCCGGGATCTGGCGCAGCCATTGTTCCAGTGCCTGGCGCTGTTCTTCTTCATTGCGCTGGCCCGCGGCAGGACGCAGTGGCGGGGTGGTGGTCTGCTCATCGGGCAGTTCGCTGCCTGGTACATCCTGGGCGGTAGGCGGTTGTGCCGTGCGCGGGGGCTGGGGCTCGTCCGATGTCGCGCTTGCCTCGAGAGAGGGCTGTCCCGGTTCGGAAGACTGGGTGGGTGAGTCGGTATCCGGCGATTGCTCGGTGGGGGCCGGCTCCTCGCTTTCGGCAGGCTTGGGTTCTTCCGGCACGGGGGCCGGCTGTTTCAACAAACTTTCCACCAGGGCCTTGTTGGTCTGGGCCGGGCGCAGGTCGGGTTGCAACTCCAGGGCCTGCTCATAGGCATCCAGCGCGGCTTCCAGTTCGCCGCTCCTGGCCAGGGCGTTGCCGCGATTGTAGTGCGCACGGGCGTCGTGGCCTTCGGCGAAGCGTCGGGCGGCTTCGCTGTACTGGCCGGCTTCGTACAGGGCGACGCCCTGCCACTGGCTGTCCTCGAAGTGGGCGGCGGCTTCGGCGGGACGTTTTTGCTTGAGCAAGTGCTGGCCCTGTTGGTCGGCGCGCAACCACAGGTCTTGGAATTCGAAGGCGTGGCCGGTTTGCGGCAACATGAATAACAGTGGCAGGCAGAACAGCCAGCCTCGCCGTCCGGCACAGGCGGCCAGCAGCAACAGGGGCAGGAGCAGCCAATAGCCCTGGTCGGCCCAGGTGTCCAGGCGCAGCGTTTGTCCGTCGCTGCGCAGATGACGAGGGCCGTCCAACAGGCCCAGGCCGCGCAGGTCGCTGTCGTCCAGGCGCGCCGGCCGGTAGCGGCCGTCCAGCTTGTTGGCAAAGGCCTTGAGGCCCGGGCTGTCCAGGCGTGGCAGCAGGATCGAACCCTGCGCATCCTTGAGGTAACTGCCATCTTCCTGGGGCACCGGTGCGCCTTCGCGGGTACCGATGCCGAGCATCAGCCATTGTGTGGCGGAACCGTCCAGGGCCTGGCGAATGCCTTGGCGTTCCTGCTCGTTCAGCGACGAACCGATCAGCAGGATCCGGCCATGGCCCAGTTCGCCCTGGTCCAACAGGGCCAGCGCCTTGCGGACCGCGAGGTCGGCACGATGGCCGCTCTGCGGCATGATCGATGGCGCAAGGGCTTCGAGCAGGTTGGCGCTGGTGGACAGGTCGTCGGACAGCGGCACCAGCGTATGGGCGCTGCCGGCATAGACGATGATCGCGGTCTGGGCGTCGCTGCGGTTCTGCAACAGGTCCAGTACCTTGCGCCGGGCCTGCTCCAGGCGCGTGGGCGGGACGTCGGTGGCGAGCATTTCCGGGGTCAGTTCCAGCACCACCACCAGCGGGTCGGCGGGTTTCTGGCTGGTCTGTTCGACCCGCGCCCAACTCGGCCCCAGCAACGCCAGCACGATCAACAGCCAACCCAGGCCCAGGGCAATCCATGGCAGCCGGCTTTCACGGCCGCTGCCGCCACTGAGCAGCACAGCATGAAAGGCGGGCGGCAGGATCATCTGCCAGCGACCCACGCGTTTCTGCCGGTGCCACAGTTGCCAGAGCAACCAGCCCAGCAGAGGTAGCAGCAATACGAACCAGGGGCGTAGCCAATGTGGCCAGAAGGCGATCATCGACGCCTCCGCAAGCGCAGGCGCTTGAGCCGCTGGCGCCACTCGGTGTGTTGGGCCGGCTGGAACAGCGGCTGGTTGAACAGGCGCTGCAACGGATTGTCCGGCCAGCGCGCCCGGGCCACCAGCAACATGCTCAACAGCAGCGCAACGGCCAAGGGCCAGTGATACAGCGCCAGGGCAGGACGGGCCTGGGTCGGTTGCTGGGTCACCGGCTCGAGCTGGTCGAGGGTGGTCTTGATCGCCAGTAATTGCGCGCCATCCTGGGCACGAAAATACTGGCCGCCGGTGGCTTGGGCGATTTCCTTGAGTGTCGGTTCATCCAGGTCCAGGCTCGGGTTGACGCCGAGCAAACCCGTGGTGCCGCTTTGTTCCGGGTCGGCACCGATGCCGATCGGGTAGATTTTCACGCCTTCGTCGGCGGCCAGTCGCGCGGCGGTGAGGGGGTCGATTTCGCCGCCATTGTTGGCGCCGTCGGTGACCAGGATCAGCACGCGGCTGTGGGCCGGGCGCTGGCGCAGGCGCTTGAGGGCCAGGCCGATGGCGTCGCCGATGGCCGTATTCTTGCCGGCGATACCGATACGCGCCTCATCGAGCCAATGGCGCACGGTGCGGCGGTCGAAGGTCAGCGGTGCTTGCAGATAGGCCTGGCTGCCGAACAGGATCAGGCCGACCCGGTCACCTTCGCGGCCTTCGAGAAAGTCCCCGAGCATGTGCTGGACCAACACAAGGCGACTGACCTCTTCGTCCTTCCACTGCATGTCGGGAAAGTCCATGGAACCTGAGACATCCACCGCCACCAGCAGGTCGCGGCCGCTGGCGGCAATGGGTAATGGCTCGCCCAACCACTGCGGTCGAGCCGCGGCGATCAGCAACAGCAGCCAGAGCAGGATGAAGGGCGCCTGTTGCCGCCAGGTCGGCAGATTGGCCCGCGCCCGGCGACCCACCAGGCCTTCCAGGTCCCCGAGGAAACTGACCTTGAGCGCTGGCTCGCCGCTATCGGCCGCCGGCAGCACCAGGCGCATCAGCCAAGGCAGCGGCAACAGGGCGAATACCCACGGCCAGGCGAACTCAAACATGTTTGCGAATCCAGATTTCGACCGCCTGGGTCAGGCCAGCGATAGCTTTGTCATCGAGCTTGCATTCGGGTTTGTAGGCGCCTTCCACCAAGATCATCCAGCGCGTCAGGCCCGCGGCCGGGCAGCGGTTATCCAGGAACGCCAGCCATTTGCGCCCATTGAGGGTGTGGCTCTGGCTGTAGGGGTAGTGATTGCGGCATAGGCGCTTGAGCAGCCCGTTGAGCTGTTGCAGCCAGGCCCCGGCCGGCGCGCCGTCGTAGGGTTTGGGCAGCAGGGCGAGTTCGGCAAGCGCGGCCAGGCGCACCGGGTCGAGGGGTTGTTCGGCGCGGGCGACGGTGCGCTTGATGGGAATGAACCGGCGCAGCTGCCACAGGCCCAGGCCCAGCAATGGGATCAACACCAGCAGCAGCCACCAGCCTGGCGCGGGTGGCCAGAAACCGATAGGCGGCGGCGCCATCAGCGGTTGCAGTTGATCCAGGCTGCTCATCGGCTTTTCCCGGCCCGCTTGGGGTTCAGGTAGTCGCGCAGCTGCTCGACCATGTCGCCCTGGGTACTCAGGGGCAGCATCAGGATTCGCAGTTTCTGCGCCAGCATCTCCCAGCGTTCCTGGCGCGCCTCGGCCTGGGCGCGATAGGTCTGGCGCAGTTCGAAATTCAGGGTGTCGAGTTCCAGCTGCGAACCACGCTGGGTGAACCGCAGCAGACCGGCGGCGGGCAGGGCATGATCCAGCGGGTCCGACAGTGGCAGCAACAACAGGTCGCAATGGCGCGACAGCAGGCTCAACTGTTGCTCGGCGCTGTCGGACAGCGCGCGCTCATCGCAAATCACGATCGCCAGGCTGCCGGGCCGTAGCACTTCCCGGGCCCGGCGCAGGGCGATGCCGAACGAGTCGCGATCCGGCTCGGCCTCGGTGTGCAGTGACTGATTGACCCGCACCAGTCGGTTGAGCAATTGCAACAGGCTCTGTTTGCTGCGTCGCGGCTTGACCTCGTAATGGGTGTTATTGCCGAACACCAGGCCGCCGACCCGGTCGTTATGCCCCAGCGCGGCCCAGCCTATGAGGCTGGCGGCCTGGGCGGCGAGCACCGACTTGAACACCAGCCCCGAACCGAAGAACAGCCGGTGGCTTTGCTCGATCATGATGAAGATCGGCCGCTCGCGTTCTTCGTGGAACAGTTTGGTGTGGGGCTCCTGGGTCCGGGCGGTGACGCGCCAGTCAATGGTGCGTACGTCGTCGCCGGCCTGATAGACCCGCACCTGATCGAAATCCACCCCACGCCCGCGCAGTTTGGAGTGGTGCAGGCCGATCAACGGGCTGCGCTGGCCTGGGGTCGAGAACAACTGCACTTCGCGCACGCGATGGCGCATCTCGATCAGCTCTGCGAGGCTGACGCGGATGCCCGGTGCGGGCGCCAGTGGGTTATTCATGACACATGCTCAAGCGACAGCGACGACGTCGAGAATCCGCTGCACGACCCGGTCCTGATCGATGCCAGCGGCCTCGGCTTCGAACGACAGGATGATGCGATGGCGCAGCACGTCGAACAGCACGGCCTGGATATCTTCGGGGCTGACAAAGTCGCGTCCGGCGAGCCAGGCGTGGGCACGGGCGCAGCGGTCCAGGGCGATGGAGCCCCGCGGACTGGCGCCGTAGGCGATCCATTCGGCCATTTCCGGATCGAACTTGGCCGGGTTGCGGGTGGCCATGATCAGTTGCACCAAGTACTCCTCCACGGCGTCGGCCATGTACAACCCGAGGATTTCCTTGCGCGCGGAGAAAATCGCCTGCTGGCTCACTCGGCGTTCGGGCTTGGTCTCGCCGTTCAGCGCTTCACCCCGGGCCTGCTGCAGGATACGGCGTTCCACCGCGGCGTCAGGGAAACCGATCTTGACGTGCATCAGGAAGCGGTCGAGCTGGGCTTCGGGCAGCGGGTAGGTGCCTTCCTGCTCGATCGGGTTCTGTGTGGCCATCACCAGGAACAGCGGCGACAGTTCATAAGTGCTGCGCCCGACGCTGACCTGGCGCTCGGCCATCGCCTCCAGCAAGGCCGACTGGACCTTGGCCGGGGCCCGGTTGATTTCGTCCGCCAGCACCAGGTTGTGGAAGATCGGCCCTTGCTGGAACACGAAGCTGCCGGTTTCCGGGCGGTAGATTTCCGTACCGGTGATGTCGGCGGGCAGCAGGTCGGGGGTGAACTGGATGCGATGGAATTGCGCTTCGACGCCTTCGGCCAGTTCTTTGATGGCCTTGGTCTTGGCCAGCCCCGGCGCGCCTTCCACCAGCATGTGGCCGTCGGCGAGCAGGGCGATGAGCAGGCGCTCGATGAGTTTTTCCTGGCCGAGAATCTGCGTTGAAAGAAAGGTTCGCAGCGCCAGCAGCGCTTCACGATGTTCCATCGGTGACTGTTCCTGGAAAGGGTGGCCCCAGGCGTTCGGATAACGCCGGGGCTGGGGGCGTTACTTTAATGCATGGCGGGGGGTGGCGACTAACGGGATTTTGATTGGCCGTGTGAATTGTGATCGGCTTGGAAAGATTGTGGGGGTGGGTTTGCTTGCCTTGAATCCCACCCGACAGGCGCACCTACGCTGTAGCGAGGGAGCTTGCTCCCGCTTGACCGGGCTGGCGCTCCAGTGCGAAACACTCACAAAATGAAGGGGTGTTTATCGGGATGTAGGAGTGCTCTGGAACAGGCTACGTTGTCTTGCGCCATTGCCTACAACTGCGCCAGAATCCGCCGGCTTGTGCGCTTGGGAGGCAGATTCTATCGTTTCCGGGTCGCTGATGAATCAGCGATCGGGTTTGGTAGCCCGGCTTTTGACTTGTCGCACAACCCCTGCAACAGAGGTCTTTTTGGGATCTGTTTTATGGCGGTCATGCGCAGGGCGTCTTCGGACGCGCCGGTTCTCCAAGTCACCGGTCTACCAACCCGCGTATGGCCGCCACCTTCGTTTGGTAGCGAGGTTGATGGTCTCCTTTTTCTGATTTGGAGATTCATTCATGTTCAAAGTAACCCCGAACCCACCGAACACCGATCCAACGTCACCGCGTCCAAAAACCAAGTCTCAAAAACACGACGAAGTCACCGACCGAGTCCTCGACCATTACCTGAACCCCAAGCCGGACAAACCCGAAGCAGAACCTGCCCCCGGCCAACTCTTCACCGTCAACAAAGACATCGACACCGAAAGCCTGCTTGCCAACCTCAGCGAAACCCTGGCTTCGGCCAATGCCATGGTCAACGACCTGGCGTTTGACCTGGACGGTTCACGCCGGCATTTCCTCCTGGGCATTCAGCAACTGATCGAACTGGGCAGCCTGCTGGCGAATCGTGCACTGGACAACATCGAAACCCGTCAGTCGACATAACCCTTGTGGCATTCCTTAAATCCTGGGCAAACCGCAAAAACCTGTGGGAGCCGAGCTTGCTCGCGATGGCGGCGGTATATCCAACATAGATGGAGCCTGACCCACCGCTATCGCGAGCAAGCTCGGCTCCCACAGGTTTGATCGTTCCCACGCTCTGCGTGGGAATGCATCCTGTGACGCTCTGCGTCACCTTGCAGAAGCGGAACGCGGAGCGTCCCTGGCGGCGTTCCCATGCGGGAGCGTCACTAGTGTCCGGTAAAATCTTTTCAGAGCTGAAGGTTACCTTGGGTAGCCTTCAGCTCTGTTCGCTTCTGCCTTCGGTCTTCAAGGCGTT